>JAHDND010000152.1 GCA_018435665.1 Candidatus Thiosymbion sp. | reverse complement strand
TCTTGCGCTTGGCGTCATACTCGGCTTGGGCAAAGGAGATCTGCTTGGACATGGGGCGACTCGCGGTCGGAGATAGCATGGGCAATATTTTATCACATACAATCCATGAGGTTGGAATAAATCAGTGTCTCCCTAAGGAATTCGAAGCTTCGCACGCGGATCTGACCATGGTGTGGGCGGAACTGGACGCCGGACCGAGCGCGGCGGGGTACATGCCTGGCGGCTCTCAGCCTGGCGCTCACCTACAGGACACTGGCTTGACACAGACAAACCCCTGGGCGGCCCCTTGACCACTCCGATGGACCTCACCCACCTCAGCGCCCCCGACACCCCCCTGGCCATCATCGGCCTGGGCTACGTCGGCCTGCCCCTGGCCGTCGAGATCGATGAATTGTGGGGAGAGGTCTTCGAACCGCTCACCGATGCCACCCTCTTTGCCACCGCGCGCCAGGATGAGGTTCTCGGTACGGTCGTCTGGGCCAACGGCGCCGATCTAGCGCCCGAATTTTTGTTGAAACTCCTGCAAGAACAAACCAGTCAGGCGGCCTAACTGCCCGCGCTGGCCGTACCAAAGTGCCGAACGAAGAACTCGTCGCTCCAGTGGGACCCGAGCGGATAGTCAGCCTGCCCGCGGACCCGGACGACCTCCTTACCGAGCTCAGGGAAATCCTCGGCCCCCTCTACCGCCAGCGTCCGGCCGCCAGCAGCGAAGTAGACAGACAAGCCTTGTGGCGTGCTACACGCCCAAGTATGACGTAAAGGCTGCCCTGCCAGCAGATATCGATAGGTAAGGAAAGGCGCACTCGTTCCGAAGCGAGGTTGAAGATTTGAACCATCCGGTACGAGTACGCTTCACGGTGCTTTTAAAGGCCCTCGAAATAGGTCTATCATGGGCGAACGTCCCACGATCAGGAAAATCCCATGGCACATCTTGTCCTGGCGCGAGTCGCCGCCAGCGTATCGGAACTAAAACGTAACCCGATGGGGACCCTGGCCGCTGGCGAGGGTGAACCGGTCGCCATCCTTAATCGGAACGAGCCGGCCTTCTACTGCGTGCCTGCCGGCGTTTACGAAGCGCTGATGGAAAGGCTCGAAGATATGGAGCTCAACGCCATCGCCGACTCCCGGGCCGACCAGGAAGAAATCACGGTCAGTCTGGATGAGCTTTGAGCTGCGCTTCAAGACGGAAGCGCTCGACGAGTGGCGGCGGCTGGATGGCACGCTTCGCGAGCAATTCAAGAAGAAACTGGCTGAGCGCCTTGAAAACCCGTGTGTGCCATCCGCAAAGCTGTCAGGACATGCCGCTCGCTACAAGATCAAGCTGCGCAGCGCCGGTTTCCGTCTTGTGTACGAGGTTCGCGACTCCGAACTCGTGATCCTTGTGATTGCCGACGGCAAGCGTGAGCGCAACGCGGTCTACCAAGTAGCCGCCAAGCGGTAAGCGGCATCGGCGTCTGCAACAGCCACGTCCTGGTCCTGGGCCTGGCCTTCAAGGAAAACTGCCCCGACCTGCGCAATACCCGGGTAGTGGACATCATCGACGCCCTGCGGGAGTACAGCATCCGCGTCGATGTCCATGACCCCTGGGTCGACCGGGCGGAGGCCAGGCACGAATATCGGCTCGACTGCCTGGCGGCCTTGCCGGACCACGGGACCTACCCCTGAGCGGGCAGGGCAGCGTCATCTGTCCCCACACCGGTAAAACCCATATCCTCCAAGGCGAACAGGTCAGTACTGGAGCCTAAGTCCATGCAAGTCGAAGCCATCTATGACCAAGGGCGGATCGAATTGACCCAGCCGCTACATCTGCGCCACCCCCGCGTTCGGGTGCTGGTGGAAGTCGCCGACGAAGAAGTGGTCGCGCCCACCGCCCCCTCCACACTGGCGCCGGAAGTGCTCGCCCTGGCCGAACAGATGCGCGCCCGGCTGGATGCGGTCCGCAACGCCCCCCTGCCGCCGGATGACGAACTTCCCCCGGTGACGGCTAAAGCCCGGGAACGGATCAAAGCCTTCTCTACCCGCCCGGATCGATAAGTTCATGGATAGGCCCCGGTGACGAGGTCATCACCACCCCCTTCACCTTCGTCGCCACCGCCGAGGTCATCGTCCTGGTCGGCGCCACCCCGGTCTTCGTCGACATCGAGCCCGACACCGGCAATATCGACGCGACCCTGATCGAGGCCAAGATCGGCCCCCGCACCAAGGCGATCATGCCCGTCAGCCTCTACGGCCAACCGGCGGACATGGACGCGATCAACGCCATCGCCGCCCGCCATGGCCAGCTCCCGGTCATCGAAGACGCCGCCCAGAGCTTCGGCGCCACCTACCGCGGCCGCAAGAGTGGCAACCTCAGCACCCTGGGCTGCACCAGCTTCTTCCCCAGCAAACCCCTGGGCTGCTATGGCGACGGCGGCGCCATCTTCACCAGCGACGACGCCCTGGCCCAGGCCTGCCGTGAGATCCGCGTCCATGGCCAGAGCAAGCGTTATGTCCACACCCCCATCGGCGTCGGCGGGCGCATGGACACCCTGCAATGCGCCATCGTCCTCGCCAAACTCGACCGCTTCGACCAGGAGATCGCCCAACGCCAGGCCGTCGCCCGCCGCTACCATGAACTGTTAGCCACGGATGAGCACGGATCAACACGGATCCTTCCCTGGCCCCAGGACGACCGCACCAGCGTCTTCGCCCAATACACCCTGCGGGTCCAGGACCGCGACGCCCTCCAGGCCCGCCTGCACGCCGCCGGCATCCCCACCGCCGTTCACTACCCGGTGCCGCTCTAATGAGCAACCGGCCTACGCCCATCTCTGCTGTCCCGACTGCACCCCAGTCGCCCAGCAACTGGCCCGCGAGGTCATGAGCCTGCCCATGCACCCGGACCTGGCCGAGGCCGA
This sequence comes from Candidatus Thiosymbion sp., assembly GCA_018435665.1. GTDB lineage: Bacteria > Pseudomonadota > Gammaproteobacteria > Chromatiales > Chromatiaceae > M0108. The sequence continues at coordinate 38,924 of JAHDND010000152.1, read as the reverse complement.
TCAACAACGTATCTTTATGGCGCTGCAAGCGGGCTGAATCATGACACTCGCCGAACTCGTCCGCCAGCAACAGGAAAAGGCGCTCCACACCCCTGTCGAGCAGCTCGACTGGGCCGCTCGCCGCAATAAATGGCTTGCCGAGCTGACCAACCTGATGAGCGACATCAAGACGTGGCTCAGCAACGCCGGTATCCCAAGTGACTTATTTGAATCCCGCAAAGAATCGATTCACGAGGAAACGCTTGGGCGCTATAGCGCGACGGGTCTCCGCGTCCGGATCGGTACCGCGCTCGTGACCTTCCGTCCAATAGGCAGCATCCTGATCGGTGCCTATGGCCGCGTGGATGTCTTCAGCGATCAGCCCGGCACACCGACAGTGAAACTCATCGCGGATCTCGAACCGAGTCATGCCACCGAGAGCGAGACATCTCCACTGACCCATCCTTGGATCTGGCTTGTCTACCCCGGGCGACACCCGGGTGGCGGAGAGCGCCTGAACGAAAACTCACTCGCGCGCGTGCTGGCCATCGTCCTCGGTGAAGCCGCATGAGCCTGGGCTCGCCCATTGCCTGGCCGACCGCCACTCCCATTCTTGAGCACCGACTGATTGCCATGGACGGGGTCCGCGCGCTGGACCATCTGGCCCAAGTGCACTACCAGCCCAACCTCAACCATCCATGGGTCTCCCGGCTACCCGAGATACGCGGCCTGAAACCCGCCGACTGGGCACAGCAGCAAAGGGCCTTTGAAGAGAACGAGGAGCGCGCGGCGGTCATGCGCCTCTATGCCGCATTCGAAGGCCTGGTGCGACGGGTTAGCTTCAACTCGACCCTCCTCCCCGGGCGGTTAATCATTGGCATGGACGATAACCAACCCTCCGGCAATCGAAACAGACTGCCGAAAATGTCGGATTTGGACGGATTTCGACGGGGTTTATGTATGTTCATTACTGGTCATCCCAGTAACAATACCCACCCGCTCACGCCCAGACCCGGCACCCCCGCCGCCGACGTCCCGGCCCTGACCCGATGCCCGACCTGACAGGGCAGGGCGGTAGCGTGTCAGCGGCCGCCTGGCATTGACCCCCTCTCCCCAGCCCTCCCCCGCGAGGGGGGAGGGAGCAAGAAGGCAGCCAGGTGGAGCCAAGCCCAAACGCATCGCCGAGCTCCAAGCCGGCCACGACAGCACCCGGGAGACCACGACAGCATCGTGGACCCTGCTTCAGGTCCTCAGGCGACTGGAGGCGTGTTGACAGGTGGTGTCACTAATGGAACCATAGGCCATGTCGGCTGTTGAAAAAATCATCGCGCGCATGCGCGAAGAGCCGCAAAACATCCGCTTCGCGGATTTGAGGAAAGTCTGCGAAGCCTATTTCGGCCCAGCGCGTCAGAGCGGTACCAGCCATCTCGTTTTCAAAACACCCTGGCCCGGCGACCCAAGAGTCAATATCCAGAACGCAGGCGGCCACGCCAAGGCGTACCAGGTCCGGCAGGTGCTCCTGGCAATCGATCAATTGGAAAACGGTAGTGCAACCTGATCATTACACCTACCGCGTGACCTGGTCACCTGAAGATCAGGAACATGTCGGCCTGTGCACTGAATTCCCATCCTTAAGCTGGCTGGCGGCAACCCCCGAAGAGGCCCTGAGCGGCATTCGCCAACTGGTCAGCCAGGTCATCGCCGAGCTCCAAGCCAGCCAAGAGCCCGTGCCCAAGCCGTTTGCCGAGCGCAAGTACAGTGGCGAGTTCCGCGTGCGTATTCCCCCGGAAATCCACCGCCAGCTTGCCATGGCCGCCGCGGAGCAGGGCGTCAGCCTCAATCGACTCGCCAGCGCCAAACTCGCCGGTGAAAAAGTAGCGTGAGGCGCCAGCCCGGATATTCCTGATCGATGTCATACAAATGCAGCCCTTGCCACAGCGTCGCATCGGGAAAACCCATCAGTATCCAGCATGCCTGATCCCCCTCGATACGGGAACTGCATCGGCTACCGCATCGCTAGGAAGGTCATCGAGACCTTCATCATCTCCATGGGGCCCTACGTCCCCCCGGTTGGCTTCAGCTCACCGTCTAATGCTGGAGGCGCCAGTGACTGACCCGGCGCCCTGGTGCGCAGGCGCGGCTGACCAAGCCATCGGTGCGGCCGATGATCCAACCTCGGGTCATCGGCATAAACAGGCAAAAATGTCGGATTTGGACGGATCTGGACGGAGTTTAGGTCTGTTCATTACTGATCGACTCGGTAACAATACCTACGCGCTCACGCCCAGACCCGGCACCCCCACCGCCGACGTCCCGGCCCTGACCCGATGCCCGACCTGACAGGGCAGGGCGGTAGCGTGTCAGCGGCCGCCTGGCATTGACCCCCTCTCCCCAGCCCTCCCCCGCCGGGGGGGGGAGGGGGCAAGAGGTGACCCCGCAGCTACCCCTTGGACCTTACGATGCCATCATCCTCGCCGTGGCCCATCGGGAATTCATCGCCATGGGACCGGCCGCGATCCGTGCCTTGGGCAAGACCAAGTGCGTCCTTTACGACGTCAAGTCCGCCCTGCCGGCGGATCAGGTGGATGGCCGTTTATAATGCGTCGTTGACGTATTGATGAATTGATCGAGTTTTGAGGTAGGTTAGGTTGCCTAGAATCGCCTTCTTCTTTGGTATCTCCATTTACATGTACATGGATGATCACGGTGTCCCCCATTGCCATGCAATGTATGGCGACTACGCGGGTGCATTCCGTCTCGATGATGGTGAACTGATGGCCGGCCAGATGCCACCGGCACAGGCGAAAAAGATCAAAGGCTTCATTTGCGACAACCAGGCCGAGTTGCTGGAGAAATGGGATGAGCTCAGCGCTTGAGACCCCTTGGCCCCGGGTGGTCGCCGCGACGCCCCTCGAACAGCATCGTGTGCGGGTGCTACTCAACAGCGGCGAACAATGGCTGATCGACCTTGATCCGCTGATACAGCATCGCGATGCCTACTGGCGGCTTCGCCAGGATCGGTACTTCCGCCAGGTCGGAATCGACCCGCTCGGCGCTTTGTGTTGGCCCGAGGGTGAGGATCTTGCCCCTGAGAGCCTCGTCCGTTACCGTTGCCACTGAACCTGAGGCAACCTAGACGACGCCCTTTACCGCCAGACCGTCACCGCCGGGACTCACCGCGCCAGCAGCATCCGCGTCGCCGAGGCGGCCAAGGTCATCGAGAACACCCAGCGCGACCAACATGAAAATCTCCCCAGACCCGATGCAATTTACCGCCGATCCGGTCGTTGTCGACTTTGCGACCCACCTGAAGCAGGCTCTGGGTGCCCATCTGCGCGAGCTCTGGTTGTTCGGCTCCCGCGCGCGCGGCGAAGCGCGTCCAGACTCCGATTATGACCTCCTGATTTTGGTCGACCGCGATGCAAAGGAACTGCGCGAACGGGTCCTCGACCTGCAAGTCGAAATGCTCGACCGCCATGATGCCCTGGTAACGACGCTCCTGCACACCCAGGACGACTGGCGGCGCCAGCAAGGCTATCCACTGGCCATCAACATCGCCCGCGAGGCGGTACGCCTGTGACGCCCGAGTGCAATGCACTGCTCCATGGGGTCGGCAAAGTCAAAATGAAGGTAAAACGATGGCTTTAGAATTTGTCGTCTGTTTGCGTAAAGACAGTCCTGGCGATATCTCGGGCGATGACCTTCAGCTTGGAAGGCTCTATGAGGTGGTCGAAAAGGATGCCGGCCATGGGATGATGCGGATCATCGACGAATCGGGTGAAGACTATCTCTACCCCCAAGCGTGGTTTGACAGCGTCGCCTTGAGCACCGCCGCATCCGCCCAACTCGCCAAGGCTCTACCGCATCGCTAAGCAGGTGATCGAGAACACCCAGCCCGACCTCACCATCGCCGCCCTGCCGGCGGACGCTTACTCACTCGCGCCGGAAGTGCTCGCCCTGGCCGAACAGATGCGCGCCCGGCTGGATGCGGTCCGCAACGCCCCCCTGCCGCCGGATGACGAACTCCCCCCAGTGACGATAAAAACCCGGGAACGGATTCGCGCCTTTGCTCACCACCGGGACCGTTAAGTTGAACAACCCCCTGGACCGCCCCTTGACCACTCCGATGGACCTCACCCACCTCAGCGCCCCCGACACCCCCCTCGCCATCATCGGCCTGGGCTACGTCGGCCTGCCCCTGGCCGTCGAATTTGGCCAGCACCGCCCGGTGATCGGCTTCGACATCAAGCCCGAGCGCATCGCCGAGCTCCAGGCCGGCCATGACAGCACCCGCGAGACCACCCCGGCGGAACTGGCCGCCGCCGTCCACCTCACCGTCACCCGCGACCCCGAGGACCTGCGCCCCTGTCGGATCTTCATCGTCACCGTCCCCACCCCGGTGGACGCGTACAAGCGCCCCGACCTCACGCCCCTACTCAAGGCCTCCGCCACCGTCGGCGCGGTCCTCAAGCCTGGCGACCTGGTGATCTACGAATCCACCGTCTACCCCGGCTGCACCGAAGAAGACTGCGCCCCGGTGCTGGAAAAGGCGTCGGGGCTGAAATACCTTTCATCCCCCTCTCCCCAGCCCTCCCCCGCCAGGGGGGAGGGGGCAAGAAGCGACCCCGCAGCTACCCATTGGACCTTACGACGCCATCATCCTCGCCGTCGCCCATCGGGAATTCATCGCCATGGGACCGGCCGCCATCCGTGCCCTGGGCAAGACCAAGTGCGTCCTTTACGACGTCAAGTCCGCCCTGCGGGCGGATCAGGTGGATGGCCGTTTATAATGGATTCTCGATGGACAACCATGCCTGCAACGCCCGCCAGAGCCAATATGAACTCCACCCACAGCTATGAGACCGATTATCTGCGCTGGCTGGACGATCAAGCCGCCTGCCTACGCGTGGGTGCCTTCGACCAATTGGATCGGGAGCACTTGTACGAGGAACTTGAGAGCATGAGCCGCAGCGAGCGCCGCCAACTCCGTAACCGGCTCATTGTCCTGGTTCTGCACCTGCTCAAGCTGGGTTATCAGCCTGATCGCCGCTCTCGCAGTTGGAGCATCACGGTCGTCACCCAACGCGTCGACATCAAACTGCTGCTCCGCGACAGCCCCAGCCTGAGGCCCACGCTCAGCGCCACCCTGGACGAGATCTACGACGCGGCCCGCCGCGAGGCCGCACAAGAGACCGGGCTCGATCTGGGCCATTTTCCTCCGCGTTGCCCATTCACCCTGGAGCAAGTGCTGGATGACGATTATTGGCCAACTACCGCCATTGGCGATCATTAGTACGAAGCCCATGGGGTCGGCAAATATAGGCAGGGCCGATGATCCCTCCCTGGGCAATCGAAAAAAACCGCCGAAAATGTCGGATTTGGACGGAATTGAACGGACTTTAGGTCTGTTCATTACCGATCACCCCAGTCACAATACCCACCCGCTCACGCCCAGACCCGGCACCCCCACCGCCGGCGTCCCGGCCCTGACCCGATGCCCGACCTGACAGGGCAGGGCGGTAGCGTGTCAGCGGCCGCCTGGCATTGACCCCCTCTCCCCAGCCCTCCCCCGCCAGGGGGGAGGGAGCAATCGCGCCAATGCCCATGACCACCTCCCAGCGCCCCGAACACAACGAGACCATCCGCTACCGCGCCCTGCGCCTGCTGGAGCAGGACCCCCACCTCAGCCAGCGGCAACTGGCCCGGGAACTGGGCATCAGCGTCGGCAAGGTCAACTTCCTGCTCAAGGGCCTGGCGGAAAAAGGCCTGGTCAAATTCAGCAACTATCAGCAGGGTGACGACAAGCTCAAAAAGCTCGCCTACCTGCTCACCCCGGAAGGCCTCCAGCACCGCCTGTCCCTCACCCGCGCCTACCTGGAGCGCAAGACCCGCCAGTACGAAGCCCTCCAGGCCGAACTCGCCAGCCTGCGGGCGGAAGTCGGGGAGACGGCACCGCCCCCTGCCCCCCGGGCGGAGGAAGCGCCCACTGAGCGGGGAGCCTAAGACCCTGGACCTGACCTAGGAACCCCCATGGACCTCACCCACCTCAGCGCCCCCGACGCCCCCCTGGCCATCATCGGCCTGGGCTACGTTGGCCTGCCCCTGGCCGTCGAATTTGGCCAGCACCGTCCGGTGATCGGCTTCGACATCAAGCCCGAGCGCATCGCCGAGCTCCAGGCCGGCCATGACAGCACCCGGGAGACCACCCCGGCGGAACTGGCCGCCGCCGTCCACCTCACCGTCACCCGCGACCCGGAGGCCCTGCGCCCCTGCCGCATCTTCATCGTCACCGTGCCCACCCCGGTGGATGCCTACAAGCGCCCGGACCTGACGCCGCTGCTCAAGGCCTCCGCCACCGTCGGCGCGGTCCTCAAGCCCGGCGACCTGGTGATCTACGAGTCCACCGTCTATCCCGGCTGCACCGAGGAGGACTGCGCGCCGGTGCTGGAGCAGGCGTCGGGGTTGACATACTGCGCTTCCCCCTCTCCCCAACCCTCCTCCGCCAGGGGGGAGGGAATAAGCGGGGACGCGGCCGGGTCAGCCCACGGCTTCCATCTCGGCTACAGCCCCGAGCGCATCAACCCCGGCGACCCCCATCACCGCCTGACCACCATCAAGAAGGTCACCAGCGGCTCCACCCCCGAGATCGCCGCCATCGTCGATGGCCTCTACCGCCAGATCATCACCGCCGGCACCCACCGCGCCAGTAGCATCCGCGTCGCCGAGGCGGCCAAGGTCATCGAGAACACCCAGCGCGACCTCAACATCGCCCTGATGAACGAACTGGCGCTGATCTTCGGCAAGCTCGGCATCGACACCCTGGAGGTCCTGGAGGCCGCCGGCAGCAAATGGAACTTCCTGCCCTTCCGCCCCGGCCTGGTCGGCGGCCACTGCATTGGCGTCGACCCCTACTACCTCACCCACAAGGCCATCGCCATTGGCTACCACCCGGAGGTGATCCTCGCCGGCCGGCGCATCAACGACCGCATGGGCGCCCACGTCGCGGAGACCGTGGTCAAGCTCATGCTGCAGAGCGGCATCGGCGTCTGTCACAGTCGCGTCCTGGTCCTGGGCCTGGCCTTCAAGGAAAACTGCCCGGACCTGCGCAATACCCGGGTGGTGGACATCATCGACGCCCTGCGGGAGTACGGCATCCGGGTGGATGTCTATGACCCCTGGGTCGATCGGGACGAGGCCAAGCACGAATATCGGCTCGACTGCCTGGCTGACTTGCCTGACCCCGGGACCTACGACGCCCTCATCCTCGCCGTCGCTCATCGGGAGTTCATCGCCCTGGGGCCCGCCGCGATCCGCGCCCTGGGCAAGGCCAAGTGCATTCTCTATGACGTCAAGGCCGCCCTGCCGGCGGATCAGGTGGATGGTCGCTTATAACCGGCCGTCATCTGACAACCATGCCGAAAATCCGCACCATCACCTCGCTGGCGCAACGCCAGAAGGCATAGCCCCCGATCTTCACCGCGGACCCCGTTCCAGTGCCGCACCCTCGGCAGCCTAGCCGCCATCACCGCTCAGCCCAGCCTAATCCATGCCCACCCCCATCCAGCACCGCAAAATCCGCCTGGCCCTCATCGGCTGCGGGCGCATCGCCGCCAACCACTTTGGCGCCATCGCCAAGCACGCGGACGACCTGGAACTGGTCGCGGTCTGCGACACCAATCCCAGCATCCTCAAGCAGCATGCCGACACCCACGGCGTCCCCGGCTACAGCCACCTGCCGGAACTGCTGACCACCGTCCAGCCTGACCTAGTCGCCCTCTGCACCCCCAGCGGCCTGCACCCGGAGCAGACCATCTGCGCCGCCCGCCATGGCGTCCACGTCATGACCGAAAAGCCCATGGCCACCCGCTGGCAGGACGGCGTGCGCATGGTCAAGGCCTGCGACGAGGCCGGCGTCCACCTCTTCGTCGTCAAACAAAACCGCCGCAACGCCACCCTCCAACTCCTCAAGCGCGCCGTCGAGGAAAAGCGCTTCGGCCGCATCCACCTGGTCCACCTCAACGTCTTCTGGACCCGCCCCCAGAGCTACTACGACCAGGCCCGCTGGCGCGGTACCTGGGAGTTCGACGGCGGCGCCTTCATGAACCAGGCCAGCCACTACGTCGACCTGCTCGACTGGCTCATCGGCCCGGTGGACAAGGTCCAGGCCATGGTCAGCACAACCCGCGACATCGAGGTCGAGGACACCGGCGTCCTTAACGTCCGCTGGCGCAACGGCGCCCTCGGCTCCATGAGCGTCACCATGCTCACCTACCCCAAAAACCTGGAAGGCTCCATCACCATCCTGGGTGAACAGGGCAGCGTCCGCGTCGGCGGCGTCGCCGTCAACGACATCCAGCTCTGGGACTTCGCCGAACCCCGCGACTACGACGAACAGGTCAAGGCCGCCAACTACGAGACCACCTCGGTCTACGGCTTCGGCCACCCGCTCTACTACAAAAACGTCATCGACAGCCTGCGTGGCCTGGCCGAACCCGAGACCGATGGCCGCGAAGGCCTCAAATCCCTGGAACTACTCATCGCCGCCTACCTCTCCGCCCGCGATGGCCGCACCGTCTCGTTGCCCTTGGAGTATTAGCCACGGATTTTCACGGATAGACACGGATGGGTGAAGGGAAAATTGTTGAGGCGGACCTGACGTATCAGATACGGTCATGTGCCTTTATCGTTTCAAACGAATTAGGACCTGGATTTCTTGAGCGAGTGTATGAAAATGCCCTTGCGCTTGAGCTGCAAGACTCGGGTTTAGCTGTCCGCACGCAATGCCCGATCGAGGTTCGCTACAAGGGCAAGATCGTCGGCGACTACGTCGCGGACCTCCTGGTCGAGGATCGCGTTTTGATCGAGCTCAAAGCCGTCAAAGCCCTGCTCCCCGAGCATGACGCTCAAATTCTCAACTACTTACGCGCGACCCACATCAAGGTTGGCCTGCTAATCAACTTCGGTCAACCCCGCGTCCAAATCAAACGCTTCGTCCTTTAACCCTCTAAAACATCCGTGTCCATCCGTGTAAATCCGTGGCTATTCAAATTCATCCCACAGCGATCATCGACGAAGGCGCCCAGATTGGCGAAGGCACCCGCATCTGGCACTGGGCCCACATCTGCGCCGGCGCCCGCATTGGCCAACACTGCTCCTTCGGCCAGAACGTCTTCGTCGGCAACGACGTGGTCATCGGCAATAACTGCAAGGTCCAGAACAACGTCAGCATCTACGACGCCGTCACCCTGGAGGACGAGGTCTTCTGCGGCCCGAGCATGGTCTTCACCAATGTCCACAACCCCCGCGCCGCCGTCATCCGCAAGGACGAATACCGCCGCACCCGGGTGAAGAAGGGCGCCACCATTGGCGCCAACGCCACCCTCGTCTGCGGCGTCACCTTGGGCGAATACGCCTTCATCGCCGCCGGCGCCGTGGTCACCCGGGACGTCAAACCCTACGCCCTCATGGCCGGCGTCCCCGCCCGCCAGATCGGCTGGATGAGCCAGCATGGCGAACGCCTGGACCTACCCCTGACCGGCGAGGGCGCCACCACCTGCCCCGTCACCGGCGCCCGCTATTGCCTGGAGAGCGGAGAAGTCAGATGTCTGCCCCAATGATCCCCTTCATCGACCTCAAGGCCCAATACCAGGCCCTCAAGCCCGAGATCCACGCGCGCATCGAGCGCGTGCTGGAACATGGTCAGTTCATCCTCGGCCCCGAGGTGCGGGAACTGGAAGACCGCCTGGCCGCCTATACCGGCGCCAAGCACTGCATCACCGTCGCCAGCGGCACCGAGGCCCTGCTTATCAGCCTGATGGCCCTCGGCATCGGCCCCGGCGACGAGGTTATCACCACCCCCTTCACCTTTGTCGCCACCGCCGAGGTCATCGTCCTGGTCGGCGCCACCCCGGTGTTTGTCGACATCGAACCCGACACCTGCAACATCGACCCCCGCCTGATCGCGGCCAAGATCGGCCCCCGCACCAAGGCCATCATGCCCGTCAGCCTCTACGGCCAACCGGCGGACATGGACGCGATCAACGCCATCGCCGCCCGCCATGGCCACCTCCCGGTGGTCGAAGACGCCGCCCAGAGCTTCGGCGCCACCTACCGGGGTCGCCAGTCCGGCAACCTGTCCACCCTGGGCTGCACCAGCTTCTTCCCCAGCAAACCCCTGGGCTGCTACGGCGACGGCGGCGCCATCTTCACCAGCGACGACGCCCTGGCCCAGGCCTGCCGCGAGATCCGCGTCCACGGCCAGAGCCAACGCTACGTCCACACCCGTATTGGCGTCGGCGGGCGCATGGACACCCTGCAATGCGCCATCGTCCTCGCCAAACTGGACCGCTTCGACCAGGAAATCGCCCAGCGTCAGGCCGTCGCCCGGCGCTACCATGAACTGTTGACCACGGATGAACACGGATCAACACGGATCACGGAAAACCCAGAAAACATCCGTGTCCATCCGTGTAAATCCGTGGCTAAACCTCTTCCCTGGCCCCAGGACGACCGCACCAGCGTCTTCGCCCAATACACCCTCCGGGTCCAGGACCGCGACGCCCTCCAGGCCCGTCTGCACCAGGCCGGCATCCCCACCGCCGTGCACTACCCGGTGCCGCTCAACGAACAGCCGGCCTACGCCCACCTCTGCTGCCCCGACTGCACCCCGGTCGCGCAACAGATCGCCCGTGAGGTCATGAGCCTGCCGATGCATCCGGACCTGACTGAAGACCAGCAAGACTTGATCGTCAGGGCCTTGCAGGCTGCTTAAGCCGTACCTTTTCAGCAACGGATAGCCACGGATAACCACGGATCAGCCCGGATACGACCCACAACAAAAACATCCGTGTCCATCCCTGTAATTCTGTGGCCTCTAACCAAATGATCCATCGCACCAAAATCGCCCTCCGCACCCTCCTGCCCAAGAACGCCTTCGCCCGCGGCGTCAGCGTGCTGGTCGGCGGGACGGCGGGGGCGCAGCTCATCTCGGTACTGGCCGCACCGTTGCTGACCCGGCTCTACAGCCCGGAAGATTTTGGCCTGGTCGCGGTCTATGGCAGTCTGCTGGCCCTGATCGGTGTGATCTCCAGCCTGCGCTACGAGCTGGCCATCCCATTGCCGGAAGACGATGTGGAGGCGGCCAATGTCGCCGCGCTGAGCCTCTTGCTGGTCGCGCTGACCACCCTGCTGAGCGGCGTGCTGGTCGCCTTTCTCGCCTCACCCATTGCCACCGCGCTGGGCGTCCCCGTGCTGGCTGATTACCTCTGGCTGCTACCGGTGGGCGTGCTGCTCGGCGGGTCTTATACCGTCTTCAACTACTGGGCCGTGCGCACCAAGCGCTTCAGCACCATCGCCAGCACTCGCATCCGCCAGTCGCTGGCGACCCTGGCCATCCAGCTCGCAGCGTTCAAGCTCGGCGGCCTCGCGCTGCTGCTCGGGCAAGTGGCCGGGCAGAGCGTCGGCACCAGCAGCCTGGCGCGACCGGCACTGGCTATGCCGGCGTTCCGGCAAGTGAGCTGGGGTGGTGTGAAAACTGCGGTAAAAAGATTCAAGCAGTTTCCAATGTATTCTGTTCCAGGTGGGTTTTTGAATACGGCAGGGAGACAACTTCCTCCGGTATTTATTGCTGCGATATTGGGCCCATTGGAGGCAGGCTTGTATTCATTGGCTACGCGAATTATTCAGATACCTTTGCAGTTGATCAATCAGGCGACTGCCCAAGTATTTGTTTCTCATGCCGTAGAGGCACATCGTCAGGGATGGCTCGACAGGATCTTCATTGATGTTTACCTGCAATCATTACATATTTTTGTCTTGCCGCTTGCATTCATTGGATTGGTATCGCCGTTTGTCTTTGCATACATATTTGGTGAAGCGTGGTCCGTTGCAGGTATCTTGGTAGCAATCCTTACCCCTTGGATACTGATGATTGCATTAGTAAGTCCTTTATCGAGCGTTGTGGGGTTTCTGAACAGGCAAGGTACCTTTTTAATTTTTGAGATCATGATGGTGTTTATTCGGCTGGGGGGGCTTATTTATGGGCTAATTAAGGGATCTTTAACGCTGGGTGTAGCTTTGTTTGTTTGCGGCGCTGTGATTTCTATCTTTGCCTGTATTTTGTGGTTGGCTCGTATTTCAGGTGTTAGTGAGCACAGAATTGTCAATGCACTCGCTAAAGAAATTACGTTTGCATCAATCTTGGTTGGTGCTGGCTGGTTTCTTTTGAGTCACGAATACTATATTGCTGCTAGCTATTTTCTGGCAGTCCTTTTTTTATTATCCGGCTTGCGAGCCTTTTTTGCTTTATCAAGAGGGGTGGATCTTGGCTAAGTTTGTATTTTTGGGTGATTTAAAACTGACTGATAAATCTGTACGCGTAGGATCAAAACTCCAAAAAATTGTTAGTGATGCGCACTATGTAATAGCTAACTTGGAAGGCCCGGTAACGCAGCAAGATAAGCCTCGTGCGGATAAGAAGGGCGTAGCATTAAAGAACGGACTTGGGATACGCAGACTGATAGATGACCTTGCAATCAACGTGCTATTACTAGGCAACAATCATATATACGACTTTGGCGAGGATGGGTTATTAGATACTCTCTCATTTTGCGAGAGCAGAAATATATCCTGCGCCGGAGCCCAATCAAAATCCCACGATGGGTCGGATATAGTCCGATTAGAAGAAGCCAAAGTAGCAATTTTCTCGTATGCCCATCAGGAAGGGCCTGTTTCGAGGGGCCGAGGTAATGGCTACGGACCCTATGCGTTACCAAAACTGCAAGATATTATCAACCAAATTAATGAATTAAAGTCACTGGATTACTTGGTAATTGTCGTCTACCACGGTGGAGAGGAATATTTTAATTTTCCTTGGCCCCGAAGGATGGGTTGGTGCAGGCGTTTAATTGATTCTGGTGCTAATTTAGTTATTGGCACGCACTCTCATAGCGTTCAGCCGGTTTATCAGGTAGCCCCAGGGCATTACATTGCCTCAGGTCTTGGTAATACTTATTTCGAGGATTCATGCCAGTCGAATAATATTCATGCTCGGGATAGCATAGCTTTGGAGTTTGATAGTGATTCTGGTCGGTTGGCAATACATCGCATCAAGGCAGATTTCGAGAAATGCGATGTTGATATTATCAATGACGTATCGCAGCCAATAGATTTCTCAATGTTTAATCAGTATTTTTATCAGAATTGGTCAAAAGAGTCCAGGCAATATATCACGGGATCACTCAACCGTGGGTCAAAAAGGGCAGCTCGCGGGGAGTGGTGGAAACGATTTATTAGGCCAAGCCACATTTTATTTCATTTTATCCGTAGGATAGGTTTTAAAAAAAATCGGAACATTCGTGACATTGATATTCTACTTTGCTCACTGCCAATTTTTGGAAAATTCTATTCTAAAAAAATCTATGCGGAGGGGCAGAATGAATTCAGCTTCTAATGATGTACGAAATGCAAGTCAATATATGAGAGTAGGCCAATCTCTGGATGTATGCACTGCTGCTGATCACGGGCCGCCATTGGCAGCTGCTCAGAAACGCTTACTGATGACGATATTCACGCTCGACCTTGCGGGAATCGGCTGGACAGCTACACCGCTTGTGGACGATTCGTGCCTGTTGGTCAAGGACAAGGTCAGGTTCAATAATACTGCGACTGGTTAAAAACCACCCCAGATTAAATTTTATGAGGAGAATTAACGATGATTTCTAATGCAAAGAGGCTGTTAAGGAGACACTGATTAATTCGAGAGCCGTTGTGACCTACGCAACCGAATCAAGGCATTGCAAGGCCCTTTCGCCCGGAATCCGGAATTAATCAGCGTTTCCTTAAAGTCCATCGTTCCACAATCGTTGTGGAATATCATGCGGCTGATTCGAAGAGATATCCTTTCCAGCCAATCTTTCTTGTTAGACAGTAAGTTGAATATATCTTTCATGGATCGATTGAGGCTCATCGCAAAATTTCAAAAAATAACTGCAAGCATTGAAAGCCCTCACACTCAAGAAGAAGTGTACGCTTTTGCAAAGGCTATTTTGACATTACCTAAAAGCGACGGCGTTATCGTTGAGGCTGGGTGTTTCAAGGGAAGTAGTACCGCAAAATTCAGTCTGGCTGCACACCTGGCCGGGCGAAAACTGATCGTCTTTGATTCTTTCCAAGGCATACCCAAAAATAATGAAAACCATGACAAGAATATTTATGGGGGTAGCGCTGGGTTTCCTGAGGGTAGTTATTGCGGGGCTCTGGAGGAAGTGAAGGCAAACGTCAATAAATATGGGGCGTTGCGTAGCGTTGAGTTTGTGGAAGGTTGGTTTGATGATTCCATGCCGCATTTCGATAGACCCATTTCAGCGATCTATCTTGACGTTGACCTGGTTTCATCCACAACCACCTGCCTGAAATATCTATACCCCCTGCTTGAAGAGGGTGGTGTTGTGTATTCACAGGATGGGCATTTGCCTTTGATTATTGAATTGCTGGAGGATGAGTCATTTTGGAAGAATGTTGTTGGATTTCCTAAACCTGATATTCGCGGATTAAGGAATAGCAAACTTTTAAGCTTTGTTAAGCATACTCAAAATGTCACAGTTTAGTACCATGCTGACCCAAAAGGGTTGGCAATCAAATATTATAAATGGGATTAAATTTTACCATCTCGGCCAAGCCTATCTCGATCAATTGCAGATCGATATCCATCGGTTTGCCTCCGAGCTGGCCGCGTGCAAGACCCCCGACCAACTCACCGGCGTCCTGCCGCCCCTCAACGGTTTCTACGCCTGGATGGAGCAATCCGCCGACCAGGTGCGCGCAGCGGTGGATCATATTCGCTCGCGGCCCTTGTTCTACGGCTTGGCCAATGGCCAGTTCTATCTCAGCGACGATGCCGAGTGGGTTCGCCGGCAGGTGGGTGATCGCGAGATGGATCCTGTGGCGCGGGAGGAGTTTCAGCTCGCGGGCTATGTCACCGGGGCCGACACGCTGTTTCCACACGTCAAGCAGCTCCAGGCCGGTGAGTTCCTGATCGCCCGGCAAACCGAGGCCGGGCCGGTGGTCGAGACGTACCGCTACTATCGCTTCCTGCACAAGGAGCCCCTGAATTCCAGCGAGCCAGTCCTGCGCGCCGAGCTGGATCGCGTCACGGTGCGCGTGATGCAGCGCCTGATCGACTACGCCAACGGCCGCCAGATCGTGATCCCGCTGAGCGGCGGCTACGACTCGCGCCTGATCGCGACCATGCTCAAGCGACTAGGCTACGGCAATCTGATGGGCTTTTCGTATGGCGTCGCTGGGAATCCGGAGGCAGCATGTAGCGAACAAGTCGCCACCTCTTTAGGAATCCCGTGGCGATTCGTTGAATACACCAACGAGGGCTTGGCACGTACTTGGTCCACCACGCAGGCGAGGGCTTATCGGGCGATGGCCGCTAATCATGCCAGCCTGCCCCATGTCCAGGATTGGTTTGCGATCAAGCAATTGACGGAACAAGGCCAGATCCAGTCAGACGCAATTCTGGTGCCGGGGCACAGCGGGGATTTTGTCGCTGGGAGCCATATCCCTCCCTTTGTATTTGGGCGAAAGAAATTTTCGCTGGCTGAACTTATCCAGCATTTGATCAACGCGCACATGTCCAATGCACCTGGATATCGCCATGGGATAACTAAAGATGGCACTCTCGAACGCCGATTAATGGATCGAATTAATCATGATTTTGATGGAGCCGATATTTCGATGGCCAATTTAATAGAGGTTTGGGATTGGCAGGAGCGGCAATCCAAATATATCGTCAACTCGGTGAGGGTATATGACCAGTTCAATTTGGAATGGTGGCTGCCGTTGTGGGACATCGAATTCGTCAGATTCTGGGAAGGCGTCCCCCTGGAACTGCGCAAGGGCAGAGAGTGGTTTATCGACTGGATAGATGAGCAATATGAAGCGATTAGTGGAAGGCCCTTGGTGTCCAATACAGACACGGCGCCCAAGCAACGCCCCCCGTTTCGGAATCATCTCAAAAAAATTACCCGAAAAATATTGCCGCAGTTGATTGTCGATCATTCGAGGCTGATCAAATGGCGCTTGATCAGTGATAAAAATTACCAGATTCATCAGAGGCACTTTTTAGCTTTCGCGGGTCTTGTACCCCGTCACAAATTGAAAAATTATCTTGCTCAAGGTTTCAACATTATCGGCATATTCTCCGATTTATATATCAAGGACGAATGGGATAACATCACTGGCTGGTGAATGATCTCGCGCCCAAATTGATGACCACGGGACACGCTGGCTTCAGCGACATCTGTTGCTCCATGCTAAAGACTGACATCGATTCACCGTCCATTTCACAAGATAATGCCTACAAGCATTTGCTGAAGGCAGCAACGCCCTATTGTGTTTCAGCAGGATTCCTATGGTGAAAAATGCTAAAGACGTATTTCTTTGTCATGCATCTGAAGATAAAGAGCTTGTAGTTCGCCCCTTGGCTGGCCGACTCGAAGCAGCGGGTATTTCCTGCTGGCTCGACGAGGCCGAGATCCGTTGGGGTGAAAGTATCCCAGCAAAAGTCCAGGAAGGGCTTCGGATGTCACAATTTGTCATTGTGGTACTCAGTGACGTTTTTATTAGTAAGCCTTGGCCACAACGAGAACTCAATTCGGTACTTAATCAGGAGGCCGGGACTGGTGAAGTCCGGGTTCTCCCCCTGTTGGTCAATACCTACACGACAAGTCAGATACTCAATAGCTACTTTCCGCTACTAAGTGACAAGCGCTATCTGACTTGGGACGGGTGCGGAGACGTAATCGTCTCTGAATTATGCGCCTGGTTTGATCGGAACAAGCCCGAGTTTGTTTCAACACAAGATGTTGGTGCTGTACCGATAGTGCCCATGCCGCGTATCAAACAAGAAGTCACCGATCAGGATAAGACGCATTTTTTACGTGGCGCCTTTAAGACGATCGCGATGTTTTTTCAGACTGGATTGAAGCAACTAAGCCTGCAACAGGCTGGTTTATCTGTAGATTATGAGGACATTACGAACACCCAGTTTATGGCACGGATTTATCATCATGGCATGGAGCGTTGTACTTGCAAGATTTGGCGTGACGGATTTAGTGGTGAGGGAATCGGGTACGCTGAGGGCCGAATCGCTTTTGGTGATAATAATTCCTACAATGAGCGGCTGACGGTAGTACAAGAAGGCAACGCCCTTGGGCTCCGCATGTTAATGGGTGGTGCTTATGGCTATCAAGACTCAACCAACTTCATGACGCCGACGCAGGCGGCCGAATCGCTTTGGATGCGGTTTATTGCCCCTTTAGAGCGGTAAAACGATCGCTTGATGGCTGCCACGTATTAGCGCCGTGGCACCTGTCCATGATTATTGACTAAGACCCCCTCCATAATCTGCTCCAGCACCGATTTTCGCAACAAATAAACAAATGACCAAGAGTTAATAATTATGAGCAACACTGAATGGTTAGCAATAAAGCTTAGGCAAATGCAGCAGGATATCAATAAGAGATTAGAAGATCTCATTACAGTAAAATACATCGCATCAGATCTGTCTTTCGATATTGAACAAAGAATAGAGGATTGCATAAAAGCAATTGATAATTTAGAAGGCTCGATCAATCGTTTGCAAAGAGGCCCCTAGCCCGCGGCCACGAGATCGGCATCCACCCCGGCAACCAGACCTACCAGCACCCGGAGGCCCTGGCCCGCTCGGTCGCTACCCTGCGCCGCGTCCTGGAGAAGGAAGGCATCGACCAACCCCAGCTCGGCGGCCGCCAGCATTTTCTGCGTTGGGCCACGCCCACCACCGCGCTCCTGTGGGACGCCAACGGCCTGGATTACGACAGCACCCTGAGCTACGCCGACCGCCCCGGCTTCCGCTGCGGCACCTGTCGCGAGTACCCCCTCTACGACCTGCATCAGTGCCGCCCCCTGCGCCTGCGCGAGCGCCCGCTGATCGTCATGGAGTGCTCGGTAATCGCGGAGCGCTACCTGGGCCTGGGCTACAGCGATCAGGCCCTGGAGATGATTCAGGGCTATCGCGACACCTGCCACTGCTTTGGGGGGGGATTTCACCCTGCTGTGGCACAACTCCCACCTGGGCACTGCGGCGGATCGGCGGTTTTACCAGGCACTGGTGAAGCAATCCTGAGATGATTTGACCCGTTAACGAGTTACCCCATGAAGCTCCTGACCATCATCGGCGCCCGCCCGCAGTTCATCAAAGCCGCCACTGTCAGCCGCGCCGTCCGCGCCCATAACGCGCGGGTGCTGGCGACCGGGCAGGGTCAGCCGATCGACGAGATCATCGTCCACACCGGCCAGCACTTCGACGCCAACATGTCGGACGTCTTCTTCGAGCAACTGGACATCCCCCAGCCGGATTACCATCTAGGCATCGCCAATCTCAACCACGGCGCCATGACCGGGCGCATGCTGGAGGCCATCGAGTCGCGCCTCCTGGACGAGCGGCCGGATTGGGTCCTGGTCTATGGCGACACCAACTCCACCCTGGCTGGCGCCCTGGCCGCCGCCAAGCTCCAGGTCCCCGTCGCCCATGTCGAGGCCGGGCTGCGCTCGCACAATCCGAACATGCCGGAGGAGATCAACCGCGTCCTCACCGACCGGATCTCCACCCTGCTGCTGTGCCCGACCCAGACGGCCGTCGATAACTTGCAGCGCGAGGGTTTCCCCTTCCAGGCCCCGACCCGCGTGAGGGGCGGCGATCCCGATGCACCGCAGCAGTCCTGCATACACAGCCGCATCCAGCAGATCGAAAACGTCGGTGACGTCATGTACGATGCCGCACTCCATTACCGCGACTTGGCCCGTGAGCGTATCAGCTTGGATACGTGGGGTTTGACTGAAAGAGGCTATGCTCTTTGCACCCTACACCGCCAGGAGAATACCGACGACATAGAGCGGTTGCGCAACATCCTTGCTGCCCTGCGAGAAATCGCCCAAAACTTGCCGATCATCCTTCCACTGCACCCACGGACCCACCAACGTTTGATCAACAACAAAAGCATTCGCTGGATTGATGGACTGACTGTTTTGAAGCCTGTCCCCTATCTTGAAATGCAACGTCTTCAAATAAGCGCGCAGGTTATTCTTACCGACTCTGGCGGTATTCAAAAGGAGGCTTACTTCCACCAAGTCCCGTGCATCACCTTGCGTGACGAGACTGAATGGGTAGAAACTGTTGAGTTAGGCTGGAATCAACTGGTCGGATCTAACAAAAAAGAGATAATAAAAGCCTTTAATACTATTCAGCATAAAAAGGCATCTATTACAAACTGTTACGGCAGTGGTCACGCAGCGACAAATTTGCTTATGCTAATTAATTAACTGAAGTTTTGCACTTTTGGAGGGGGTTCCGCGGCCAAGTAGGGGGAGTTTTCGAGGGGTTTGCCCTATTTGGCCCAAATGCCAACGAAACTCCGTGGTCCTAAGTCACTGCTAGGGGTGACTCTTTCAGAACCGCTAAACTTCAGTTAATTAAGAAAAAGGAGCCATCAGAGGATTTTCCATTGTTAAGCTATCATTTTTACAAAGCAGATTGCTATAAGGCATCTCGGCTACTATTACAATCCAAGTGGGATCAAAAGTCAGTATTTGTGCACAGGCCAAAAACAACTGGCAAAGTACCAACCCTCAGATTGGGGTACTATAACGTTTTCAGGATCATCGCAGGCGAAAAGGGACCATGCGCAATGATTTTCCATGCACAAAGTGCACTACCTTACCTTTTCTTTGCCTTGTTTGTTAATAAGCTTTTCTCATGTCGAAGAGAATTTATCTATGATATTCATGATCTTAATGAATTAGATGATGAATCATCCTCTGTTTATTTCAAAATGCGCTTTTATATCCTAGAGTTACTGGAGCGATTAGTGTGTTCCGTACCCAACGTGAGGCTAATGACGGTTTCCGAGGGTCTTAAAAAAATTATTTTAAAAAAAATACCAGGAAAGGCAATACATGTAGTTTATAGTATTCCGGATCCTGGGGAGCTTACTCCCTTCACCCATCAAGATTCACACGACAAAACCGATTTGGTATTCTTTGGTCTCGGCGATCGTGCGCCAATTAAAATGCTTGAGTATTTAAAGGGGAATAAGATAAAGCTTGATATCTACGGTCGCGATATGCCACTAGCGATCACAGAATATGCAAATACAAATAGCCAACCGATTCGTTTTCTGGGTGAGTACAATCCCTCTGACATGTCTTTTTTGAGAAAATATAAATATCTCATTTTAGTATCAGACAAAACACAAGATAACTTTCGCTTTTCATTACCTAATAAGCTCTTTCAGGCCCTATCTTATGGCTTAACACCCATACTTAGCCCTGTGTTCGAGGAAGCTATTAACCTTTTTAAGGATGTACCTGGCGCTGTCATTGTACTACACAATGCTAATGACCTCGCAGAAATAATTCGCAAGCATAAAACTGAACACTTACACGAAGACCGCTATAATAAGGTCATCGCAAGGATTCAGTTGCTTTACAATGAATCTAAACGAATTTATCAATTAAACACCACCCTAACAATCGAATCTTTTCATGTGAATGTTTCGTAAACCCTAAGATAATCTGCCGCCATTATTCAACCATGCTTGACATTGATCCTTTACAACTATTAATTATTTTTATTATTACCTTTGCCTCAGTTGTATTCGCCGCCCGATCCACTCGTGGGCTTCTTCGGCGCCAGGCAATTATGGCGTGGGGAACTGGGCTATTTTTTTTTAATGGAATAGCGGGCGCATATTACGACGTCCCAATTTACTACACTTGGTATTTTATTGGTTTTTTATTGACTTCATTATTTGCATTTTACCTGATAACTGGTATAAAATCGATTTTGACTCAGCAGATTACATGGAAGATGACATCAATGATAGCCCATTTGGACTCAAGAGTACTCGCAACACGAATAATAACTTTTTATTTTTTTCTCCACCTAATGCCGATGCTTTACCCGGAGTTTCGGCTATCGGATCTTTTAAATCCATCACCTCCGGATCTACGCTTAGCGATAGAGTCACTTCGTGCTGCTGGTGCGCAGGCCGATGCCATATCTAAAATCAGTAGTTATTTATATATTCTCATTACCCCCTTTTTTTATATCGCAATTTATCATTTCCGCAGGAGAACGTTTATTATCGCTTTCCTCTTCGCCGCGCTTATCTATATAGATTATGTTTCTAATTCTTATTTATCTCGCGGAGAATTCGCAGTATATATAGGCACTTTTCTGATTGCAATCTGGTCCCTTAAGCCAAATTTCCGGAAAAGAATAATTATTCTTTTAGTTATCGGCCTGCCCTTATTTTTAGCTCTTTCCGGTGTTTATGCATCGATGCGCCTTGGTAAGGAAGTCGTCGAATTTTCCTTTTACGATTCGCTGTTAGATACTATCGAAAGTCAGACAAATTTTGCATCAATTGCAGCTATCCCAGTTATCGAATCTGGATACAGAGCGAATCTCGGTGGCTATTTTACTTGGTTAATCACGTTGCCACTTCCAAAATTTCTGTTTGGCGACTTCGAGATTTCACGTATAGGAATAGAAATAGCAGAAATTGCTTTGGGGCGTAACTATGGTGATTATGGCTACTATGCGCTACTTGCAGGCCTGGTCGGAGAATCTGTATATATTTTCGATAACGGATGGTTTTGGATACACGCTATTTTCTTAGGGGGCTTGATGGCATTTGTGATAAATATACTGGAGAAACTACCGCAAACTATTTTCTTGCATGGATATGTCATCATGACCTTTTCATATACTATGGTACGTGGTGGAGTAAACTCTGGATTGCCTATTATTGTTAATTCCTTTATTTTATTCTATGCGCTCATTGTTATTGCGCTACTCAAAGGCAATAAACAAAATTAAGTTATTTCTTTTTTTAATAGTAATTGATAAATTATAACTAAATTCAGTTTCTCGGTTGATAATTTATGGACTATAGAGGCGATATCGATGGCCTAAGAGGTTTTGCGGTAATTTCCGTTCTTCTATATCACTTTGATATATCACCGTTCAATGGCGGTTTTGTAGGGGTCGATGTATTCTTTGTTATCTCTGGTTACCTGATAACATCGATAGTTCAAACTCAACTACAGGCAGGCCAATTTTCATTTGTTTGTTTCTACGAACGTCGTGTTAGGCGCCTATTGCCAGCGCTCGTTGTTGTTATACTGAGTACACAACTTTTCGGTATATTCGTGCTGTTGCCTACAGATCTAAGGACGCTTGGCTTTTCAAGCATCGCAACTACTTTTTTTGTTTCAAATGTTTATTTTTGGAGGTCAAGTGGTTATTTCGATGGTTCATCCGAGTTAAATCCACTATTGCATACGTGGTCGTTAGGGGTAGAGGAACAATTTTACCTCTTTTTTCCTGTTTTACTTCTTGCGATTCGCAATTGTAGTGATGCCAAAAAGAAATATGCTATAGCTGCGTTACTATTCCTTTCTTTCGCAGGGACCCTGTGGTTTCAACCACACCAACCTACAGCTACTTTCTACTTAATTATTTTTCGTGCATGGGAGCTGTTTATCGGGGGGCTTCTCGCTTTTTACCAACCTCGGTCGTTGGCCACTCGATACACCAGGGAGGCGGGAGCAAGCGCGGGCTTACTTTTAATAGTGTATTCAATTATAGCTTTCAAGCCTAACAATGACTTCCCTGGTTGGCAGGCAGCCCTGCCTGTTTGCGGGACTGCTTTGATAATTTGGACGGGCATTAAAGGCGGCAGCATTGTAAACCAATTCTTGAGAATGTATTTTTTGAGAAAATTAGGTTTGATTTCCTACTCACTATATCTATGGCATTGGCCAGTTGCAACTTTTGGAAAATACGTTTACGGGGGGCCTTGGGTAGCATATCAGCAGTTTATTTTAGTGCTACTCAGTTTATTTTTGGCTGTATTAACATATAAATATGTGGAGGTCCCTTTCCGTTATAGGCCATCTCACACCGCAAATGCTTTGTTGACTCACCCGTTTCGATTCCTCATAACTAGCTTTTCGTTTGTCTTAGTAATTGCAACGACTTTTCTTTACGCCAATGGTTTACCTTGGCGTTTCAGTGGTGTTGTCGTGTCCCTGGATGCTGAACGGGGACCCCAGATTCCTTTTATTGCTTGCCAGGAATTACTGCCACGAGATTATCGGTTTCCGAAACACTGTACTCTAGGCCAGGCTGATGAAAAACCTGCAATAGCAGTATGGGGGGATTCGCATGCGCTTGCATGGGCGCCAGCCTTCGATGAAGCATTGAGTTTAGAGAAAAAAAGCGGAATCTTATTAACACACAGTGCTTGCCCTCCGCTGCTTGATGTTATTGCCCCTGTTAGAACAAGCTGCCCGATTTTTAACGATGAAGTACTTCTTTTTTTGGAGAAAAAAGTCTCACCTGACGTTATCGTATTGATAGGCTCGTGGCTGGCTTATGCGGACCCTAAAAGTAATACACAGCTTCAAGACCGTGATGGTCTCACCGGTAATCCACAAGTATTTGCTAAATCAGTTCAAAATATGGTTTCTAGACTACTTGCCGCTGGGAAGACGATCTGGGTTATCGGTCCAACACCGGCTGCGGTCACTGATATCCCTTTCGCTATGGCACGTTCCATTGCATTTGGTCAAAGCCCGCCAAATCAAATGCCAGTATCGGTTTTTTCAGAACGTTCAAGATATTTTTTCAAAATTCTGGATCAAGATGTTGCCTTAGGTAGGATAATTATGACACGACCTGACAATACGCTATGTGACAAATCTTCATGTATTTACGAGTTAAATGGAAATCCAATTTATCGTGATAATCATCATCTGAGTTTATTTGGTTCGCTTTCAATGGTGGATATCATTCGCCCTGTTATTCGTCGATTGAATGACGATAAGTCAGTCACAGCAAGTCTTCAGCACTAAAGAATCCCACTTTTATTGCTCTATATGACTTGTAGGTGCGTAGAACTCAATGTGGTTTACTTGTATCAATTCAGGACAAGCCTTTCAGTTGGCACTTGGACGTACAGAAATGTTGATCTTGCCCCGGCCTAACCTAGAGGCGCCATTCTGAGATGTGCGGTATCGCCGGTGTCTTTCTCGCTCGGGCTAGGGCCAGGGGTGCCGACCCGGTGGCAGGGTCGGCTGAGTGCGTTGCGGGCGCGGGACACGTCGCACCCCCAGGGGCGGGGTTAGGAGCGGCAACAAGCCCGCAAGGGCCGCTTCGCGCCATGGTCCAGGCCATGACCCATCGCGGACCGGATGACGAGGGGCTGGAATCCTTCCCTGTCCCTGGCGGACTGCTGCAACTCGGTCAGCGCCGCCTGTCCATCCTGGACCTGTCCGCGGCCGGCCATCAACCCATGACCCAGCCCGAGACCGGCAATTGGCTGGTCTTCAACGGCGAGATCTACAACTACCCGCAACTGCGCGCCGAGCTGGCGGGGGCCGGGGCCTGCTTTCGCAGCCGCTGCGACACCGAGGTGATCCTGCATGCCTATGCCCGCTGGGGGGCCGCCTGCTTCGAGCGGCTGCACGGCATGTTCGCCATCGGGCTCTACGACCGGGGCCGACAACGCCTGATCCTGGCGCGCGATCCGCTGGGCATCAAGCCGCTCTATTACGCGGCAGGTCCCTGGGGCCTGGCCTTCGCCTCCGAATTGCGCGCCCTGGCCGCCAGCGGGTTGTTCCAGGGCACCCTCGACCGGCGCGCGCTGGCGGGCCTGCTGGCCTATGGCGCGGTCCAGCAGCCGCTGACCCTCTACGCCCAGGCGCGTCTGCTGGAACCTGGCACCTGGGTTGAGATCGATCTCACCCAGCCGGCGGGGAACGCGGCGCTACCGGCGCGCCGGTCTTTCTGGCGGTTCCCCGCGCCGCAGGCGCCCGATGAGTATCGCCAGGCCCTGGAGACCTTGCGGGGCGGCTTGACGGACGCGGTGCGTTCGCATCTGCTGAGCGACGTGCCGCTGGGGGTCTTCCTGTCCAGTGGGCTGGACAGCAGCCTGTTGGCGACCCTGAGCGCCGCGACGGCCGCGGAAACCATCCGTACCTTCACCGTCGGCTTCGCCGACCATCAGACCATCGACGAGGGACCGATCGCGGCGGAGACCGCCCGGTTGCTGGGGGTAGAGCATCACCCCATCCTGCTCGGCGAGGCCGAGGTACTGCACCAGACGGAACGCTATCTGCTCGCGCTGGATCAGCCGACCCTGGATGGCCTGAACACCTACATCATCGCCGGGGCCGTGCGCGCCCAGGGCATCAAGGTGGCCCTGTCCGGGTTGGGTGGCGATGAACTCTTTGGCGGCTATCCGTCCTTTCATCAGGTCCCGCGCCTGGCGCGCTGGCTGGGAGGTGCCGCCTTGGTGCCCCCGGCGGTGCGCCGGGAGATCGCCGGCTTGGCCTTCCGCGGGCAGTCCAAGGCCCAACGGCAAAAGGCGCGGGAGCTGGTGACGACCCCACCGACAGTCAGGCACCTGTATTTTCGGCGGCGCCGGCTGTTCTCAGACCACGAACTGGCGGCCTTTGGCCTGTCACCGGCCGCCCTGGGGCTGGACGCGGATTGGTTGCCGCCAGAGTCCAGCCCCGCTACCGCCCTGGACGGCCTGGACCCCCAGGCGGCCATTAGCGTGCTGGAAAGCCGCTTTTACATGGGCAACATGCTGCTGCGGGATGCGGATGTCTTTGGCATGGCTCATGGATTGGAGATCCGCGTCCCCCTGCTGGACCGCCCCTTGCTGGATTGGGTCTACACCCTGCCCGGGGCCTGGCGCACGCCACGCGGCGGACAAAACAAACCCCTCCTGGCGGATGCCATGGCTGGGCGGCTGAATCCGCGGCTTCAGGCCCTGCCCAAGCGGGGCTTCAGCCTGCCCCAGGCGGCCTGGATGGCGGGGCCGTTGCGGCCGCGATTCGAGCACCTGATGGAACTGGTGGCGGCTTCGGGGCTGGCGGAGCCCGCGGCGTTGCGGGAGGTTTGGCGGGATTTTCAGGCGGATCAGGGTGGGCCAACCTGGTCCCGGGCCTGGACCTTGG
The DNA here is from genome assembly GCA_018435665.1 of Candidatus Thiosymbion sp. Lineage (GTDB taxonomy): Bacteria > Pseudomonadota > Gammaproteobacteria > Chromatiales > Chromatiaceae > M0108. The sequence continues at coordinate 12,866 of JAHDND010000152.1, read as the reverse complement.
GCGTCCTGGGGTCCTGGTTGGACCAGCATGCCAGCAGCCATTGAGGAGGCGGTGATGACCCCTCCCGCCGCCGGCCCGCGCCTGCTTCATACGGTTGGCTCGTTGCGCAAAAGCGCCGGCGGGCCCAGCCGCACCGTCACGGCCCTGTGCCGCGAGCTGGGTCGACTGGGGGCCAAGGTCGAGTTGCTCAGCCGGGACGCGGGCACTTCCGGTGACGAAGAACCGCTGTTGCCCCCCGCCGAGTGGGTCACGACGACCCTGACGCCACACGAGCGCCCGGCGGTGGACGGGGCGCTGATGACGGGCGGGTTCCGCGCGGCGATCCGGAAGCGCTGCGCGACGCAGGGGCTGCAATTGATCCACGATCATGGGCTCTGGCTACCGACCAATCATGCGAGCGTTGCGATGGCCCGCCAACTGGGTCTGCCCCTGATCATAAGCACCCGCGGCATGCTCGAACCCTGGGCGCTGCAACACCGCGCCTGGAAGAAGCGCCTGGCCTGGCGTTTGTATCAGCACCGGGACCTGCGCGCCGCGAGGGTACTGCACGCGACCTCCCAACAGGAGGTAGAAAGTCTGCGCCGGTTGGGTCTGCGCCAGCCGATTGCCCTGATCCCCAATGGGGTCGAACTGACGGGCCTGGCCGCAAGCCCGGAGCGGGCGCGATTGGGAAAGGCGGAAACGACCGCCCTTGACCCGCGACGCACCGCCCTTTTTCTTAGCCGTATCCATCCGATAAAGGGGTTACTGGAACTTGTCGATGCCTGGGGCCAGGTCCGCCCCGCTGGGTGGCGGGTAGTGATCGCCGGCCCCGACGAGGGTGGCCATCGCGCCGTCGTGGAGGCAAGGGTGCTGACCCAAGGGCTGGCCGCGGATTTCGCCTTCATCGGCGCCGTCGATGGGGCAGAGAAGACGGCCCTGTACCAGTCCGCGGACCTGTTTATCCTGCCGAGTTTTTCGGAAAATTTTGGTGTCGTGGTCGCCGAGGCCCTGAACCATGGGCTGCCGGTTCTGACCACCAAGGGCACACCCTGGCAAGACTTGCCGGCCCATGGCATCGGCTGGTGGGTGCCAGCCGATGCCCGCTCGCTGGCCGACGGGCTGCGTCAAGCGACAGCGCTGACCGATGCCGAGCGCCAGGCCATGGGTGAGCGCGGTCGGGATTACGTCAGGCGCTACGACTGGCAGGACATCGCCCAACGGATGCTGGCGGTTTACCTGTGGATGTTGGGGCAGGGCGAACGGCCATCCTGGGTCCACCGTGACTGAATGCGGCGTGGCTGAGCGCGGCATGACTGACCTCAGCATGCACACTGGCCTTGCCAGATGGAGGACAGCCGTGCCTTTGACTTTGATACACAATGGATTCTGAAAATATGTCCGTCATTCTGGGTTTTAATGCCTTTCACGCCGACTCCGCCGCCTGCCTGGTGGTGGATGGCCAACTAGTGGGTGCCGTGGCGGAAGAGCGCCTGGGGGAGCGGCGCAAGCATAGCCCGGCCTTTCCGGCCCAGGCCATCCGCCGCCTGCTGGCGGATGCTGGGCTACGGCTGCGCGATGTGACCCATGTCGCCATGGCGCGGGACCCATCCGCCAACCGGGCCGCAAAGGCCGCTTACGTCGCCCGCAACCCCATCAAGGCCGCCGGGGCGGTGGTCGAGCACCTCAGCCGCAACCGGCGCACCCAGGGCACCCTGGAGCAACTGGCCGCGGTGTGCGACGAGGACCCGGCCCGGGTGCGCTTTCAGACCGTCGGCGTGGAGCACCACCTGGCCCATATCGCCAGCGCCTATTACCTGTCGCCCTTCGAGGGGCTGACCGCCGGCCTGTCCTACGATGCCTCCGGCGACTTCGCCAGCCTGATGGCGGCTCGCTGCGAGGGCACGCGCATCCAGGTGCTGGACCGGGTGACCCTGCCGCACAGCCTGGGCTTTTTCTATACCGCCCTGTGTCAGTTCATCGGCTTCGATGAGTTTGGTGAGGAATACAAGGTAATGGGCCTGGCGCCCTATGGCGAGGACCGTTATGGCGACCTGATGCGGCAACTGGTGCGGCTGGATGAGGGCCATTGGTACCGGCTGGCGACGGCCTACTTCGGCATGCACGAGGGCGGGGAGAGCGGGGCGGTGGACGCGACCCAGCGCATCGTCATGGGCCGCATTTACAGCGACCGCCTGAGCGCGGCCCTGGGCGCCCCGCGGCGGCGGGCCGATTCGCTCAGCCAGCGAGAGATGGACATCGCCCGCTCCACCCAGGTGCGCTTCGAGGAGGCGGCGGTGCACTGCCTGACACGCCTGCACGGGCTGGTGCCGACCTCGCGGTTGGCCATGGCTGGCGGCTGTGCCCTCAACGGCGTGGCCAATGCCCGCATCCAGCGCGAGACGCCGTTCAAGGAGCATTACCTGCAAGCAGCGGCCTCCGATGATGGCACCTGCCTGGGGGCGGCCTATTGGACCTGGCACAACGTCCTGGGGCGCAGCGAGCGCTTTCATATGCGCCATGCCTTCTGGGGGCCGGGCTACGGGGAGGAGCGCCTGCGGGCGGTGGCGGAGGGCAGTCGCTTCCCCCTGCGCGTCTGCGCTGACGAGGCGGAACTGGTGGAGGTGGCGGCGGGGCTGATCGCGGCGGGCCAGGTCACCGGCTGGTACCAGGGCCGCAGCGAGTGGGGCCCGCGCGCCCTGGGTAACCGCTCCATCCTCGCCAATCCCGCCATCCCCACCATGAAGGACACCATCAATGCCAAGATCAAGCGGCGGGAGTCCTTCCGCCCCTTCGCCCCCAGCGTGCTGCGCGAACTGGTGCCGACCTATTTCGAGCAGACGGTGGACAGCCCTTTTATGCAGCATGTGGTCAAGATCCGCCCCGAGTGGCGCGAGCGCCTGCCGGCGGTGACCCACGTGGATGGGACCGGGCGCTTGCAGACGGTGGACGCGGAGAGCAATCCGCTCTATTACCGGCTGATCGACGTCTTCCGGCGCCAGACCGGGGTGGGCATGGTGCTGAATACCAGCTTTAACGAGAACGAGCCGATCGTGGATACGCCGGAGCAGGCATTGGATTGCTTTGCGCGGACGGATATGGATGCGCTGTGTTTGGGACGGTGGGTGCTGACTAAGGCAGAGCGGGAGGCTTGACGGTTGATGACTGAAGGATCCGGGGTCTCGATTGCGGGCTATCGCTACGACAGCGCCAGCCTAGGCCAGTCACACGACTATCTGCTGCCCTGTGTGTTTCGCCAGCTCGATGGATTGAGGGTGCCCCTTGCCGGGCGAGGGGCTGATAAGAACGCGGGTAAAAAGCGCCTGTTCGAGCTGGGCTGCGGTAACGGTAGCGTGGCGTGGGTGCTGACGGAACGCGGCTGGGACGTGACCGGCGTGGACCCCTCGGCGGAGGGCATCGCCCAGGCGCGGGCGGCCTATCCGGAATTGAAGCTGGCCACCGGCTCGGCCTATGACGACCTGGCGGAGCGCTATGGCCGCTTCCCGGTGGTGCTGAGCCTGGAGGTGGTGGAACATGTCTATGCGCCCCGTCACTATGTGCGGACCCTGTTCGATCTGCTGGAGCCCGGCGGGACGGCCATCCTCTCCACCCCCTATCACGGCTATTGGAAGAATCTGGCCCTGGCGCTGAGTGGCAGGATGGATGCCCATTTCACGGTCCTGTGGGACCACGGGCATATCAAGTTCTGGTCGATGCGGACCTTGGGGGAACTGCTGCGGGAAGTGGGGTTTGAGGAGATTCGCTTTGAGCGGGTCGGGCGGGTGCCGGCGCTGGCGAAGTCGATGATTGCGGTGGCGAGAAAGCCGGTTGGTGGGGCACGGGTCCAAATCTAAAGTACGGGCGGCAAGACCAGCCTACGTCACATGTTTGGCATGAGCCCGAAATTCAGCCCTGCACCTGACGCCTTAACCTGTGATTTCGTCCAATCAGCAATATGGCTCTGATGTCTGATCCCTGCCCCAAACTGCCCCTCACCGTCCTGCTGGCGGCGAAGAACGAGGCGGTGAACCTGCCGCGCTGTCTTGCCGCGCTGGGTCCTGCGCAGCGGGTGGTGGTGCTGGACTCCCATAGCACGGATGCCACCGCCGAGATCGCGCGGGCGCAGGGTGCCGAAGTGGTGCAGTTCGACTATCGCGGCGGTTATCCCAAGAAGCGGCAATGGGCCTTGGATCATCTGCCGATGGATACGCCCTGGATCTTGTTTCTGGACGCCGACGAGGTGGTGCCGGCGGCGCTGTGGGCGGAGATCGCGGCGGTGGTGCGGCGGCCGGATGCTGACGCTGCCTATCTGATCCGCAAGGGGTTCCATTTTCTCGGCCGGCGCATGCGCCACGGCGGCTTTTCCCATGCGGCCGTGCTGCTGCTGCGCACCGGCCAGGGGCGCTTCGAGCATTTGTTTGACGACGCCGCCGACAGCCTGGACATGGAGATCCACGAGCGGGTGGTGGTGCGGGGGCGGATCGGGACGCTGAGCACGCCGCTGATCCATGAGGACTTCAAGGGGCTGGAGGCCTACATCGCGCGCCATAACAAGTACTCAACCTGGGAGGCGCGGGTGCGCCATCGCTTTCTGACCAGCGGCCGCTATGGCGAGGACACCATCGAGCCGCGGCTGTTCGGCAACAGCCAGGAGCGGCGGCGGTTCCTCAAGGCCCTGATCATCCGTCTGCCCTTCGAGCCCTGGATCTGGTTTGGCTACCACTATGTCTTGCGCCTGGGCTTTCTGGAAGGGCGGACAGGGCTGATTGCCTGTCAGATCCGCGCCAGCTATATCGCCCAAGTGCGGGCAAAGCTGTATGAGCTGCAACTTAAAGATCAACGACTGAAGGCTGGGAACAGCGACTGAGGGCTGGGTGCGGCTGACCGATTGCCGGCTTCTCCTTGTTCATCTTTTTGAGCCTGGCACTCGCCAAGCGTTATACGGAGCTCGACGGCCTGCGGCGGCGCGGCGAGCTCACCGCCGCCGGTCGCGGCTGGCACGTGGATGACCTGCCCTTGGTGCAGACCCTCGGCACCGGGGCGGGGCTCGCCGCCGTCCTGGTGCTGGCGCTCTATATCGACAGCGCCCCGGCCCGGCAGCTCTACGCCACGCCCCAGGTGCTCTGGCTGGTCTGTCCGCTGCTGCTTTACTGGATCAGCCGCCTCTGGTTCAAGGCCCATCGCGGCGAGATGGACGACGACCCGGTGGTCTTCGCCCTGCGCGACCGCGTCAGCTTGGGCCTGGGGATCGGCGTCGCGGGGATCATCCTGTTGGCGACGCTTGGCTTCCCCCGATGACCCAGCGCCTCGAATCCTGGGGCCGCTACCCCCAGGCCACCCCGGCCAAGGTCACCCGGCTCACCAATCGCCAGGCCCCGCTGCCCGCCAGCGACCTGCCGCTGCTGGTGTTTGGCAATGGCCGTAGCTATGGCGATGTCTGCCTCAACGACGGCGGCCACCTCCTGCTCGGTCGCGGGCTGGATCGCTTCATCGCCTTCGACTGCGAGACGGGTGTCCTGCGCGCCGAGGCCGGGGTGCTGTTGTCCGAGATCCTCGACCTCATCGTCCCCCAGGGCTGGTTCCTGCCCGTCACCCCCGGCACCCGCTTCGTCACCCTGGGCGGGGCGGTAGCCAACGACGTGCATGGCAAGAACCATCACCGCGCCGGCAGCTTCGGTCATCACGTCCGCGCCTTCGAACTGGTGCGCTCCGATGGCAGCCGCCGGGTCTGCTCGCCCAACGAAAACCCCGAGTGGTTCGCCGCCACCCTCGGCGGGTTGGGGTTGACCGGGCTCATCACCTGGGTGGAGATCCAACTGCGGGCCATCGAAGGCCCCTGGATTCAGGCCGAGAGCCGGCGCTTCGCCAACCTGCGGGAATTCTTCGAACTGGCGGAAGTATCGGATCGTGAGCATGAGTTCACCGTGGCCTGGGTGGATTGCGCGGCGACCGGCACGGCCCTGGGCCGGGGCATCCTGCTCAGCGGCGACTTCGCACCCGCCGCGGCGGGTCAGGGGAAGTGGCCCAAGGCCCATGGCCTGCTCACCGTGCCCTTCACGCCGCCGCTTTCGCTGATCAACCGCTTCAGCCTCAAGGCCTTCAATGCCCTCTATGCCCGCAAGCCCGAAGGCCGGTTCCTGACGCATTACGAGCCTTTCTTCTATCCGCTCGACGCCATCGGACACTGGAACCGGATCTATGGCCCCAAGGGCTTTTTGCAGTATCAGTGCGTGCTACCGCCGGAGACGGCGGAACCGGCACTGACGGAACTTCTGGCACGGATCGCCAAGAGCGGGCAGGGGTCGTTCCTGGCGGTGCTGAAGCGCTTTGGCGACCAGCCGTCCCTGGGGATGCTGTCGTTTCCGCGGCCGGGGGTGACGATTGCGTTGGATTTTCCGATGCGGGGGACGAAGACGCTGCGGCTGATGGAGGAGCTGGATGAGGTGGTGGCGGAGGCTGGGGGTGCGCTCTATCCGGCGAAGGATGCGCGGATGAGTGTGGCGATGTTCCTGAGCGCTTATGCCCGGTTAGAGGCGTTCAAAGCCTTTGTGGAGCCAATGCTCTTATCCAGTTTTTGGAAGCGAATGTTTGGCGTTAGGGTGTAGTGCGCTTGTGTAATTGTTGATGCGGTGGCTTGGGAGGCGTAATGCTGGGCCAAGGGTTGCGGCGGTCAATGGTCTGAACACGGGAGTGGTCGGTCATCCGCCTTATCCCCGAGGCCCTCTTCGTGCGGCTGCGGTTCTGATGGCTGAAGCAGGCGTCCCGTCGCCACCGGACCGGCCGCAGTTGCAGGAGCGCCGCCTGCGGAAACTCGCCATCATCGCCGCTCCTGGTGGCGGGCCTGCTGGTACTCCTGACCCGCCCGCGCGTCGCGCGCGGCATGCTGAATTTGCTGCCGCTTCACGGCCGCTGGGGATCGGTCCGCACCGGGACGCTGGCGATCCTGGATCATGCCCGCCAGTTGCTCGCCCCCAGACGCCTGCTGACGGGTCTGGGCCTCGGCCTCCTCGCCTGGGGGGCGGAGGCCTGGGGCTTTTATTGTCTGCTGCACTGGTTGGGTATCGACATCGCGCCCCTGCACGCCATGGGCATCTATGCCATCAGCATGCTGGCCGGGGCATTGTCCTTCCTGCCCGGCGGGCATCTGGCGCTGATGGCCAGGTAGGCGGAGGACTTGGGTCGGAAGTTGAAGAGGGGCTGTTGAGAGGGGGAGCGGGTCGAGTGAGAATTTATTTCCTGACTGGATGCGAGAGGTAACCTGATGATCAATCAGAGGAACAACGCCTGGCTCTATCCCGGATCGCGCTGGTGGAAGTTCGATTTCCATACCCATACCCCTGCATCGCTGGATACCCACGCCTGGCAGAAAGCCATCGGCACCCCGACTGAGGTCACCCCGGAAACTTGGCTCATGAAATACATGGCCGCCGGCATCGACTGCGTTGCGGTTACTGATCACAACACCGGGGATTGGATCGGCAGGTTACAGACCGCTTACCGCCACATGAAAGAGGCGGCAACATGCGGTGAGGCCCCGATGGGCTTTCGTGAATTGACGCTGTTTCCTGGCGTTGAGATCTCGGTCAACGGGGGCCTGCATCTACTTGCAACCTTCGATCCGTCGGCCACCGAGCGGCAGATTAACGATCTGCTGGCGGTCGTTAAATACCAAGGGACACGGGGTGATAGCGACGGTGTGACACAGGAAAGCGCCGCGAAGGTCGTGCTTGCGGTTCTCGAGGCCGGCGGCATCCCTATTCCGGCGCATGCCGATCAAGATAAGGGGCTGCTTCAAGTTAAGCCGGGCAGTCGTGCCTCCGTCCAGGATGCGCATACCATCCGCCAGATCATGGAGATTCCGGAACTGCTCGCCGTCGAGTGGGTCGATCCCGCGCTGCCCTTGCCCACGAGTGTTGAGGGGCAGGCGCGCGCCCTCACCCGCGTCATCGGCAGTGACTGTCACAATTTCCAAGGCCTTAACCCGCCAGGCTCACGCTTTACCTGGGTCAAGATGGCGCGTCCCTCGCTTACGGGCCTGCGACTCGCGCTTCTCGATGGTGGGGATTTCTCAATCAGGCGCAGTGATGCGGGGGAGTTCGATCCCTACCATACGCCCGTGCATTGCATCACCGCCGTGGAGATCGAGCGGGCGCGCTACATGGGCAATCAACAGGCCGAGCGACTGTCGCTGAGTCCTTGCTGCAACGCGCTGATCGGCGGCCGGGGGACGGGTAAGTCGACCATGGTCCATGCCTTGCGTCTTGCCTACCAGCGGCAGACGGAGTTGCAGCGGTTGGGCGAGACAACGGAACCCTATCGTCAATTCCAAAGTTTTACCACTCCATTCAGACGTCGCGATGGCGAGGGCGCGCTGCGGGATAACACGGAGATACGTGTCGAAATCATGCGGCAGGGGGCGCCGTTTCGCCTGCGCTGGCGCCAGGATGGTGCCGGCCCTGCCGTTGAGGAACGGGCCGCTGACGGAAGCTGGCGCGCAGCCGACAATCAGGCCGTGACCAGTGAGCGTTTCCCGGTTCGTATCCTCTCCCAGGGTCAGATCGCGGCGATGGCCGGTGACGGCCGGCGTGCGCTGCTCGATATCATCGATGAGGCGGCAGATTTGGGTACGCTTCATGCGCAATGCGAACAGGCGCAGCGGACCTTTCTTCGGCAGAGGGCTGAGCTACGTGAACTCGACACGCAACTTGATGCTCGGTCAGAAGTGGAGCGCACGCTTGAGGATGTTCGGCAGAAGGCCGACACCCTGACGCAATCGCATCATGCCGAGGTACTTCGCAAGCACCAAAGCGCACTGCGCCAACAGCGGGAAATCGAGACCAGCCTCGAACAACTCGGTGCTATTCCAGGGCGCCTCACCGCCTTGGCGGAGGATCTGCTCCTGGATGATTGGCCCGCAGGCGTATTCGACGCGAGCCAGGATGAAGATATTCTGCGCTGGCGGCAGGCCCTCGACGACTATCTGGTCAAGGTCAGGCAGGCGCTGAACAAGATCGGTCAGGTTGTCGAGCGCAAGACGCAGGCCTTCACCGATGATGCGCTGTTCAATGCCTGGCGTACGCGCGTGGACGAGTCCCGTGATGCCTATCGAACTCTCCAGGCGACGCTGACTGCCCAGGGACTCGAAGGTCCGCAAGGCTTCGAGCGCCTGGTTCAGGAGCGCCAGGGACTGGAGGACCGGCTCAGGGAAATGGATCGATTGCGGACTAGGCGCGACGATCTGGCCGAACAAAACCAGGCGCAGTGGCTGCGGCTTCTGGAACTGCGCAAAGGCATCACGATCGCACGCCAGCGGTTTTTGACCGCGACCCTGACGACCAACGCCTTCGTACGCATGGAGGTGGTCGGCTTCGGCTATGACAGTCGCCACATCGAACGCTCGCTGCGCGAGGTCCTTGACCTCCCGGATGGCCGGTTTGAGAGCGATATCCTGACCTATGATGACGGTTCGCCCAGTGATGGACTCGCCCATCGCATCGCGACGGCGACCGATCGAGAGTCAGCGGTTGCCGAGGTCAAGGCCAGTATTGAACAGGCCCACTCAAGTTTAGGCGGTCATTTCCGCAACCACCTGCAACGCAAGTTTGAACGACCGGAATTCCGCGATCGCCTGCAGTGTTGGTTTCCCGATGATGACCTGCGGATTGACTATAGCCGTACCGGCGACGGCCAGGACTGGCAAGCGATCACGCAAGGCTCGCAAGGTCAGCGTTCGGCGGCGCTGCTCGCTTTCCTGCTCGCTTTCGGCGATGAACCGCTGATTCTGGACCAGCCCGAAGACGATCTCGACAACCATTTGATCTATGCCCTGATCGTGCGCCAGATTCGCGAGAACAAGAAGCGCCGCCAACTCATCATCGTCACCCACAACCCCAATGTCGTCGTTAATGGAGACGCCGAGATGGTGCATGCCTTCGATTACCGGTCTGGTGAGTGCGGCGTGGTCGAGCGCGGCGCCTTGCAGGAAAAGCCAGTTAGGGTGGAGGTCTGCCGCGTGATGGAGGGAGGGCATGAGGCCTTTTCCCGGCGCTGGGCGCGGCTGGGCCGGGAGTTTTGACATGTTGGCGACACGCACTGAACTGTTGGTAAAGATCGGATTGGGAGAGGACAGCTTCCTTGAACTCAAGGAAGTTCGCTTCGCGGGCACCAGGATCCGGGGCCCTGAGCAAGACGATCTGGCCGACGAACTGGCTGCATTTGCCAATACCCGCGGAGGTGTTCTTGTCCTTGGCGTGGATGACAAGACCCGCGCTGTGATCGGTATCCCGCTCGAAAGACTCGATGCTGTCGAGGCCCTGGTTCGCCAAGCTTGTGAAGATAGCATCAAACCGGCGCTCGCCCCCGTGATCGAGCGATTGCGCCTGCCGGATGTGGCAGGCATCGAGCAACCCGTGCTACGCGTCGAAACCCCGCGGAGCCTGTTCGTGCACCAGAGTCCGGGTGGCTATTTCCATCGGGTTGGTTCGTCAAAGCGCCCGATCCCGCCGGATCAACTAGCGCGTTTGTTTCAGGTGCGCAGTCAGTCTCGTGTTATCCGCTATGACGAAACACCGGTCATTGCCGCGGGCTTGGACGACCTCGATGAACGACTGTGGCGGCGATTCTTGCCTGCGCAGACCTATGAAGCTCCAGAACAACTCTTGTCCAAGTTGGCGATGGCGGATCGCGACGAGCGCGATGGATGGCATCCGACGATTGCCGGCGTATTGCTGGCCAGCCGGGCCCCCGAACGATTCCTTCCCTGTGCCTTCATCCAGGCTGTCGCCTATCAAGGACATCTGCCGTTGCCACTGGCCGGCAGCGTCTATCAACGCGATGCGCGTGATATCACCGGCCCCCTCGACAAGCAGATCCTGGAAACCTGCGATTTCGTGAGAAAAAACATGCGGGTGGCGGCAAAAAAACCGCCGTCTGGTGGTCGGGAAGACCTGCCGCAATTCGACATGCTCGCCATTTTCGAGGCAGTGACCAATGCGGTCGCTCACCGTGACTACTCCATGGCGGGGAGCAAGGTGCGCCTGCGGATGTTCGATGATCGCCTCGAAATCTACACCCCAGGATTGTTGGTCAACACCCTGTCACCTGAGTCGCTTCCGTATCGGCAAGCATCGCGTAACGAGGCCATTACCAGTCTGCTCGCCCGCTGTCCGGTTGATGGAGCCGAGATCCGGTCCCACCGCAGCTACTTCATGGATAAACGCGGCGAGGGTGTACCCATCATTCTGGCGCGGAGTGAAGCATTATCCGGTAAGCGACCGGAATACCGACTGCTGGATGAGTCAGAATTGTTGCTGACCATCTTCGCAGCAGATATTGGCCTCATGGGACTGTGATCCAGCACGTTTCTGATCAGGACCAACACGATAGCTGTCATTCTGGGCTTCAAGGCCTTCCACGCTGTGCACAAGACGCGGGAGCTGCTGGCGGGGCAGGGGGCGGCGGTGCTGAGGGTGGTGTCAAGCCTGACTGATCCCCCTCTCCCCCGGCCCCTCCCCCGCGAGGGGGGAGGGGAGTCAGGCGGCGCGGGGCTTGGATAACGGACGGAGGGTAACGGTGGAGTACGGGCGAACGGTTCTGGTCACCGGCGGTGCCGGCTATATTGGCAGCCATGCCTGCAAGGCCTTGCGGGCGGCGGGTTTTACCCCAGTGGCCGGCGACAATCTGGTCTATGGCCACCCCTGGGCGGTGCGCTGGGGGCCGCTGGAACGGGGGGACATCGCCGACCGCGCCTGGTTGGATGGGCTCTTCGCCCGCTACCGGCCGGTGGCGGTGATGCACTTCGCCGCCTATGCCTATGTCGGCGAGTCGGTGCAGGACCCGGGCAAGTATTACCGCAACAATGTCGCCGGGACCCTGACCTTGCTGGAGGCGGCGCGGGATCACGGCCTGGCGGCCTTCATCTTTTCCAGCACCTGCGCCACCTATGGGGTGCCGGCACGGGTGCCGATCACCGAAGACTGTCCCCAGGTGCCGATCAACCCCTATGGCGCCTCCAAGCTGATGATCGAGCGCATGCTGGCAGACTTCGAGACCGCCCATGGGTTGCGCTCCATGGTGCTGCGCTATTTCAATGCCGCCGGGGCCGACCCCGACGGGGAGATTGGCGAAGACCATGACCCGGAGACCCATCTCATCCCCCTGGCCATCACCGCCGCCTTAGGCCAGGGACCGGAACTGGCGCTGTTTGGTGATGATTACCCCACGCCGGACGGCACCGCGGTGCGGGACTACATCCACGTCAGCGATCTGGCCCGCGCCCATGTGCTGGCCCTGGAAGACCTGCTGGCCGGGGGCGCTAGCGCGGCCCTCAACCTGGGCACCGGGCAGGGCGCCTCAGTGCGCGAGGTGGTGCGGGCAGTCGAGGCGGTCGCCGGCCGACCGGTGCCGGCGCGGGTGGCGCCGCGGCGGGCGGGTGACCCGCCGGTGCTGGTGGCCGACCCGACCCGCGCCCGGGCGCGTCTGGGCTGGCAGCCGGTCTATACCGACCTGACAGAGATCGTGGCGACGGCCTGGCGCTGGCAGGCGGGGCGGGGTGGCGTGGGTCCTGTGGGGAACTAAAAAGGCCGTTTTACGAAATACTGCCATTTTGGTGGGGCGCGAAAAGGGACATTTTGCGAAACGCAGCCATTTGGCCGCGGTAGATGAACACACCGGGCTCCCCACAGCGCTCGGTGCCTGGCCTAGCAGCCTGTCGGACTTAGCCCCTGACCTGACACTGGAGGTCCGGTAGAATAGCGGAGTCACTTCCGAGGGCCTGCGACGATGAGCAAGTTCCACCTGATTGACCGCGACATCGACTTTCTGTTGCCGCCGTCGGTACAGGAGTGGCTGCCCGAGGGGCACCTGGCACGCTACGTCGTGGAGGTGGT
>JAHDND010000013.1 GCA_018435665.1 Candidatus Thiosymbion sp. | reverse complement strand
TGATCTTGCGCTTGGCGTCATACTCGGCTTGGGCAAAGGAGATCTGCTTGGACATGGGGCGACTCGCGGTCGGAGATAGCATGGGCAATATTTTATCACATACAATCCATGAGGTTGGAATAAATCAGTGTCTCCTTAAAGGATATGTTTGCCATTGCCTCGGCTATCCTGTCCCACGATCCTTCAAGAAAACACTGCCACGTTTCCCAGGACAAATGTTCGATACCTATATCCAGAAATCGAATAACCTGCAAATCTGGAATGAAGAACTTTCTCCCAACCGGCGCTATGTCCTCATAAGAATAAGTGGTGAAGGCATCATCACGAAGGTGAAAGTGGTCACGGGTGACAGTCTGGCGCTCCTGGACACGACTGGTACTCTGACGCAAAAGTATCAAGCCCGACTGATCCCGGGCGCTACTACGAAGGAACTTGTCACGCTAGAAGATACCGATTGGCTACGCCCATTCGTTCGTGGCGGACAAAGTCTCAAAACTATCACAAGTCCGATCAATCATCCGAAGGATGGACAGCTACTGCCAATTGCCGAATTGTTTGAGAGACTTTGCCCCCTGCTCGGGACTACATTCCCCGCAAGTGGATGGGATCAGGAAAGAAATCGAGGGGCCACACTTCACCGGCTAGTCTGTGAACGCCTTGGGTATGCCGATTACCGCGATGACGGGCGATTCCCAGATGTGAGACAGCAGCTTCTTGAAGTGAAGCTGCAAACATCCCCGACGATTGATCTTGGGCTCATCTGCCCGGACAGTACTGATGCGCTCGATGTTCCGAAAATTGGGGGCAGGCAGGTCAGGCATTGCGATGTGCGTTACGCTCTCTTTTACGCCAAGCGCGACAGGGACGATGTGCAGCTAACTCATTTGTTCCTCACCACGGGCGAGGGCCTTTTTACGCGGTTCCCAAAGTTTCAGGGTAAGGGCCTCAACACCAAGCTTCAGCTTTCGCTACCGGCCGACTTTTTCGATTAGGCCAAAAGCATGCCAGATCATGGCATCCAGCTCCTTCTGGAGGTTCTCTACTTTTAAGGAAGGGATACTGGCGTATATTTCCTTTGCTTTGTTGATGATCGATTTTCCCAGAACACCATTCGGATCAGGCAAAGGGAACTGCTCGACATATTGCGTAATAAACCGGCGGCGGCCGGCATAGAGCTTGTTAGGAAAGCGGTAGTCGTAAAATCGCTCAATGAATTTTGAATTACCGACTGCAGCAGCAAGCCACAGCAGGTCCACCTGGGTCTCATCCTTGCACATGACCCAATAGCAATCTCCGTTCACCACCGCGGCTTCCTGGTCAATCCAAAAAGTCGGTTCATCCGTGATGTCCCGAAATACTAGTTTTATTTTGTCCCATGCGTTTGGGTCCTGTGGAACCCATATCTCATACCATTTGCGGCCTGCTTCGATTACGTAGTCTCTGCCTTCAAGAACCGTACGATACTCTTGGAGATAGGCTGCGCTCTTTGGATATTGTGCAAGATCCACAGGGTGCCGCAAGCCATGAGAAACCGTGTGCGGATAAAGAATCTGTTTGACCTTGTGGAGCGTAGACGCCTTGAACCGGCGTGCGATGTGATGAGTGATAAGCGGTTTTAAAAGCTCCGGCCGCTTCTTCTCCGGCATATCCTGCCAATCGCTCCGGATAAATACCTTATCTGCGCATGTCTTGACGCCAACCCGGATACTGCCGATCTCACCGAATGTGCCCCAAGTATTAGCGGAAACGGTCTTTAGCCATTCTTCCGCGCTATCAGTCGCTACCCGCCATATACCGTCAATGGCACCGCTGGTATTGAGAAGGCCATGATGCACATCGACAAAGCGACCATCATTGAGTTGCATAACTCCCTCAGCGTCAAGGGCAGCAATCGGATCAGCGACAATGACCGGATCAGCAGCCATGGCTTCAGCAATGTCAGTCGTCTCATAGATCGACGTAAATGCTGGCGTCCCGTTTTTTGATGCGTTCTTTCCTTCAGCCAGTAAAACTGCTGGCAGAACGGCCGCATCGAAGAGTTTCGTATCCCCCAAATCCCACACATGGCGCAAATTGAACCGCTCAAGAATCGCCTGGCGTACGGGCGCGCCTGCTTTCGTGGTCATGAACCGATTGGAAACGATAATTCCAGCGATGCCCCCGGGTTTGAGCACTTGAGCCATTCCCAGAACGAATGCTGAGTAGAGATCGACCCGGCCTGAAAGGCCAAATTGCTTTGCAAGGCGCTGGGCCTCCGATGCTCCAATGATTTGCGTCCGTACGTAGGGAGGGTTTGCGATTATCAAGTCAAATACTTCAAGGAAACCGGTCGTTCCACAATAAAAAATATCGCTTTTTTCAACAATATGATCAATGAAGCTTTTTTGTTGTAAGTGCAAGAAAATGCCAGGAAACTCTTGCCTTATCC
This sequence comes from Candidatus Thiosymbion sp., assembly GCA_018435665.1. Classification (GTDB taxonomy): domain Bacteria; phylum Pseudomonadota; class Gammaproteobacteria; order Chromatiales; family Chromatiaceae; genus M0108. The sequence continues at coordinate 81,754 of JAHDND010000013.1, read as the reverse complement.
TACTCTCAGCGAGTTTGATTGCATTCAGGTTGGTATCGAAGCCATAAGCCTCAATCGTTATATTTGGATACGCCATAAGGCTGTGCATTAGACTTAGCAAAAGCGCACCATCACCTACTGCTGGATCAAGAATACGCAGGGTCTGCCTTTCTAATAGGTCACCCGCGGCTTCTGTAATCCGCTTGGCCACGAAATCTGCTAACAAGCATGGGGTATACGTAGCCCCGCCGGCCTTCTCCTTGGCGACAACTTCAAATCGCCTGACTACTCTGGGTTTTTCGAGCACCTTCATATCTGTCTCTTATTTATAGGAATTAATTGTGAGGATATGCTACTTATAGTCATCTAATGCGCTGAATTTGTCAATCCATGGCCAGGCGATGGTGCTCGGATTCTGGGGCAGACCTCGCGTCTGATCTCGATCACCTTGTCCACGAATTTCAGGGCGTGGTGCCGGCGTAGCATCTCGGCCCGCACCACCGCGGTGGGGATGGGAGTGCAGAGGTCCTCCAGGAAGATGCGGGCCATGTGGGCCATGAACTCTGGCTGGTCCTGGTGGTGGATCCGACAGGGCAGGCGGTAGACCCGTACCCGAGCCCCGTCGACGCGGGCGCGGGCGGGGATGAAGCCCTCGACGTCGATCTGGTTCAGGCCGGCGATGCCGAGATGGGCCAGCGATGCTACCAGGCCCCCGGCGCTTGACTTAGGTTGGCGGATGGTGGCTCAAATAGTCCGCCAGCGCCGTCTCGGGCATGGGCTTGGCGTAGGCGAAGCCCTGTACCCACTCCACCCCCAGGGCCTCGAGCTCGGCCTGCTCGCCGGCGTCCTCCACCCCCTCGCCGATGACGGTCAGCCCCAGGTCGCGCCCCAGGTTGACGATGGAGCCGGTGATGGCCCGGGTCGGCAGGTCGCGATGGATGCGGGCGACGAAGGCGCGGTCGATCTTGAGGCCGTCCACGGCCAGGTCGCGCACCGCGGAGAGGCCGCACCAGCCGGCGCCGAAGTCGTCGAGGAGGACCCGCACCCCCTGGACGCGCAGGGCGCGCAGGACCTCGTTGGCGGTGTCCGGGTTGCGGATGAGGGCGTCCTCGGTGACCTCGACGATGAGGCTGTGAGCGGGGGCCCCGGCCCGGTCCAGGGCGTCCCGAACCTGGTCGAGGAGCCAGGGGGTGACCAGCTCCGGGGAGACGTTGACGGTCACGGCATGACCCTGGCCTTGCCGGTGGATGGCGGCGATGGCTCGGTGGAGCACCAGGGTCGTCAGCGGCACCATGAGCCCGGCATGTTCGATCTCCCCCAGGAACTGCCCGGGAGGGACTAGGGCCCCGTCCTGCCGCCAACGAACCAGGGCCTCCATGGCCAGCAAGGCGCTGTTGTCGATCCGGACGATGGGCTGGTAATGGAGCTCGAAGGCCGCCCCGCCATCCTGGAAGTCGGCGCGCAGGCGGGCGCGCATGCGCAGCCGGTGAACCGAACTCGGGGCCTCCTGGCCACTGTAGGCGCGGATCAGTCCCGGCCCCTCGCGCTTGGCGTGGTGCATGGCCAGGTCCGCCTCCTTGAGCAGGGGACCGATGGCGGGCACGGGGTCGAGGGTGGCGCTGACCCCCATGCAGGCGGTGAGGGCCACGGGCACGCCGTCGATCTCGAAGGGCTGCTCCAGGGCTGCCCGCAGCCGCTCGGCGCCGGCGAAGGTCTGGCTGGGATCGGCGAGGCGCATGAGCATGGCGAACTCGTCCCCCTCCAGGCGGGCGAGGACGTCCCCCGGACCCAGGCAGCCCCCCAGGCGCTCGGCGGTCAGGGCCAGCAGGCGGTCCCCGCGCTCATGGCCCAGACTGGCGTTGATGTCGGCGAAGCGGTCCAGGCCCAGGGCGACGAGGCACCAGCCGGTGGGGGAGGCGAGGGCCTTGCCCGGGAGTTCCGGCAGGGCGTGGAGGGCATGGCGGTTGGGCAGGCCGGTGAGGTCGTCGATGAGTGCCCGGCGGCGCTGCTCGTTGGCCTCCGCCGCGTCGCGGATGGCGTAATTCAGGCGGAACAACGCCAAGGCCAGGGTGGCGATGGCCGCGTAACGGGCAAAATCACCGAAGGCGCCTTCGGGGCCCCAACCCAGGGCCAGTCCCGAGAGCATCACCGCGATGGCCGCTGGCACCATCCCTCGCAGCGACTGGACCTGAGGGGGCGGCAAGGCCTCCAGGCCAAGGATGGCGGCCCCGGCCAGGGCCAGACTGCTGAGCAGCCAGCCGATATCCACCCAGGTGCCCTCGACGTAGGCATCATAGGCCGAGAGGACCCAATAGAGGCTGTCCGACAGGGCGAAGATCAAATAGCCCAGGGCGATCAGCCACCACCCCGGGGAGACTCGCCAGCGTTGGACGTAGGCCAGGAGCAGGGCCAGGACCATGAGGATGAGATCACCGGTGACGTAGAGGCCGGCGACCACCAGTCCCTCCTCCGCCGCGGCGGTACCGGGCCGCCATCCTTGCAGGAGGACGGCCAGGGTCACCAACAGGCCGCCGCTCAGGACCAGGGCATCCAGCAGGTTACGGTCACGTCGGGGGGCCTTGCCCATCAGCAGCCACAAGGCCAGGACCTGCACCGGGTAATAGGCCAGCCAGAGGGCATCCTCCAGGGGGAGCCAGACGATTTCTTCCCGGAAGCGACCGGCGACGGCCCACCAGACCTCGCCCAGGGCATAGAGGATCATGCCGGTGGCGAGCAGGCCCCAGCCTGGACCCTGGGGTCCCCCCCGCCCAGCGCGCAGCACGGCGATGAGCGCCGCCAGCAGGATCACGCCGGTATAGGCCCCGCCGTCGATCCAGGGGAGATAGTCTCCCGGGCTGCGCCAGGCCACGGAGCCGGCGAAGACCAGGGCCAGCAGGATGGCCATGACCAGGAGTACCCACATGAGACGTCGTGATCCAGGTTCGCGTGGCATCGCTCCCTCCTGACAGTGTTGAGCGCGGGGCACGCGCGGCCCCGCGGATGAAAGGCTAGGTGGGCCTGGCCGGAACGCCGGGATTGTCCCCCTCATCGTGAATCGCCCCAGCCACCAGGTCCAGGGGACGGAAGCTGGCGAGGAAGTCTGTCATGTCCGCCGCGGCCAGGGGCCGGCCGATCCAGTAGCCCTGGATGGCGTCGCAGCCCAGCTTCAGCAGGCACTGGGCCTGGTCCCGGGTCTCGACCCCTTCGGCGATCAGTTCCAGGCCCAGGCTATGGCCCAGGGCGATGATGGCCTTGACGATGGCCGCGCTATTGGCGTTGGTCGTCACCTCGCGGACGAAGGACAGGTCGATCTTGAGCTTGGCGACATCGAGCCGTTGCAGATAGGCCAGGGAGGAGTAGCCGGTACCGAAGTCATCAATGGCCAGGCCGACACCCAGATTGGCGAGTTGGGTCAGGACCCGCATCGACTGTTCCGCGTCGCCCATCACCATGCTCTCCGTGATCTCGAGGCTGAGCAACTGGGGCGGAGTGCCGGTCTCGTGCAAGGTCGCCATCACCGACTTGATCAGGGCACCGCGGTTGAGCTGCATCGTGGAAACGTTCACCGCCACGGGTCCGTAGGGGAGACCGGACGTGGACCAGGCCTTGACCTGCTGGCAGGCCTCCCGCAGCGCCCAGTCACCCAGGCGGTTGATGAGGCCGCTCTCCTCGGCCAGGGGAATGAACTCCGCGGGCGGGATCCAGCCCCGTTCCGGGTGTTGCCAGCGGGCGAGGGCCTCGAAGCCGAGGATGCCGCCGGAGCGCAGATCCACCTGGGGCTGGTAGTGGAGGATGAGTTGCCCGGCCTCCAGGGCCAGGCGTAGCTCGGCCTCCAGGGTGAGGCGCTTGCGGGCGCGCTCGGTCATCTCCGGGGTGAAGAAGCGCAACTGGCCGCGCCCCAGGGCCTTGGCCTGGTGCAGGGCGGCGTCGGCGCTGCTTTGCAGGGTGGCGGCGTCCCCGCCATCGGTGGGGTAGACGGCCACGCCGATGCTGGCGCCCATGAAGAGCTTGTTGTCGTCGAGGTCGAACGGCTTGTTGAGGGACTCCAGCAGCCGCTGGGCGAAGAGGTCGATGCCCGGCTGGCTGGCCTCGCGCTGCAAGAGGATGTTGAACTCATCGCCGCCAATGCGGGCGATGGCGTCCACCTCCGGCAAGACGGCCCGCAGGCGCTTCCCCACCTCCACCAGGACCCGGTCGCCGGCCTCGTGGCCCAGGCTCTCGTTGATGGTCTTGAAGTGGTCGAGATCAAGGAACAACAGGCCGAATTCCTTGTGCTCGTGTTCGGCCTGCTGGATGGCCAGGTGCAGCAGCTCGGCGAAGAGGGTGCGATTGGGAAAGCCAGTCAGGGGGTCACGGTAAAGAAAAAAGTCACGCTCCACCTCGGCGCGGTGCCGGGCGGTCATGTCGCGGTTGGAACCCCGCCGCCCCAGGAAGCGGCCCTCGGCGTCGTAGACCGGCTTGCAGATGTGCTCGATCCAGCGCTCGGTGCCGGCGCGATCGCGGAGCCGGAGCAGGCGCAGCTCGGTCTGGGGGCTGCAGAAGTGGGCGCCATGGAGCTGCCAGTCCTGCTGGTCGTCGGGATGGATGAGCCGTTCCATCAGGCCGGGGTCGGCGAAGAAGTCCGCCGGGGTATAGCCCGAGACCTCCTCGCAGGCCGGGGAGACATAGAGGAAGCTGCCGTCCGGGCCGCGCCAGTATTCCCAGTTGGGGGAGTAGTCGGCCAGGACCCGGTAGCGCTGCTCGCTCTGTTCCAGCAGGGCGGTGCGCTGGGCCACCAGTTCCTCCAGGTGGTTGCGCAGCCGGGCCAGCTCCAGGTGAGTGCGCACCCGGGCGCGGACCTCGTCGATGTCGAAGGGCTTGGTGATGTAGTCCGCCGCGCCGATCGCGAAGCCCTTGACCTTGTCCTGGGTGGCGTCGACCAGGGTGACGAAGATGATGGGAATGCGCGCCCCGAGGGGCATGGCCTTGATCCGCCGACAGACCTCGTAGCCATCCATGCCGGGCATGAGGATGTCGAGCAACACCATCTCCGGGGGATGGGGTCCCGCCACCAGTTCCAGGGCCTTGGGTCCGGAATTGGCGACCAGGATCTGGTATTCGTCCTTGAGGGCCTCGATCAGGCTGTGGATGTTCTCCGGGATGTCGTCCACCACCAGCAGGCGCGGCGGGCGGTCGCCGAGGAGGGGCGCCGCGCCGGGGCCGTCCTGTTGTGCCGGGAGGTTGCCGGGGGGGACCAGCCGTGCCGCGACGGCAGGGGCGACCGTCGGGTGCCGGCTGCGGGTCAGGTGCTGGCTCACCTGCTGGCGCAGACGGTCGGGATCGACGGGCTTGGTGATGTAGCCAGCCACACCGAGCTTGAGGCCGCGGGCCTCGTCCTCCGGTTCGGCGAGGGAGGTGACGAAGATGACCGGGATCTCGGCGGTGGCCGGGTGGGCCTTGAGGGAGGCCAGCACGGAGTAGCCATCCATGCCCGGCATCTTCACGTCCAGCAGGATCAGGTCGGGCTGGGGCGCCCGTCGCGCCAGCTCGATGGCCTTCTCGCCGCGGGTGGCGGCGAGGATGGCGTAGTCGTCACGCAGGATCTGCATCAACCCGTGGAGGTTTTCATGCATGTCGTCGACGATGAGGAGGCGCGGGCGCGGAGTGAGCGGATCGGTCATGGTGGGGATTCCTTGGGCGCGGAGTCCGTCCGCAAGGATAAGGCTGCCAGCGACTGCCGGGCGGCGTCAATATCGAAGACATCCACCTGGGCCGCCAGGGCGGCGATCGCCGTCTCCAGGGGCGTGCCGCGCGCCCCGTTCTTGAGCCGTTCGAGCAGGGGTTCGGCGGCCCCCAGGTCCATTTCCAGGGCCTGGTCCAGCGCGGTCAGGAGTTCCTGGACCTGGCTGGGGTCCAGGGGGGCCGGTCCGCCGGGGTCGTGGGTCGCGCCGCCCGCGGTGTCGGCCGCCTCCCCGGCGGCCAGGCGGTCGATGTCCGCCATGACCTCACCCAGGCGCGCCCGCAGGGCCGCCAGGGCGGCGGCCGTTGGGGGCTGACCCTGCTTCAGAGTCTCGTCGATGGCGTTGACCTGCTGGAAGAGGTTCTGGGCGCCCAGGTTACCGGCGACGCCCTTGAGGGCATGACAGTAGGCCTCGGCGGCCTCCAGCCCTTCGGCCGCCAGCCGCCGCTCCAGTTCGTCCACCGCGTCGGGGTAATGGGCGCGAAAGCGCTGCAACTGCCGGCGGTAGGCCGCCACCTTGCCGCCGATGCGACGGATCCCGGCGCGGGTGTCGAGGCTGGGGAGGTTGTCCAGCGGGGCGGCATCCTCCCGAGAGAGCGCGGGACTGGGGAGGGTGGCGATGTCCGGAGGCGTGGTCATCGGGGCGCTGCCTGCTGGGACGGCGCTGCCCGTGGCGGGCGAGGGTGAGTCCATCTGGTCCCGGCTATCCCCGCCGGCATCGGCCACGGGGACCGTCCCGGCCCCGGGGCGTCGCACCCAGCGCGCCAGGGCGGCCATGAGCAGCTCCGGGTTGACGGGCTTGGTGACGTGGTCGTTCATGCCCGCGGCCCGGGTCTTCTCCGCGTCCCCCGCCATGGCCAGTGCGGTCATGGCGATGATGGGCAGGGTGGCGAAGCGCTCGCTGCCGGGGGTCGCCGCCAGGGCGCGGATCTGGCGCGTCGCCTCCAGGCCATCCATCACCGGCATCTGGATGTCCATGAGCACGGCATCGTAGGCCCCCGTCCGGGCCTTGAGGACCGCCTCCTCGCCGTTGATGGCCTCCTCCACCGTCAGGCCCTCGCTGAGCAAGAGCTCGGTGGCGAATTCGCGGTTGATGTCGTTGTCCTCCACCAGGAGGATGCGCGCCCCCGAGAGGATGGGCGCCGGGGCCGGGGACGCCGTGGGGCCAGGTTCCTGAGCGGCCCCCAGACCCACTTCCAGATCCAGATCTGGCTTCAGACCGACACCCAGGCCAGCCCCTGGCGCGGGTCCCGGCCCGGTGGTCGGGGCCGTGCCCGCGGGCGGGCCGAGGCGGGGGGTGTTCACCGCCAGGCGGCCTCGACCCAGGACCGTGACCAGGGTGTCCAGCAGCAAGGAGGGCGAGACCGGCTTGATGAGGAAGCCGTCCACCCCGGCCTGCTCCGCCAGGCGGATCACATCCTCCCGGCCGTAGGCGGTCACCATCACGACCTTGGGCTTGGGGTGGATGGCCGGGTCGGCATGGAGGCGCTGGGTGGCCTCGTCCCCGTGCATGCCGGGCATGCGCCAGTCCATCAGGATCAGATCATAGGGTTTGGGCGCGGACCGTAGGGCCTCCAGGGCAGTGGCGCCGCTGGCGGCGATGCCGATGTCGACGTGGATGCGCGCCAGCATCTCGGTCAGGATCTCCCGCGAGACCTCGTTGTCGTCCACCACCAGCACCCGGATCCCGGCGAGGAGCTGGCCCGCCGCGGAGACCAGGGCGCGCCGCTGGGCCTGGGCCTCGGGGGCGATCCGCAGGCTGAGGGTGCAGCAGAGGGTGGTGCCCGCCCCGGGTTGCGAGGCCTCCACCCAGATGCGGCCGCCCATGAGCTCCACCAGGCTGCGGCAGATGGCGAGCCCCAGGCCCGTCCCCCCGAAACGGCGGGTGGTGGACTGGTCCGCCTGGCGGAACTTCTCGAACAGGCGTTGCTGGACCTCGGGCGGCATGCCGATGCCGGTATCGCGCACGCAGACCTGCATGAGCAGGTGGGTCTCGCTGGTCTCCAGGCACCGGAACGCCAGCTCGACCTCCCCCCGCGCGGTGAACTTGATGGCATTGCCGCAGAGGTTGAGCAGGATTTGGCCCAGGCGCAGGGGGTCCCCCACCAGGGTGCGGGGGAGGGCGGGGTCATAACGCACCAGAAATTCCAGGCCCTTCAGCTCGGCCTGGGGGGCGACGGCGTCGGTCAGGTGCTCGATGACCGCCTCGAGGCCAAACTCGATCGCCTCGAGCTCGATCTTGCCGGCCTCGATCTTGGAGAAGTCCAGGATGTCGTTGATGATGCCCAGCAGGGCATGGGCCGCGCCCTGGGCCTTAGTGAGCTGGGTGCGCACCGCCGGGGTCAGCTCCGCCTTGAGGGCCAGGTACAGCATGCCGAGGATGGCGTTCATCGGCGTGCGGATCTCGTGGCTCATGTTGGCGACGAACTCCGACTTGAGGCGCGAGGCCTCTTCGGCCAGGTCCCGCGCCCGATGCATCTCCTCCACCGCCGCGCGTTCGGCGGAGATGTCGTCGATGATCCAGACGGTGCCCTGCTCCGGGTCACGGATGTCGATCGCCTTGCCGGTGAGGCGCGCCCAGAAACGGCTGCAGTCGCGGCGCATCAGCACCTGCTCGCGACGATGGGCCTCGCCGCGCCAGATGGCGGCGTAGGGCTCGCCGCCGATGCGGCTGGCCTCGGCGTCGGGGTACCAGATGTCCGTCGCCTTGCCCACCATCTCCCCCAGGGGCCAGCCGAACATCTCGTGCATGCGCCGGTTGCAGTGCCGCAGGACCCGGTCCTTGATCAGGGCGATGCCGGAGGAGGCCGTGTCCAGGATGGCCTCCTGCATGGTGTTGGCGGCGCGCAGGGCCAGTTCCAGCTCCTTGCGGGCCGTGAGGTCGGTGTGGGTGCCCACCGCCCGGATGGGCCGGCCCTCACCATCGCGGGCCACGACCTTGCCGCGACTCAGAATCCATTTGTAGCCCCCGGCCTTGGTGCGCAGGCGAAACTCCAGCTCGTACTGTCCCGGATCGACGAACCGGGCCTGGGCCTGGGTCAGGGTCCGGTCGCGGTCCTCCGGATGCAGGAGGTCGACCCAGTAGGCGCTGGCGGAGGCGGCGGCGAAGTCCGCCGGGGCATAGCCGAGCATGGTGAAATAGGTTGGGCTGCAATAGGTCTCGCCGGTGACGAGGTTCCAGTCCCAGAGCCCGTCCCGGGAGGCCTCCATGGCCAGGGTCAGGCGTTCCTCGCTGCGCCGCAGTTCTGCCTGGAGGCGGCGGTCCTCGGTCAGGTCGACGAAGGTGACAAGGGCGCCGTCGGGGCGCAGCCGACCGCCGATGAGCAGACAACGCACCTGGCCATCGGCGCAGGTGACCTGGTATTCGTGGGGCTCGATCTCGCCATCGGTCGCTTGCGCCTGCGCCATGGCCGCGTTCCAGGTGTCCAGGACCGAACGGCGGTAGTCCGGGTCGGGATAGGCCCGGGGCCACCAGTCCGCGACCATCGGGATCTCCTCCCGGGCATAGCCGAAGAGTTCCAGAAAGCGGTCGTTGACGGTCTCGATGCGCTGGTCGTTGAGATAGGCCAGGGCCACCGGGGCGGTGGCGAAGAGGTCACGAAAGCGCCGGTCGCCCTCCGCCGCCAGGGCTTGACGCAGTTCCTGGGTCCGCGTCTGGATCTGGCGTCGCAACTGGATGTTCCAGGTCGCCAGCAGGAACAACAGCAGGCCCAGGGCCAGGAGGCCAATGGCTCCGTGGGTAAGATGGGAGACCAGCTCGGCGTTCATGGGGTTTCCGCGCGAGGGGGTTTAACGTGCGCCCGCGGGGGCGGCCCCTCCGGCCAGGCCAGGCGTTTCAGCACCACGCCGACGGCGAAGAGGCCCGCGGTGGCGGTGACATGGGTGGCGGAGCCCAGACCGCCGCAGTTGAGATGGGAGGGATGACCCGCGATCGAACAGTGATCCGCCCCCGGGGCGGCCAGGATGCTGTCCTCCGTCGAGTAGACCGCCGGGACGCCAAAGCGCCGGCCGGGGTCCCGGGGGAAGCCATAGCGCTGGCGCAGTTCCTTGCGGGTGCGGGCCAGGAGCCGGTCCTTCTCCGCCCGGCTCAGGTCGGCGATGCCGAACTTGGTGGGGTCCACCTTGCCCCCGGCCCCGCCGACGGTGACGATCAGGGTCTTGCGCCGCCGGCAGCCGGCGATGAGTAGGGCCTTCTCCCGGTAGTTGTCGATGCAGTCGATGACGGCATCGAAGCCCCGGTCCAGGAGGGCGTCGGCGTTGTCGGCGTTGAAGAAGTCGTCCACCAGGTCCAGGGTGCAGTCGGGGTTGATGTCCGCGATCCTTGCCGCCAGGACCTGGACCTTGGCCATGCCCAGGGTCGCCGTCAGGGCGACGAGCTGACGGTTGATGTTGGACTCGGCCACATGGTCCAGGTCCACCAGGGTCAGATGTCCCAGGCCGCTGCGCGCCAGGGCCTCCACCACCCAGGAGCCGACGCCGCCCACGCCGACGACGGCGACCCGGGCCTGGCGCAGGCGTTCGAGGCCAGCAGGGCCGTAGAGGGCGGCGATGCCGCCAAAGCGGCGGCTGAAATCCATGACGGGGGCTCTGGCCATCGAGGGTGCGCGGGGGATATCTATAGACCGGGACCGGGTGGGCGGGTGCCGAGAGCGATTAATTTACCAGCTTAGCCGGGGGTCTCGGGGATGTATACCCGAGGCCCTTCAATTTCCAGTCCTGGCGAGGAGGCACGGGGGCCTGCCAGCAACCTGACAGCCGGACACACTGGGGCCGCGGTCCCTTGGCGCCCGGAGCACCTCGGTCTGGCGATCCCCGTGAATGGCTATACAATCGCCGCCAGTTGGTCGAGCCGTCCCGGTTACGCCGTTCACCCCCCCGTCACTTCGCCACCATGAACCAGAAGTCCCCAACCGCCTACAACGCACGGATCGTCGGCCGGGAGGAGATCAACCCGCAACTCCTGATCCTGCGCGTTCAGCCCGACGGCGCCCTGTTCGACTTCAAGCCGGGCCAATTCGCCGTCCTGGGCCTGGTCGGTGGCGCGCCCCGGGTCGAGGAGGCGGCGCCGGAAGAGACTCCCCCGCCCGCGGACAAGCTCATCCGCCGCGCCTATAGCATCTCCTCGGCAAGTATCGAGCGCCGCTACGCCGAGTTCATCATCACCCTGGTGAGCAGCGGCGAGCTGACGCCGCGGCTCTACGCCCTGCGCGAGGGCGACCCCCTGTTTCTCGGCCCCAAGGCCAGCGGCATCTTCACCCTCGACCGGGTGCCGCCGGGCAAGGCGGTGATCCTCGTCGCCACCGGCACCGGCCTGGCGCCCTATGTTTCCATGCTTCGCACCCTGGCCCTGCGTGATCGGGAGCGGCGCTTCGTCGTGCTCCACGGCGCCCGCTATGGCTGGGACCTGGGCTACCGCACCGAGCTGGAGAGCCTGGCGCGGGTCTGTCCCCACTTCACCTACATCCCCAGCATCACCCGCGCCGACCAGGACCCCCATTTCGCGGGCCATACCGGGCGGATCCAGACCCTGCTGGCGGAGGGGGTGGTGGAACGGGAGTCCGGTCTCGCCCTTGACCCGGACCAGGCCGAGGTCTTTCTCTGCGGCAATCCCGACATGCTGGCCGCCGTCCAGGGGCTGCTCGAAGTCCGGGGTTATGTGGTTGGCTCGGGGAAGGAGCCGGGGACCTTGCACCTGGAAAAGTACTGGTAGCCGGGGAAGGCCGCGCGTTTCGCCCCCGTCCGTGACCACTGGCGGCAGGGTGATGACCAGCGGGCGGCGCCAAAAATCCCATCCCCCTTAATGGATTGGTTTTTATGGATATGTTCAAAGCTAAGGTGGCCCTATCGTCCTGGCTCGCCCCCTCTCCCCAACCCCTCTCCCGCAAGGGGAGAGGGGCTAAGGCCCCACAATTATCGAACCATGCCTAAGGGCTAGGACCAGGGCCCATGAATACGGCGCTGCTGCTCCTCCCCGACTTCGCCCTCATCCTGCTGGGGGCCGCCATCCGCCGCTGGATGGCCCTCGGCGAGCATTTCTGGCTGGGGCTGGAGAAGCTGGTCTATTTCATCCTCTTCCCCGCCCTGCTGATCAACGCCCTGCTGCGCACCCGCCTGGACCTGGCCGCGGCCCTGCCCCTGCTCGCCACCGCCTACCTGGGCATGGTCGGCGCCATGGTCCTGGGGCTGGCGCCGCGACTCCTGAGCAAGGTGCCAGCCCTGACCTTCGCCTCGGTCTTCCAGTGCGGCTTTCGCTTCAATTCCTATATCGGCCTGGCGGCGGCCGGTCTGCTGTTCGGCGATGCCGGGATCGCCACCATGGGCTTGATCATCGGCGCCGCGGTGCCCCTGGCCAATCTGGCCTCGGTGTGGATGCTGGCCCGTCATGGCCAGATCGGACTCGGCCGGGAACTGATCCGCAACCCCCTGATCCTGGCGACCCTGACCGGCTTTGTGCTCAACCTGAGCGGGCTGGAACCGCCCGCCCCGCTCCTGGCCCTGCTGGGGCGACTCGCCGATGCCGCCATCGCCCTGGGGCTGATCGCCGTCGGCGCCGCCCTGCGGTTGCACCATGTCCCCGGCGTCCAGGGGCTGGCGCTCTGGTTTCTGGCGGTGAAGCTGCTTGCCCTCCCAGTCCTGGCCCTGGCTGGTGGCGCCTGGCTGGGGCTGAGCGGCCTGAACTACCAGATCGCAGTCCTCTTCGCCGCCTTGCCCACCGCCTCCTCGGCCTACATCCTGGCGATGCGCATGGGGGGCGACGGCCGCAGCGTGGCCTGGCTGATCTCGGCCAGCACCCTCCTCTCCATGGTCAGCCTGCCCTTTTGGGCTGCCTGGGTGGCGGGGGGCTGACCCTGCCCCTGATCAGTGGGTCTCGTATGGCCCCAAAAACCGCTCGCCATTGAAATGAATCAGGTGCGACGGGGAATCGGCTACCCATACCTCGGTTTCCCAGGCAATCTCCGTCAGATACCGCGCCATGATGGCGCGATTCGGGAAAGCGGTTACATAGACCAACCCCGCCGTCGAACCCGCGAATAGGGTTGAAAGCTCACCGTGCCGCTTGCCATCGACCGGCCCATGACTGGTGACGGACTCCACCAGTAGCAGCCAGTTTCTCGCGACGAAATACAGCAGCACGTCAGGCATCTTGCCATGCGCATCCACGACGACACCCAGCCTGGCCAGCAAAGCGGCGTCGAAATAGCCCCATTTATCCTCCGTGTCGCCGGCATAGACCAGCACGCTACCCGGCGCAAAGCGTGGGGCGAAGTCTTCGATGATGGCCCGGATCAACTCATTGTGCTCGCCAGGGCTGAGGGTGATCTTTTGACCCGCTGCAATGGCGACGGGGATGCGGTTCTGTACACGTTCCTTGGCATAGCGCAAGACCAGGGTTTCACGTCCGGCCAGATAGGCAGCCAGGTGGCCCTGCCATGCGGGGGTATTGAAGGTGCGTAGCAGAGCAAGCACGGCGGGTTCAATCTGATAAACCGCCTTCGGGCTGTTCACCGGGCGGTTGGGCTGGTCCGGGTTGTACTGGACCACTCCAGCATCGCGTAACTGGTGCATCGAGTAGCGGCGGAACGTCTCGCGGGTGTTAGGTGCGTACGCCTTGCCGTAGTTGTCCCGTGCCCACGCCATGATGGGCGTTATGCCCATCAGCGGGTTTTCTGCATCGGCCCAGGCCTTGCCTGACGTGAGGTTCAACAGGGCCAGCAGGCACAGGGCAGTTCTCTCGTTGTGTTGCCCGCGCGGCAGACCCAAGGCAATGATGATCTGCCGTGCCGCCTCGATAGTGTCCTGCTCAGCGTTCATTAGGCCAGGCTGCCCAACTTGGCGTCGATCTGGTCTTGGGAGAGCATCCCTTGCTGCATGGCCCAAGTGCCGAGTTGGATCAGGGCGTCGCGGTGGGGGTACTTCATCAGCTTGAGGTCGGTGGCATTGACCTGGGTGTGGCCGTTGAAGCGCCGAAAATGCTCATCGACCACCGTGGTATTGAGGAACAGGGCAAGCCCATGGGCCAGCGGCACGGGCAAGCCGCGCCGGCCCTCGTGGAACACGTTGAGATGATTTTCAAAGCCCAACCGCGATGCGGTGCCAAAGGCTTCTGGCTCGACCACGCTGGCCACGATGCGACGCTTCTCTTCTTTGGAGGAGAAGCGCCTGACGACGCAATAGCACCCTCGCGGGTAAAGCCATTTTTCCGTATCCGCGTTACAGTCGATGGCATTGGGCTTCTTCAAGCCCTCGTTCGGCCAGGCGGTCTTCTGTCCGACAAAGTGGCCGGGGTAGAGCAGGGGAACGGTGCCTGGCCCCGGCATGCGGCGCAGGTGTGCCCTCAGGCGAAAATCGACCACCGGCCCGGTGGAGACATTGATACCGAGGTCAGACAGGGTGGCGCGGATCGCCGGAAATTGCTCGATACCGTCGATCTCGGGTGAAGTCGGCACATGGATAAACCGTGCCAAGTCATCCGGGAACAGGATCCGCTCGAACGGATGTTCGTGGGTAGCCAGGTCCGCGAAGGTATCGTCGGTCGAGGTTGAAACCCGCACCGGCCCCTGATGGCCAGCGCGCTCCAGCCGGAGGATGAGGTTTTCTTGCAGTACCTGGTCATCCTTGAACGCCTGGCTACGCGACTTGAACAGGTGCAGGTGGCGGATAGCGGCCCGCTCCAGGATATAGTCACGGAATGGGCGATAATAGGGCCCATTGCAAAAGCTGCGCGGGATGATCGCCACGATGTGACCGCCAGGCGAGGTCAGGGCCACGGCCAGCGCCACAAAGGCCGAATAGAGGTTCACCGTTTCGATGCCGACATCCCGCAGGGCCAGCCGGTGCGCTGAATGGCTGTTGATTTTTTTGTAGGGCGGATTGAGGATCGCGTGGGTATAGGGTTCTAAGGGTTTCGAGAAGAGATTGCCGGACAGGGATTCAACCGCGGCGTGAATAAAATCTTCTTCGTAGATATGCCTGCAAAAATCCCCTTTATAATCATATTTATCCAGCGTTTGGGACAAGTGTCCGATTAAGGCATGATCGAGCTCAAAAGCATCCACTTCCACCCGCTGGAAATGAAACCCACCCTGTCGCCATCTCTCTAGGAAGGCTGCGGAAAGGGAACCAATCCCCGCTCCCGGGTCCAGAAGACGGCAAGTGCCCTGTTCATCCGGAAAAAGACTTGCCATAAAGGTTGCCGTTCTTTCCGGAGTAAGAAATTGACCGAACTGCGACTTTTTCCTTGCCTCGGTGCATCGTGAAAGTTGCAGCCGTTTGTGTTCAACCGCTGATAGCATTGTCGCAACTCCTGCTATGCGCCACGCCGGGATGTAAGGGGCCATTGCGGAGATCCCGTCCACCCAGTCGGCAGGGTTCAACCTGACCTTGCGGTGGATGATCGAAGCGCAGCGCGGCTTGAATAATCGCTGGGGCCATTCCAATGCCGCTCATCTGGTTCAGTGTAACGGATCCCGCCAGACCTGAGCGAGGCCATTGCGGGTATACCCCTCTCTCCAGGAGTACCCGAGAAGCTAACCCTTTGGTTCAGCAGAGGGTCCCGGGAGCGCCGCGCCGTCTGTTGTACCCTGTCCCTTCCCCCAAATGCAGTCGCCAGGTTGTTCACCAAGGCCTCCAAGGCTTCATTCAGGACAAGAGCGACTGGGGATAGTCGCTCTGCGCGGGAATGTCCTCCCCCCGGCCAAACTCCCGCCACTCGTCGCCGATCAGGGCCTGCAGGGGACGATAGCGCGCCTTGTAGGCCATCTTCCGGCAATCCCGGAGCCAATAGCCGAGGTACAGGTAGCGCAGCCCCAGGAGGCGGGCCAGGGCGATCTGGCTGAGGATGGCGTAGACCCCGGGGGCGCGGTCGGCGAACGCCGGGTCGAAGCAGGTGTAAACGGCGGACAGGGCCTGGGGCAGGCGGTCGGTGACGGCCAGGGCGATCAGGCGCCCCTCCAGCCGGAACTCCAGCAGGCGGGTCTCGCCGCCCCAGGGCTGGATGAGATAGTCCCGATAACTCTCTGGGGTCAGTTGCTCGGTCATACCGCCATCGGGGTGGCGGTGGCGCAGGTAGGCGGCGTAAAGGGCGAAGTGTTCGGCGTGAAAGGCCCGGGGGCGGTCATGGAGACGCAGGTCCTGATTCAGGACGAGATTGCGCCGTTGGGAGCGGTTGGGGCTGAAGTGGTGGACCGCCAGGCGCACGGGCACGCAGGCCTGGCAATCGCCGCAGGCGGGGCGGTAGATGAAGCGCCCGGCGCGCCGGTAGCCCCGGGCCAGCAGGGATTCATAGGCTGGCCCGGACATGGGGGCGTGGGGATCGACGAAGAGGACGCGTTCCTCGCGCCCGGGCAGGTAGGCGCAGGGTCGGTCAGGGGTGAGATAGAGGGGCAGCCGCCGCGTCTTTCCGTCCGGGGTCATGGCGTCGGCTCCCGGTACCAGCGCCCGGGCCGGCCGGGGTCGGCGCAGAGGACGTCGAGGAGGGCGGTGAAGGTCGCCCGGGGGATCGCCACCGCGCCCAACCGGCTGAGGTGGTCACTGTGCATCTGGCAGTCGACGAGTCCGAATCCGCGGGCCTCCAGGGTCTGGCAGAGGTGGACCAGGGCGACCTTGGAGGCGTCGGTGGCGCGGCTGAACATGGATTCGCCGAAGAAGGCTCGGCCTAGGGCCACGCCATAGAGGCCGCCGACCAGTTCCCCCTCCCGCCAGACCTCCACCGAATGGGCCCAGCCCAGGCGATGCAGGCGCTCGTAGGCCCTGGCCATCAGGGGCAGGATCCAGGTCCCGTCCCCTTGGCGGCGGGGCGCGGCGCAACCGGCCACTACCTGGCCAAAGGCCCGGTCCAGGGTGACCTGGAAGGGGCCGCGTCTCAGGGTCTTGGCGAGGCTGCGGGAGATGTGGAGGCGATCCGGGGTCAGGATGGTGCGGGGGTCCGGGGACCACCAGAGGATGGGATCGCCGGCGTTGAACCAGGGGAAGATGCCGTGGCGGTAGGCGTTCAGCAGGCGTGGCGGGCTCAGGTCGCCACCGACGGCCAGCAGGCCATTGGGCTCCCGCTCGGCCAACTCGACGGCGGGGAAGGGGGCCTGGGGATCACGCGGATCGAGCAGATGCAGCATGAGGTTCGCGCCTGAAGCGGTGGCGACCGGCGGCTCAGGCGCGCGGCGCCGACGAATCCTGGCGCCGGCGGCGGGGAAAAGCTTCGCGCCCACGGGGAAAAATTTGCCCGTGAGGGCCTGACTGGGTATAAGGCAAGGTTGTCCAGGCCTCCATGCGGCTCATGCCAAGGGGAGGATTGAAATCATAACACGGGGTAGGGCCTTGCCCTGGCCAAGCGGGATCAGTCCGGCCGGAAGCGGTCGGGCAGCCCCCGGGGCGGCAGGGCGCAAGCGCGATAACACCAAGATGCACTACAAAGTTTTCTACTACTTCGAACGATCCAACGATGCCATCTCCTCGGCCAGTGCCGTGGAGATGAGCGCCCACGACATCCGCCGCCAGCTCCTGGGGCGTTTTCATGGCGAGGATGACTATCTGGGCCTCATCGACCCTCAGGACAATGTCTTGCAGATCCTCTGCGAGCCCCGGGCGGAGCGCTTCTGGGTGGAACTGCCCGTCGAGGCCGCCAAGGCCTCCTGGGGTCGCTACGTGAACCTGGAGGAACTGGTGGAGCTGGTCGAGACCCTGCCCCCGGTCTTCGACAAGGAAAGCCTGCCCGGACTGCAATACAAGCCCTGGTAGCCGGTCTCGCCAAAATCCCCGGTGGTATAAGACGCTTCGCCGTTTTCGGCATCGACCCGGGGAACCGTAAATTGATGGGCGAAGACTCAACCCAGTAGGCCCTGTCCCTCAGTCCTCCCCCCTCCATGGCGGCCGGGGCTTGAGGCCGCGCGCCATGGGGGCGGCATTGGCCGGGTCCTCGGGCCAGTGGTGCTTGGGATAGCGGCCGCGCATCTCCTTGCGCACCGCGGCGTAGCTGCCGGCCCAGAATCCGGGCAGGTCACGAGTGAGCTGGATGGGCCGGCGCGCCGGGCTCAGCAGTTGCACCAGGAGCGGCACCCGGCCACCGGCGATCCGGGGGGTCTCGCGGGCGCCGAGCATCTCTTGTAGCGGCACGGCGAGGAGGGGGCTGTCGCCGGCCAGATAATCGATGGGGCGCCTTGTGCCGGCGGGGGTGAGCAGATGGGTGGGGGCCTCCTGATCCAGGCGCTGGCGCTGTGGCCAATCCAGGCGTTCGGCGAGGATAGCCGCCAGGTCCAGGTCTCGCAAGTCGCCGAGGGCGCGTTTGCCCGCTAGCCAGGGGCCCAGCCAGGCGGCGGGATCCACGACCAGTCGCTCCATGGAGAGGTCCGGCCAGGCGGCCTTGGGTTCCAGCCGGCGCAGCAGCTCGACCCGGGCCTGGAGCTGACGCACCTCCGGAACCCAGGGCAGGGTTTGGGCGGGATCGCGGCTGATCCGCGCCAGCAGCAGTTCCTGGACGGGATCGCTGGCCTGGAGGGGTACCGGCCGGGTGCTGAGGGTGAGGGCCTCGAAGCGGACGACCTCCTGGGCGCTGGCGGCCTCCCGCGCCGCGTCCCAGGTCAGCACGCGCTCGTGCCGGAGTTGGTGCTCGGCCAGGGCCAGGATCTCGTCGCGGGCGATGGGCAGGGCGAGCTGGATCCGGCCCTCGCGCCCCAACCCGTCGAGGCTGGCGACGACCAGGTAGGGCTGCACCGCTAGCGGATCGCCCGCGGGCAGGACGGCCCCCGTCCCCTGGGCCAGGCGGTACCGAGCCTCCCGGTCGTCACGCCGCTGGGCGATGCGATCGGGATAGGCGAGGGCGAGGAGGCCGCCGGCGGAGGCGATCCCTGGGCGGGGCTCGCCCGCCAGGCCCTTGAGCAGGCGATGCAGTTGGGCGGCGGCACGGTCCACGGCCGCCAGGCGGCGGGGGTCCATGTCGTGCCATTCCGGCCCCTCATTACTCGGATAACCCGGGACCGGCCGTCGCGCCCGGCCGATACCCCGTCCTTCCGTGGCGGTGAGGTGGCCGCCCCCCGTCGCAGTGAGGTGGCCACCTCCCGTCGCGGTGAGGTGCCCGCCATTCTTACCGGAGATGGGGTGACTGGTCTTTGCGAGGAGAGAACGATCGGCGGCAGTCCGGGCGGCTGGCCCGGGACCACTGGAGTGGTCAGTAGCTGGGTGGTCGTGGCAGGTTCCGCCCGGCTCCCGCCGCGTCCGCCAAGCCGTCAGGGCGATGAGTCGCGTCTCCAGGTCCGCCGTCCCCGGTTCACCGGGGCGGCGGAGGTGGGGGTCACGCTCGCTGAGCAGGGCGCAGAGGTCGACGGCCGTGCCGGTCAGGTGCGCCGGCGCCCCCAGCAGCAGGGCGGCGAGGCGGGGATGGAGCGGCAGGCCGGTCATGGCGCGTCCCAGGCGGGTGATGTGCCCCGCGGCGTCCAGGGCCTCCAGGCGCTTGAGCAGGGCGATGGCCTGCTCCCAGGCCGGGCGCGGCGGGGGCTGGAGCCAGCCAAGGTCCGTCGGGTCGCGCACCCCCCAGAGGGCCAGTTCCAGGGCCAGGCCGGCGAGGTCGGACTGGAGGATTTCCGGGGTGCGGTGGGCGGGGCGGCCGACCTCCCGTGCTGGGGTCCAGAGTCGGTAGCAGACCCCCGGTCCTAGCCGCCCGGCGCGCCCGGCCCGCTGGTCGGCGGAGGCCAGGGGGATGGGCAGGGTCACCAGGCGGGTCAGGCCGGAGGCGGGGGCGAAGCGGGGCTTGCGGGTCAGGCCGCTGTCCACCACCGCGCCGATGCCGGGGATGGTGAGACTGGTCTCGGCCAGGTCCGTCGCCAGGATGACCCGCACAGCGGCTGTCTCGGGCGCCGGTGGCCGCCGTAGGACCCGTTCCTGTTCCGCCAGGGACAGGGCGCCGTGGAGGGGTAGGATCGCGACCGCCGGTTCCCGGTCACTGGCCGCCGGCGTCGCCTGGTCGTCCCGGGCCAGGTTCCCGGCAACCGGCGCCGTCTGAATTTCCTGGGCCAGGTCCCCGGCCGCCAGCGCCATCCGTCCATCCCGGGTCAGGTCGCTGGCCAGGCGTGTGGCGAGTTGCCCGATCTCCCGGGCGCCGGGGAGGAAGGCGAGGACATCGCCCGGCTGTTCGGCCAGGGCCTGGCGGATGGTGCTGGCCATGGCCGGCAGCCAGTCCGGGCCTGGGTCGCGGTCGGCGTAGCGGATTTGGACGGGGTAGCCGCGGCCGGTGGCCTGGATGAGGGGGGCGCCACCCAGCAGTTCCCGCAGCGGGGCGGCGTCCAGGGTCGCGGACATGATCAGGAGGCGCAGCTCCGGGCGCAGGCCGGCGACCACGTCCAGGGTCAGGGCCAGGCCCAGGGCGGCCTCCAGGTTCTGCTCGTGGAACTCGTCGAAGAGGATGGCGCCAACCCCCGCCAGGGACGGGTCGGACTGGAGACGTCGGGTGAGGAGCCCCTCGGTCAGGACCTCGATCCGGGTGCGCGGGCCGATGCGCCGCTCGAAGCGCACCTGGTAACCCACCGTCTCGCCCAGGGGCTCCCCCAGCAGGTCCGCCATGCGGGCGGCGGTGAGGCGGGCCGCCGCCCGGCGCGGCTCCAGTAGCAGGAGGCGCTGGCCGGCCAGCCAGTCCTCCGCGAGCAGGGCCAGGGGCACGCGGGTGGACTTGCCGGAGCCGGTGGGGGCCCGCAAGAGGGCATGGCCGACACGCAGGGCGGCGCGAAGCTCATCCAGGACCTCATCGACGGGAAAGGGGGGGTCGATGGTGTGGCTCACTCCGCTGGGCTGGTGGGTGCGGGGGGGAAGCCACCGGGTGGGGACTCAAAGGCCCTGCCCCCGGCTGGCCTCCCGGTAGCGTGAGACGAGGATGTCGATCAGCCCCGGATGGTCCCCGACCAGGCCCGCCAGATGGATGTCCAGGTTGGGGAATTCCGCCTGGACGGTGGCGCTGATCGTGGCCAGGTCGCCCCCGGGGCCGGCGTGGCGGCCGGCGAAGAGAAACAGGGGCAGGACGAACACCGGGTCGCGGTCATCCTCCCGGCCCAAGCGGCGCAGGACCTCGATGAGGAGTTCGCCGTTGAAGTCGTACTGGGCCCCAGGGCGACGTTCCATCGCCGCCTCAACCAGGAGGATGTCATGAGGCTGAGAGGCCGCCAGTTGGGCCTTGAGGTCCGCGGCCACCCAGCGGCGGGCGGCATTGACCTTGGGGCTGGGGGACCCATGGTCGACCATCACGACCCGCCGGGGGGGCTGAGCCATCGGCCGGGCCGCGCTGGCCAGGCGGTCGAGGAGGATGGACGTCAGCCGGGGTTCGCCTTGGGGCAGGGGGCAGAGCGGTGGCGCCAGCGTCAGGGTGAAAGGGCCGCATTCCGCCCTAAGCTGGGCGACCAGGGCCGGCACGGCCTCGGTGAGGGCGGCGCTGAGGCCGAAGAAGAGGGGCAGGAGCAGAAAGTCCCGGGCCCCGGCGTCCAGGCGGCCACGCAACCAGGGCTCCAGGATGAAGGCCGGCCGGCCGTCGAGGCGCGCGCTGGGTACCTGATCGGAATGGGCCAGGGAGACGGGCTGGACGGCCTGCCCCAGGCGACCGGCCAGACGCTCGGCCAGGGCTCGCAAGGCCAGGGTGGACTGAGGGCGGCGGGAGCCGTTGTCCAGGAGCAGGATCTCAGGCACGGGGGCGACTCGGGTGAGGGCGGAGGAGGGGGGAGCGGAGGGACGGCGGGGGCAACCGGAGGTCCGGGGGAGGGCGGTAAGGGCTCATCGGCCCGGTCGCTCCGGGCCGGCGGGCGCTACCTGGGGTCAAGTCATCGCACCTCAATTTTCGGTTTCTCCGGGGCGGGTGGCGCCTTGGCGGGGGAAACCCTGGATAGGCTTCTGTAGGCTTGGCGACCGCATCCTTGCG
Source organism: Candidatus Thiosymbion sp. (assembly GCA_018435665.1). GTDB lineage: Bacteria > Pseudomonadota > Gammaproteobacteria > Chromatiales > Chromatiaceae > M0108. The sequence continues at coordinate 60,170 of JAHDND010000013.1, read as the reverse complement.
GTCGACACCTCCGCCCGAGGTCCCCGGCCCTCCCCATCAAGGCCGAAAACGGAAAGGCGATGTCCAGAACTCAGGGCGCGAGGACGTAGAGCTCGACGCGGCGGTTCTGGGCACGGCCGGCCGCGGTGTCGTTGCTGGCGATGGGCCGTTCCTTGCCCAGGCCAACGGCGGTGAGGCGGTCGGCGGCCACGCCACGGGCGATCAGGGCAGCCATCACCGCCTCGGCCCGGGCCTGGGAGAGGCTGAGGTTGGTCTCGTCGCGACCGGAGCTGTCGGTATGGCCCTCGATACGGACCTTGAGCTCGGGTAAGGCGACCAGCGCGGCGGCGATGCCGTCCAGGCTGGGGATCTGGCCGGCGGGGAGCACCGCCTTACCGGGCGGGAAGCGGACCTCTTTCTCAGCCAGGGCCAGGAGGATGCCCTGATCCGACGGCTGACCGCCGAGGGCGATCAGCCGGGTCCAGACCTGCCGTTGGTGTTGCTGGGCCTTGTCGGCGTTGGCGCGGGCCGCGGCCAGTTCCTCCGCGGCCTGCTTGCGCTGCTTGTCCAATTCGGCCTTTGCCTGGGCCAGTTCCGTGACCAGCTTTTTACGCTGGGCCTCCATCTCCCCCGCCGATTGCTGGCCTTGGGCCTCGGCCTGGGCGAGGGCCTCCTTGGCCTTGGACAGGGCCTCCTCCGCTTGCCGTCCCTGCTCGTCCAGCTCGGCGGTGAGGGTCGTAATGCGGTTCTGGGCCGCGGCCAGCTCCTCCGCCAAGGCGGCCTTGGTCTGGGACGCCTCCTGAGACAGGCGTTCGAGTTCAGATTGGGCGCCGGCGTGGGCCATCTGGGTGTGTTCGAGGGTACCCCGGATGGTTGCGTGCTCGCCGCGCAGACCGGTCAGGGCGGCCTCATCCGCCTCGTGCTGTTGCTGAAGCTGGGCAATCAGGTCCGCGGCCTCGTCTTTTTCGGTGTTCCGGGCGGCGAGCGTGGTCTCGTCCACCACATGCTGTTGCTGAAGCTGGGCGATGAGTGCCCGGGCCTCACTCATCTCCGCGGCGTGAGTGGCCGCATTGGCCTCGATCTGCTGATTGAGCTGGGCGATCAGGGCATCGGCCTCGCCCTTATGGGCGCTGTGGGTGGCGATGGCATCCTCCAGGCGGGTGGCGGCGGCCTTGAGGTTGTCATCGGCGGTGGTTAGGGCCGCCTCATGCTGCTGGCGGAGATTGGCCAGGGCCTCGCGCTCTTCACCCAGGGCGGACTCGGTCGTCTGGATCTTGACGGTCGCCGCGCTCAGGGCCTGCTTCAGCTCTTCGTTCTTTTGCTTGGCCTGGGTCAGGGTCTGATCCAGGGTGGCCAGATTGGCGCGCTCGACCTCGATGGTCTGGCGGGCCGCGATCAGCTCGCTGAGGGCCGCCTGGACGCGCTGCTCCCAGGTCTGCATCAAGGCTGCCCGCTCCGGTTCGCTACCCACCAGCAGGGTACGGTACTTGACCACTTCGGCCGTGAGGTCCTCGGTGACCTGGAGGATGTGGGCCTCATGGTCGGCGGCGGCCTGGGTGGCGGCCTGATGCAGTTTGGCGATTTCACCCTTGAGGGTCTCGATCTCCTGACCCGCCGCCTGGAGCTGTTGCTGGAGGTCGGCCTGGGTGGCCTCGGACTGGGCGCGCAGGCTGGCGAGGTTGGCCGCCTGTTCGGCTTGCTGGGCTTGGGCCTTGGCCTTGAGCGCCTCCTGGGCCTTGGCCGCCTGGTCGAGGTCGCCGCTAAGGGCTGACTCGCGTGCCTTGTGCTGGTCGATGGCGGTCGCCAACTGCTCCTGGAGACTAGCCTCCCGGGCCTGGTGTTGGTCGATGGCGCCGGCCAACTTTTCCTGCAGGCCGGCGTGCGCGATCTGGGAGGCGGTAAGGGCCTCGCCCTTGGCGCGGATCTCCACCTGATGAGCCTCCAGTTGCGCCTGGGTATGCTGGTGATACCAGGCCAGGAGGGCGATCAGGCCGATGGTGAGGACGGCCAGCATGAGGGTCCAGGTGCGCAAGGGCGAGGCAGGCTTGGTTTCGGGCATCGTCTTCCTCCGCGGCGGTGTTGCCGTGATTTATTCAGTTTTTGTCCCTGGATGGGGAGGAGGAATACAGTTTATCCCAAGGCCCGCGGGTCGGGGCAGGGATTATTGTTTTACTCCGGCCTGGGTACCGGCGGTTGGCGGGCCGCCCACCCTGGCAAAATTGTGGTGGCGGTGCTGATGACAGGGCCGTCCCTGCCAGGCAGAATGCCGAGTTGTATACCAATAACCATCGCCGCCGCTCCGCCCCGTGACGGGTCGAGCGGTTTTTGTTCGCCGCCGTCTACAACGGGGAGCCTTGCCATGCGTCAGTTCGTCAAGTCGTTAGCCTGGACCGCTCTTTGTGCCTCACTGGCCGCCCCCCTGGCGGCGGGCGCGGCGGAGGAGGTCGTTCATCTCTATAACTGGAACGACTACTTCGCCGAGGACACCCTATCCGGCTTCCAGTCCCGCACCGGGGTCAGGGCGGTGCTGGACCTTTACGATAGCAACGAGATCCTGGACGCCAAGCTGCTGGCGGGCTCCAGCGGTTACGACCTGGTCTTCCCTACGGCGCTGCCCTTCGCCGCCCGCCAGATCAAGGCCGGCATCTATCAGCCCCTCGACAAGTCCAAGCTGCCGGGCCTGAAGAACCTCGACCCGGAGATTCTCAAATCCCTGCAAGCGATCGATCCGGGTAACCAGTACCTGGTCCCCTACATGTGGGGCACCACCGGCCTGGGTATCAACGTCGACAAGGTCAAGGCCGCCTTGGGCGAGGAACCGGTGGCGAGTTGGGCCCTAGTCTTCGATCCGGAAAAGGCCAAGAAGCTCGCCGGCTGTGGCCTGACCCTCTTCGACGACCCCACCGAGGTCTTCGCCGCCGCCTTGACCTACCTTGGCAAGAACCCCAACAGCCGCGACAAGCAGGACCTCCAGGCCGTCCAGGACCTGATCAAGGCCGTGCATCCCTTCATTCGCTATTTCCATACCTCCCAGGTCATCAGCGATCTGGCCAATGGCGACACCTGCGTCGCCATGGGTTACTCCGGCGATGTCTTGCAGGCGCGGGACAAGGCCGTGGAGGCGGGTAACGGGGTCAAGGTGGCCTACCTGGTGCCCAAGGAAGGCGCGGTGCTCTGGGTCGACGTCATGGCCATCCCCAAGGATGCCCCCAATCCGGCCCAGGGCCTGGCCTTCATCGAGTATCTGCTCGATCCCAAGGTCATCGCCGCCGCCTCCAATTACGTCAACTACGCCAATCCCAATCTGGCCGCGACCGAGTTCCTCGACGAGGGGGTGCGTCTGGATCCGGGCATCTACCCCTCCCCGGAGACCCGGGCCCGGCTCTTTACCCTCAAGGAGCCCAGCGACAAGGAGATGCGCGAGCTCAACCGCATCTGGACCCGTCTCAAGGCCAATCGTTGACGCGGCGCTGATCCGAGCCGATGGCCAGTCACGACGCCAACGATCAGTCCAGCCTGGCGGCCTGGCAGGACCCGACCGCCAAGCCCTATGTGCGCATCGCGGGGGTGAGCCGCCACTTTGGCGAGGTCCATGCCCTTAATGATGTCAGCCTGGACATCTATCAGGGGGAGTTCTTCTCCCTCCTGGGAGGGTCGGGGTGCGGCAAGTCGACCCTGCTGCGCCTGCTCGCCGGACTGGACACCCCCACCAAGGGGCGGATCTGGATCGATGGAGTGGATGTCACCGACATCCCCGCCTATCGCCGGCCGGTGAACATGATGTTCCAGTCCTACGCCCTCTTCCCGCACATGAGCGTCGAGGCCAACGTCGAGTTCGGTCTGCGGCAGGAGAAGATGCCCAAGGCCGAGCGCGGCGAGCGAGTGAGCGAGATGCTCGATCTGCTGCACATCGGCGACCTGCGCAAGCGCCGGCCGGACCAGCTCTCCGGTGGCCAGCGCCAGCGCGTCGCCCTGGCTCGTTCCCTGGCCAAGCACCCCAAGCTGTTGTTGCTGGATGAGCCCCTGGGGGCGCTGGACAAGAAGCTGCGCACCCATACCCAGTTCGAGCTGGTCAAGCTTCAGGAGCGCATCGGCATCACCTTCGTCACCGTCACCCACGACCAGGAAGAGGCCATGACCATGTCCAGCCGCATCGCGGTCATGGATGCCGGCCAGATCATCCAGGTCGACACCCCAGGGGCGATCTACGAGTATCCCAACTCCCGGATGGTGGCGAGTTTCATCGGCTCGGTAAACCTCTTCGAGGGCAAGGTCTTTGGCCGCGAGGACAACGATATCCTGATCGCCGGGGATGATTACCTGGTCATGCGCTTGCGCTGCCTGCAACCCTTGTCCCTGGGCACGCCGGTCACCGTCGCCGTCCGCCCGGAGAAGATGCGCCTGTGCCCGGAGTGCCAGGGCCCGGGCGATAACCGGGTCACGGGCCGGGTGGAGGACATCGCCTATCTGGGCAACGTCTCCATCTTCCATGTCCGCGTGTCGCCCAGCCAGGTGGTGACCATGACCTTGGCCAACATGCAACCGCGTACCGAGCAGATGCTGACCTGGGACCAGGAGGTGACCATGACCTGGTCACCGGTGTGCGGCGTGGTGTTGACGGAGTAGCCCGATGGTTCGGCCCGAGGTCCTGGCGTTGGTCCCGCGGGGCCGGTGACCAGAGCAGGTGAGGGGATGAGCATGACCCAGACAGCGGCTGGAGAAGGCGAGGTCGGCTTCCCGGCCCCGATCCACGGTGATAGGCGCCTGCGTCGTTGGCTAGGTTCGCGCTGGCAGCCTGGGCGCTGGGTGAACATCGGTCTGCCCTATTTCTGGCTGCTGCTGTTCTTCTTCCTGCCCTTCGTCATCGTCTTCCAGATCAGCCTGGCGGAGCCGCAGATCGCCCAGCCGCCCTACACCGCCCTCACCGAATGGGTGGACGAGGCGGTGCTTCAGGTCCGTCTCAATCTCGGCAACTACGCCCTGGTGGTGGAGGACGAACTCTATCGCGCCGCCTTCCTCAATTCCCTGTGGGTTGGCCTGGTCAGCACCCTCGGCTGCCTGCTCATCGGCTACCCCATGGCCTATGCCATCGCCACCGCGCCGGAACGCTGGCGCGTGCCTCTGCTGATGATGATCATCCTGCCCTTCTGGACCTCCTTCCTCATCCGGGTCTATGCCTGGATCGGCATCCTCAAGGGCAACGGCCTGCTCAACAATTTTCTCCTCGCCCTGGGGCTGATCGACGAACCCCTGACCATCCTTCACACCCAGACGGCGGTCTACATCGGCGTCGTCTATTCTTACCTGCCCTTCATGGTCCTGCCCCTCTACGCCAATCTCAGCCGGCTGGACATGACCCTGCTGGAGGCGGCGGCGGATCTGGGCTGCCGGCCCTGGCGCGCCTTCCTGCGTGTCACCCTGCCCCTGTCCCTGCCGGGCATCCTGGCGGGCAGCCTGCTGGTCTTCATCCCGGTGGTGGGCGAGTTCGTCATCCCCGACCTGCTGGGCGGGCCGGATTCCCTAATGGTCGGGCGGATGTTGTGGACGGAGTTCTTCTCCAACAAGGACTGGCCCCTGGCCTCGGCCCTGGCCCTGGTCCTGCTGGCCCTGCTGGTGGTGCCCTTCGTCGCCCTCCAGCGCTGGCAATCGCGCCTGGAGGAGGAACGATGAAGCGCCGGCGCTGGCCACTCTACAGCCTGCTGGCCTTTGGCTACGCCTTCCTCTACGTGCCGGTGCTGCTGCTGGTCGTCTACTCCTTCAACGCCTCGCGCCTGGTGACCGTCTGGGGCGGTTTCTCCACCCACTGGTATGGCGAACTCCTGAATAATACCCAGATCCTCGATGCCGCCTGGCTCAGCATCCGTATCGCCACGGTCAACGCCACCCTGGCCACGGTCCTCGGCACCCTGGCGGCCATGGCCCTGGTCCGGGGGGGGCGGTTCCGGGGTCGCGGGGGCTTCGAGTTGTTGCTCACCGCCCCCCTGGTCATGCCTGAGGTCATCGTCGGTCTGTCCCTGCTGCTGCTGTTCGTCGCCATGCAGCACGGCATCGGCTGGCCAGACGGTCGCGGCTTCACCACCATCACCATCGCCCACATCACCTTCAGCATGGCCTATGCCACCGTGGTCATCCGCGCCCGCCTGGCGCAGATGGACCGCTCCCTGGAGGAGGCGGCCATGGACCTGGGCGCCCGGCCCCTCGTGGTCTACCTGCGCATCACCCTGCCCCTCATCGCCCCGGCCCTGCTCTCCGCCTGGCTGCTGGCCTTCACCCTGTCCCTGGACGACCTGGTCATCGCCAGCTTCGTCGCCGGTCCCGCCTCCACCACCCTGCCCATGGTGGTCTATTCCAGCGTCCGCCTGGGCGTCTCGCCCCAGATCAATGCCCTGGCCTCCCTGATCCTGCTCTTCGTCTCCCTGGCGGTGATCATCGCCGGCCTGGCCCTGGCGAGGAAGAGAGATTGATGTGAGGTGGCCTCAGAGGCTGTGAAAAAACTTCTGATCAGGCTTCTTGGCATTTGAATTACAAAGGAATAGCACGTCTTTGACTGACCAGAAACGGAATTTTTCGCAAGCGTCTCAGAGGCGGTGAAAGTGGATAGACGCCATTTTCTGCACCTGGCGGGGTTGACCACCCTGGGTGGCGCCACCGGCGCCGTCGGTCTGGGCGTCGGACTGGCGGCCTGTGGCGCCCAGTCCCAGGCGATGACGGCCAAGCCGATCCGCTTCCCGCCCCCCCTCCAGGAGGGCGATCTGCTGGGTATCACCTCCCCCTCGGCTGGGGTCAAGGCGGCGCTCAGGCCACGCATGGACTGTGCCTACGAGACTCTCAACGCCCTGGGTTATCGCTACCGGGAGGGGCGCTGCCTCTGGGGTGAGGGCCTCCTCAGCGCCCCGGCGGCGGAACGGGCGGCGGAGCTGCAAGGCATGCTGTTCGACCCCGCCATCGCCGCGGTCTTTCCCCCCGATGGCGGGGAACTCCTGATCGACCTCCTGCCCTGGCTGGACTTCGCGGCCCTGGCCGAGGCCCCGCCCAAGTGGGTCCTTGGCTATTCGGATCTGAGCACCTTCATGCTCCCCTATACCCTCTTGACCGGCATCGCCACCCTGTCCGGCACCAATCTCTGGGAGTGCCCCGTCAACCCCACGGCCCCCGGGCTGGCCCATTGGCAGGAGGTGGTGACCCTGGCGCCGGGGGCGACCTTTTCCCAGCGGGCCGCGGACCTCTATCAGCCCCATGACAGTGATTGGGCGCAACTCCCCCCGGACATCACCCACTTCGACCGCACCGCCCCCGTCCGCTGGCAATGCCTGGGTCATGAGCAGCAGCCGGCCTACCGTCTGGAGGTCAGCGGGCGGCTGATCGGCGGCACCCTGGACGTGATCGGCATGCTGGCCGGCTCGGCCTACGGGGATCTCCGGCGCTTCGCCAGCCTCTACGCCCATGAGGGCCTGCTGCTTTATCTCGACAACTGCGACTACAATACCGCCCAGTATTGCCGGGCCTTGCACCACCTGCGCCTGGCCGGCTGGTTCGATGTCGCCAATGCCGTCCTCATCGGTCGCACGGCCGCGACGGCCGTCGCGGGCTTCTCTCAGCGCGATGCCCTGCTCAATGCCCTGGGTGATCTGGACATCCCCGTCCTCTACGACCTCGACATCGGCCATCTGCCCCCGCAACTCATGCTGATCAACGGGGCTCTCGCCAGCCTGCACTTCGGCCCGGGTGATTGGCGGATCGACCAGACCTTGGCCTGAGGACCAGGGACCAGGGACGAGACGCGGATGTTACCCGAGCCGGGTTAACCGAAACCTGATGGGTAATGGCTATGACACCTGAGAGGAACGGTGATGGAATCCTCAACTCAAGGTGGCGAGGGTTGGGAGGCACAGGGTGAAAAATAGCCGTTCTTCAGGGCCTCGAGACATTGGGTGCCGGTCTGGGTGCCTTGGCCCGGATTGGCGCCGGTGAGCAGTTCCTCATGATCCATGGCACGTAACTGGCGGGCGGCCGCGCAGGCCGGCTTGCTCCAGCACACGATCTCCTGGCCACAGACCTTCTCGACCAACTGCTCGCAGGGCGGCGTCCCCGCCAGGGGACCGGTGTGCGAGGAAGTGGCTGGGGTGATGGGGCTGGCAGGGGTTGCAGGGGTGGCCGTGGGGCCAGCATCGTCCGCTTCCTCCGTCGTCGATGGCGGGTTGAGCATATCCTGCCGCGGCACCACGCGACCTTCCTGCACCAGGATGACGGAACCGTCTTGCAGGCGGTGGACGCCGTCCCAGAGTTGTGTCTGCTGGCCGCCACGGCTGATAAGGGGTTGATGGGTGCGGGGGTCGACCTGTAGCTGTCCGCCCCCCGCCAGGGGCGCCGTCCACGGCTCGCCGGCGCCGGCCGTCTGGCTGCTGAGGGCCAGGCAGAGGGCCGCCATCAGCATGCCGGGCCAGCGGCTAACCCCTTTGACCTTGAGGAGGCCGGGGCATCGCGCCACCGGACGGGGCTGCAATCGCGGGATGAAGTGGGTCACCTTGGTCCTCTCAGCAGTGATCGCGGTCTGAAGAATGGGTAAACCGACAACCGCCTCCGTCCGCTGGATGCCAGGCATCCCCTCAACAAGCCTGGGCTTTGCCTTTATTCTAGTCCACGCCTGTCAGAAGCAGGTCCCCGCCTGCCTTCGCGCCCCGCCCAAGGGGCGTTATCGCCCGGGGCTCAACACCTCATCATGGGAGTCGCATCATGTCTTCGAGCAAGGTTATCTCCGCCTTGGCCGCGCTGGCCCTCACGGCCGGCTGCGTCACCACCCAGGAGGCGGAGCGGGCCATGGCCTCGCGCTTCATCGGTCAGTCCAGCGATACCTTCTTCAGCGCTTATGGCGCGCCCCAGTCATCCTTCCCCTTGCACAACGGCAATACCCTCTATACCTGGCGTGGCGGTCAAGCCGTGCACCATGTTCCGGCCCAGTACCAGTCCATCACCCCCCCGTCGGCGGGGGTGGGCAACACCACGACCAAGACCACGACGCACGTCTCGTATCCCGCGCCCGGCCAGACGGTCACCGAAACCAAGACCAAAAGCTTCAGCGCGGGCGTCAGCCTCCCCCAGCAGGTGATGGTGTCGCCGCCGCGGGATGTCGCCCTCTACTGCGAGGCGCAGATCACCGTGAATCCCCAGGGCACCATCACGGCGCTGCGCGTGACACAGGATACCGATGGCGCCGGCTTGAGCCTGTCCCGCTGCGCCGAGGTCTTCGGGGTGAAGTAGCTGGGCTGGCATGGTCCAAGCGGTCGATCGGGCATGCCGCCGGGAAAGGTCGCCGCGGCGAGCAGATACAGGGCGGCGGCCAGGACCACCACCGCCGTGAATCCCCAGTGGATGGCCAGCACCGTGGCCAGGACCGCCGCCACCACCGAGGCAAAGCCGTTCACCGCCCAGGCCCAGGGCACCAGGGCCGGGCGGCGATCGCCAAGGCTGGCCAGGCCCAGGGGGAAGGGCATGCCCATGGCCAGGGCCAGGGGGGCGATGATCAGCACGGCCAGTGCCATCTTGGCGGTGGTCGCCAGCCCCAGCAGGGGCTGGAAGAGTGCCGACAGGGTGACGGCGTAGGTGACCGCCAGCGCGGCGATGACCAGGGCCGCACGCCGCGTGCCCCGGCACCCTTGGCCGCTGGCATGCATCCGGGCGGAGAGGCGGCTACCCAGGCCGGCAAAGAAGAGGAAGGCGGTGAGGACCAGGGATACGGCGTAGACGGGGTGGCTGAGGAAGAGGATGAACTTCTGGATGAAGGCGATCTCCACCAGCATGAAGGCCAGGCCCAGGGCGGTGAAATAGATCAGGACCTGGCCGGCGCCGGGGACTTGCCCGCGGCCAGGGCCTGCGGCAGGCCGGTCCTGGACTTGACTCAGGCCCTGGCCCTGCCGTCCCTGCCCCGGCTCATCCCTCAGCCTCTGCCCGTGCAGAGGCTGAGTCCCCAGCGGGCCCGCCGGTTCCGGCTGAAAGTTGGCAGCGCGTTCAAGTGCCCGATCCCGATCCCGATTCTGACCCTCGCGCTGATCCCCAGGCGCTGGTGCAACTCCGCTCCACCGCAGAAAGAGCCCCAGGGGCAGGAGGGTCAGGAGTGCCCCGAAGACCAGGGCCTGGGCCAGGGTGGCGACCAGGACCGGATAACCCCACTCCAGGAGCGAGAGGCCCCCCCGGGCCTTGAGGGCGAGGATTTCCCTCAGGCTCTCCCAGCGGAAGAAGTGGAAGAAATAGGGCTGGTCGTCGCTGGCCGGGGTGAGGCGAAACTTGTAGCGGTCGAGGAAGTCCTGGCGGTCCGCGGACAGCAGGGCCGTCGCGCCCTCATAAAACCAGGGCCGGTCGAGGCGGTTGAAGCGGTTGGCCCACCCCGGGTCCATGCCGGGCTGCCAGACGGCGTCAAAGCCCCGGGCCTCGCGGAAGGCGGTGACCGCGTCCAGTTCCGCTGGGGTGAAGGGGGCGGTCTTGACCAGCAGGGTCGCCGTCTTCCAGCCCCGGATCATCACCAGGTGCGCGCCGGGATCGGGGATGCCCCGGGCCTCCAAGGCCGCCACCGCGGTGGCGAAGAGTTTGAGGGGATCCCGCGGGGGCAGGGTTACCCAGCGGGTGATGGCGAGCAGGCCACCGGGGGTCAGGTGGTCCAGATAGGTCCCCAGGGCCTCCACCGTGTAGAGATAGGTCTCCGCCAGGCCGTGCAGCCCGGCGGCGGCGGTGGAAAAGGCGTCGAGCAGGGCGACCTGGATGAGGTCGAAACGCTGGTCGTGGCTAGCGACGAACCCCCGGGCCTCGGCCAGGTGCGGGCGCACCCCGGGCAGGCTGTAGGGCCGACCGGAAAAGTCGCCGAAGGTCTGTTGCACCAGGGTCACCACCTGGGGATTCAACTCCACGGCATCCACCGTCCGCGCCCCCAGGGCCAGGGCCTGGAGGATATCGGCGCCACCCCCCGCGCCCAGCACTAGCGCGGAGGGCTTTTGGAGCAGGTGGTAGGGCAGGGCGGAGGTAAGGAAGTCCAGATAGCTCTGGGCGGCCCAGTGGCCGTCGAAGCGGTTGATGGTGGTAAACCCGTCCCCGTCGGTGAAGAGGGCGATCTGGGGCGGCGGTTCACGGGTCGCCAGCAGGCTCAGGCCCGGGGCGTGACGAAAGGGCACCTGGGGGCTTTCCACGGCCGTGACCACCCCCAGAGGGCTGGAGACCTCGGCCAGCACCCGGGTGCGGGTGATCCGCAGGGTCTGGTCCAGCTCCTTGTAGGGGGAGGGCTGGAGGCTGGTCCAGGCCGGGGGCAGGGCGAGGAGGGCACCGGCCACCAGTCCCAGGGCCATGGCGACGGCGCGCCGGCCGGGCCGCCAGGTGACCAGGGCCCCGGCGATCAGCCCCAGGGCCGCGCTGGCCCGCAGGGCGGTGGCCGGAGGCAGGAGTAGCAACAGGCCGATGGCGCCGAGCCCGCCAGTGGCGGCGCCGAGGATATCGGCGGCATAGAGGCGCGGGATCTGGTCCGGGAAGCGGGTGAAGCTCAGGCAGAGGGCGGTGGCGGCGCATAGGAAGGGGACGATCAGCAGGCCATAGATCAACCCCAGCCGGCCCAGTTGGCGGGGGTCCCAAAGGATCTCCAGGGCATTGAAGCCGACCCGCTGGGCGGCGAGGACGGCCAGCAGGGCGGTCACCCCGAAGAGCCCGGCGGCGGTGGCGAAGACGCGGGCGAAACGCGCCGTGAGGGGTTTCTGGGCCAGGGTGACCAGGGCCCCGGCCGCCCCGTAACCGAGCAGGGCGACGCTGATCATCATGTAGGCGAAGTGGTGCCACTGGATGAGCGAGAAGATCCGCATCAGCAGGATCTCGTAGCTTAGGACCGCGGCCGAGAGCAGGAAGATGGCGGCGTAGGGCGGACGCTGGGCGACCATGGCGCGGGAGTGGGATCAGGGTGGCGTTCAGTCCTTCCCGCCGCCGGTCAGGGGCACGAAGCTGACGGGGAGGATCTGGCGACTGCTGACCTGGCCGTCCGCCGTCTTTTCCACCAGCAGCAGGTACTGAGCCATGAAGTGGGTGCCGACGGGGATGACCAGCCGCCCACCGGGTTTGAGCTGGCGGATTAGGGGTGGCGGGACATGGCTGGCGGCGGCGGTGACGAGGATGGCATCGAAGGGACCGGCCTCCTCCCAGCCGTAATAGCCGTCACCGACGCGGGTCTGGAGGTTGGGGTAGCCGAGTGCCTTGAGCCGCGCGGCGGCTTCCTCGGCCAGGGGCGCGATGATCTCGATGCTGTAGACCTGGGCGACCAGTTCCGCCAGCACCGCCGCCTGATAGCCGGAGCCGGTGCCGATCTCCAGGACGGTCTGGTCGGGCCGCGGGTCGATGAGGTCGGTCATCAGGGCCACGATGTAGGGCTGGGAGATGGTCTGGCCATGACCGATGGCCAGGGGCCGGTTCTCGTAGGCGTAAGGGACCTGGTCCAGGGGCACGAAGCGGTGGCGCGGCACCTGGGTTAGGGCGGCCATGACGGCGGCGGAAAAGGCGGGGCGGCCGGTTTCAGCGGCCGTTTCCGTGGCCAGGTCGGCAATCGCCGTCATCAGCTGCTCCCGCTGGCGGCTGAACTCATCCGCGAATGGGGACTGCGCCATGACCAGGCACAGCAGGGCGGGCAGCAGGAAGTGGCGCGACATGGTGGCAACCTCCTCGGGAGGGGATGCTCCCGGACCAGAGCGAGAGCCTGGGAAACGGGCCCGGACCGCGAAGGTTGGGGACAACCGCCGGCGGTGGTGGGGGCCGGGAGGCAGTCAGGGTCCTGACTGAAGTATAGTCATCGCCCACCAATTGACGGTTTCGCCAGGCCGGGGGTGTCTGGCGGGGGACAACCTGAATACGCCCCGATTAGAGGTCGACGATCAGGTCGTTCAGGTGCGCCCCTAATTGTCGTTGGTGTTGCAGGGCGTCGTCATAGGCGGCGAGGGGGCTCCGGCCCGTGCCTGGTGTCGGCCCCGGAATGGGGCTGGAGGTGGCGCGGGCGAGGCGCAACGCTTCCAACTGGCTGAGGGTCTCCCCCAGGGCCAGGGCGAAATCCTCCAGGGCCTGGCGCAATTCCTGGCCCCGGCGGATGGCGAGATCCTCGGCGGTCAGGCGCCGCAAATCCTCCCGAAGCGCATCCAGGCGGCTGATCAGGAGGCCGATGCGGCCCTCCACCGCTTGGCGTGCCCTTGGGCGCAGCAGGAACAGCAACCGCCGCGCGGAAAGGCCGAAGAGTTCGTCATGCACTTGCTGATAATCGGCCTTGAGGGCGGCCATATCGTAGAGCAGTTTGACCAGGTTGGACATGGGGGCACCGGTTGACAGCGAAGGCACGCGGGGGTGGACGTCCCGGCAGCCAGGATGCGCGGGCGCGGCGGCAAGATTAGGCCCGCCGCGCCCGGAATGCCAGCCCTCCCGACGCCAGGGATTGCTATACCCAGAGCATTTCAGTTTTCGTCATCGACCCGGAAAAACCGAAAACTGATGTGCGAAGACTATAGAATGACGCCCAACATCAATCCGCGCGGAGATCACCCTGGCATGTCCCCCCTGAACGGCACCCTGGCCGCGGTCCTGGCCCCACTGACCCTCTTGGCCCTGCTGGCCCTGTCCGGTTGTGGCGGCTCCCTGGTCGCGCCCGACTCCCTGATCGAGGACCCGGGTGATGACGCCTTCGTTGACCAACTCGTCAAGGCCTGCGGCAAGCGGGAGCTTGGCCGGCAGCCCCTGAACTATCTGGTCCAGGTCGAGACCGGCGACGCGAACATCTATTTCATCGACCAGACCTCCAAGCTCTATTTCGGGCGCGTCGATCGCCAGGGTTACGCCTCCAACCTTAATACCTTCCTTCCTGGCGACAACCAGGACGCCCTGACGTGTATCTTCGCGCAACTCGATCAAGTGCCCGGGCGGTGAGCGCCGGCGGCTTAGGGTAACCCACATCATGCCGAGCAAGGCCTTCATGGTGGAGTCGGTGTCCGGAGAACGCGTGCCCTTCCTGCGCGGGATCCTGGTGCAGTCACTGGTGGACGCGGGTCTGGCCTTTACCGAGGCCTACGCCATCGCCAAGCGGGTGCGTAATCAATTGGTGGGGGATGCCGAGGTCCTGACGACGGCGGAACTGCGCCGTCTGGTCGGGGAGGAGGTGGAGCGGCGTCTGGGGAGCGAGGCTCGCGTCGACTATGATGCCGGCGGTGGCATCAATCGGGTCCTGGTCAAACGCGCGGGGGGGGTCGAACCTTTCTCCACCGGCTTCCTGGCCCGGCATCTGGAGGGCTGCGGCATCCGCCCCGCGATGGCCGCCCGCGGCGCCTCCCTGGTCCATGCCAGCCTGCGCGAACAGGGTCTGGTCCAGATCGGGCACAAGGAACTGCGCCAGATGATTTCCGCGACCCTCAAGGGCGCGGGCATGAAGGCCGCCGCCAATCGTTTCCTCTCCCGCTGCCGTTTCAACGATAGCGCCCTGCCCCTGGTCATCCTCATTGGCGGGGCCACCGGGGCCGGCAAGAGTACGGTGGCAACCCGGCTGGCCTATCTACTCGACATCGTCCGCACCCAGTCCACCGACCTGATGCGTGAGATCATCCGCTGTTACCTGGTGCCCCATGTGGCCCCCACCCTGAGTTATTCCAGCTTCGATGCCTGGCGGGGCCTGCCCCGGGTCGAGGGGGGCGGGAAGAGCTCGCAAGACCCCGTGATCGCCGGGTTTCTCGCCCAGTTCGGTACGGTGCGCGTGGCCCTGGAGGCGACGATCGCCCGGGCCGTCAAGGAGCGGACGGATCTCATCGTCGATGGGGTCCATGTGTTGCCGACCCATCTCGACCTGACGGAGATTCGGGAGAAGGCGGTGGTGGTCCCCCTGATCCTGGCGGTTTCAACCCGGGCCCGGCTGGACGAGCAATTCCAGCGCCGCAGCCGGGAGGCCCCGGACCGGGACTCGGCGCGCCATCGCGAGATGCTGTCCGAGATCTGGACCCTGCAGAACTTCATGGTCGATCAGGCGGAAAGGGCGGATATCCCGGTCATCGTCAACTGGGAACTCGATGAAACCATCAACCAGGTCATGGATGAGGTCATGCGCCACATCGCCGCGCGCTTCCCGCCCGATCAGGAGGCCCTGGGGTGACCTGGCTGCTCAGCCGTTGGCGGTCAGGGCGGCAGGCGGCGGCGCCCGCCGCCCTGCTCTGGAGCTATGCCCCAATCTTGCTGGTTGCCCTGCTCGGTGCTCTGGCCTCCTGGCTGGTCTCGGCGCGCATCGGCGAACTGGAGCACCAGCGGCGTTTTGCCAGTTTCTCCGAGGCGTCGCGGGACCGGCTGCTAGTGGTGCAACGGGAACTGGACTACGCCCTGGGTCTGGTTCAGGACCTGGGGGGCTTCTTCGATGCGGCCTCGCGGGTTTCGCGGCGCCAGTTCCGCGAGTTCGTCGCCCCGACCCTCAAGCGCAACCGCGCCATCCACTCCCTGCAATGGGCGCCGCGGGTGACGCGGGAGGAGCGGCGGGACTTCGCCGCCAAGGTGCGCCTGGGCATCCCCCGCTTCCAGATTCAGGACCCGCTCCCCAACGGAGAGCGGCGCCTCGCCCCCGAGCGGTCGGTGCACTTTCCCATCCTCTTCATCCAGCCCTATCCGGAAAACACCGCGTTCCTGGGCCTTGATCTGGCCGCCGCGCCGCGGGTGCTCGAACTGCTTGATCTGGCGATCGAGCGCCGGACCCTGGTGGTCGGTGAGCCGGAAGCCCAGGACGACAAACCGGAGGGCGGGCGCTTCACGGTCTATCGTCCGGTCTTTTCCCGGGTTGAGGACCTGGAGGGGCTGGACGTGACGGGGGAGAGCGATCTCGAACCGGGCACCATCGAGGAACGGGAGGTGCGCGGCTTTGCCGTCGGCGTCTTTCGCTTTGGCGCCCTCATCGATCAGGCCTTGGCCAGCCTGGGCCCCAGCGGGGTGGATATCGCCTTTTGGGCCGAGGGGGAGGGCGGGGAGCGGCGGTTGTTCCATGTCCATCGCTCCCGGGTCCGGGACGCGGCGACCTGGCCTGGGGACGACCAACCCATCACCGCGACTTACGAGGGCCAAATACGTGTTGGGGACCAGACCTGGACCCTGGTCTGCGCGCCGGTACCGGGGGCCTTCAGCGCCGAGGGTTGGGGCGGGTCCCTGGTCCTGATCGGGGGCCTGGCCTTCACCTGCCTCACCTGTATCTACCTCTTCGCCCTGATCGGCCGGGATCGCCAGGTGCGGCGGCTGGTGGCGGAGCGGACGCTGGAACTGTCCCGTTCCAATGAGGCCCTGAACAAGGAGATCGCCGAGCGGCGCCGGGCGGAAGAGGCCTTGCACTATCTCAATGTCACCCTGGAACAACGGGTGGAGCGGCGTACCTTCGAATCGGAACGGCGGGCCCGGGACCTGGAGCAATTCGCCTACGTCGCCTCCCACGACCTCAAGGCGCCCCTGCGCGGGATCGCCAATCTCTCCGAATGGCTCAAGGAGGACCTGCAGGATCGGCTGACCCCGGAGACCCAGGAGCAGCTCGACCTGTTGCGCGACCGGGTGGCGCGGATGAATGCCCTCATCGAGGGGCTTCTGGCCTATTCCCGGATCGGCCGGGCGGCGGGGAGCCTGGAGACGGTGGATGTCGGTCTGCTGGTGCGGGAGGTCGTGGATTCCCTGGATCCCCCGCGGGGCTTCCGGGTGAAGCTTGGCCCAGAACTGCCGGTGCTGCGCACGGACCGGCTCCACCTGTCCCAGGTCTTCGCCAATCTCATTGCCAACGCCATTCGCCATCATGATCGCGACGAGGGCCTGGTTACGGTCTGCGGTCGCGAGGAAGGGGAACGCTGGGTGTTCAGCGTCACGGATGACGGCCCCGGCATCCCCCTCGAGTTCCGCCACAAGATTTTTCTCATGTTCCAGACCCTGGCGGTCAAGGACTACGGCGTCAATACCGGTATCGGCCTGGCCTTGGTCAAGAAGCTGGTGGAAGAGCATGGTGGAACCATTTACGTCGAGGACGCCGACCTCGGGCAGGGCGGCCGGCGTGGCTGCCGGTTCGTGTTTTCCTGGCCACGGCAGGAACCAGCCGCGGAAGACGGCGACGACCAGGTAACTACCCAACGAGAGGCATCGAGATGAGTGACCCCAGCGGCGGCATCCTGCTCGTGGAGGATGATCGCGTCGATGTCATGACGGTGCAGCGTGCCCTCAAACGCCGCGCGATCAGCATCCCCCTGCATGTGGCCCGCACCGCCACCGAGGCCCTGGCGCTGTTGCGGGGCGAGGACCAGGTCCGGCTTCCGTCCCGTCCGGAACTGATCCTGCTGGATCTCAACCTGCCGCGCATGAGCGGGATCGAGTTCCTCAAGGCCCTGCGGGCGGACCCGGCCCTGCGGGATCTGCGGGTGATCGTCCTGACCTCGTCCAACGAGCCTAATGACCGCGCCGCCGCCTTCCGCTACGAGGTGGAGGATTACATCGTCAAGCCGCACTCCTTCGAGCAGTTCACCACGGCCATCCAGACGGTGATCGACGATTTGTTCAGCCTGACGGCTGAATGAGGGCGGGGGGAGCCACGCATGCGTCTGATCCTGGTCCGCCATTTCCGCACCCAGAGCAACGAGGCGCGACGCATCATGGGCTGGGGCGATGCCCCCCCGGCCCAGAACTGGGAGGAAGATCTGCGCCTGGTCGATCAGTCTCTGGAGCAGCATCACCTGGTCATCGACGCCATCCTCTCCAGCGACCTCGGTCGGGCCCGGGAAACCGCCCGCTACTTCGCCCGGCGCCGGGGACTGGCGGGGGTGGAGAGCCACCTGGCCTTCAACGAGGTCAACTATGGGGAACTCTTCGATCTCGATAAGGATAGTGCCTGCACCGCTTATCCCCAGTTCAAGACGGACCCGGACTACGTCTTTCCCGGGGGCGAAAGTTTTCGCCAGATGCAGGCCCGTAGTCAGGCCCAGGTGCAAAAGCTCGCCGCCAGGCACCCGGAGCGGACCCTGCTACTGGTCGCTCATGCCGGGGTGATCCGCGCCCTGGTCTGCCACTTTCTTGGGCTCGACCTGGCCGACCATCTGCGGCGCAAGGTCTCCCACCGCTATATCGGCGACTTTCAGTTTCAGGCCGGCCGCTGTCTGCGTTACGACGAACTCGGTCAGCCCTCTGGTTTCGTGCGCGATGGCATCATCAGCCTGCCCTGGAATGCGCCCACTACCCTCACTGGCCACTGACGGCAGGCCATCAGCATTTCGGTTATCCCGATCCTCCCTGTCGAGGCCGAAAACTGAATGCGATGGGTACGGAAGCTGGACGCTGTCTAACGATAAAAATCCACCACCAGGGCGGTAATATTATCCCTGCCGCCGGCGGTTCGGGCCGAGGCGACCAAGGCCTGCGCGGTCGGGGTGGGTTGCGAGCTCCCGAGGATTGGCTCGATTTGCGCGGGTTCGAGTTCCTTGTCCAGGCCGTCACTGCACAGGAGGAAGCGATCGCCGTCCAGCAGGGCCTCGAGGTGATAATCCACCCGCAACGCGGCATCGCCACCAATCGCCCGGGCCAGCACGTTGGCCCAGGGATGGTGCCTGGCCTGCTCGGGTGTCAGGAGGCCCTGGGCGACCATGAGCTGCACTTGGGTGTGATCCGTGGTCAGTTGGGCCAGCTGCCCCTGGCGCAGCCGGTAGGCACGACTGTCACCGACCCAGAGAATGGCGCAATGGTCCCCCACCGCGGTGAGGACGACGATGGTCGATCCGATCAGATCCCCGCCAAGCTCCCGCGCCTCCTTCAGGAGTTGTCCATTGACCTCCCTCAGGGTCCCGCGAATCGCCTCGACCGCCGTACCCAGCAAGGTAGGATGACCCAGTCTTCCCAGCTGCTCGACCAATAAATGACTTGCCCTTTCGCCCGCGCTATGGCCTCCCATGCCGTCGGCGACCGCCCACAGGCCAAGATCCGGCCGATCCAGGAAGGCGTCCTGATTAAGCTGGCGGATCCTGCCGGTATCCGTCGCTCCGCCAGAACGCCAGCGAAAGGGGGGTGCGCCCGGGCTCATCCTGCTGTCTCAGCGGGCGTTGACGGGGGCTGTGGGGCAAAGTCCCGCCAGCCTGATTCCCCCCAGTTCCCCGCAAGCAGGGCGCTGAAGCCGTCGGGGGGTGGCAAACCCTGGCAGATCAGACCCGAGGGGGGAACGCGCTCGGATCCATTGGTCCACCAGAGGCTGAAGGCACAAAAGACTTGTTCCAGGGCCAAAGAGAGCAGAAAGGCGCAATGCCCTTCCAAGGCGGCGGGTGAAGCCGCCGGCACCCGCCAAGCGTTGGATCTGGTCGGAACCGTCGTATTCCTTTGCCAGGCGGGCAACTGGGTGGTGGGCGGTTCCTCAAGCCCCAGTACCCGGGTGTCGAAGGCCAGGAGTGAACTTGACTCCTCAAGGCCGGACAACATCACTGCCTCCAGCCCCTCGAACCAGTCGGTTTTGCCTAGCAGGAGCAATGGATTGACGCCGTCCGCCAGTGGGCAGGCCAGGGTGAGGGGGAAATAACGACCGACGCGATCCACGCTGGGCATGAGGACGCCGGCCCAAGGGGACTGGCCAACGATACCGGCGGTCAGCACGAAGCGCCATAGGGGGCTGGTGAGATAGATCCCCAGCCAGTCGTCGCCCAATTGGGCCTGGCTCGTCCCCAGGGATTCCTGCAGCCATAGATCCCAGGGGCGGACAAAGTCGGGGGGGAGGCGGCGGGTGACGAAGTCACCCAGATGTGGCAGCTTGCCGTAAAACCCGACCGCCGGCGCCATCTCGCGAACTCTCTTGCGAGTGATCTCGTTACCCATCTCGTGGCTCAGAGGCGCCCTGGGCATTGGAAACCCCTCAGTTCGGCCAGGTTGAAGGGATTGCGGACACTGATCGCCCGCAATTCGAATTGCGCCGACAGACCGGCGATGGTGAAGGAGAGCTTGAACCGTTCCGGCTGATCGGTCGGGGTCAGTCGGGAGCGGTCCAGGAGCCGGAACCAGGCCCAAGGCCCTTCCTCCATCAGGCTCGGGCCGCCGCCGCTGGCGTCCGTGAAGGCCAGGCGCACCCGTGAGGGCCCCTCCGGTGGTGGCCAGCGCAGGCGCTGGGTGCGCAGGGGGCCGTGGCGGTAGTCGAGGATCTGACCGCCCAGGTCGAGGATGAGCTGATCGACCCGGGGGTCCAGGGCCTGGGGCTGGAGCTCGAACTCGACGACCGGGGTGGGACCCCCCGTGGTGAAAAAGGCCTCGCGGATGATGGCGGCGCGCTGGAATTGTTCCAGCACCGCGTTGGGGATGCCCAGGTTGGCGTCGCTCCAGCGCCAGGTGGCTTGGGCCGTATCGACGATCGGGCTGAGGTGGGTCTTGAAGAAGGTCTCGATCAGCCCCCCGGGGGCGAAGACCCGGCCGAAATCGTGGAGGGTCGTCTCCCGGCTGCTGTCGGCCACTAAGGGATAGCGATCATGGATCGCCTCGCGACAGAAGGGCAGGATCTCGGCCGTCCAGATATTGTTGAGCTGCGCCCGGGAGCCCCCGGCGACGATGTTGGCGCTGTCCTGGGAGAGGGTGCCGATCCAGCCGTTGAGGGGGGGCGGCAGTTGGGTGGCGAAGGTTCTGGCGTCGCGGAGCTCGGCGCTTTCGTCCACCACCAGTTGGCCGCGACCCGTGGATGCGGCGGCGGCCACCGAGTTGAGGTGAAGCTGCAATTGGCCCAGGGCCAACAGGATCCGTTCCATGGGGGCCTTGCGTTTGTCATCGCCTCTGACCAGGTCATGCAGCCAGGCGAAATGGTGGGTGACCCGGGCCTCGGGTCCCTCTCCCGCGGGAACCAGGGACTTCTCTTCCCCGAAGTAGCGTTCCACCCGCTGACGAAAGCCCTCCAGGGCCTTGCCGGGGCCCTGGCCCGCGGCCTCCCCGGCGGGCCGGTCGAGCTCGGTCTGGCGGGCAATGGCGACCAGCAAGCGGTTGAGGGGCGAAACCTCAGGGTCGGCCAGGATCCGGGCCATTTCCGCGGCATGGTGGAGATCGCGGACCGCCACCAGCTCCAGGTCATTCAGGAGCAGGTCCCATTCCTTAATGTAATCGTCCAGATAGCGTTCACGCACCTCCGCGAGGAGCGTGTCGGCATCGGGAGTCACCCGCAGGGCGGGCCCCGTACCCAGGACCCAGGCCTCCTCGGCATTGGCCTGGATCAACCGGCGGCTCGTCCTGGCGAACCCCTGGTGGTAGCCCTCGTAGGTATAGAGGGCTGGCACCCCTTCGTTGAGCGGTCGACCGCTGCGGCGGGCGAACACCAGCTTCGCAAAGTCGCCACTGGCGTCGGTGATCCTGAAATCGGGCAGATCCGCCCCGACGCCCTCGGCCTTGAGGCGGGCGTAGATCCGCTCCGCGGGAGGGGTGCGGTTCAGGATCTCCCGGGCCTCGGCGACCCGTTTCCCATCCAGGGCCAGGGGGAGATTCAGGGGGCGCCGGGCGAAGAGGGCGGCGAGATGATCCCGCAGGGCTTCCTGCTGCTCGGTGGTCGTCTCCCGGGGGAGGTTGCGCTGCCAGTCGCGTCCGACCCAGTACTGGATGGCCTCGGCGTCATAATGGGCGTCATCCTCGAGCATCAGATAGACCCGCAGGGCATCGTAAAGATAGTCCGGATCTCCACCGGCCTCCCGGATCTGCTCCTCCAGGCGCAACATGACCCTTGGCAGCAGGGCCTTGGCGAGTATACGGGCATAGGCACGCTCGGCCTGGGAGCCCAGTTTGTGACCCTGGTAGAGGCCGAGCCCGAGGGTGAGGGGGATGGGTTGCCCCCGGTCCGCGAAGCCACCGGGAATGGTGCGGGCCGCATCCAGGAGCGGCAGGAGACCGATGGGGTTGCGTTCCTCGACCGGCAGGGCATCGATGAGCGCCTCGATCTCCACCAGCCGTTGGGACACGGCATCGACATAGTCCAGATTCCGGAAATAGCTGGTGGTCCAGGCCGTGGCGGTGATCGCGACCGCGGCCAGGAGACCAGCGTAGGTCCCAAGCCGCAGCCAATAGCGTCGCCGTTCCAGGCGCGGATTGAGTCCCGCCAGGTTCGCCTCGACAAAGACCAGGTCACGCAGCAGCCGGGTGAGGAAAAAGCTCTTGCCCGTCCCCTTGAAGGGCGGGAGACCTTGCCGGGCGAACCCGAATTGGTCCGCGAAGGCGCTGAGCACCCGGTCGATGGGCGTGCCGGTTTGGGTGCCACTGGTGAAGTAGACGCCACGGAGCAGGGGATGGATCTCGAAGCGTGAGGGCGCGAAGCTGTCCCGCACGAATTGTTCGAGGGTGTCGGCAAGGGCGTGGAACTGGCGGGGGAAGCTGAAGACGAGGCCGCGCTTCCCCGGCTCGCGTTCGGTCTCCAGGCGCGTCAGGAGCCGCTGGTCGAGCCGGGTCGCCAGTGCCGTGAACTCCTGGCGGAAGCTGGCAAGGGCCGTCGCCGCGGGCTGGTCGGGGTCGTAGGGAAAGGTGAATCCCCAGACCTGTTCGCGCCCTTCCTTGTTCAGGTCGGCGAAGAATTCCATGAAGCCCGCGATGAGATCGGCCTTCATGAAGACCAGATAGACCGGGATGGCGATGCCAAAGGTCTGGCACAGTTCCTGGACCCGCTGCCGGATGGCCCGCGCCATGGCGGTAACCTCGCCCGGGTTCTGCCGGATCAGATCCGCCAGACTCACCGCCACCAGGACGCCGTTGAGGGGGCGGCGCGGTCGGTATTTCTTCAGCAAGGCCAGAAAGCCTTGCCAGGCCGCGCTGTCGACCTGCTCATAACTGTCCTGGGTGGTATAGCGCCCGGCGGTGTCGATCAGCACCGCTTCATCGGTGAACCACCAGTCACAATTGCGCGTTCCGCCGACGCCCTGGATGGCATCTGCCCCCAGCCTTTCGGCGAGGGGGAAACGGAGGCCTGAGTTGATGAGGGCGGTGGTCTTGCCGCAGCCGGGTGGTCCGATGACGAGATACCAGGGGAGCTGGTAGAGCCAGCGCCCTCCCAGCCGGTGCCGGAAGCCGGCGCCCTTCAGGGTGGTGAGGGCGGTCTCGAAGCGTTCGCGCAGGGTTCGCAATTCCTCCTCGCTCGCCACCTTGGCCGGATCCGGCTCGGGGGCTGGCCGTGCGGCGAGTTGATCCAGGAGGCGACGATTGCGCAGGCGCGCGCGCAGGGCCGCGACCAGATGCACCAGGGCCCAGAGGCCGAAGAGGACGCCGATGACCAGTGCCCGGCTGGTGGGGCTGGTCAGGGGCTCCCGGCCGGCGAAACCGACCAGGGGCCCCAGCACCCAGACCAGAAGCCCAAGGGCGCTGGTCCCCAGCAGGGTCAGGAACCAGCGCGTCCCTAAGAGCCGTAAAAGGGATTTCATGGCGTGGTACCTGCAATCGCCGCCGCCGGCGCCGTCGGTGTCCGGCCGCTCGGGGTCATCAGGGTGATTTCGACCCGACGATTACGCGGGTCCCGGGGATTCTCCGGAACCAGGTGCTCGGCATCGGCCCGACCCTCGGCGGTGAAACGCGAGGCATCACCGACCACCGCGATCAGGGCCTGGGTCACCTGTTCGGCCCGAGCCAGGGAGAGGTGCCAGTTCGATGGGAAGCGCAGGGTCTTGATGGGCAGGCTGTCGGAATGGCCCGTAACCAGGATCCGCCCCGGCAACCGAGCTAGGGCCTCGCCGATATGACGCACCAGGAGTTCGAAGGCCGGCAGGATCTGGCTGCTGGCCGATGCGAAGAGGGCGTCGCCGCGGATGATGACGGTCTGGCCCCCGGGTCGGTCGACCACCTCCAGGCGCCCTGCGGCGATGTCCTCCGCCAGCAGGAGGCGCAGGGTGAGGGGCGGAGTGAGGGGGACCGGGGTTGGCTCGCTGGGGGGCGGCTCCTGAACCGGCACGCGGGGGCGCTCCACGATGACCTCGAGCCCCTGATCGAGCTGGTTCAGGGCCAGAAAGACCGGGTCCGAGTGGCGGTTGAGCGAAAGGCTGTAGAAGGCGAATAGCCCCACCAGGAGGAGCCCGGTGACCGCCGCGAACACCCAGAGGGGCAGTTGCTGGAAGAGGGGATGAGGGGCCAGTGCCATCCCCCGCCAGTGAAGGGACAGTTCAGCCTCCGGATCGCCACGCTGACCGCGAATGGTCTGGTAGAGCTGTTCCCGGACCCGTTCGAGCTGGGCTTGGCCGTCGGGGCGGGTGCGGTAACGCCCCTCGAAGCCCAGGGCCAGGCAGAGGTACATCAGTTCCAGGAGGTGCAGGTTGCCCTGGGGGTAGGCCAGCAGGCGGTCGAGGGCGGTAAAGAATTTCTCGCCACCCCAAGTCTCGTTGTGGAAGCTGATCAGGAGACCCTGATGACTCCAGACGCTCCGGGCGCCCCAGGGGGTATCCAGGACGGATTCGTCGATGAGGGCACAGATGACATAGCGCGCCGGCAGCACCACCGCATCCACCAGACCCTTGGCCCGGGCACAGGTCTCGAAGGCGCGGATCTGTCGCACCAGTCCCTCGCGCAGACCGGCGGGATCGGGATGGGTCAGGGTGCGCCGCAATTCCCCGGCGAGGGTCAGCAACCCGGCGGCGCAACTCACCAGCGGATTGAGCAGGAGGGCCTCGGGGGCCAGTTCGGGCCAACCCGGTTGGGGCGAGGCCACCGGGTCAGGCGAGGGCGCGGCTGGCGGAGGGGGGGCGGGTGACGGAGAGGGGCCGAGCGGGGACCGCCGGCCACCCGGGATCGGCCGGATGACGGTCTCACCGGCATCTCCGGGCCGCTGGAAGGGGTCGAGGTTGGTCATGATTTACTCGCGGATCGCCCAGAGCTCGAGTGCCAGACCGGGAAATTCCCCCCCGACATGGAGACCGAAGCCGCCACCCTCCGCCAGTTGCTTCCAGAATTCACTGCCGCGGTCGAGCTCGAAGTAATCACTGCCTGCGTGGTAGGGGATCTCCAGGGGCGGGGTCGGCAAGGGCTTGAGGGCGATACCGGGCAAGGCCAGCTTGACCAGTTCCTGGATACGTTCGATGGGACCAATCTTGAATTGGGCCGGCAGGCGGTTGCGCAGGGTTTGGGAATCGAGATTGGCCTGGGCGGCCAGCACGAAGCGCGCGCCAGCCAGGAGGGAACGGTCCGCCACCAGGGCGATGCGGAAGCCGAACTGACGCTCCTGGATGGGAATGGCGATGGCCCGCTCCAGATATTCGCGGCTGAGATACTCCCGCAGGCGCACCATCAGGGGGGTGAAGCTGGCGTCCAGGTCCTCGTGCCGATAGGGCGGGAACTCCCCCGGGCGTTTGGTCGCGCTGGCAAAGGTGGCCAGTTCCCCCGTCAGGCCGAGCAGGTAGCGAAAGACGGCCTCGGGGTGCAGCCCCCGAACCTGGGTCAGATGGATCATCACCGGTTCGGCCCGATTCATGACTTGCAGCAAGAGGAAATCGGCCCAGTCGGAGACGCCGCCGCGGCCGACGCCCCGTACCCGGGCGGCCCTGGCCTCGGCCTGGCGGTGGAGGAGTCCGGCGACCTCTTCCAGAAAATCCGCCAGACGCGGGCTGACCTGAACCTCGAGGGCCGGGGGGATGTAGTCCTGATCCAGCACCAGCTCCCGATTGGGACGGCATTCCAGGATCCTGGCGACGCCGCAGCAGGCATGACCGGCGCGGGACTCCCTTTCCAGCAGCAGGCGGAGGTCCAGTCGTCCGATCTCCAGCAGGGCCTCGGTGTCCGCCCCCGCGGCGCTATCGCGCACTTTGAGCTCGCCGGCCCGGTAGCGTAGGCCGGTCTCGGCGCGCTCCGGGCCGCCGCTGACAACCGCGCCGGGTCGCTGCAAGGGCAGGGCAAGGTAGACGATCTGTCCGGCGGCGGTATCGTCGAGGGGCAGGGGCAGGGGCTGGGGCAGGGGATCGCTGGCGGGGGCATCGAAGGGGGTCCCGTCGGGGAGGATCCCCGCCACCTCGGTGAGGGCGAAGCGGCCCATCCCCAGGAGTTCGGCATCGACCCGCAGTCGTTGCAGTCCCCAGGGCTCCACCAGGCCGAAACCCGACTTGGCATCGACCAGATGTTCCAGATACCGATCGTGTTGCTGGAAGTGGTGAGGCTGGAGGAAGAGCCCCTCGAACCACAGGACCTTGTTATCCCACACCTGCAGGTCCTCCTATTGAGCCTGGGCCGAAACCCGGTCGGCGGTGACCTGGACCCGGACGCGGTTGTCCACCCCGGGCTGGAGCATCAGTCCTGCCCGCCAATGGCTCCGTTCCAGGGCCCGGTAGGCCACCAGGATGCCGAGATAGGATGCCGCCGGCTCCTGGGTGCGCTGGAGGTGCAGTACTTGACCCGGTCTCAGGGTCATCTCCTCCCGCGTCACGAGATCGCCGCCGAGGACCGCGGCCTCCTTGTCGAAGAGGCTGTAGAAATCGGCCCCCATGAAGCTCCCTGGTTGCTTGAGCTGATAGAGGCGCAGGACGACGGACAAGGGCCGGCCGTCGGGTCCCGGATTCAGATCCCCGCTCGCCGCGATCTCGAGGTTGAGTTTGAGGGGGGGTTTTTCCGGCTTGGCGCAACCGGCCAGCAACATGAGGCCGGCGACCAGGAGCAGGAGGAACAGGCCCCGGCGGCCATGCGGAAATATGCCCTGGACATGGATCATCTGAATGCCCTCTTGAACGCTGAATGCCCTGTTGAACGCCCTCTTGAAGGTCCTATCAGGTGTCTGAACGGCTGGCTGCCGCCGCCCCTTCGCGCCTGCCCGCCAGCCGGTCGATCTGTTCACGGTAGGCCGCCGCGAAGGCGTCCCCAAAAAGTTGCATGAAATCCTCGGTGGCATCGGCGGCGACCTCGGCGTAGGCCGCGGTGAAGAGGTCCCAGAAGTGGGCCTTGCGCGCCATGGGCAGCCAGTGTTCGAGTCGCGAGGGACCACTCAGGCGATGTTCCAGCTCGGCGGGCGCGAAGCGAGCCAGGAGCGCGCGCAGGGCGGCCTGCAATCCCGCCGTCATTGCCATCTCGTGGGCCCGGATGTCGTCGAAGGCCTCATGGGCCGCGGCCAGCGGCGGCATGAAGCCAGGGCTGGGCCGTAACAGCAGACGTTCCAGCAGGTCTCCGGGGTCGACCGCGAATTTGAAGGGGTTGTTCTCCACCGGTCGGATGGTGGTGACACCTAGCCTGAGCTCACTCTTGAACTGGGCGCGTCCCATCATGATCCCGATCAAACCCGCGACCAGTTCCCGCAGGAGGGCCCCAGCCTGGTGCATCAATGCCTCGGGGTGCTCCAGGGTCATCCTGTCCATCCGGTCCGCGAGACCCAGTCCCTGGAAAAAGGCCGCCACCAGCGCCGCCTCGCCACCCCTGGTGTGATCCCAGGCCTGGTCCCAGGCGGGGGGGGGGCCAGATCCGGCCGCTAGTTGCGCCCCTGGCGCGAGGGTGCTGGGGGTCGATCCCAAGGTTGGTAAAGGCTGGTTCGGTGCCGCGGATCCTGGCGTGGACGGGGCCAATGTCGGGGCTGGGCCAGAGGCGGGGCCAAGGGGGGGTGTAGGGGCAGAACCTGGGCCCGGGGCAGAGGCGGGGCCGAAATCGAGGGTGGATGTTGAGGTAGGGCCGTGGGCGGAAGCGGGTTCGGGGACGGGTGGAGCGGCGGGGGCGGCCAGGTGACCCGCCGGCGGAAAGGAGGCATCGGCGGAAAAGTCCCACGGCGTGGCGGGCGACGGAGGTGCCGGACTCGGTCGCTGATCATCCCCCAGCGCCACCTCGCTCCGGGGTGGCGTGGTGGCCGGCGACGGCGAGGGTTCCCCGGGCCCCGTCCAGATATCCCGCAAGACGTCGTAGCCTTCCGGAATGGTCTGGGGAAGGACCTGGGGCTGGGGTGGCCGATAACAGACATGCTCCACGGGGGTCAGCTCGGGGGCGGACTGGGGAACGGCGGACCTGGCGGGGCCGGCCAGGCGCGAATCCAGTGCCGCCGCATCCGCGAAGGGCTGATCACGCAGTCGGGGTTGCGAACCAGCCCCGGGGACCCCCCGAGGTTGTTCACCCCCACCGAGGAGATCCAGGATATCGGCGGCTTGGCCGGTCCCGAAGAGACCCGGCAGGCTCACCTCCTGATCTTCGGGAGGCCGGGATGGGAGAGGGGAGGGCGCGGTGTCGTCGACCAGACTGATGCGCAGTTCAAAGGGCCCGATGAGGACGCGGTCGGAGGGGGCCAGCGCCACGGCCTGGTGGGGTGGCAGGGGCTCATTGGACTGGTTCACGAAGGTGCCGTTGCGGCTGATATCGGTGATCCAGATCTCGTTGCCGCGGCTTTCAATCAGGGCATGCTGGCCCGAGACGACGCGCTCGGAGTCGTCCAGAAAGACATCCCGGTCGGGGTTGCGGCCAACCGTCGCCGTGGGGTTTTGCAGAATCAGCTCACGTGACGCGGTCCCCTCGCCGCGTAGTCGCGTGACGCGGATCTTCATCGCCATGGCGTGGTTTTCCTGATTGATACCCGAATCATCTGGTTTTTGCGGTCACAAACGAGCGGACGGAGGGAAGGTCGAAGGCTGTCTGGCGGGGATGTGAACCACTGGCATAGGGTCGGCAATCCCGCGGGATCCTATGTGGGTGATCCCTCGCCAAGGTCCCAAGGTCCCAAGACCCGGGAAAACCGTCAAGGGATTTGCGATGAGTATAGAAGAATCCCGCGATTGCGCTGCCGGGGATGCGGACCCGTGTGGGAAAGATTGGGGAAACAATCCGCAGTCCACCTCAGAGCAGATCCGGGGAAAGATCCCGATCAGCCCGGGGCGCGGAAACTACAATGGAGTATAGCCAAGTGGGCAAGACCGTCATTGACCCTGACCGCCACACCGGAAAGATATCCCCGAGCATCATGGTGAACGCCGCAGACCAAGGGCTTCAGCCCGGCGAGATGATCGATGAGTTCCGCATCTTGCGTATCCTGGGCGCGGGTAACTTCGGCATCGTTTACGAGGCGGAGAATATCCATCTGGATGAAACGGTGGCCATCAAGGAATTCTTGCCCACCGAGTTGGCGCGGCGTGAGGCGGACGGTCAGATCAGGCCCTTGTCACCGGCCACTGCCGAGGCCTTTCAATGGGCCCGGGAGCGTTTTCTCCAGGAGGCGCGGACCCTGTGGGGCTTGGGTCACCCCCACCCCCATCCCAGCATCGTGCGCGTCACCCGGTATCGGGAGGCCAACGGCAGCGCCTACATGTTCATGGAGTTCGAGCATGGCCTGCCGCTGTCAGACTTGTTGGATCAGCGCGGGACCCTGCCCTATGCCGAGATCAGACCCATGCTGGCCTCACTGCTGGATGGTCTGGAGCGGGTCCATGCCGCCAATATCCTGCATCGCGACATCAAGCCCGCCAATATCCTGATCCGGCCAGACGGTTCCCCCGTCTTCATCGATTTCGGCGCGGCGCGCAATGTCGCCCTGAGCGCCGAGACCTCGGTGTTCACCACCTTCACCCCCCGCTATGCCGCGATCGAGCAGCATGATCAGAGCGGCCGGCAGGGACCCTGGACCGACCTCTACGCCCTCGGCGCCACCGTCTACCGTGCCGTCACGGGGGTCAGTCCCAAGTCGGCTTCGGAACAAATCCTCGGCCAGCCCCAGGAACCGGCGCGGATCCTGGGCCAAGGCCGCTATCCCGATGCCTTTCTCCATGCCATCGATCTGGCCTGCTCTCTGCGACCGGAGGAGCGTCCCCAGTCCGTGGCCGCCTGGCGGCAGCTCTTGTTCGGGGGCGAACCGGTGACGACGGAAGCGACCATCGTCATCTCTCAGGTGTCCGCGACGGATGTCACCCGCCTCAGCACCGCCCCCGTGGAAGGGGCACCCTTCGGGGGGGCGGCCAGAGCCGCGGATTCTCAGGCCTCCCGGACGCCCTCCCCGGCGGCCTCCCCCCTGGCCTCGGACGCCTCCCAGCCCTTACCGGCCCGGAAGCGGTCCTCGCCCGGGGGCTGGATCACCCTCTTGCTGGGGGTGATGCTACTGAGTGGTGTCGCGGGCTGGCTGTGGTGGACCCGGCAGCCAACCGAACCCTGGGGGGACCAAATGGCGGAGCGGCCCGGGGCGGGAGCGCCGGGGCTTCCGGCTGAAGCCCCTCCCGCGGGAAATGCGGTATCCGCAATAGCACCCCCAACCGCTGAGGCACCGCCGAGGCCCGCGGGAGTGGCCGGTCCCCCCGCCGAAGGCCCCGCATCCCCGGCCGAAGCTCCCACATCCCTCGTCAAGGAGCAGCTTCCTTCTGAAGCCCCCAGTTCCCTCGCCAAGGAGGAGCCTCCCGTCGAGCCTCCAACGCCAAGCCATACCGGGACCTCGGCCCCAGGAGAGTCGGTTGTCAAGCCACCCGTCGTTTCCCCCCCCGTCGACGCTCCTCCTGTCGTCGCATCCCCCGTTGTTGCGCCACCGGTCATCGCTCCTCCCGTCGTCGCCCCCCGTGTCCTCGAACCCCTGAGACCCGGGGAGGGTTTTGCGGATCCGCTCAAGGTGGGCGGCACCGGACCGGCAATGCGGGTCATCCCGGCCGGTGAAGGCACGATGGGATCACCCCCCGAGGAGAGCGGGCATCGGGAGGACGAACGTCTGCATCGGACCAGGGTGGCGGTGCCCTTCGCCATGAGCCAGACCGAGATCACCCTCGGCCAGTTCGGCCGTTTCGTCGAGGTGGCGGGCTATCGGACCGAGGCCGATCGCGAGAGCGCCTGCCTGCGGGTCGATGACCGGGGCGTCGAGCTTGTCACCGACCTCAGCCTCATCTGGAACAGTCCCGGCTACCCCGTCAGCGACCAA
This sequence comes from Candidatus Thiosymbion sp., assembly GCA_018435665.1. Lineage (GTDB taxonomy): Bacteria > Pseudomonadota > Gammaproteobacteria > Chromatiales > Chromatiaceae > M0108. The sequence continues at coordinate 29,401 of JAHDND010000013.1, read as the reverse complement.
AACCCGGTGGTATGCGTGACCTGGAACGATGCCAACGCCTATGCCACCTGGCTGAGCGAGCAGACGGGCCGCACCTACCGGCTGCCGACGGAGGAGGAATGGGAATACGCCGCCCGGGGGGGCACCTCCACCAGCCGCTACTGGGGTGAGGATCCCAAGGATGCCTGCTACAACGCCAACACGGCCGATAAAACGGTCCTCACCGCCAAGGATGACAACCGCCGGATCGAGGGGGCTCGGGTGCCCTGCCGTGACGGGCACCTCTACACCGCCCCGGTGGGGACCTACGCCGCCAATCCCTGGGGGCTCAAGGATATGATCGGGAATGTCGCGGAGTGGACCTGCTCGGTCTATGATTCTGGATACGGTGGCGCTCAGGGGCAGTGTCTCGACACGAGGCGCCGCATGGGGCCGGCGCCCATGGTGTTACGGGGCGGCTCCTGTCTGAGTTCCCCGGACCTGTCTCGATCGGCGGCGCGGGATGGCCTGCCGTCGAATCTGAGTCTGAACACGATCGGCTTCCGCGTCGTGGCTACCGAGCAGCCATGGACGGGAGCCTTGGCCCATGACTGAGAGCCAGGGGGCTCGGTTGAGCTTGGACATTAGAGCGAGGTCGGCGGATATGGACCCAGGTGGATATATCTCGATCAGAGGCGCGGGGCGGGTGTCGATGCTCCTGGCGGCGACCCTGGCCCTGATGGCGGGTGGCTGCGCGACGGAGGGTCAGCCGACGGATCGGGGCAGCTTGTCCGCCCGGGCCTCCGGCACCGCCGACGCGCCCGGTGCCGCTGAGTATGTGATCAGTCGCATCGAAGACCTCACGGTCGTCGATTGCCTCTTGCCCGGGCGCATGCGCAAGATGGGACAGACCCTGACCTGGGTGGACCGTCCCCGTCCTGTCAAGAAGACCATCAGTGACTGTGAGATCCTCGGCGGCCAGTATGTTCTGTTCGATCGCGCCAACTTTGACACGGCACTGGCCGTCTGGAAGGTCGCCGCCGAACAGGGCGATCCAACCGCGCAGACCTACGTCGGCGAGATCTATGAACGGGGTCTGGGCCGTACCCCGGATTTCGCCCTGGCCGCCCAGTGGTATCGCAAGGCCGCCGCCCAGGGTAACGCCCGGGCCCAGTTCCGGCTCGGTGCCCTGCACGAGAAGGGCCTCGGGGTCGCCACCGACCGCCTTGAGGCCCTGAACTGGTATCGCCAGGCCGCTGGCCTGCCGAAAGATAAGGTGGTCTACCTGTCCCAGGTCCTGGCGGAATCCAGGCGTCGTCCCGCCACATCGGCCCCAAAGGCGGAGAGACCCGCAGACAAAGCCCCGACCGCGCTCCAGCCGGCCCAGGCGGAACTCCAGGAAATCGCCAGTGCCTCGCGGAGCCGCCATCAGGAATTGGCCCAAACCGAAACGGCGCGGGATCACGCCAAGGATGAAATCGTCATGCGCAGCCAGGAATCCCGGCTGTTGGACCAGGCCAAACCAGTCATCCGCGCCGATCGGCGCCTGATCGATCAGTACGTCGCGCTCACCCAGGAGGCCGAGACCCAACGGATCGCCGCGGAGAGCCTCGAACGGGTGCTCAGTGTGGCCACGCCGGTCATCGCTCAGAAATAGCATCACAGAACGCCGCCAGGCGTCATCCAGAAGGGGACTAAAGGCATGTTAGATAAGATGAAAGCGCTTTTTCACCCGCTGCCGGCAGCGGAGCCCATCCAGGCCCCTCTGCCACAACCACCTGGCGCTGAAGCCGGATGTGCCGGAAGGAGAGGGCCAGGGACCTGGCCGGTCCTGGTCTTGCTGCTGCTGGCCTTGGCCCTTCCCGGCGCGACCCTGCTGGCCCAGCCCCAGGTGACGATCACCGCCACTCCCGCCAGCATTCAGGAGGGTGGCCCCCCCGGCAGCTTCCGGGTCCGGGTCAGCGATCCCGAATTTCGCTGTTCCCTTCAAAGCACCGTCGTCAGTGTCAGCAATGCCTTGGGGGGTACGGCGATTTTTGACCAGGATTATCAGGTTGAGGGCTGGAAAAATCCCCTCGACATCCAGATCGTTCCCGGTCCGGCTTGTGATGGTTTCGGCTTGGCCGAAGGCGAGGCGGTTATCCCGATTCGGGCCACCGCGGATAACTTCATCGAAGGCAGCGAGGTCGTGGTCCTGACCAGCACGACCTGCACGACCCTCTTTGCCCCCAACGCCGCTGAGTTTCCTTGCAATGCCTCGGCGAGCATGGCGATTATCGATGCGACCCAGAGCCTGATCTCCGTGGTCTCGGGCGATGGCCAGTTGGCCAGTTCCCGCCAACCCCTGCAACCTTTCGTGGTGCTCGTCTCTGGCGCGGCGGGGCCCATCGCTGGCCAGGAGGTGCGCTGGACCATCCAACAGGGGGATGGCAGTCTCTCCACGACCACAGGGACGACCAACGCCGGCGGCCAGGCGAGCACCGTGCTCACCCCCGGCACTGAAACCCAATTCCGGGTGCGGGCGACCCTGGCGCAAACGGGGGACTGGGTCGAATTCTCCGCCCTGGTCTCCTCCCCCCTCGCCGGCCTTCCCGGCTTGACGCCGGGACAAATCTCCGTCGGAGGGGCGCTCGATTCCCTCTGCCCCCGTCTGAATGCGATCGGTCAGCAGCGTCCCCTGACCGCGGGCGAGCAGGACCTGCTGGCCCAGTGCCGGAAGCTGCTGGCCGCCACCGGCGAGGACCCCCAGGCGGCGGTGCAGGGGATCGTCGCCCTGACGCCTGAACAAGCCAGCGCCCCGCGCAAGCTCCTGACCCAGGTTTCATCCCTCCAGGTCACTAACCTGGTGGAACGGCTCAGAGAACTAAGACGTGGTGCCAGGGGTGTCAGTCTCGGTGGGTTGAAGGTTGGCCTTGCCGATCAGACCTTCTCCGGTAGTTTGCTGGAGCAGGGATTCAAACCGGGTCGGGAGAGCGGTGGCGGCGCCAGCGCCGATGAGGACTGGCCTTTCGAGCGGCTCGGCCTTTTCATCACCGGTGATGTCCAGTGGGGTAAGAAAGACAAGTCGCTCAACGAGGACGGCTTCGACTATGACCGGCTGGGCCTGACCGCGGGCGCGGATTACCGCTTCACCAATGGGCTGATCCTGGGCGGGGCCCTCGGCTACACCAGCACGGGCGTCGATATCGATGCCGATGGCGGCTCCCTGGATGATGACAGCTGGAGTATGTCGGTCTATGGGACCTATTACCCCACCGAGCATTTCTACCTTGAAGGCTCCGCCACCTATGGCTGGGACCGTTACGACCAGGACCGCAACATCGAGTACAGCCTGTTGGGGGGCCAGCGCACCGCCAACGCGGGGTTTGATGGCGATCAATACACCCTGATGTTCGGTGCCGGTTATGACCTGATCCATGGCGCCACCATTTTCGATCTTTACGGCCGCCTGCAATACACCAGCGCCACCCTCGACAGTTATCGCGAACAGGGTGCGGATGGTCTGGATTTGATCATTCAGGGACAGGATGCCATCTCCTTCAAATCGATCCTGGGTACCCAGGTCTCCCGCTCGATCAGTACCCGCAGCGCCGTCCTCAGCCTGCAGGGCTGGTTGCAGTGGGAGCATGAGTTCGAGGACGGCGATGAAGAGGTGACAGGCTATTTCGCCAACGATCCCAACCAGTTCGGCTTTGCCCTGCCGGTCGATGCCCTGGAAACCGATCTCGTCAGGCTCGGCCTTGGGGTCGGTGCCCAATTCGGTCAGGGGCGTACCGCCTTCCTGAGCTATCAGGCCGCGCTGGGGATGCAGGATTACACGGAGCAAATTGTCACGGCCGGCGTCAGTCTCGCCTTCTGATCGCGTACTGGGCGTGTCCTGATCGCGCACCGAACGGGCACTGAGCGTGTCCGGTCATCCATAGTCGGGTTGGCCGACCATTGAGGTCGGCCGATCTTCAATGTTTGCCGATCCTCAAGGTCGGCCGTTCCTTTGAGACGGCCAGCCTTCTAACTCATTGGTTTTCTCAAGATATACAAAGAGCATCTCAGTTTTCGATATCCACGAGGAGGGTTCGGGGGCGTCTGGCGGGGGTTTCAACAGACTGGAGGGTGGTTGCCAAGCCTAGAGGGACCTATTCACGGCGACCCACGCCAGATGCCACCCGACCCGGGGCATTCGAAAATTGAGGTGCGATGACGATATCAGGCCACTGTTCCACCCAGCAGCAGCGGTGGTCGAAGCCGGGCAGGATCCTGAGGTTTGCCTCGGGGTTACGGGCCAGATAGGCGGTGAGGCTGGCGAGGGGCACCCTGGTATCCTGATCACCGATCAGGTGCAGTTGGCTAATGCCTTTATCCAAGGGTGCCTGTCGGGCGGGATTGAGCGATCCCCTCAAGAGACTGTAGCCGTGGTGGTCAGCCCAGGCGTCGGTATCCAGATTGGCGGCGATGGTGATCACCTGACTGACCCCTTCCAGATGCGGGGCCATGAGGATGGCGAGGACCCCGCCACCGCTGTAGCCGATCAGGACGATCCGGGATGGCGGGCGTGCCGGCAGGATGCCCCTGATGGCCGCTACCAGGGACCGGACGACTTCGGGGCTGTAACGGCCATGGGTCCACCACCAGGGTTGGCAGTCGGGGTCCGCCGCGAAGCCGTGGTAACAGGGTCGACCCACGTAGATGCTCGCCACCGGGTCCCGCGCCATCAGCCTTAGCGCCAGGAGGTCGCGGCCGGTAGGATCCGGTGCGACATCATGGCGGCTCAACCAGGGTCGGCCATCGCCTTCGAGATAGACGTGGAGTTCACTGGTTTCCCCGATTTTCCCGCTCTCTCCGTACTCCCCTGTCTCCTTGTCCTCCATGGTCTCACTTTCCCCCGCCGATTGCCTAAGCACAGGGTACCAATAGATGAGGTGGCGAAAGGGGTCGCCTTTGGTGATTAAGGGCTTGATGCCTACCATTTGCGGCATCCCTTCCACTGCCTGCTCTTCCTGAGGCAGGGGTATGGCCTGCGGGTTCCCTGGCCCAGGTCCAGACTCTTGTTCAGTCATGGCGCATCCGCCAAGGAATACCACCGCGGCCAGGAGCGTCCAGGCACCCTCTGCCCAGCCTGAGGGGATTCCGCCAGCCGAGGGAAAGGTACCCCATCTACCTTCCGAGAGAGAGATTCCTACCCTGCCTCCCGGGAGAAAGGTTCCCATCCTTCCCTGCCACATGGCTGCGGGGTTCAAGCTGTCAAGGCCCCCCAAACTCTTCTCCCGCTCGCCCTGCTCACCCCACTCTCAATTCTCATGGAGCCAAGGGATTCTTGAAGTCAAAGCCGAAGAGACCCGGATTCTCGCCGATCACTGCCGCCGAAAAGATGTAGAAGACATAGTCATAGGTCTCCTGGGGGATCTTGTGCTCCCGCAAGAGCAACCAGAAGTTGCGGTCACGAGGATTTTCCGGCATCTGGCGCAGCCGCTTGATGACGTTGCCTTCACCCCAGTTGTAGGAGGCCATCACTAGGAGACCCGAGGCCTGGGCATCGGTTCGGTAGATATCCTTCAGATATTTCGCCGCCGCCAGGGTCGCTTTGGTGAAATCGTGCCGCTCATCGGCGGGGTCGTATTCCCCGAGACTTTGCAGGGGACCGGGCTGCAGGCCGTAACGCCGAGCGGTTTCCGGGATGAACTGCCACATGCCCTTGGCGCGACCGTAGCGGGTGGGGGGGCCAACGATCTCTGGCTGAAAATTGCTCTCCTGCATGGCCAGATAGAGGAACTGAGGGGGCAGGCCCTGGTCGGTGAGCGCCCGCTGGATCGTCGGGGCATAGCCGTTTTCATGGAGTCGGCGGATGGCACGGGCCAGTCTGGGGGAGGACTGCCATTTGCGGATATAAGTCTTGACCTCCGCGGCGAATTCCTCGGGGACTTCGACCTCCGTCTCGCCAAAGACCCGTGCCATATGCAGGATCAGCTTGTCTTCGGTGTTCAACTGGACCGGGCTAGCCGCCTGGATCTTTTCCACGAAGAGGTCGTAGCGCTCCCGCATGGACGCAAGCCGCCGTTTCGATTCCGCCACCTGGGCCTTCAACTCCGCGGAGGCCTCCGCGCCGATGCTCGCCTCCAGATTGGCGATCTGTAGCTCGAGTTCCTTCATGTCATAGAAGATGTCGTTCGCGATCCGGGCGGTATGTTCCAGTTGCAGATACTGGTAGAAGGCAAAGCCGCCGACGGCGGCGAGCAGCATCAGGACGAGGCCAATCAAGCCGAGATAGACCCGGCGCTGTCGACGCTTGATGTCTTGAAATGCCTGCCGGACCATCATCGTGTGCTCGCCAGCGCCGTCAGCCTGGTTGGCACGAAAATAATGCCTGGCGACTTGCTCCAGGGGGGGGCTCTCTCGCTGTACTTGGGGCGCTCTCGGCAGGATTAGCCTGATCTTGGGTCCACCGGCGCCCAGCGCTAGGGTGGTAGTCCCTACAAGCGGGACCCGATCGATCCGCCTTCCGTCAACCAGGGTACCGTTGCTGCTGCTCAGATCTCGCGCCCACCAGCGGCCCTCCTCGTAAAAAATCGCCAGATGATGGCGGCTCACCTCGGCGTGCATGATCCGCAGACCGCAGTCCGCGCCGCGCCCGACAAGGACCGGCTGGCTGTAAGCGGTACGGCAGGTAACGCCACGGGCATCCTGGTACTCGATCTCGATCGGTTGGAGCGCTGAACCGGGCACGACCTCGGAAGGGGGGGGGATTGTCGCTTCGTTGTTAAGCATTTCACCTCGATGAGGCTGATTGGCCGGATCATTACCGTCGCGCCCTATCCTCCACAGACTATACTAAAAATTGCCGATAGCGGATTTCCCCACAATCCATCCCTGGCCGCGCAGAGTCGGCAGCGGGAAACCTGTTCCCAGTGAATGCCGGCTGGATGTGGTTTTTCCATTCATCCCTCCTGTATGGAAGGAGTATTAGCTGTGTTACGCCGTTTCCTGATCCTGTTTGCCTTGGTCTTCTTCGTGAGTCACGCCACCGCGGATGCCATCCTGCCCAGCGGTGACCAGCCTGGAGCCCGGGACCCGACGTTACTGAAACGTTATGAGGGCAGTTTGATCATCTCTTATGAAGACAAGGCCTTCGATGAATATCTACTGCCAACCGGTTCTTTGCGCATGGATGCTGACCGTGAGCGTCGGGACGGTCATAACAACCGGTGGTTCGAACCTCTCGACGCTTTGGAACTGGAGGGGCGTAGGGTGCGCCTGGTCTACCTGATACCTGAGGGCCGATCACCCCTCGAAGTGGTGCGCAATTATCGGGACGAGGTCGAGGCCCGTGGCGGTCAGGTACTGATGGAGTGCAAACGCGAGGAATGTGGTGGTGACCCAGGGCGGTCAAGTGGAGGTGGCGGCGGCGAGATGAGCCTCGCGATGGTCCTGCGGGCCGAGGAGCAGATCGTCGATCCTCCGCTCTCCACCGGTCATTGTGCCCAGACCGAGCGCATCCAGGACCAGCGCTACCTGGCTGCGGCACTGCCCCGGGATCAGTCCCACCTCGCAGTCCTTACCTATGTGTTGAAAGCTGGCCACTCATGCAAGGCGTTGAACGGAAGAACAATTGCCGTGGTGGATCTGATCCAGGGAAAGGCTCGCGAGCAACGAATGGTCCAGGTGAGTGCGCCGGAGATGGCCCGAGCGATCGATACCGCTGGCCGCATCGCCCTTTACGGGATCCTGTTTGATTTCGACCAGGCGACCCTCAAACCCGAATCCGCTCCGGTACTGGCAGAGATAGCGACCCTGCTGCGCTCAGCCACGGATCTCCGGCTGCTGGTGGTGGGCCATACCGACAACGCCGGAGGCTTCGAGTACAACCGCGACCTCTCGCAACGCCGGGCGGAGGCCGTGGTGACCCGCTTGGCGCGTGATCATGACGTCAATCCGTCCCGGCTCTTTCCGGTTGGCGTGTCCTATGCGGCGCCAGTCGCTTCGAATCAGACCGAGGAAGGGCGGGCACAAAACCGGCGTGTCGAACTGGTTCAATACTGATGCTGACGGACGTCGGATCGCGCCACGTCTGATCGCTCCTGTATCTACATCAAGGTCATCGGATGGTTCAGTCTCTGTTGTCAAGCGGCGAGGAAACTCCCCATATGCCTGAAGGTACCGGGTACCCAGAGTGCAGTTGGGATCAGCTGGCGTGCCGAGCGTTTTCCACAGGCCCCACCCGAAATCTTCCCCTGAGGTTGTCCGTCGATCAGTTTTGCCGTAGACCAGCCATGGTTTTCAGGCGCCGCTCAGGGTGCGAGGATGAGGACCTTTGTCTGGCTCGGCACCACCCGACAGCCAGGGGCGTTGGTATTATTCTGCAGCGCCATACTGGTCATGCGACTCGCCGGCATCCCCTTGATCAGGACCGAGAAGGCTCCGGTTAGATGGCGTGAGGGGCCCATCACGGTCCCCGAGGCGACCCCCGTTGCCAGGCCGGCGTTGTCGCCATTCGTCATGGGGATAGTGGTGCCCAAATTGTGCGCGGGGGTGCCCATGAACAGGATGTTAGGCACGTTGGGTACCGCCATGGGTCCCATGGCGATGTTTGGATAGGGTACCGGCACCGGGCCGGCTGGACTGGGGGTGAGACAGACATCCGGGAAGGCGGTGTCCGTGCCCATCATCTGTGCATTACCAAACATGCTTGAATCTCCTGATTGCAACTCCTAACCGAGATGGATTTGTTCGCCATCGATTTTTACCAGGCGCTGGGCGCTGGCGAGGAGGGTGTCGGACTGGAGGTGCGCCACCTGCTCGGCGCGCAATTCGAGAGAACCCGCATGGACCTGGTCCAGGTCCCGGACGGTGCGCCGCGATCGGTCGAGGCGTAGATTCAAGCTTTCGGCACTGGCCTCGATCAGGTCACCGACCAAGCGGGTGATACGCAAGGAAGCCAGGGCTTCCCGCGCGATCAGGCTCAGACGCTGGGTCACCAGGGTTAACAAGCTGGTGCTGACCCCCACCGCGGGGGCGTCCATGTTGATGCCGGTCCTTGAACCGAAGGTCAACTGGCCATCGACTCGCAGGCTCATGCCGGCGCCGCTCGCCACCTCGACCTGGGTCTCGCCAGGCAGGACCAACCGCAGTGGGGCACCGGTGGATCGCTCCAGGACGGCGATCAGGAAGGGTTCATCAGTCAACCCGACCGAGGTCAAGATCCGGTCGCCGACCTCCGGCCAGACCAGGCAACTGAGGGCGCGTCTGGCCCGCAGTTCCCCCGTCGCGGTGCCGACCCGAAACCAGGTTTGATTGTCCTCAACGGCGAGTACCTCGCCGTCCAGATGCAGCGGAAAGGGGCGCAGTCGTATTGGATGGTCAGGGCTCAAGGGATCCATATGCATCTCCGGAAATTGCTTGCCCACACAAAGACCCTAGTCTTGGGCTGACTTGGTCGGCAAGGCATTGCTCGACAGTGTTCACTCGACCGGTCGGGATCTCGGTTGAGGGCGCCAATTTTCGGCGGCGGCCTGCTCGGGGTCATCCCCAAGGGCCCGAGCACGGTCGGTGAACTGGGCCCCGCGATCATGCACCCGGTGCAGTTTGGCCCGGAAGAGCCCAGCCCCGTTGAGGTTGGCATCCTCCAGATTGGCATGGGAGAGATCGGCATAGGTCAGGTCCGCGCCACGCAAATCGGCGCCACTGAGATTGGCGGCCAAGAAATTGCCCTGGTAGAGCCTGGCCCGTAAAAAGGCGGCTCGCGGTGCCTGTGCGCCCTGCCAGATCGCCTGGGTCAGATCAGCGCCGGTAAAATCGGCTCCCTCCAGGTCCGCCTGAAGGAAGATCGCCTGGGGTGCCTGCGCCCCGGTGAAACGGGCCCCGCGCAGGCGGGCCGAGGTGAAATTGCCCTGCCGGAGGTGGGCCTGGGTGAAATCGCAATCGGTCAGATTGGCCTCGCTGAACTGGGTGAAGGAGAAGGACTGACCATGGAAGCGCTGACCCGCGAGGTTACTCTTGGTCAGGACCACGATCTCGAAACGCGCGCCGGTGAAGTTGGTCTGACGCAGGTCGCATTCGAGCAATACGGCACGCTCGAGCTGGGCTCCGCCGAAATCCATGGTGCCGCAGGCCAGATTGGCCATGACCAGCTGCTCTAGCCGTGCCTCCCGAAAGCTCAGGTTCTCCACCTGGCTATGGCTGAAGGCCGCGAAGCGGATCTGGACCCGATCGAAGACCAGGTTCCGCAGCCGGCATTCATGCCAGTTGGCATTTTCGATGTGGCAAGCGGCCAGTGAGACCGAGTCGAACTCACAGCCGTAAAAGACCGTCCCCGCCAGGCGAGCACCGTCCAAGGTGCAGGTTTTCAAACGGCAATGAGTGAACTGGCAGTCAGTCAGGTCGGCACCGGTCAAATCCAGTTGCTCGAGATCGCAGTGGTCGAGGCGCAGGGCAGCCAGGTCCGCCCCGCGCAGGTCCAACTGGGTGAGTCGCTCGCCGCTGACGACGTCGGCATCCTGGGCGCGGCGCAAAAGTTCCTCGCGCTCCATGGTCACCCTCAGCCGTCCGTGGCGGCCGGGCGATGACGGGGCCGGGTCCGAGCGCGGGTAAAGACCGCCCCCTCAAAGCGTACCTTGTCGCTGACCCTGATCCGAGCCAGATCGGACTCGTGAAGATTGGCGTGTGACAAGTCCGTTCGCGCGAGCATGGCATGCTGCAGCACCGACCCGGCCAGGTTGCAGGACCCCAGATCTGCGTCGCTTAGGTCCGCCCGCACCAGCCGGGCACCGCGAGCATCCGCCGCGTAAAATCGGCTCTCCCTCAGATCGCAGCCGCTGAAATCGCTTCCCCGTAGTTGGGCATGGCTGAAATTGGCACCTCGCAACGGTGCGTCGCGAAACGAAACCTCGTTCAGTTGGGCACTGCTGAAATCGGCCCCCTCCAAATGACAGCCTAAGGCAAAACAGCCTGCTGCCAGGCTCAGACCACGAAAACAGGCTTTGGTGGCCCGGACCCCGATGAAGGCGGCCTTGGTGATTTCTGCGTTGCTAAAGTCGACCTCGCCGAGATCACAATCCTGGAAGACCGCCTGGGCATAGTGGACCCCGGCGAAGCGACAGCCGCGCAGATCGATCTCGCGCAGCAGCACCATCGCCGTGCTGTGGGTCTCGGAGAAGTCGACCGCGAGGATCTCGGCGCCGTTCAGACGCAGGCCGTCGATACAGGCGCCGGCCAGGCTCGTGTTGCTGAGTCGGGCGCGCTCCAGGATGACCTCGGCCAGGTCCGCGCCGCGCAAATCCGAGCGCGCAATCTGGGCGGCGCCCAGGTTGGACTGGCGCAGATCGGCGCCGACCAGGCTGGTACCGACGAGCCGCGCATGAGCCAGCATGGCATGGCTCAATCTGGCCTGGTCGAGCAGGGCACCACTGAGATCGGCCCCCTCCAGCAGCGCGCCCTGCAGGTCCACGCCGCGGAGGTCCATTCGGGTCAGGTCCGCCCGGGTGAGATCCCAGCCGGCGAGTGAGCCACCGCTCGCGAGCTCGGCCTGGACGCGCGAGCGCAGTTCCGCCCGGGCTGACGGTGGGGGCGGGTCGGGCGGCACCTGGTGATGGCCCATCGCCCGATAGCCCGCCAACTGCTGTCGGTCACCCTCACGCCAGCGGGCGACGACGACGGGGTCCGCCAGCATCTGCTCCAGCTCGGCGACATTGCCGCCGGTGGCATGCCCTTCCTCGATCAGGCGAGTCAGATCGGCGATCAAGGGCTCGGCACTCGGCCGGGGCGGGCCTCGTGTCAACTCGCCGCTGATCTCGCGCTCGATTAGGGCGAAATCCCCCCCCGTTCGGGTCAGGACCTCGCGTACCTCATCCAAGGAAGCGCGTTTCTGCTGCTCCATGCGGGCGGCGAGGGCAGAGGACTCGGTCTCCATCCGCTGGCGGACTTCAATCAGATCATCGATGGTCCGAATCTTGGGCGGTTCCGCCAGGTCGATCGGTGGCCCGTGTTCATCGGGATCCAGGCCATGGGCCGCGACCAGGGCGCGTGCCTCGGCGCGCTGGCGGGCGGCGCGGCGCATGGCGCGGGCGTAGGCCGGACCCGGCTCATCCGGGGGGTTGAACAGCGACACAGCGAGATCCGCGGGCATCAGATCGTACTCGCGCAAGGCCTCCACCGCCCCCGTCTTCAGGTCGCGCCGCCGGTCACCCACGGCACGATAATGTTCGAGGGGGCGGCTCTCTCCCAGCCGTTCGACGGCGGTCAGAAGCTCAAGCACGTCCGCCGCATCGTCCTCCTCGACCTGAAGCCAACCTTGAAAGACCTGGATCAGGCGTTCCTCTTCCGGGAAGAACCAGAGCGCCTGGAGGGACATCCCGACCTCTTCGAACTGCCGCCCCCCCGCTGTGCTCCGGGTCGCGAACACCCGGGTGGCAAGCCCAGGCAAGACCCCTTCGAGGCGATCAATCTTGGGATGCATTAGGTCGAAGGCATAGGCCTCGTTGCCGCGGAACGGGCTGGATTGCTGCTGGTCCTCCGGGGCCAGGTTGAAGAAGCTGCCGTCAAGATCCCGGGCCAGACCCGGATAATCCCGATCCAGCCAAGCGGCGTCGTAGGTGCCGCGCTTGGCGGCCCGAGTTGCCCAGCCAGCATCCAGTGGTCCGAAACCCGCCGGCCGACCGACTCCGCCCGGGCCTGTCTGGGGCTGATCGGGGAATTCGACCCGCGGCAGCAGGCGCATGCGAATACCGTCAACTTCGCTGTCACTCCGACCTATACCCACGGGGTTGGCGGGGAAATCAGCCCCGCCATAGGTCTGGGTCCAGTCGAGCGGCAACCGCTCGAAGGGATGTGGAGTCGAGGGACGATCACCATCCCAGAAGCGCGGACCCCAAACGACCAACTCCTTGCTCAAATTGCCAATCTGGGCGCGCACTCGACAGGCCCAGGGCCGTGTTGGACGGGTGTAGGCCGTCGCCCCAACGAGGTATTCCGCCCGAGGACGCGGATAGCCCTCCTCTAGGGGACCTTGAGCCTCGGGGCGACTCGCCCAGAAGGGCCAGAGCGCCTGCTCGGTCAGGAGCCGACCCGGACGGCCCAGGGTGGAGAAGAGCAGAACCGAAACCCCGAGCATGAAGCGCCCCCCATGCTCGAAGGGACGGGTTACCAGAGAGGCGGACAGCGGCTTGACGCAGCGCATTTCAAGCTATTGGGCTACATCAGGATCTTCAAGGTCGCCATATCGATGCCAGTGGCCTCGGACATAAGGTGTAGGGCAAATTTCTGATCATTCAGGCTCCCGGCACTGAGATCCGCAGCGACCTGTTCGTATTTCAGGCCGACGGCGGAATTGACTGATCCAACTACCTCAGCCTTGATACCAGTCCCCTCGTTCACGCTGCCGTTGAAAGCGAGTTTAAGCCCATAAGCCTCTTTGATGGTTCCGCCCGATTGGTCGAATTGAAAGTCAATTACTCGGTTTCCGCCCGGCGCAATAATGGTCATACCCCCTGCGGCATTGATCGTGAAGGGACCGCCCGATGTCAGGCTGACGCTGCCGCCAACGGACTGGGACAGGTTGCCACCGACGGACTGGGACAGGCTGCCGCCGACGTTTTGTGCCAGGCTGCCGCCGATCGTGTCCGTGCGACTGGCCCCGACGGTGACTGACTCGGTCGCACCGACCTTGAGCGTCCGGCTCGCGCCGATCTGGACCGATTCGTTTGCCCCAACGCTCTCGGTACGGTTGACACCGATGCTGATATCTTCGTTGATGCCGACGGTTTCGGTACGGTTCCCAGCGATGTCGATCTTCTCGTTCCCGCCAACGGACTCGGTCCGGTCGTTGCCGATCGTCGTGGTCTCGTCGTTGTCGATATTCTTGGTGCGGTCGTGTCCTACCCAGTGTGACTCGTCGGCCTCGACCTCGATGGTCTGGTTGCGTTCAGCATGCAACAGCAACTCCTCCTCGCCGCTTTTGTCCTCCATGCGGATTTCGTTACTGTTGGCGCCACTGCCGTCCTTGCTGCTGCGACTCTTGATGCCGCTCTGAGTCTGGTTGGCGGGCAAGTCGTAAGGCGGCATGCAATCGCCGTTATAGACCCGACCGGTGATCAAGGGTCGATCCGGATCGCCCTCCAGGAAGCTCACCACCACCTCCTGGCCGATCCGCGGGAGGGCTACCGCCCCCCAGTTTTTGCCCGCCCAGGGGTGAGAGACCCGCACCCAGCAGGAGCTATTCTCGTCCTCCTTGCCGTAGCGGTCCCAATGGAATTGCACTTTCACTCGCCCGTACTTGTCGGTCCAGATCTCCTCGCCGGACTTGCCAACCACGATAGCGGTCTGGGGTCCCTGAACGACGGGCTTGGGCGTCCTACAAGGTGGCCGGTAGGGCACTCGGGCGTCGATCGCCGTCAAGTTACAGCGATAGATGGGGCCTTCCCCGGGCGCGGCATCGACCGAACCGAAGTCGTCCGATTGCAGCCGATAATCGGCGGATACGATCAGATATTCCCGATTCTGATCAGCACGCGGATACTCTTTCAAGGTGAAAAGTCCGCCACAGGTCAGGCCGCGCGAATTGCCGGCCGCCCGGGCGACCTCGTGATCGGCCTGACGCTCTTCAAGTCGGATGCGGGCATAGCCGTCTCCCACCGAGTTGTCCGTGTAGTCATCCAGGAAGTCGAAGATCTCCTCCTCGGCCAAGGCATGTTCCTTGGGTGCGCTGCTGCGGGTGAGCAGATCCTTGCGCGGCGCGGTGAAATCGAAGGCCGTGTGCGCGAAGACCCCGGGGCGAACCTCGTGGGCCACACTCCAGTCGTCGATGCGCTCTTGATCGGGCATTGGCTCCTGACCGGGTGGATAGAAGACGACCTCTTCGTAGCCCGGCGCAGGTGTGTGGGCACTATAGCTGTCGGCCAGTATCAGGGTGTGCTGGCCGTCCCTATGTTCGTGGAAGTAATAAATACCCTCGTGCTCGAGCAGGCGCTGAATGAAATGCAGATCGGTCTCGCGGTATTGGACACAATAGGTCCACTGCCGATAGGTCCCGGACAGGCGCTCCTCGAAATCGCTGAAGCCATGGTCGCGGAAGATCGCCTTGACGATGTCCGGGACCGTCTTGTCCTGAAAGATCCGACAGTCGGCGGTGCGCGACAGAAACCAGAGCCATGGCACTAGGTTGGCGCGGTAGCAGGCATAGGTCCCATCGAAGCCAATGTAGGAGAAGCGGTTAAAGTTACCGTTGAAAAACCGGTGCTCCCCCGATAGCAGTAGCAATGCCACCGTGGCCGGCGTACCTAGCAGGTCGTCCGCGCGGATATCGATCTTTTCACTGAGGAGGACAAGCTCGTACTCGAACGCGGCGCTGAGGTGCTCCTCGGCAGTCATGCTCGCCAGAAGCAGCGTTTCCGATCCGAGCACGGTATTGACCGAGATTGTCCGTGTGGCTTGACTGGCGGGCATGACGTGGCCTTGTGCGAAGCTAATGTCAGTATAGTCGGTGAATTTGGCAGAGGGTGCCAACGGTCCAAGGATCGATTGTTAGGACCGGGGATATTCTCAGCTTGTGGATCATCCCCCTGGCTAACGATTTGGTCGTTGCGCCAGAACCAGCCACCCGGCTACTGGCTCCCCGCCCTCGGCGCGCAAGATCTCGCGGTCCAGCTTGAGAACGTCAAGCCCTGCCCGCTTCAACACGGTTTCCAGGTAGGCTCTGGAATGAGCGTAGCGGCCGTGATGTTGCAAGTGGTAATCGCCTGGCTCACCGTCCCCCAGGCCCTCCACCGTAAAGCACAGTAAGCCGCCGGGCAGGAGGGTACCAGCGGCTGCTCCCATCGCCTCATCGAGCACCCCGAAGTACACCAGTGTATCCACCGACACGACGAGATGATAGCTAGCGGGGTGTTGCCGCATATATCCGGTCAGCTCGGCCTGGTGCAGATCATCGTACAGGTCGCGCCGGTGCGCTTTGGCCAGCATCCCATGCGATAAGTCGACCCCGACCAGCTTGCTCGCGAAGGGTTTGAGCAGCGGCGCGCACAACCCGGTCCCGCAGCCGGCATCCAGCACCTGGAGGTCTACCGCGGCCGCACCCAGGCGGTCCGAGACCGCCATCGCCACCAGATGGGGGGCGCGGTATTCGAGCTTGGCGAGTCGGGAGTCGAAGGTATTGGCAAAGGCATCGAAGACAAATTGGACATAAGCGTCGGATGCGCGCGGCGGGACACCTTGCCCGGTACATGCGGCGAGATGATGGAGCGCACTCGGATTGTCGGGCTCGTCGGCCAGCCATTCCCGATAAACCTTGGCGGCCTCATCGAACCGTCTCGATTTGCAGTAGGCATAACCCAGCATCTCACGCGAGGGGGCACTAAGTGGGTCGTGGACCAGCGCTTCGCATGCCTGTGCGACCGACTCCTCGATCCGACCGATCTGCAAGAACAGGCGAGCCAGATTGTTTCGCGCGATGTTGAAATCTGGAGCAAGCTCCAGGGCGCGCAGCAGACTGCGCTCCGCTTCTTCGTACCTCCCGAGCGCTTTGCATAGCACTGCTAAGTTGTTGAGCGCATCCGGACGGTCTGGGTCCAGGGCAAGCGCCTCGCGGTATTCCCGCTCAGCGTCCTCGAAGCGCTCGTTGTCGAGCAACAGATTACCCAGGTTGCTGCGAAATCCAGGACGGTCAGGCGCCAAAACGACGGAATGGGTCATGAGGCGGATCGCATCAGCGTCGCTGCCCTGCTCGTGTGCCAGGATGCCGAGGAAATGCAGCGCATCGGCGTGGTTTGGAGCTAACTCGATCACGCGCATGTAGATTTCGAATGCGTCTTCCCGATGTCCCGTACGGTGCAGGCCGGTCGCGAGACGCATGGCCTCGTCGATGAACAGTGGCCGGCGCGGGTCGAAGTTCAGATCGTCTTGGGGGGTGTCCATGGGAGATGCGAAGCTCTCGCTCATGTGGCTAGGTGTCAATAGATGCAGATGCGCCTCGTTCCCCATCACGTCCTACGGTCACATTTCATATGCAATCTGTTCGGTAAATCGGAAGCCGTCGCCAGGAAAAACGAACGGTAATGGACCGGTCGGGGTGTAGAACCCGATGATGTAGAGTTTTCCACCTTTACTGAAGCCTCCACCAGGGGGATTACAACCGGACTTCAGGTAGTAGTAGTACGAGTTTTCCAGAAAGACTTGTGTCCACCCTTTCACTGACTCCCAGTCTTGGAAATAGCCCGTGAGATCGTAACGATTGATGGAGCCCTCCTTGGTCACGCTTAAGCCGGCGACAACCTCGCTGCCGTTGGCGAAAGAAATAGGGGACATGATGCAGTTGTCTCGGGTAAAAGTGCGCTTATTCGGGGGCAGACTATTAATACTCTTCTTATTATGCTTCAGCTGGATATTCCACTCCGCTGAAGTCTGGGGAGGTTTGGCCTTACCGCTAAAGATGCCCTCGAGCCAAACGTATTTCACTTTTGGTGCTGCCGTAATGCGGGAACCCAAAAGCTTATGAATTTTCTTAAGACCTGGACCCGCGCCGAGGTTGCAACAGCGGAACTCAAGGCGCTCGATTCGAGCTTTACGTACGTCTCTTATCAGGTTCAGAAGGTCGTCAACCTGACTTTCACTAGTGAAGAGTTTCTTTCCCAGTTTGTCTGTCGTCCCTACGAGCTTGCCGCGGGCACCACTTAAGTTGTCGCCCGCGTCTAGCAATCTATCGAGCATGTCTCCGGTTAGAGTGCTAGAGTGATTGGGAGCTGCAGGGATCAATAAACCATCCGGCGATCCATGGCAGGCGATGAGGAATTGCTTCTCGCCAACGGCAACTTGGGTCTTCAGGGCGTTCAGCAAATCAGCTAACGAGTTCATGGTGACGCGCTTTATCCTTTTCCCTTCAATCAGAATTTGATCGCCGTTATAGCCAACATCCGTCGAGAACATTTGGTAAAACTTGGCCGCGAAGTCAAATCCTGGGGACATAATGAGAGTGAGTATGTTGATCATCTTTTATCCTCATGATTAAAATTAGCATTTTAGATGCTTGCTTAAAATAAGGTTTTGGAACAACGCCCAACTTGACGTGTTCAGATTACTGAGCCTGCAAATTACTTCGGACTCAGATGGCGTGCGCTAGATCTTTGAGGCTTCGTTGGGCAAGTTATTCTCCCCAGCCCGGTTCGTCGTAATTAATAAATTGACCCGGAACACCTGAATTAAATGGCTCTGACCACTTTAACCTTTTGCAATAGCCTTGCGCGAAAAGGTGGTGGTGAAAGGCTTCGTGGCCGCCACTGGCATCGAAGTAAGTGAGTACCTCAATTGTCGAAACCATAGCTGAAGCCCCCCTCCTTTACCTCTATCCTTACCCGCTTGATGGTTGCGCTTTGCATGGCACGATTCAGAAATTCCCTGCTGATCGCAGGCAGGACCGTATTGGTGAGTATGGCATCCACCACCCGTGCCCCGCTTTCGACTTCAGCGCAACGTCTGGCGATCAGTGCGACGACCGACTCGTCGTATGTCATGGTCGCGCAGTGATTTTCGCTAATCCGCCGCACGATGCGGTCGAGCTGAAGGCGAATGATCAGACCCAGGATCGCGTCGCTCAGGGGGTAATAGGGAATGGTCACCACGCGCCCTAGGAGCGCGGGCGGGAAGGTCTTGAGGAGCGGCGTTCGCAGCGCCTGGGCCAGGCCCTCGACATCCGGCAGCAGCTCCGGGTCCTTGCACAGGTTCATGATGAGATCCGTGCCCACATTGGTGGTGAGCAGGATCACGGTATTGTGGAAGTCGATATAGCGACCCTCGGCATCCTCCATCCAGCCCTTGTCGAAGACCTGGAAGAAGATTTCATGCACGTCGGGGTGGGCCTTCTCCACCTCGTCGAGCAGCACCACACTGTAGGGCTTGTGGCGGACCGCCTCGGTGAGGATGCCGCCCTCGCCATAGCCGACATAGCCGGGCGGCGCGCCCTTGAGCGTGGAGACGGTGTGGGCCTCCTGGAACTCGCTCATGTTGATGGTGATGATGTTCTGCTCGCCACCGTAGAGCGCCTCGCCGAGTGCCAGTCCGGTTTCGGTCTTGCCCACCCCCGACGGGCCGGCAAGCAGGAAGACGCCAATGGGCTTGTTGGGATTGTCGAGTCGGGCGCGCGAGGTCTGGATGCGGGCGGCGATCATCTCCAGGGCATGTCGCTGACCGATGACCCGCTTGTTGAGCGTCTCGGCCAGCTCGAGGACGGCCTGAATCTCGTTCTTGACCATGCGCCCGACCGGGATGCCGGTCCAGTCGGCGATGACGGAGGCGACCGCCTGTGCATCGACGCTAGGTAGGATCAAGGGACGTTCGCCCTGCACCGCCTGCAGCTCAGTCTGAAGGTCGCGCAGACTGGCGAGCGCCATGGCGCGTTCGCGCTCGTCCAAGGGTGCCGGGGTGGGCGCGGAGGCTGTGGCGCTGGCCGCGGGATCGGGGCGTTGGGCTGGTTCAGGCGGGGGCGCCGGGGCGATGGCGCTGGCGGCCTGCTCCAGGGCACTCCCCGTGCCCTCCACCGGGGCCTGCTGGCCTCGCAGCCGCGCCCGCAGGTCCAGGATCTCTCGGACCAGGGCCTTTTCGGAGTCCCAGCGGGCGCTGAGCTCGACCAAGCGCCCTTGCTCGGTGGCGAGCCTCTCGCTGGCCAAGCGCTCGCGCTCGGCGGTGTCCACCCCCACGGCGCGCTCTCGGTCGATGATGGCAAGTTCGGTCGTCAGGCCCTCGATCCGGCGCCGACAATCCTCGACCTCCGCGGGCTCGGCGGACTGACTGATCGCGACCCGGGCGCAGGCGGTATCGAGCAGGCTCACCGCCTTGTCTGGCAGTTGACGCGCCGGGATGTAGCGATGGGAGAGCCGCACCGCCGCCTCCAGGCCCTCGTCAAGCAACTGGACCCGGTGGTGTTTTTCGAGGGTGGAGGCGATGCCGCGCGCGATGAGGATCGCCTTCTCCTCGCTCGGCTCGTCCACTTGCACCACCTGGAAGCGACGGGTGAGGGCGGGATCTTTTTCGATGTATTTCTTGTATTCGCTCCAGGTGGTGGCCGCGACCGTGCGCAAGGTGCCGCGGGCGAGGGCGGGTTTGAGCAGATTGGCCGCATCGCCCGTGCCCGCGGCCCCGCCGGCGCCGATCAGGGTGTGGGCCTCGTCGATGAAGAGGATGATGGGCTTGGGCGAGGCCTGGACCTCCTCGATCACCTGGCGCAGCCGGTTTTCGAACTCACCTTTCATGCTGGCGCCAGCCTGGAGCAAGCCCACGTCCAGGGTCCGCAGGCACACGCCCTGCAAGGGTGGGGGCACTTCACCGGCCGCGATGCGCTGGGCGAAGCCCTCGACGACGGCGGTCTTGCCGACCCCCGCCTCGCCGGTCAGGATGGGGTTGTTCTGACGGCGGCGCATGAGGATGTCGATCAACTGGCGGATCTCCTCGTCACGCCCGACGATGGGGTCCAGTTCCCCCTTGGCAGCACGCTTGGTGAGATCCACCGAGAATTGCCGTAGGGCCTGTTGCTTGCCCATTTGGGCCGGGGCCATTGCCGCGCTCGCCTCGCCCGGCGCGCCCGGGCTGGCGGCGGCCTGGAAACCGTCGCTCGCGGACATCCGCTCCTCGGGCGAGCCCGAGCAGATCTCGCGGAAGCCCTCGGTCAGGGCATCGGCCTGGATCTTTTCGAATTGGCGCGAGATCCCGAGCAGGGCGCCGCGCAGCCCACGGGTCTTGAGGATGCCCACCATTAGATAGCCGGTGCGGACCTGGGACTCGCCGAACAGCAGGGTCGCGTAGGTCCAGGCGCGTTCGGTCGCCTCCTCTACATCGCTGGAGAGGTCCGAGATGGAGCGCGAGCCCCGAGGTAGCCGGTCGAGCGCCTCGGTGAAATCGCGCGCGAGACTTGCCGGGTCCAGGCCGAAGCGGCGGATGATGCGATGCAGGTCCGAGTCCTGGCCTTGCAGGATCTGGTTGAGCCAGTGCACCAACTCGACATAGGGATTGCCGCGCATCTTACAGAAGACAGTGGCGCTCTCGATTGCCTTGTAGGCGAGGGGGTTGAGCTTGCCGAACAGGGCGGCGCGGCTGATTTCGGTCATGGGATCCTCCCCATGGCAAGGGTGTTGACGGGTGGCGCGAAAGCGGCAGGCGTCTGAATATCGGGCACGGCCATCTCTGCAGCCGGTGCGACCCTTGGGATCCCGATCGTCTCCGGTCGGAGCTGGCGATCAGGTTGAGTTAGGTTCGGGTCCAGCTTGAGGTCGTCCCCGTCCCGGCCCAGTCGGCCGCTCGCCAGCCAGGTGCTCCAGCCCAGGGGCAGACCCGCACCCAGCCGTAGCCGCGGCACCTCGGCCTCCGCCAGCACGGGATTCAGGTCCCACGCCAGTCCATCCCCCACATAGTTGCGCACCACCGCCATGACGCGCGCCAGGGCCGGTCGCCCTGGCAACAGGTCCCGATAATTGTTGAATGAAACCGGACCAATCCGGATCCGAAACCGGGATTGATGGTCCCAAACCCGCCCGCCGAGGGTTGCGGACTGGCCGAGGGCCCCATTGGCGGGAGTCTCCCCCAGACGCCAGCGGCATTGGGGTGGCAAGGTCAGCCAACCGCCGATGAATTCCACGATGTGCACGGGCAGCCGCAGCAGCCCGTGCAAGATGGCCCTCAGACCATCCGGGTGGCGGGTCTGGCAGGACAGATGGCCGGCGTAATGCAGCTTGGCCAGATCGGGCATCTCATCCCGCTTGCGGAAGGCGGGCATGGCGATGCCGCTGAGACTGCCGAGATAGATGCTGAAGCGGTCCTGGTCCGGTCGGTCAAAGCTGACCGCCGGTTGCGCCTGGGCCCAACCACGGTAGAGCAGGGCGAGCAGACGGTGGTTAAAGACATCCAGAAAACGCTCGAAACTGCTATCGCCAACATTGCGCCGCCGGTCCCGCGCATATTCGGTCAGGTGCAGCGGCAAGGGGCCATTGGGTCCGAGCAGGCCAAGGAAATAGACCAGCAGACGGGGTGGGCGAGCGCCTTTGGCGGGTTCGAGCGCGGCAAGTTCCGCGGGGGCGAAGCGCAGCGAGGCCCGCTGCGCCAAACGCACGGGTTCATCGGTGGGTCGGGCCGTCGCACCGATGCGCGGCCGCCCGGGTTGCAGGCAATCCAGCTGCCGTAAGGTCTCTAGGAAGCTGAAATCCCAGGGTGAAGCGGCGAGGGTCGTCAACAGGGCCTCCCGCTGCCGCCGGTCGGGGTCTTCATCGCCCGCTACCCGTGGCGATGGCGCTGCCGCTACAGTGCCGGGCGGCAACCGAGGCTCGCTGGCCATCGCATGATCTCCCCGCGACCCGTGGTGAGCAGGGTCTCGGTGAATGAATTGAGGGTAGCGTAACGAGCAAAAAAACGGGCTAGGACGGCGCCGAGCAGGAAGGCGCCAGTCCCTTCGAAGGCGGTCTCGTCGCACTCCAGGCCGATCTCCAGCCCCCGACCATAGGCGACCGGATGCACCCCGGGGAGCCGCCGGACGATCGGGCGTGATGACACCCGGCGCAGACCTTCGAGTTGCTTGCGCTGGTCGCTGTCAGTCAAATCACTATAAAGCCCCAAGAGGTCCCGCAGCCCCGCGGCACCGGTACCGCCCTCGGTATCGGCCAGCGACAGATAATTGAGCGAGAGATGGCTGATCAGTCGCCAGGCGGTGTCCCCCTGGGCATGGGAGGGGCGCGGGGGGGTTGGTCCGGCGCGCACCCGCAGAGTGCGCACGGGTGCCCCGGATTCCAGGGTGAAATCGGTTTTGCCAACCCCAATGGGCTGATGCAGAGGGAGATCGCGGTTGGTACAAAGACCGGTCGCCGCAAGCTGGCGCAGATCAGCCGCCCAAGGGGCCGCGGTCGTATCCACCAGGTTCAGATAGACCTCGCTACCGACATAACTGGAGCGGGGGCCATGCTGTCGCTGACGCGAGGAAAGACGCCGTGGCAACCGGTGGATGCTGTAGTAAGCGGGCTGTTGCTCGCCGCTGGCCAGTTGATTGGCTGGCATATAAAAGGGGAGAAACTCACGGGCGTCCGTAAGGTTGCTCCCATAACCCGTGACGCTGTCGATCCGGTAGACCTCGAAGTCCATCGGGCGGGTGCGGTCGGGGATGAGGTGAAATTCGGGACCGCCGTCGCCGAGGTGGATGCGATCGAAGCGCTTGGGGAAAAGGTTGATGGCCGGGGCGCAGTGGAGGAGGAAATTGCCGGCATCCAGCACCCGTTCAAACAGGGGGGCCGACTGCCGCAGGAGCAGGATCAGGTCCACCTCCGAGGCGGCGAGACGCCGTAAGACCGGCCCGAGCCCCTCGATCGCGATGAAGAGGTAGCGCTGCGGAAAGGCAAAATACTCGTGGATGTTGCGATAACCCTGAAAGGAGGCTGGGCTATAGGGCAGGAGCGCCTCGTCGTCGTCGAAGCCGAGGGGCCGAACCGCGGAGGCGGGCAGGGTCTCGATCCAGGGCAAGGAGCGGGCCGTAGGCTGCACCAGGACCCCGACGATATCCCCGAGCAGGCGCGCATAAAGCTCGAAGGGCAACTGATCCGCGCCTTGGAGGAACAGGACCAAGCGAAATCGCTCTGGATCGCCCGGTGAAATCTGATCGAAGGTCAAACCGGCTGTGGTGCGCAAACGCAGACGGATCCCTGCCTTGCTGCGCTTGAGTATCCCCAGGTCAGGTTGCGCTACCGGGCCACTGTGGTCGAAATACTCGGCGGCGACGATCGCCATAGGCCACAGCCGGACCGGATGGGCCGTGCGATAGTCGCAAGGGGTCTGTGTTTGGTTGCCGAGGTTACCGCGCAAGGCTGTGCCCCTGGGGATGTCGAAACCCTCCGCCAATCTGCCTTCGTTCAGATCGGGCTCCAGCTCCACCACGGCCATGGAGGGGGTCGGGGCCAGATAATGGGGGTAAACCATCTCCAGAAAATGCTGGGTGAAGGTCGGAAACTCCGCGTCGATCTTCAACTGCACCCGGGCGGCGAGAAAGGCGAAGCCTTCCAGTAAGCGCTCGACATAGGGGTCCGCGCACTCGAAGCTCTCCAGCCCCAGTCGTGCGGCGACCTTGGGGAATTCCGCGGCAAACTCGCCGCCCATCTCCCGCACGAAACGCAGTTCGCGGTTGTAGTAGTCGAGCAGGCGAGGATCCATGGAAGGCTTACCTATCCTGCCTGGGGACTGATCTTGACATCGCCGAGATCGAGATC
The DNA here is from genome assembly GCA_018435665.1 of Candidatus Thiosymbion sp. Taxonomy (GTDB): domain Bacteria; phylum Pseudomonadota; class Gammaproteobacteria; order Chromatiales; family Chromatiaceae; genus M0108. The sequence goes on along the minus strand of JAHDND010000013.1, from coordinate 5,240 downwards.
GATCTCCGTTTTGAGATAGAGGCGCAGGGGCGTTGGCTGTGCCCAAAGGTCACCCTCGATCAGAAAGGTCAGGGCGTTGTGGCTCATCTGACTCTCATTGATTTCCAGCCGGACCTTCAGGGTATGGGGCAGGATCCTGGGCTCGAATTGAGCAATCGACTGGCGCAAGGCACGTTCCAGTGACACCCCGTCGGTCGTGGAAATCATCCGCCCCGCCAGTTCGGGAACACCAAAATTGAGCACCGATTCCGCGACCAGGGGATAGGCCGCCAGGGACTGGGCGGAAGCCAGGTTGGTCGTATTGAGCAGCCAGGCCAGGTCGCGCAACACCGTCTCGCGCAAACGCACCAGGGAGAATTCGCGCATGGCCCGCGACTCCTGCGTCGTCCCCGGCTCGTCATCGCTGAGGCGATCGAGCAGCGAGGGTTGCAAACGTTCCCGATGTCTTAGATCAACCATGGGCCCTGGCCTCGGCGTCCGTTATGGGGGCCTGGTCGGGTGCCGTGTCAAAGACGATCGAGCGCAGGTTCATCAGGGGGTATTCGCCGTTATCGGTGAAAAACATGCGCTGACCTTGTCCCCGAAAGGACCCGTCTGGCCCTTGCAACCATTCGGTGCGGCGGCTCAAACGCACCTCGGGATCAGGAGAAACCTCCGAGCCTGGGTAACGGGTGGGGATCAGGCCCGCCGACTCACCACCATTGACCCAGGTGAAATGCGCGGGCATCCAGACCAGGTCGCGCAGATCTTGTGGCTGGTCGATGGCAAGCCTCTGAATGCGTTGGAAGGGGACCCAGTAATAGCGTCCATTGATGATGGCTTCGAGGACCGGCCCCAGACGGCTGTCACCGTCCATGATCCAGGTGAAGGCGACGTCTTCGATGCGCCCGGAGGTTGGGGGGGCGGCCTCTAGGGCAAGCTCTCGCAGGGAACCTGACCGCTCGCTTGTATCTGAGGATGTCTGGCGTTGGGCTTCGATCAGAAGCGCAAGCCATTCCTCCGGTTGACCAAAAATCAGGGGTGAGCGCTTGCCCGCGAAAATGTCGGCGCGCAACCACTCGCAGCGCAAGGCCTCGCGGTAGGTCTGCACCATGGCCAAGGCACCGGCATCCAGTTCGCCAGAGACCTCGAGTTGGGTCAGGGCGCGCCCCCACTGACCCATAACTGCCAGCAGTTGGAACAGAAAAATCCGATACCGGGCGTTGGCCGGCTCACGGCGTACCTGCTCCTGGAGTTGCCGCACTGAGTCGTCCAGATCGCCCTGTCGCAAAGCCTCTTCGGCGCGCATTGCTCTGTTTCCCGCAAGTCTTAGGTATCCCAGGTTGCCAGGTTAAGGCCCCGCCCGCGACCTGCTGCGGGTGGGGGTTTGCTTTGGCGATAAGTGCCCCGGGTCAGATTTTTACGTCGGCAGCGATATCCCAGCCGAATTTCACGGGACCACCTTCCTTGGATCCGTCGGGCTTCTGCTGCTGATATTCCGTCTCGACCTTTTCGAAGTTGAGCGTCACGTTTTCGGTCAACTGGTCCTCACCACCGGAGGCGCCACTGCTGATCGAGGTGACGATCACATCGGTCATCTTGATCTTGAGATATTCGAGGGGCTTGTCTCCCCCCGCCTTACGCATGGTTAGGAGGGCCTCTTTGAACTGTTTGCCGCTGGCGCAGTACTGCATCAATACGGGAGAGGACTTGTCCAGATACTTGGTGAAGGACAGGTCCTGCACCGAGACCTTACCGCTACCACCGCCCCCCCCCACGTGCATGGACCCGGACTGGGTCATGCCCCAAGACCAGGCGAGGACGTCGATCTGGTCTTTATGATCCTTGTCCTGAGCCTCCCCCTTGACATCGCTGAGCTTGATGAAGATATCTTGGGCCATTTTGTTGCTCCTGAATGGGCTTGAGTGAAAACAACAAACTTCGGGAGTTCCCGCAATCTGGCATTGGACTCACATTACATGGATGGGTGTCCCGTTAACCCCCAGCCTTTGCGGAAGGCAGCTTGGAAACCAGCCGCAGAGAAACGGTCAGACCTTCGAGCTGGTAGTGAGGACGCAGGAAGAATTTCGAGGTGTAGTAGCCGGGATTGCCTTCCACCTCCTCCACCACCACCTCTGCCGCCGCCAGAGGGTGCTGCGCCTTGGTGGTCTCGCTGGAATGCGCCGGGTCACCGTCGACATAGTTGAGGATCCAGTCGTTAAGCCAGCGCTCCATATCCTCGCGCTCCTTGAAGGAGCCAATCTTGTCGCGCACGATGCACTTTAAATAATGCGCGAACCGGCAGGTGGCGAATAGATAGGGCAGGCGGGCTGCCAGGTTGGCATTGGCGGTAGCGTCGGGGTCGTCATACTGAAATGGCTTCTGGAGTGACTGGGCGCCAATGAAGGCGGCAAAATCAGTATTCTTCTTATGGATCAAGGGCATGAAGCCGTTTTTCGCCAACTCGGCTTCGCGCCGGTCGCTGATGGCGATCTCAGTCGGGCACTTCATGTCGACGCCGCCGTCGTCGGTGGGGAAGGTATGGGTGGGAAGCCCCTCCACGGCTCCGCCCGATTCAACCCCTCGGATGCGCGAGCACCAACCAAAGTACTTGAACGAACGGTTGATATTGACAGCCATGGCATAAGCCGAATTGGCCCAGGTGTATTTGTCGTGCCTGGCACCAGCGGTGTCTTCCTCGAAATCGAACTCCTCGACCGGATTGGTCCGTGCCCCGTAAGGCAGGCGCGCGAGGAAGCGTGGCATGGTAAGGCCGATATAGCGGGCATCCTCGGCCTCCCGCAGGGAGCGCCAGGCCGCATATTCAGGGGTTTGGAAGATTTTGGTCAGATCACGGGGGTTCGCCAACTCCTGCCAGCTTCCCATCTGCATGACCGAGGGTGCCACCGCGGAGATGAAGGGGGCATGAATCGCCGCAGAGATCTTGGCGATTTCACCCAGCAGTTCGACATCGGGGGGGCTATGGTCGAAATGATAATCGCCAACTAGACAACCGAAGGGTTCACCGCCGAGCTGACCATATTCCTCCTCATAGAGCTTCTTGAAGATCGGGCTTTGGTCCCAGGCGGTTCCCTTGAATTTCTTCAAGTTCTTGTGCAAATCCTTTTTCGAGATGTTCATGACCCGGATTTTGAGCATCTCATCGGTTTCGGTATTGTTGATAAGATGGTGCAAGCCCCGCCAGGCACCCTCAAGCTGTTGGAAATCCTGGTGATGCAGGATCAGATTGATCTGCTGGGTCAGCTTCCTGTCAATTTCGGCAATGATGGATTCAATGGTGCGGACCGCGTCATCCGAGATCAGCGCGGTCTGCTGCAAGGCTTGGGAGGCTAGGGTGGCAACCGCGCCTTCCACTGCCTCGCGCGCCCGGTCTGATCGGGGTTTGAATTCCTTCTGGAGTAGCGCGGTAAATCCCTCCGGTTCTATCCTGACAACCTCCGCTAGGGGTGCGGTGCTCTTTTGAGTGTCGATCTCGGCCATTTCAGGCAGCCTCGCCGGGGAGTTGATCTGAAGACGTGTCTGCCACCGGCTTAGGTGCCGCCGCGAGCGCTTGTAGCAGGGTCGGATCCTGAAGTACCCGTGCTATCAGTTCCTCGGCGCCACTCTTCCCGTCCATGTAGGTCAGCAGATTGGAAAGCTGGCTGCGGGCCTGAAGCAATTTGTTCAGCGCGTCTACCTTGCGCGCGATGGCCACGGGGGAAAAATCATCCATGGACTCGAATGTCAACTCGACGTTGAGATTGCCTTCCCCGGTAAGGGTGTTCGGTACCTGAAACGCAACGCGCGGTTTCATTGCTTTTAGCCGGTCATCGAAATTATCAACATCGATCTCCAGCATCTTGCGATCTGCGACTGGGGGCAGCGGATCCACCGGCTTTCCTGAGAGATCGGCCATCACACCCATGATAAAGGGAAGCTGGATTTTCTTTTCAGCGCCATAGAGTTCGACGTCATACTCAATCTGGACACGAGGCGCCCGATTCCGGGCGATAAATTTCTGACTGCTCGCAAGTGCCACTGGTGAGATCTCCTCAGGTTCGTGGTAGGCCGCAGCTTGGAATACAACGACAAGGGGCTGCGGACTGGATTTCAATCCTCGTTTTCGATACCGCAGACATGCTGGATTTGAGATAGGGAATCAGGTGCCAGATCCCGGACGATATCAGTGAATCTGGCAGTTACCAACCGCCGTGCTCTCTTCAGCAGTAAGGGGACAGGGCTGGATGGCTCGCAGCGATCGTAATAGTCACAGAGCCGATCCAGTTCACGCTGCACGTCCTGGCGTGAGCTGATCTGATCTGCCGGGGGTGTGGTATTAGTAACCGGTGAGCTGGGCTGGGCAATTTGTCGGCTGGGTCCATCGCTCAACTCAGCTCCCAAGGATGGCTGACGCTCGCGGAGATGGGATTCAAGAACAGCATGAACCTTAAATAATATGGTGCTCAGAGGGGTAAGATCTGGCAAGCAATCAGGGGCTAAATGATCGGCAAGGGCTTGATCGAGTTTGCGAGCCCACATTAGCGCATCAGCCGCATCTTGAGTAACCGTGTTCAATTCAAATAGGTCGCAGTCCCGAAAAGCCCCCGCAATCCTGGCTACGTCAGATTGCGGTAAGTCCTGTGTTGTAGTTGCCTCACTTCTAACGGCTTCGATATCGCGGAAAGCGATGGCTCCAAAAACCGGGGAATGAATGCAGGTTTTTACCCGAAGCGGTTTTAGCAGGGTATCGAGACCACATAAATCCAGAAGTACGTTGATGCGAGCACTGGGATCAAGTTCATCTTCAGGGTCCAGTTGGGGGTGAAGATCCTCCCAGAATCTGGAGATTAAACCAGTGATCAATTCAAGCCCTTCTTTCAGGCCCCGCATTCCTTGAAGTTGCATTTCGGCACGGGCTAAAAGGACAGCGACTCGGAGGTCCTTTGAACGCCCGAGGAGTCTGACGCCTATCTCCCTGACCCGAGGCCAATCAGGCTCTTCCGCCGGAACCAGGGTATCGCCCATCTGCCGCTCGGTCTTTCCCTCGGCGGCAAGCTGCATCGCTAAAAAATCAGGGTCATACTCAAGATTATCCCCCCCCGGGGATTCTGTGGATATCGCCCCTAGGGAGACACTGATTTATTCCAACCTCATGGATTGTATGTGATAAAATATTGCCCATGCTATCTCCGACCGCGAGTCGCCCCATGTCCAAGCAGATCTCCTTTGCCCAAGCCGAGTATGACGCCAAGCGCAAGATC
>JAHDND010000186.1 GCA_018435665.1 Candidatus Thiosymbion sp. | reverse complement strand
GTTCTCGGCCGGGATGGTGACGGCCGCGGAGCCGCCGGGGTCCGGCAGCCTGCCTGTTCCGGTCCCGCGCACCCGCATCGCCGCCCTGGGCCGCGTGGAGCCCATCTCCGAGGAGATCCGCGTCGCCGCGGCCATGACCGGGCGCCTGGCGGATGTCCACCTGGAGGCGGGGGACCCGGTCAAACGGGGCGAGGTGGTGGCGACCCTGGAAAATGCCGACCACCTGGCACGGGTCAAGGCGGCGGAGGCCAATGTCGCCATCGCCCGGGCGGCGTTGCAGCGCCTGCTCAACGGCGCCCTGCCCGCGGAACGGGCCGAGGCCGCGGCGGCGGTGCGCGAGGCCGAGGCCCTGCTGCTCAGGGCGCAACAGGAATTGGCCCGCCGGGAGGGGCTGGCCGCCAAAAATCTGGGTAGCCGCCAGGACCTGGACCAGGCCACCACCGAGAACGCGGCCGCCCGCGCCCGCCTCACCCGTGTCCGGGAGCGCCTGGCCGTAGTGGACGCCCCTGCCCGGGAGGACGAGCGCGCCAAGGCCGAGGCCGAGGTGGCCCTGGCCGAGGCCCGGCTGGCGGAGGCCCAGGCGGTCTATGACAAGTCCTTCGTCCGCAGCCCCATCGACGGGGAGGTCTTGCAGCGCATCCGCCGGGCTGGGGAGCAGGTGACGGAGCTGGGGGACACCCCCATCCTCGCCGTGGGCGACATGTCGCGCCTGCGGGTACGCGCCGAGGTGGACGAGGCCGACATCGGCCTTCTTCGCCTGGGCCAGGCGGCCTATGTCCAGGCGTCCGCCTATGGCGAGCGGCGTTTTTCCGGCACGGTGGGCCGTATCGGCAATCTCATGGGGCGCAAGCAGGTCTTTTCCGACGACCCCAGCGAGCGTCAGGATACCCGGGTGCTGGAGGTGCTGATCGACCTGGCGCCGGACACCCGCCTACCGGCCGGTCTGCGGGTGGATGCCTTCATCGAGGTCGGCGGCCCGGGCGGCGGTGGATGAGGCCCCGGGAGCCCGATCCGCCCGCCGCCGGTCCCCGCTGGGGCAGGCGCATGGCCTGGCTGCTGGCCTGGCGCAATCTGGCCCACGATCACTCCCGCTTCGCCGTCACCCTGGTGGGGATCATCTTCGCCGTGGTGCTGATCGCCATGCAACTCGGGCTCTTTCTTGGCTTCACCGACTCGGCCACCGTCATCATCCGCCACACCCCGGCGGATTTCTGGGTCGTCACCCGGGGGACGCAGAATTTCGAGATCGCCCTGCCGATGAGCGAGCGGGAACTGCACGTCGTCCGCTCCGTCCCCGGCGTGGAACAGGCGGAG
>JAHDND010000026.1 GCA_018435665.1 Candidatus Thiosymbion sp. | reverse complement strand
TCCCTTGGCCTTGGCCGGGTCGCCGATCTGTTCGCACAAGGCGACGGAGACCCCCTGACGCACCAGCTTGGCCAGGTAGCCCTCCACGGCGTGGTAGGGGACCCCGGCCATGGGGATGGGCGCCCCCCCGGACTGGCCGCGTTTGGTCAGGGTGATGTCCAGCAGCCGGGCCGCCCGCTCGGCATCCGCGTAGAACAGCTCGTAAAAGTCGCCCATGCGGTAGAAGAGCAGCTTGTCAGGGTGTTCCGCCTTGATGCGCAAGTACTGCTGCATGACGGGCGTGTGCTTGAGGATGGCGGCGTCGGCGGTGTCGGCCATGGGCAAAGGGCGGGCTGGGTGGGCGCGTGGGTGAGGCGGGACGGCAAGGGGTTTTGGCACTTGTCATTGAAACATAAACGGCCAGCGCCGGGCGGGGGGGATGAGGGACGAAGGATGAGGGATGAGGGATGAGGGATGTAGCGGCCCCAGGTGCCAAAGGAGCGGGCAAAAAAAAGCGCGACGGGGGACGTCGCGCCAAGAGTTTTACCACCAAAGGAGGATGGAGGAGTGCGCTGAACCAGCCATGTGATTCAGTACGTAAGCAGTTTCTTATATTCCCATGGTCCTGTCAATCCGAATTTGTTACAGAATGTACAATCTCCCCCTGAATTTTTGCCTGCCGCGTGCCTACCCCTCATCGTGACCCAGCCTCAATTCCTCAGCCTCGCCGCACTGCTGCTGCATCTGTCCGCCCAGATCGCCCTCATCCTGCGGGCCATATTGCGTCCTCATCGCGAGCCGGCCTCCCGCATCGCCTGGGTCCTAGTCATTCTGATCTTCCCGGTAGCGGGGATGGTGACTTACCTGTTGCTGGGCGAGGTGAGCATTGGCCGGCGCCGGGCCTTGCGCCTGGCCCGGAGCGAGGCGCACTTGCCCCCGCCGGCGGCGGTCACTGCCCCGGGCCTCCTGGCCGATCCGGGTGCCCGCGGTGGTCCGGAGCGACAGGAGCCGACCGAGGTCTATCGCCCTCTCTTCCAGGTGGGTGAATCCATCAGTGGCTTCGTGCCCTGCGGCGGCAACCGGGGGCGGTTGGCGGTGGACTCGGATGACGCCATCACCGGCCTGGTGGCGGATATCGACGCCGCCCGTGACCAGGTCCACCTCCTTTTCTACATCTGGCTGCCGGACGGAAATGGCACCCGGGTGGCGGAGGCCCTGATCCGAGCGGCGGGACGCGGGGTCACCTGCCGCGCCATGGCGGACGACCTGGGCTCGCGCCTGCTGATCCGCTCCCCGCTCTGGGGGCGGATGGCGGGGGCGGGGGTCCGGCTGGTCCGGGCCCTGCCGACGGGCAACCCCTTGCTGGCCTCGCTGTTGAGCCCCCTGCGGGGTAGGGTGGATCTGCGCAACCATCGCAAGCTGGCTATCATCGATCAGCGGATCACCTGGTGCGGCAGTCAGAACTGCGCCGATCCCGCCTTCACCATCAAGGCCAAGTATGCTCCCTGGGTCGATATTCTGGTCCGCTTCGAGGGCCCCATCGCTCGCCAGAATCAGTGGCTCTTCGCCAGCGACTGGATGGCCCATCGTGAGGATGATGACCTGAGCGCCATGTTGCTCCCGGAGGCGGGGGAGGACCAGGGAGCGGAATGCCCCGAGGATCCCCTGGCCATCCCCAGCCCGGCTAGCGTCCTCGCCCAGGCCCTGGGCACGGGGCCCACGGTGCGTCATGCCGCCATGCCGGAGTTCTTCGCCAGCCTGATGTTCGCCGCCCGCCGGGACCTGACCGTCACCACCCCTTACTATGTCCCCAACGAGGCCATGCAGGCCGCCTTGTGCGCCTGCGCCCGGCGCGGGGTGAAAACCCGGATCATCCTGCCCGCCCGCAACGATTCCTGGGTCGTGGCCGCCGCCAGCCGCAGCTATTACGAGGAGCTGTTGGCGGCGGGGGTCGAAATCCACGAGTACCAGGCCGGCCTGCTCCACGCCAAGACCCTGACCCTGGACGGCGAGATCAGCCTGATCGGCTCCGCCAACATGGACCGCCGCAGCTTCGATCTGAACTACGAGAACAACCTCCTCATCCAGGACCCGGCGCTGACGGCGCTGATCCGCCACCGCCAGGAGAGCTATCTGACCCAGTCCCGGCCCATCACGCCGGCCATGGTCGCCGCCTGGCCGGGGTGGCGCCGGCTGTGGAACAACTCCATCGCCATGCTCGGGCCCGTCCTGTGACCCCGACGGCTGGCGATAGCGCCGCCATCACCGGCGACGGCGACTTGCCCCTGGTGCTGGCCGGCCCCCTGTTGCGACGCATCGAGGCGCGGCGCCTGGTCCTGTGGCTGGCGACCAGCCAAGTGGCGCGGCTGCGGCTAGAACTGAACCTGGGGGAGGAGGGGACCGCGATCTATGAACTCGAACCGGGCACCCCGGCCTGTCGCCACCTTGCCGCCGGCCGGCACCTGCATTACCTGCTGGTGGATGTTCCCCTGGCGAACCCCCTGCCCGTGGGGCGCTGGATTGGCTACCGGCTGGCCCTCGCCCCCTTGGATCTCTTGGACCCTTCAGGCCCTTCGGACCTCCTGGCTCCCGTTTCCGCGATGGATGATCAGGAAAGACCAGCGACCATCAGGACCCCTCACCGGGACGGGTCCTTTCATGCCAGGGATGACGAAGCCTCTCACTGCGCCCCGACCGATGAACCTGGCGGGCACCTTCACGCCATCCCTCAGTCAGCCCCCCGGAATGCCGCCCCGCCGGCGTGGCGGGACCTGACCCAATGGGCGCCGGATCTGTGCTACCCGGGACGAACCTCCCCGGGCTTTGTCTTTCTGCCCCAGGTGGCGGCGCTGCTGCATGGCTCCTGCCGCAAGCCTCACTATCCCTCGGGGGATGGGTTGGCGGCCGCCGACCGTCTGCTGGCGGAGCTGATCGCCGCCGGTGAGATCCCCGGCGCCCCGCCGCCAATCCCGGAGCCCCGTCCTTCTCCGGTTCCGCCGGGGAGCGCGGGGGCAGCGGATAAGTCGGATAAATCGGATGAGCCTGATACCCGGGATATGGCGAGCACCCCGGCTACCTCGGGTCTAGAAGTTTTGCTGGGTCTTCCCAGCACGCCTGATACACCAGAAGCGCCTGATATCCCGCCGGAGAGCCTGCCGGCCTGGCCCTCCGCCCTCATGCTCACCGGTGATCAGATCTACGCCGACGACGTCGGCGGTCCCCTGCTGCGCGCCATTCACCAGATCATTCCCCGCCTGGGTCTGCCCAACGAGATCCTGGCCGGGGGCGGGCTCAGCGGCCTGGCGGATGCCGCCGCCCTCTACCGCCACCCCGCCGGCTATTACCGACGTGAGTCGCTCCTGCCGCGGCACAAGCACAACTACGCCCTGCGGGAGATCCTCTTCGGCGGGGTCGAGAAGCCGATCTTCACCACCGACAGCGCCCACAACCACCTCATCACCCTGGGCGAGATCCTCGCCATGTACCTGCTGGTCTGGTCGCCGGCCCCCTGGGTGGGGCTGGACCTGGACCCGCCGCCCGGGCTGGACCCCGCTACCCTGGCCCTCTATGAGACGGAGCGCCAGGCCATCGCCGCCTTCGTCGCCGACCTGCCCGCGGTGCGGCGCCTGCTGGCCCACCTGCCGGTGGCCATGATCTTCGACGACCACGACATCACCGACGACTGGAACCTGAGCCGCGAATGGGAGGAGATCGCCTATGGCCATCCCTTCTCCCGCCGGTTCATCGGCAACGCCCTGCTGGGCTATCTGCTCAACCAGGCCTGGGGCAACGCCCCCGAGGCCTTCCCGGATGAACTGCTGGCCCTGGCCGGGCAGGCCCTTGCCGCCCCCGGGTGCGAGGCCCACGAGACCTGCATCGCGCGCCTGCTGCGGTTCGAGCAGTGGCACTACACCTGGCCGACCAACCCGCCCCTGGTGGTGATCGACAGCCGTACCCGGCGGTGGCGGTCCGAGGTGGCGGCCCGCCAGCCTTCCGGTCTGATGGACTGGGAGGCCCTCACCGACCTTCAGCAGCTCCTGCGCGGCCAGCCCGCCGCCCTGCTGGTCTCTCCCGCGCCCATCTTCGGCGTCAAGCTCATCGAGGCCCTGCAACGGCTGGTGACCTGGTTCGGCCACCCCCTGATGGTGGACGCCGAGAACTGGATGGCCCACCCGGGGGCGGCCCATGCCATCCTCAACATCTTCCGCCATCCCAAGACACCGCGGCACTTCGTCGTCCTGTCCGGCGACGTCCACTATTCCTTCGTCTATGACGTGGAGTTGCGGGGCCGGGTCCGCGGCCCCGATATCTGGCAGATCTGCGCCAGCGGTCTGCGCAACGAATTTCCCCATCGCCTGCTGGCGGTCCTGGATCACGGCAACCGCTGGCTCTACTCGCCGCGCTCCCCCCTCAACTGGTTCACCCGGCGGCGTCACATGCGGGTCATCCCCCGCAAGCCCGAGGGGACCCCCCACGGTCGGCGCCTGCTCAATGGCAGCGGCATCGGCGTGGTGGAGCTCGATGCCGAGGGCGTGCCCTGGCGCATCCGCGTCCTGCTTGGTTCCGGTCGCTGGGTCCTTTTCAGCCGCCGGGAGGAGGAGTCGCGGCTGGATTGAAGGCTCCTCAGAGCCGCTTGATGAAGACCTTGGACTTGCGCTGGTAGTTGTAGAGGGCCTGCTTGGCCATGGGCAGGTCGGCGAGGGGCGCGGGCTCGAAGCCGCGCTCGCGGAACCAGTGGGCGGTCTGGGTGGTGAGGACGAAGAGGCGCGTCAGGCCGCGCTGACGGGCCATGGCCTCCATCCGCTCCAGCAGCAGGGCGCCCCGGCCGCGGCTGCGATACTCGGGATGGACGGCGAAGCAGGCCAGTTCCACCATGCCCTCGGCCGGGTAGGCGTAGAGGGCGGCGGTGGCGATGGCCATGCCGTCACGCTCCATGAGGTAGAAGCGGTCGATCTCGGTCTCCAGGCGCTCCCGGGAGCGACGCACCAGGACCCCGGCCTCTTCCAGGGGCTGGAGCAGTTCCAGGATGCCGGCGACGTCGTCGATGCGCGCCGGGCGCAGTTCCTCGAAGGGGGCGTCGGTGATCAGTGTCCCCACCCCGTCCCGGGTGAAGAGCTCGCGCAACAGGGCCCCGTCCAGGCGCCGGCTGACCAGGTGCACCCGCTTGACGCCCTGGATGCAGGCATCGGCCCCGGCGCGCAGGGCCTGGGCCAGATCGGCGGGGAGTCCCCCGCCCTCCAGCCCCCCACCATCTAGCCCGGGGCCCTCTAGCAGGCCGGCCACGTCCCGACTGAGGACGTTGGAGACCAGTTGGCCCCGGTCATCGCTCAGCCCCGCCGTGTCCTCCAGCAGGAAGATGAGCTTGTCGGCCTTTAGGGCGATGGCCGTCGAGCGGGCCACGTCCGAGGCGCTGAGATTGAAGACCTCGCCGGTGGGGGAATAGCCGATGGGCGGCATGAGGGCGATGGCGCCGCTGTCCAGGCGCTGACGCAGGGCGTCCCGATCGATACGCCGCACCACCCCGGTGTGCAGGTAGTCGACCCCGTCGATCACCCCCAGGGGCTTGGCGGTGACGAAGTTGCCGGAGGCGACGGCGATGCGCACCCCGGCCATGGGCGAATTGGCCAGGCCCTGGGAGAAGAGTGCCTCGATCTCCACCCGCAGGCTGCCGGCGGCTTCCTTGACGCAGGCCAGGGCCGCGGGATCGGTGACGCGCAGGCCCTTGACGTAGCGAAAGCCGGCGCCCTGGCGGGCCAGGCTGGCCTGGATCTGGGGGCGGGCACCATGGACCAGGACCAGCCGGATGCCCAGACCGTGGAGCAGGGCCAGGTCGTGGACCAGGTTGCGGAAGCCCTTGTCGGCCACCGCCTCCCCGCCGAAGACGATGACGAAGGTACGGCCCCGGTGGGCGTGGACATAGGGCGTGGCCTGGCGAAACCAGCGCACGAAATCGTTGTTCTCGCTCATTCAATACCCGGTTTGTTCAGGCGTTACCGTCACGCTCATTCGATGCCCGGTCTGTTCAGGCGATAACGTTGCGCTCATTCGATACCCAGCTTGCTCAGGCGATAGCGCAGGGACCTCAAGCTCATGCCGAGTTGTTTGGCGGCGGCGGTGCGATTCCAGCGGGTTTCCTCCAGGGTGCGCAGGATGACTTGGCGCTGAATCTCGCTGATGGACTCGGCGAGGGCGGCCGCGGTGGCGTCTTCGCTCATCCCGCCGGCCGGCGGGGCTCCAGGTCCGGTCAGCCCGGGAGCGGCGGCGGTCGCGGTGGGCAGGGCGGGCAGGTAAAGATCCGCCGCCTCCAGGGTCTCGCCCTCCGCCAGGGCCAGGGCGCGCTCCAGCACGTTTTCCAGTTCCCGGACGTTGCCGGGGAAGGGGTAATGGATCAGGGCCGCCAAGGCCGAGGCAGCCAGGCGGGGCGGGATCAGGCCATTCTGGCGGGCGATGCGGTCGAGGAAATGGGCGGTGAGCAGGGGAATGTCCCCGGTCCGCTCCCGCAAGGGGGGCAGGCGCAGCTCGATGACGTTGATGCGGTAGAAGAGGTCCTGGCGGAAGCGGCCGCCGGCGACCTCGGCGGCGAGGTCGCGGTGGGTGGCGCTGATCAGCCTTACATCGACGGGGACCTCCCGCTGGCTGCCCACCGGCCGGGCCTTTTTCTCCTGCAAGACGCGCAGCAGCTTGACCTGGGCGGGCAGCGGCAGTTCGGCGACCTCGTCGAGGAAGAGGGTGCCGCCATCGGCGGCCTGGAAGAGGCCCGGGTTGTCGCTGATGGCGCCGGTGAAGGACCCCTTCTTATGGCCAAAGAGTTCGCTCTCCACCAGGTCCGGCGGAATGGCGCCACAGTTGACCGGGACGAAGGGGGCGGTGGCCCGGGGGCCCTGGAGGTGGATGAGGCGGGCGGCCAGCTCCTTGCCGGTGCCGCTCTCGCCGCTGACGTAGACCGGCGCCTGGTTGCGCGCCAGTTTGGCGATCAGGCGCCGCAGCTCGACCATGGCCGGGGAGTCGCCCAGCAGGGGCGGGAGGTTGCCCGCGGCAGGGCCGGTCTCCGCGTCCCCGGCGGCGGGAGGGCCCAGACGCAGGGCCGCCGTCACCAGGCGGCGTAACACCTGAAGATCGAGGGGCTTGGCGACGAAATCGAAGGCCCCGGCCTTCATGGCGGCGACGGCCGTCTCCATGCTGCCGTGGGCGGTGATCATGGCCACCGGCACCTGCGGGTAATGGCTGGCGATCTCCCGCACCAGGTCGATGCCGTCGCCATCCGGCAGGCGCATGTCGGTCAGGCACAGGCGGAAGGACTGGGTGCTCAGCAGGCGTCGTGCTCCACCCAGGTCGGTGGCGGCCAGGCAGTCGAGCCCCATGCGTGACAGGGTGATGCGCAGGAGGTCGAGGATATCCTGCTCGTCATCGACGATGAGGGCGCGGGGTTTGGTCATGGGTGTGACGGAGCGGCTGGCGATGGGCGCATAGTATGAGCCTGTAGACGCAGGGCTGACGAGGGATTGACCAGTCTGGCCGATGGGGAGTCATGGAGAACGCATTTTTGTTTTCGGCATCGTGGAGGAGGCTCCATCAGGCTTCGCCATCAGCTCGCCGCGGGGAGAAGCAGACGGAAGCCGTTGCCGCCGGCCGGGGTGAGCCGATAATCGAGACTGAGGCCGTTGATGGCGGCCAGCCTCAGGGCGATGTAGAGCCCCAGGCCGGTGCCGCTGACGCTGGTGGTGTAGAAGGGGGTGAACATCTCCCGGGCCACCTCCGGGTCGATGGGCACGCCGTCGTCGCTGACCTCGATGAAGGCCCCGGGGAGCGAGGTGGGTAAGGGGGACGTTGGGGGAGAGGTGCCGGCTAGGGGACCGGCGCTCAGGGTGAGCCGGGGGGGCTGATCTCCCTTCGCCGCATATTTCAGGGCGTTGTCGCACAGGTTGGTGATGATCTGGTGCAGGTGCCCGGCATTGACCAGGACCGGCGGGGTTTCACCGGCCATGTCGAGTCGGAAGCGCTCCGCCGGAAGCCGCCGTGTCTCGCTGAGCTCGGCGTGGAGTTCCTCCAGCCAGCTCGGCAGGTCCAGGGTCTGGCGTTGGGGTGGTTGCCCCCGAGAGAGCTGCAAGACGCTCTCGATGATGCCATCGATCCGGCCACTGTTGCGGACGATGATCGTCAGCAGGTGCCGGTCCTCCTCGCTCAGGTCCGGCGACTCGGCCAGGAGCTGGCTGGCATGGTTGACCGCGCTCAGGGGATTGCGGATGTTGTGGGCGATGCTGGCCGTCAGCCGACCCAGGGCCGCCAGCTTGATCTCCTGGGCCTCCTGGAGGAGGGCCCGCTGGTCGCGGAGAAAGAGCAGCGCGGCCCCCTGGTCTTCCCGGCCCAGGCTCAGGTAGCTGATGGCGAGGTCGCGCCCCCCGACCCGCAGGGTGGCGTCCAGGGAGGGCTCCGGCTGCCGGGCGCCGGTGGCCAGGGCGGGTGCGGTTGGTGCTGCGACTGAGGTTGGGGCTGGGGATATGGTTGTAACTGTTGGTGTGGATGCGGGTGTGGGTCCGGGAGTCCCGGTCTCCTCCGCCCGGACCCTTGCGCTCCACTCCATCCCGGCCACCGGTGACTCCTCGGTCCGGGCGTAGAGATCTCCACCGTCGGCCGGCATGTCCCGGTCGGGAGGATGACCGCCTGCCGCCTGCCGCGCCAGCCAGACCGCCAGTTCTGGGGCGACCCGCGTCAGGGACTGTGGTTGGCCAGGGCGGGACCCCAGCAATTCGCTGGCGGCGGTGTTCATCAGCCGGATGCGCCGCTCCTCGTCGACGACCAGGACCCCCGTGCCCATGCGCTGGATGATGAAGGCATTGAGTTTGTGCAGGTCGTCGATGTCGACCTGTCGGCTGGCGGCCAGCCGTTCCGCCGCCTGGAGGCGACGGTAGAGGACATGGGCGAGGATGGCGACCATGAAATAAGTGGCCCCCAGCAGCCCCGCCTGGGTGAAACCATCCCTTGGCCCCTGGCCGGAGAGCTGGGCGTGGATCTGGACCGCCATGATGCCGGTGGTGGCGAAGGCGGCGAACAGTAGGGACAAGCGCCCCTCCATGAGCAGGGCGCCAGTGGCGACGGCGATGCCCATGGGCAGGCCGAAGCTGGAGTTGATCCCCCCGCCCTGATGCATGAGCAGACTGAAGACCAGCAGGTCGAGGAAGACGCCGGTGTGGACCAGGGCCGCCTTGTCGGCGCGGCGGGTCTGGGTCAGGGCCAGGCCAAGCAGGACCAGGGCCAGGTAGGTGATCACCAGGCTGATGGTTGTCGGAGTCCGCTCGAAACCCGTTACCAGGGATTCCAGGGTCGGAATGAAAAGGAACAGGCAGAGACCCAAGGCCAAGGTGAGGCGATAAAAGCCAAACCAGCCCAGGGCGCGCCAGCTCGGATAGAGGGGGAAATCGCCCAGGGCGTCGGCGGCGGCTGACCGGTGGTGGCGGGGGGGTGTCATGGGGGTGTGGAGATACTCGCCTGCCGCCGGCGGGCACTGGCTCGGCTGAGGGGTCGAGGGCGGTTGGTATTCCGCGGGTGATTGCTGGAAAATAGGGGCCGTTCACTATGCCGGCCCAACCGGTATGCCGCAAGTGGCCGCTCAACGGAAAGTGCGGTCGGCGAGGGCGCTCCCGAGGGGAGAGACAACCTGCTTCCTCCCCGCGAGACCTTGACCGATCACCTGAGCTCCCTGATTCACCCACCTCGCTTCTACCACCAAAATCAATATAACCAGATATAAATAAAGGCGATATTCCATGAACTTACACG
Source organism: Candidatus Thiosymbion sp. (assembly GCA_018435665.1). GTDB lineage: Bacteria > Pseudomonadota > Gammaproteobacteria > Chromatiales > Chromatiaceae > M0108. The sequence goes on along the minus strand of JAHDND010000026.1, from coordinate 8,091 downwards.
AATACCAGGCCAAGGGCCTGTTCGCGCGCCACGGCATCCCAGTGCCGCGGAGCCTGACGATCAGCTCCCACGGCGAGGCGGCAACCCGGGCGGAGGAGCTCGGCGGCGGGCAGTGGGTGATCAAGGCTCAGGTCCATTCCGGTGCCCGTGGCAAGGCCGGCGGCGTGGTGGTCACGGATAGTCTCACGGCGGTGGAGCGAGAGGCTGCCCGTCTCCTGGGCGGCCGACTGGTGACGCGCCAGACCGGGCCCGCCGGGCTGCCCATCGGCCAGCTCCTCCTCGAACAACCGACGGCCAGCCACCGCGAGCTCTATCTAGGCGCCCTGGTGGATCGCGAGGCCAAGCGCGTGGTTATCATGGCCTCCGCCGATGGCGGCATGGACATCGAGGAGGTGGCGGCCAAGACCCCCGAACGCATCCTGACCACCCATGTCCATCCGGCGGTGGGGCTCATGGGCTGGCAGAGCCGCAAGATCGGTTATGGCCTGGGCCTGACGCCCGACCAGGTCAAGGCCCTGGACAAGGTGATGCGTGGCCTTTACCAACTGTTCATCGATTGCGATGCCAGCCTGGTGGAGATCAATCCCCTGGTGGTCACCCCTGCCGGGGAACTGGTCGCCCTGGACGCCAAGCTCAACCTGGACGACAACGCCCTCTACCGGCATCCGGAGCTGCTCGCCCTGCGTGACATCACCCAGGAGGATGTCCGCGAGGCTCAGGCCAAGGAACACGACCTCAATTACATCAGCCTGGAGGGCAATGTTGGCTGCATGGTCAATGGCGCCGGGCTGGCCATGGCGACCATGGACCTGATCAAGCTTCACGGGGGCGAGCCCGCCAACTTCCTGGACGTCGGGGGTGGCGCGACCGCGGCGCGGGTGGCGGAGGCCTTCAAGCTCATCCTCTCCGACGATCAGGTCCGGGCCGTGCTGGTGAACATCTTTGGCGGCATCGTCCGCTGCGACCTCATCGCCGAGGGCATCATCCAGGCGGTGCGGGAGGTCCAGGTCGAGGTCCCGGTGGTGGTCCGCCTGGAGGGGACCAACGCCGAGCAGGGTCTGGCCATGCTGGCCGCCAGCGATCTGGCCATCACCACCGCCGCGAGCCTCAGCGAGGCCGCGGATAAAGTCGTCGCCGCCGCCGGCGCCAAGCACTGAGAGGAAACCCGCAGATGAGCGTATTGGTCAACAAAGACACCCGGGTCATTTGTCAGGGCTTCACCGGCAAGCAGGGCACCTTCCACAGTGAGCAGGCCATCGCCTACGGCACCAACCTGGTCGGGGGCGTGACCCCCGGCAAGGGCGGCACCCGGCACCTCGACTGCCCGGTCTTCGACACGGTCCACGACGCCGTCAAGGACACTGGCGCCAACGCCACCATGATCTATGTCCCGGCGGCGTTCGCCGCCGACGCCATCCTGGAGGCGGCGGATGCCGGGATCGGGGTCATCGTCTGCATCACCGAGGGCATCCCGGTCCTCGACATGCTCAAGGTCAAGACCGCCCTCGCCGGTTCCACCAGCGTCCTCATCGGCCCCAACTGCCCCGGCATCATCACCCCGGGCGAGTGCAAGATCGGCATCATGCCCGGCAACATCCACCGGCCGGGCAAGGTCGGCATCGTCTCCCGTTCCGGGACCCTGACCTACGAGGCGGTGTTCCAGACTACCAATGCCGGCCTGGGCCAGAGCACCTGTATCGGCATCGGCGGCGACCCCATTCAGGGCATGGACTTCATCGCCTGTCTGGAACTCTTCCAGGCCGACGACCAGACCGAGGGCATGATCCTGGTGGGGGAGATCGGTGGCAGCGCCGAGGAGGCGGCGGCCGAGTTCATCCGGGCGCGGGTCACCAAGCCGGTGGTCGCCTACATCGCCGGCGTGACCGCTCCCTCCGGCAAGCGCATGGGCCATGCCGGCGCCATCATCACCGGGGGCAAGGGCACCGCCGCCGGCAAGTTCGCGGCCCTGGAGGCAGCGGGCGTGGCCATCGTCCGCTCCCCGGCGGAGATGGGCCAGCGGATGGCGCAGCTCCTGGACTAATGCGTCGCGCTTGATGACACCCTCGCCTCTGACGCCTTCCCCGCTCCGAGCCGTCAGGGTGTCTCAAGGGGAGTTCACGGCATGATCCTGCGTATCCTGATTGCCCAGATCAATCTCCGGGTGGGTGACGTCGCCGCCAACCGCGACCGGGTCATCGCCGTGGTCCAGGAGGCCCGGGACCAGCGGGGGGCCGACCTGGTCGTCTTCCCGGAGCTGACCCTGACCGGCTATCCCCCGGAGGACCTGCTGCTGCGCCCAGAACTGCTCGAACGGGTGCAGGCGGCCCTGGAGGCGATCCGCGCCGCCAGCCGGGGCATCGGTCTGGTGCTGGGCTACCCCAAGCGGGACCTGGGCAGCCTGTTCAACGTCGCCGGTTTCATTCACGACGGCCGACTGGTGGCGGAATACGCCAAGCAGCGGCTGCCGAATTACAGCGTCTTTGACGAAAAACGCTACTTCCAGGCGGGCCAGGCCCCGGCCGTGGTGGATTTCAAGGGCCTGCCCCTGGGTCTGCTCATCTGCGAGGATGTCTGGGAGGAGGGACCCACGACCCAGGCGACTGAGGCCGGGGCACGGTTGCTGATCAACCTCAACGCCTCCCCCTATCACACCGGCAAGGCCCCCGAGCGTGAGGACCTGCTGGTGCGGCGCGCTCGGGAGCACCAGGTGCCCATCCTCTACGCCAACCTGGTCGGCGGCCAGGACGAACTGGTCTTCGATGGCGGTTCCTTCGTGGTGGACGCCGCGGGGCATCTCACCCAGCGCGCGCCCTTCTTCAGCGAAGCCCTGATGCTAGTGGAGGTGGAGGCCGAGGCTAAGGCCGGGGCGATGGGGGAGAGGGATGGGGTGGCCGGGGCGCAGGTGGGCGGGGATGGGGTTGGGGAGGCCGGGCGGCTCAGCCTCCGGCCGCGGCCGGCGGCCATCGCCCCTCACCCCGCGGAGGAGTCGGCGGTCTATCAGGCCCTGGTCCTGGGCGTACGGGACTATGCGGGCAAGAACGGCTTCCATGGCGCCGTGCTCGGCCTCTCCGGCGGCATCGACTCGGCCCTGACCCTGGCCATCGCCGTGGATGCCCTGGGGGCGGATCAGGTCGAGGCGGTGCTCATGCCCTCGCGCTACACGGCGGCGATGAGCATCGACGATGCCCAGGCCCAGGCCCGGGCCCTGGGGGTCGCCCATCGCGTCGTGCCTATCGAACCGGCCTTTCAGGCCTTCCTGGGGATGTTGGAAGGTGAATTTGCCGGCTGCGCCCCGGATGTCACCGAGGAGAACATCCAGGCCCGCTGCCGTGGCATCATCCTCATGGCCATCAGCAACAAAAAGGGCAAGATCCTGCTGACCACCGGCAACAAGAGCGAGGTGGCGGTGGGCTACGCCACCCTCTATGGCGACATGGCCGGCGGCTTCGCCCCGATCAAGGATGTCCCCAAGACCCTGGTCTACCGGCTGGCGGCCTATCGCAACACCCTGGGACCCGCCGCCATCATTCCGCAGCGCGTCATCGAACGCCCCCCCTCGGCGGAGCTCAGGGAAAATCAGACGGATCAGGACAGCCTCCCGGATTACGCCGTGCTGGACCCCATCCTCAAGCGTTACGTGGAACAGGACGAGAGCGTGGCCCACATCGTCGCCGCGGGCTTCCCGGAGGAACTGGTGCGGCGGGTGACGCGCCTAGTGGACCGCAACGAATACAAGCGCCGTCAGGCCCCCCCCGGCGTGCGCATCACTACCCGCGCCTTCGGCCGCGACCGGCGCTATCCCATCACCAGTGGCTTCTGAGGACAGGGTCGGCGTCTCTGGCCCCCGCCACTCCGCAGCAAAGGCTGAAGCCCCATGAACAGCGCCTCGGATAAAGAACGCATCCTCATCGTCGATGACACGCCAGACAATATCGATCTGCTGGTCGGCGTGCTCCAGCCCGACTACGAGATCATGGCGGCGATCAACGGCGAGCGGGCGCTCAAGATCGCCCGTGCGCCCAACAAGCCGGACATGATCCTGCTGGATATCATGATGCCGGGCCTGGATGGCTACGAGGTCTGTCGCCAGCTCAAGGCCGATCCCGCCACCTCGGAGATCCCCGTCATCTTCATCACCGCCAAGAGCGAGGTGGCGGACGAGACTCAGGGCTTTGCCCTTGGGGCCGTCGATTACATCACCAAGCCCATCAGTCCGCCCATCGTCCGCGCCCGGGTCCACACCCATCTGACCCTGCACGATCAGCGGCGTGCCATGGCCCGCGAGGTGCGGGAGCGGACCCGGGAACTGCATGAAACCCGGCTGGAGATCATCCGCCACCTGGCCCGGGCCGCGGAGTTCCGGGACAAGGATACCGGGACGCATATCATTCGCATGAGCCACTACAGCCGCCTGCTTGGCCAGGCCTATGGTGGCAACGAGGAATGGGTGGACCGCCTGTTCAACGCCGCCCCCATGCACGATGTGGGTAAGATTGGCATCCCCGACCATATTCTCCTCAAGCCCGGCAAGCTGGATGAGGCGGAATGGGAGGTGATGAAGCGCCACACCACCTACGGTGGGGAGATCATCGGGGACAATCCATCCCCCTTGCTGCAGATGGCGCGCAATATCGCCTTGACGCATCATGAACGCTGGGATGGCAGCGGCTATCCCGCGGGGCTGAAGGGGGAGGAGATCCCGCTGGAGGGCCGGATCGTTGCCCTGGCGGATGTCTTCGATGCCCTGACCTCGGTAAGGCCCTACAAGCAGGCCTGGACGGTGGAGGCGGCGGTGGCGGAGATGCGCCAGGGGGCGGGCAAGCACTTCGACCCCCACCTGGTAACCCTCTTTGAGGGCATTCTGCCCGATTGTCTGAACATCCAGTCGCGCTATGGCGACACCCTGGCTTAAAGAAGGAGTGAGAATGAACGATCCGCTGACCCTGGTCCCTGGCCTCAGGGTGTCGGCACTGATTCTGGCGGCCCTCCTGGGCATCACCCCGGGACTCGGCCTGGTGGCGGCTGATTTCCCGGTGGAAGTCGCGGTGCTGAGCCGCTCCGCCCCCAGCAACCCGGCCTGGGAGCAACTTGACGGCAGCGGTCTCAACCTCCAGTCCGGCGCCGTCATGGTGGTGGATACGGCGGGCAACACCATTTATGCCAAGCGCGCCGATGAGGCCAAGTCCATCGCCTCGGTCACCAAGCTGATGACCGCCATGGTGGTCCTGGATGCGGGGGTGGACCTGGATGCCCCCATCACCATCCGCCCCGAGGACAAGGACCTGTTGCGCAACAGCCGTTCCCGGCTCCAGATCAATCGGGCCACCCTGCCGCGTCGGGAGTTGCTGCTGGTGGCCCTCATGTCCTCGGACAATCGGGCGGCGGCGGCCCTGGGGCGCACCACCTTCGCCGGCGGCACCCCCGAGTTCGTCCGGCGGATGAATCTCAAGGCCCAGGCCCTGGGCATGCGGGACACTCACTTCGCCGATTCCAGTGGGCTGAACGCGGCGAATCGGTCCACGGCGCGGGATCTGACCAAACTGGTCGGAGCGGCCTCCGGCTATCCCCTGATTCGCGCCGCCACCACGCGTACCGAGGCCCATCTCCAGCCCCATCCCGGCGGCGGTGCCCTGGGCTATCGCAATACCAATCCCCTGGTCTCGAGCGATGCCTGGGACATCGAGCTGAGCAAGACGGGCTATATCAGTGACGCGGGCCGCTGCCTGGTCATGCAGGCCATGATCAGTGGCCGCCGGTTGCGGATCGTGCTGCTGGATTCACCGGGCAAGCTGACACCCATGGGGGATTCCAATCGGCTGCGGCAGTGGATCGAGCGCAGCCTGGCCAGGCAAGGGGCGGGTTAGCGGGGGAAGGAAGTCTGGGAGGCCTCCAGCTTCAGACCGTCGCCTCCGCCTCCTTGTCCCGTTCGATCAGGGCGTAGGCGGAGTGGTTGTGAATGGACTCGAAGTTCTCCGATTCCACGATGTAGGCCCCGATGCGGTCATCCTCGTTGAGGCGCATGGCCACGTCCCGCACCATGTCCTCGACGAACTTCGGGTTGTTGTAGGCCCGTTCGGTGACGTACTTCTCGTCCGGGCGCTTGAGCAGGCCGAAGAGCTCGCAGGAGGCCTCCTTCTCCACCAGGTCGATGATCTCCTCTGGCCAGATGAAGCCTCGGGTGCGGACCTGGACCGTGACATGGGAGCGCTGGTTGTGGGCGCCGTAGGCGGAGATTTCCTTGGAGCAGGGGCAGAGGCTGGTGACGGGCACCACCACCTTGATGTACATCTGCGGGATGCCTTGACTGATCTCGCCGATGAAGGTGACATCGTAGTCGAGGAGGCTCTGGACCCCGCTGATGGGGGCCTTTTTGTTGACGAAGTAGGGAAACCGCATCTCGATGTGGCCCATCTCCGACTCCAGCCGCTCGGCCATCTCCGTGAGCATGTCCTTGAAGGACTCGACCCCGATCTCCTTCTCGTGCTTGTTGAGGATCTGCACGAAGCGGGACATGTGGGTTCCTTTGAAGTTATGGGGCAGATAGACGTACATGTTGAAGGTGGCGACCGTGTGCTGTTCGCCGTCGCTGCGGTCCCGCACCCGCACCGGGTGGCGGATGTCCTTGATGCCCACCTTATCGATTGCAATCTGCCGCAGGTCGGCGCTGGCCTGGACATCGGCGATGGGTTGGCTGGCGGACTTGGTCTTGATCGCTGAATCCATGAGAAATTTAACCTCTTAAGTCGGCCACGGGAGGGGCCGCGGAAAAGATGTGCCCTATCTGGGGGTGGGGCAGGGGAAAGCCAAGCCACGGGCCGGGGCGACACTCCCCCGCGCCGCTTTCCGTCCGTTCGCGCCCGCGGGCCCAAGCCGGGTCCTCACGCCGCCTGGCCCCCGGTCGGCCAGGGCCTGGGGCCAGGTCCGGGGGGAGGGGAGGCGTATCTCCCGGCGGGTTGGCGATGATGGCGAGGCGGGATGGCGGCGATCGGGTGTTGAGTCTCAGTGGTCCCGTTCGTTGATGTAAGCCGCGATCCAGCGCAGGGGGTCGGCCTGGGCGTCGAAAGGCGCCAGGCTGTTGAGGGCCTCGGTGACCAGATCGGCGGCCGCCTGGCGGGCGCCCTCCAGGCCCATGAGGGCCGGGTAGGTGGCCTTGTCCTGGGCCAGGTCCTTGCCATGGGTCTTGCCCAGGACATCGGTAGGGGCCTCGATATCCAGGATGTCATCGCGGATCTGAAAGGCCAGTCCCAGGCACTTGGCGTAACGGTCGAGGCGCTCCGCCCGGTCGCTGGCCAGGTCGGGACGGGCGCGGCACACCATGCGGACGCTGGCGCGAATCAGGGCCCCGGTCTTGTGGATGTGGATGCCCTCCAGGTGGGTGAGATCGATCTCCTGGCCCTCCGCCTCCAGGTCCATCATCTGGCCCCCGGCCATGCCGCGGGAGCCAGCGGCCCAGGCCAGGTCGTCGAGCATGGCCAGGCGCGCCGCGGGTCCTCCGGGGAGGCTCTCGTCCCGGGTCAGGACCAGGAAGGCCTGGGTCATGAGGGCATCCCCGGCCAGAATGGCGGTGGCCTCGTCGAAGGCCTTGTGGCAGGTGGGTCGGCCACGGCGCAGATCATCGTTGTCCATGGCCGGCAGGTCGTCGTGGATCAGGGAATAGCCATGGATCATTTCCACCGCGCCGGCAATGCCGTTGACCTGCTCGGGCGCCAGGCCGATGGCATCGGCGGTGGCATAGGCCAGGATCGGCCGGATGCGCTTGCCGCCACCCAGGATGGCGTACCGCATGGCCTGGTGGAGTCGGGCCGGGGGTACCTGCTCCGAGGGCAGCCAGCGCTCCAGGGTGGCCTCGATCCGCTGGCCGCAGCCGGCGATGAAGGTCTGCAAACGGGGATCAGTCATGATGGGTGAAGGGCTCCAGTTCGGCCTCCGCCGACTTGGCGGTGAGGATCTTGACCCGCTGCTCGGCCTCGTCCAGGGTCTGCTGGCAGGTGCGGGCCAGACCGATACCGCGTTCAAAAACCGCCAGGGACGCCTCCAGGCTGAGGTCCCCGGACTCCAGGCTGTTCACCAGGGCCTCGAGTTCGCTCAGGG
>JAHDND010000100.1 GCA_018435665.1 Candidatus Thiosymbion sp. | reverse complement strand
GGCGTCGGCCTGCGGGTGCGCGAGAACGCCATCCCGATTCGCGAGGAGGTGGCCGCCGCCTGCGAGCTGCTGGGCCTGGACCCCCTCTACGTCGCCAACGAGGGCAAGCTCATCGCCATCTGCCCGGCGGACCAGGCCGAAATCCTGCTAGCCACCATGCGTGCCCACTCCCAGGGACGTGACGCCGCCATTGTCGGCGAGGTGGTGGCCGATCCCCACCAGTTCGTGCGCATGGAGACCGCCTTCGGTGGCGAGCGCGTCGTTGATTGGCTGACCGGGGAACCCCTGCCGCGGATTTGCTGAATGAAGCAACTTCATCCTAGGCGAGAACTACTCCCAGGTCAGTGAAGTTGGCATAAACCCTGAAGAACGCGTTGAAGGATAAGATCCCGATTCAGATGAACTTTGGGTTACCCCTGCCCCAGAAATTATGGAGATTTGATGTCCCTTTACATCAACAGCCCCGAGGCTGATCGATTTCTTCGGACATCGGCTTACTTTGATCACCGCTCCCAACTTCTCACGCCGGGCCAACTGCGTCTCCAGCTACGCCCGCAGCGCCGCGCACTGCTCCACAACAGACATCAGATTCGAGTCTCGCCCAGTAGCAGTTCGACAATGGCTTGCCTGACACGCCCCAGATTAGGTGTAGGTCAAGGCACCAGCAACGTCGGAAAACAGGCTTTCATGGGCCGTGAACAATTTGCCGGGACGGATATAGCTCTCAAGGCGCAAGCCGCCCTCGGAAAAGTTATTGTCACGCAGCGCGATCGCGCGCTGGTCACCATAGGCGTTGCTGGTGATCTGGCACACGATCCAATCTCCCTTGCCGACAGCCGCTAGCAAGAGCGCGGGCCGATACTTGCGTGTCGGCAGGTCTGAAAAAGGAAAGGGCAGGATCACTATCTGTCCGGCTGCAAATGCGCCCATGCCTCATCCTCCTCCGGTTTGAGCCAATCCTCAGTCAAGGCGGGTTCGGCAAGCAGTGCCGTCTCAGCGACCTGCTCGACAGGTGTCAGGAAGGTCAGGAGTGCGGGGCCTGACGGTAGGTGCTCAAATGGTTCGATCGGATGGACTCGACCACTGGCGTCGATTTCGACCTCGATGGTTTGCAGCATACTCAGATCCTCCAGTAAAGACGTGGTCGTGGGCGCGGATCTCGGTGGGCTTCGCTGCGGCAAGCGACATAGCCCAGGATCTCGATTTTCGTGTGGCGTGCGGCTGCCGCATCAGCCTGGGAGTAGACACGATGGGCGATATTGGAGTCCAGGGTGCACCACCCCTGGTAAGGATCTCTCAACTCTGCCGGCAATGGGTCTCCCGCACCAGGGGGGTGGCGAGCAGGGCAAGGAGGGCGGCGCCAAAGCAGAGCCAAAGCCCGTGGTGATAGTCGGCGGTCGCGTAGACCCGGACGCCGTCGCGCAGGGTCCCGTCCCAGGTCAGGTCCAGGACCCAGCCGAAGGCGGGCTGGAGGACGGCGGCGCCGAGAAAGAGGCCGGTGTTGACCAGGGCGACGGACATGCCCGCCACCCGCGCCGGCAGGACCTCCTTGGCGGCGGCATAGACCACCACATTGCCCCCGGCGGTGAGGCCCAGCAGGGCGAATATCAGCAGGCCGCTCCACCCCGGCCCCCAGGGCAGCAGGATCATCCCCAGCCAGGCCAGGCAGAAGAGCAGGGTGCCGACGACGATCACCGGGCGCCGGCGGCCCAGGCGATCCGAGATCCAGCCGACCTTGTAGGCGCCCAGGGCGAAGCCTAGCAGGGTCACGGTGGCGTAAAGGGAGGCGTCGGCGCGATCCAGGCCGTAAAGATCCCGCATCAGGGGGATCGCCCACAGGCCGGCGAAGGCAAAGAAGCAGCCGGTGAGGCCAAAATTGACCCAGAAGCCCGGCCAGATCGCCCGGTTGGTCAGCACCTCCCGCAGGTCCCGCAGCCAGTGCTGCTCCCGGGGCGGGTGGGGCGGCAGGCCCTCCTGCTCCCGCGGGGAGGGAAAGCCCGCATCCTCGGGGCGGTTACGCACCCCGATCAGGGTCAGCAGGGCGAGGAGGACGGAGACGACCCCCGCGCCGACGAAGACCTGGCGCCAGGAGACCTCCGCCAGCAGCAGGGCCAGGGGTCCCGCCGCCAGGATCGAGCCCAGGTTACCCAGCAGCAGGGTGAGCCCGCTGATCCGCCCGTACTGGCGGTCAGGGAACCAGAGGGCGTTGCTCTTCATCAGGCCGACGAAGATCACCGACACCCCCAGGCCCACCAGGAAGCGCCCCCAACTGGCGGTGGCGAAGTCCGGCGCCAGGCCAAAGAGCACGGAGCCCACCCCCGCCACCAGCCCGCCCAGGGTGACGCTGATGCGCGGCCCCAGGGTGTCCGCCAGCACCCCGGAGGGGAGTTGCATCGCGGTGTAGATATAAAAGTAGGTCGCCGCCAGGGAGCCCAGGGCCGCCCCGCTGGTGTGAAAGGCCTGCATCAGGTCCGCCGCCACCACCCCGGGGGCGACGCGGTGGAAGAAGACCATGATGTAGGACCCGATCAGGATCCAGAACACGGTCCAGCGCAGGCGGTTGAAGCGGGCTCGATCGAAGGGGATGGCGTTCATGAGGGTCCTTTAACTGAGGAAGTCCTATCCGGCAAGTGCGGCGACTAGGGCGCCTTGCCGGCCGCCCCGCCCTGCATGGCGATCAGATTGGCATGGGCCAGCAGCAGCCAGTCTTTACCGGACTCGATGAAGACGCTCAGTCGATAGGCGGGGGCCTTGGTCGATTCCTGGCCATCGATGGTTTCCTGGACCGCCGCGGCATAGGTCACGATCAGCAGGTTTTCACGGCGCGTGACCTTGAAATCGGACAGGGTGAGCCGTCGCAGGCCCAGTTGTTTGAGGGTGGCGTATTCCTCCTCCCGATTACGGGCGCCATCCTGGTGGACGGACTGGAAACCCTTGGCCAGCTTGATGGATGCGGGATCGGCAAAGCACTGGCGCACCAGTCGCTCGCCTAAGGCGGCTACGGTTTTTTTCTTCATCGTGTTACCTCAATCAAGGTTGAAACCCACACCACTTATCGGCAGCGCCCGGGAATGGCATTTAAGGTGGCGATCGCGATTCCGGGAGAATAGACATCCAGGGGCGGGTAAGACCCGTTCCGTAACCCCACTGTAGCAGATGGCTCCCGGCATCGACCATGGCGACCCCAGCCCCAGCCCCAGCCCCAGCCCCAGCCCCAGGACTTCTCCAGCTGGTTAAGTTGACCTGACAAGCCGGACGGAGATCATCGCGACCTAACCCCCGGCTTGGTAACAATTCTGCAATCCGACTCGATTCTGGCTTTGTTACCATCCGCCGCGGTTCAATTTCAGGAAGTACCCATGCCCACCGACTCCCCCCTTGCCGAGACGACGACCCCGCCGGAGGCCCTGGCCGCCATTGACCTGGGCTCCAACAGTTTTCACATGATCGTCGCCCGCCCTCTGGAGGGCGACTTTCAGGTCATCGACCGGCTGAAGGAGATGGTGCGGCTGGCGGAGGGGCTGACCGCGGACAAGGACCTGACGCCCGAGGTGGTGGCCCGCGCCCTGGCCTGCCTGGAGCGCTTCGGCCAGCGCCTGCGCGGCATGCCACCGGGCAGCGTGCGGGCGGTGGGGACCAACACGCTGCGCCAACTGCGCCCGGAGAGCGGCTTTCTGGCCCAGGCCGAGGCAGCCCTGGGCCATCCCATCGAGGTCATCGCCGGGCGGGAGGAGGCGCGACTCATCTACCTGGGCGTGGCCAACGGCCTGGCCGCCAGCGAGCAGCGCCGGCTGGTGGTGGACATCGGCGGCGGCAGCACCGAGATCATCGTCGGCGAGGGCTTTACCCCGCGCCTGCGCGAGAGCCTGCACATGGGGTGCGTCAGCGCCTCCCTGCGGCATTTTCCCGATGGCGTCATTACCGCCGAGCGCCTGAAGCGGGCGGAGCTGGCCGGGGCACTGGAGATCCGTCCGGTGCGGGAGCAATTCCGCCAGGCCGGCTGGCGCGACGTGGTCGGGAGTTCCGGCACCATCCGCGCCATCGCCACCGTGATCGCCGCCCAAGGGTGGTCCCAGGACGGCATCACGGCGGACGCCCTTCAGCGCCTGCGCGAGGCCCTGCTCGGCTTCCGCCGCATCGCCGACCTGGAACTGGAAGGGCTGGTGGAGGAGCGCAAGCCGGTCTTCGTCGGCGGCGTCACCGTCCTGCGCTCGGTCTTCACCGCCCTGGGCATCGAGCGCATGCAGGTCTCGGACGAGGCCCTGCGCGAGGGCCTGATCTACGAGATGCTGGGGCTGACCCGCCATCAGGATGTTCAGGAGCGCTCGGTGACCGTCCTCGCCCAGCGCTTCGAGGTCGACGAGGCCCACGCCGGACGGATTCGCGATACCGCCCTGGTGCTCTTTGGCCAGGTGGTCCGTGACTGGGCGCTGAACGATCCCCGGATGCCCGCCGTCCTCACCTGGGCCGCCCGTCTGCATGAGATCGGTCTCGCGGTTGCCCACAGCCAATATCAGCGGCATGGGGCCTATCTGGTGGCCAACGCCGACCTGTCCGGCTTCAGTCGCGCCGAACAGGCACTCCTGGCCAGCCTGGTGCTGGGCCATCGCCGCAAATTTCCGGTCCAGGACTTCGCCAGCCTGTCGGCGCCCTGGCGCCGGGCCGCCCCGCGACTTTGCGTGCTGCTGCGTCTGGCCGCCCTGCTGCACCGCAGCCGCTCCCCAACCGCCAAGCCTTACCCCATGCTGTCCGCCAAGGAGGAGCGCCTGAGCTTGCGCTTCCCCCCCGGCTGGATCGAGGATCATCCCCTGACCCGCCTGGAACTGGAGGAAGAGGCGCAACGCCTGGCCGTTGCCGGCATCGCGCTAGATTTTGCCTGACACCACCCCCAAGCTGTTAGAATCCTTGGCAGTGGCGCTTACCCGCTGGCGCCGCGTCAGAAGATCAACCCCACCTCGGTCGCAATGGCCGGGGTTTACCAAACCAACTCCTGGAGGATCATCACGATGGCCGCAATCTTTTCCGACGCCTGGATGAAGCAGCTCATGGACGCATGGAACGGCGAGCCGGAGGTCAAGGACAAGCTGGCCGAGATCGGCTTCAACTCCGTGATCTATTGCGGATTCAAGAGCGAGGACAACCCCCGCGGGGTCTTCGTCGTCGAGAGCGGCACCTGCGTCCGCGCCGGCGCCTGGAGCCCCACCGACCCGCCCGCCAACTGGGACATGCGCGCCGACCTCGGCGACTGGCTCAAGTGGGTGGAGAAGGGCATCGGCATGATGGGCATGGGCATGGCCTTCACCACTGGCAAGCTCAAGTTCAAGGTCGGTGACTACAAGGCCATGATGAAGGACCCGCGCATGGCCAACCCCTTCGTCAAGAGCTTCGGCCTGATGCAGAAAATCGGCGCCGACGAGCTCGGCTGAGACCTTCCGCGATCAGTCCAGCTCCTGTCTTGTCCTGGTCGCGAGCCTGCCCTACAAAGCCCGCCTTGGCGGGCTTTTTTTTGGTGTACTCAGGCGCGGTTGGACCCTGTGGTGGCCATGGCATTGGCTGAAAAGCCCTCGGGTGGCGAACGCAGGCAGAGCCCAGGTAGTGCTGCTCATGGCTCACCAGAAGCGCGACCAGGTACCCGTCATCCCTTACGATAGCAGGGTAAATATGGCGGGGACCACCACGGGGCTGACGACAATATGCGTAAAGGTGAGCAGTGAGGCGGTTCTTGCCGCGCAGTCATAGCGTGCGGCAAAAACGGGGCCGAGAATGGCGGCGGGCATGGCGCTGATCAAGACTAGAATTTGGCTATTCTCGGCGCTGACATAAAACGGACCCGCCAGATAGGCGGATAACCATGGCTGGAATAGCATCTGGATGAGTATCGACACGACGATCAGCTTGCCAAATCCCTGCAACGGCTGAAACGAGAGTTGAATGCCAAGAATCACCGCCGATACGACGACCAGTGAGCCCTGCACCATCTCGAGCGCGTCCCGGAAGGTATCGACAAAAGGCGTTCCAGCGGCAATGTCCACATGGGACAGCCCCAGCCCGAGGACCACGGCCAGAAAAATTGGCGACTGGAGATAGTTTTTCACCAGTGTTCTCAGATCGTTGGTGCCGGCGAAAGTCCCGCCAAAGTACATCGCCACCGCGGGACCGAGGATGAAAATGGGCAAGCCAACGCCCAGTTCACTGATCACGATCGCTTCGGCAAGCGCGCGGGGATTGCCTTCAAAGGCATATTGAATGATGGGGTATCCGATGAGGGCGGACGACCCGAAGGACGAGACTATCATCAGGGCGCCCAGGCTCTGACGGTCGAACCTCAGGACAATCCCCGCAAGCCAACTCATCACGAGCGCGGAAATGCCTACCAGAAACATGATCATCACCGGCGCCACGGTTGCGTTGGACAAGGGATTGGTCCAAAGCTGGTAGAAGATGGTGGCGGGTAGTACGGCCTGAGTGAGGAGCTTCGCGAATAGGGCGCTGTCGTCCTGATGCAGCGTGCCGTTGCGCTTCATGAAATATGCAGCCATCACCAACAGGGCAAAGGCTACCACCGTTTCCGAGACATGCATGCCCACATTCGTCATCGTTTGTCTCTCTAAAAACATACATTACGCGGCCTAATTGATACTATATGGCCGCAATTTATCCGCACCATTTCGGTTTTCGATCAGGTCGGAGCAGGGCAGTGGTGTCCGTTGGGAGTGTCGTTCGTGGGGAGGCGGTCGTCAAGCCTATAGGGATGTATTCTGATCGTGCCTGCCAGATGCCCGAACCCTGAATCCGCCATTGATTGGCGAAGGGGATATCTCCCTAGACTGATGCCCGAGCCACTCCTACAAAAAATCTCACTTTAGTCACTATTCAACAGGGGGGACACTTCATGTCTTTTACCATCGCCCGCGGGGTAACCTCGGCATTGGCTTTTGGCGCCCTCGGCACCCTGGTGGCATGGGGCGGCGCCTATGCCTCCGGTTTCGCGCTTCCCGATTCCTCCGCCGCCGGCATCGCGACCACCAACGCCCTAGTGGCCAATCCGGAGGAATGGGGCGCCATCCCCTACAATGCGGCCGCGATGGGATTCCATGAGGGTTCCAGTGTCGCCCTGGGCGGCTTCGTGATCAGCCCCAGTTTCTCGGTCACCACCGCCAGCGGTAAGCACGACAGCCAGGGCGCGGACTGGACCTTTCTGCCCTCCTTCCAGGCGGCGATCAAGCTCGCGGACCAATGGCGCCTGGGTCTGGGGCTCCACGTCCCCTACGGCCTCGAGACCCGCTGGCCTTACGGCACCTTCCCGTTACTGAGCCAGCAGAGGAATCTTGGCCCCGTCACCCTGCCGACAGGCAATCATCCGACGGCAAGCAAACTCGAAATCCTCGATTTTGTGCCGACCCTGGCCTACCGGGTCAACGACAACCTGAGCCTGGCGGTGGGGATGGATGTCTATTGGGCCAAGACGGCCCAACTAGACTCCAACCTGGCGGAACTGAGCGGCGATGGCACGGGTATTGGGTTCAACCTGAGCGGCATGTATCGCCTCAACGCCTGGACCCTGGGGGCCAGCTTTCACTCTGCCTCGACCATCGATCTGGATGGGGATTACACCCCTCTCAACCCCACGATGGTCGCGCTAGGGCTGTTGCAGCCTGAGCAGGCCGCTTCACTCGATCTGGACTTGCCCTGGCGTCTGCAACTTGGCCTACGCTATGAAATCTCACCTACCCTGGCAGCCGAATTCGATTGGAGCTACACGGGCTGGAGTAGCTTCAAGGAACTGGAGGTCTACGGCCAGCGGAATGGCGCTCTAATCTTCGCTGATAGCAATAACTGGAACAACGCCAGCGCCTACCGGCTTGGCCTCACCTGGCAGGTCCTGCCCGCGACCCAATTGCGTTGCGGTTATTCCTACGATCAGGCGGCGCAGGACGATGACTACTTCAGCGCCCGGGTGCCCGATACCGATCGCCATCTCTTTGGGATTGGCGTGGCCCAGGACCTGGGTGACGGCTTCGCGGTAGAGGCCTCTTACCTCTATGTCATGGGTGTCGATCGGGATTATTACAGCTCGGTACCCTACACCCGGACCAGCGGCGTCAATGGGACCGCGGCGGTCAATGGCGATTACGAGATGTCGGCGCACCTGATCGGGATCGAGGTTTCGAAGACCTTCTGAGGGGACTCCTCGATTTCGCCACCTGGTCCGCCACTCGGGGCCAGGAAAGGTAGGTATGGGAGGGGCGGCCCACGGCAAGCTACGGGCTTCCCCTCCTTGCCCGGGGTGAGGCAAGCCTAGCTGAGCCTCCGACGTACTACCGCGATTCCCCCGGCCGGATGGGTAGCGAAGTCTTGATCGGGGAATGCCGGTCGATAGCACGGAAGATCGCTCGCTCCCCGAGCCCCGAGCTTCTCTGGCGATTTTCATGCCTGGAAACTTTTTCTGGCGATTGACTCCTGGCCCTATTGCTGGCGATGGGTAACGTTGGGACACTAATGATGGGCTTCCGGAATACCCGCACGCAGCCTTAAGTCCATTTGTCAACAGGGATGGCCAAGTTCGTGACATTCAGCGCAACGCCATGCCCTAGCGTCCCCGATGCCGAAGTCCGTCCATCCTGACTCCCGGCGGACATCCCCGCATCGCCACCCAAGGAAGCGCAACCTCCCGAGATCCGAGGCATCGTCGCTGCGGTAGTCTGACCCGCGTTCTCCCAACGCGCGCCCTGAATTCGTTAGCTTGGCGAGGCTGGCTGTAGAACCATCACCTTTGCCAGGAGAAAAACATGACTACCTCTCCCTTCGTCAGCACCATTCATCGCAACCTGAACACTTACCCGGAACTCGCCATTACCGTCGACAAAGAGCATGAAGTCGCCTGGTGCTACATGAATGGGTCCTCACGGCCCTGTTTCACGGAAGCCCTCCTGGACAACCTGAACACCTGGTGCGCCCAGGTTCGCGCGCAGTATCTCGAGATGGGCATTCGTTATCACGTCACCGCCTCAGCGATACCGGGTGTCTACAATCTCGGGGGGGACCTCGCTCTGTTCCGTGCCTATATCCTCAATCGGGATAGAAACGGGCTCCTGACCTATGGCAAAAAGTGCCTTGATGCCCTCTTCGCGAACATCAGCCACTTCAATAGCCCGATTACAACCATCTCCCTGGTGCAGGGGGACGCCCTTGGGGGCGGTTTCGAAACCGCGCTGTCCAGCGATCTCATCATCGCCGAGCAGGGTACCCACCTGGGCTTTCCCGAGGTCCTCTTCAATCTCTTCCCGGGCATGGGGGCCTACAACCTGCTTTCGCGCCGGCTCGACGCGGCACGGGCCGAGCGGATCATTCTGGGGGGCCATCTCTACACGGCTGAAGTACTTCACGAAATGGGCGTCGTGGATATCCTGGCGCCGACAGGGGGCGGCGAAACGGCCGTTTATGAATACATTCGGCGCGAGAATCGCGCGAGAAACGGCTTTCGTGCGCTGAGACGGGTACGCGACCTGCTAAGGCCCATCAGCTATGAGGATCTGTGGCGGGTGTTGGAGATCTGGGTGGAAACCGCGCTGAAACTCGAGGCGCGCGATTTGCGCATGATGGAACGCCTGGTCGGTCGCCAAGAGCATAGCCAAGCCCTGGCGGCATGATTGATGGCTCCGCTTCGGCCGCGTCAGGAGGCCCGGCACAGGGAAGTGCCATCCGCTAGCCCTGGCTGGGCGGGGACGGTGGCAGTGGTGGGCGTCGATCGGGACTGGCTTCCCGGCTGGCGGGCGGCGATGTACGCCAGGGTGCTGGTATGGACTTGTCGTAACAGCCTCAGAAAGGCTTCCGCCTCAGACGATTGCAGTTCAACGGGTTTGAGCGCCCGGAAACGCACGGCCGCGGCCACCAGGCCAATGGCGCCCAACTCCGACGAACAGCCTTGCAGGGCATGCACGGCAGCCCGCATCGCCGGATAGTCCGCGGATTTCAGCGCCGTGGCGATGGCGTTTACTGAATGCTCCGTATCGCGCTTGAAGCCTGTGGCCAACTCCTGGAAAAAGGTGCCATCTTGGTCGAGGGCCAGGAGCGAATCGAGTTTTTCATCGTCGAACAGGGCGGTCTCCTCTTCTTCAGGGTGCTCCCGGGACGGCTTGTCAGTCCGGTTGCCCTTATCCGCCGTATCCTTGCCGCGACAGATATCCTCAATGGTCTCCAGGAGTCGTCGGCTCTCGACCGGTTTGGTGAGGTAGGCGTGGACCCCCGCCTGGCGGCTTTCCTCGATCGCATCGAGGGTGGCATCGGCCGATAACATGATCGTCGGTAACGAGATGCCGGGATACATGAAGCGCAATGCTTGAAAAACTTCCAGCCCGTTATGGCCGGGCATGTTCTTGTCGAGCAGCAAGAGATCGAAGTCGGCGACCCGTTCCCGCAGCATATCGAGCGCCGCCTCGCCATCCTCCACCATGGTGAGCCGATGGCCGGCCCTTTCGAGGATCGCGCGCGTGACCTTTCGATTGGTCTCGTTGTCTTCGGCGACGAGGATATGCAAGGGGCGTCCCACGGACGATGGCAGCCGACTGTAGTGCTCACCAAGTGAAACCACGTTCTCCGGGTACAGCCGGGCACTACGGGCCGCGTGCACGGCAATCTCTAGCTCGCGCTGCTGGAGCGGCAGGCCGAGCACCCCATGAAAACCCCGGCACATGGCAAGAGGGCCCAACCCCTCCCCTTGATCCCGCAACAGAAAGCGCAACGGTGGATCATCCGCCTCCCCAATCCCGCTCAGGTGCGAAACGATCTCGGCACCGAAGTCATGCTCGATCACCAGGATCAAGCCAACGGTACGCCCACTTTCTTTCGCCGCCTTCAACCGGCTGGCCATGCGCTCCGGGCTGGCCAGGAGCGCGGTCGTCACCCCCATCGTCGTGAGCCTTTCCAATACAGCCCAGGACGCCTTGCCGGTCCCTAGCAGTAAGGCATGGGTACCCGCCAGGGATGGTGCGTCGGATGGGCTGGCAGTGGGGATGACGGCGAACGGAAGCTCGAACCAAAATACCGACCCGCTGCCGAAGTCGCTGCGTAAACCGATACTGCCACCCATGAGCTGGGTAAGCTCGCGGGCAATGGCCGTACCCAGCCCGGTCCCGTCGGTGCGGCGGTCAGGACCAATCTTCGCCTGGCGAAAGCTTTCGAAGATATGGGGCTGATCCTCGGGGGCAATGCCCGGGCCGGTGTCCTCGACCTCGAAGCGCACCCGCATGGGTTCTCCCGCCGGAGTGATATCACCGGCCATGATCCGGATCTCAACCGAGCCCATGGGGGTGTACTTGACCGCATTCCCCACGATATTCATCAGGATCTGCCGCAGATGTTGCGCGTCGCCCCGCAGGAGAAAAGGGACGCGGGGATCGAAGCGGTGGGCCAGCGCGAGATGCTTGCCCTCCGCCTGGGGAGAGAACATGGCGACGATCTCGGCGACCAGACGGTGCAGATCGAATTCCACCTCGACGATCGAGAGGCGTCCCGCCTCGATACGTGACAGATCCAGAATGTCATTGATGATCGCCAGGAGTGTCTTGCCCGAGTGATGGATGGTAGTGACGAACTTGCGCTCCTGGTCACCCAGTCGCGCGTCCATCAGGAGATCGCTCATGCCGATGATGCCGTTCAGCGGGGTGCGCAGCTCGTGGCTCATCTTGGCGAGAAACTGACTCTTGGCCTGGCTGGCGTCGAACGCCTTGCGCAGGGCGGCGCGTAGCTTCGCCAGCAAGGCCCCCATATAGAGCGGAATGACGACCAGCACCAACAGATAGCTTGCACTGATATAGGGGTGGGTCTGCCAATACTCCGAGGCCCCGATCGCCGCGCTGAAGCCGGCGAGGCTGACGAGAGTCGCCACCACCATGTAACGGGGGCCAAAGCGGAAGCCATTGCCGACGATGACCCATAGATAGACGCACAGCAAGGGGGCGCCTTCCGGGCCCGTATGGGCGAGGGCGGCGGACGTCATGGACAAATCCAGCAAGATGCCCAGATAGCGTCGCGGCGGGGAAGGCACGGGATGCAACAGCAGATAAACCAACAATGCCAGCGCCGCGGTCAGAAACACGACCGCCAAGCCGCCGATAGTCAGGGTATTGCCGAGATGAACGGCGCTGACCCCCGTCAGAAAAAGATAGGGGACAACGATGGCGCCGACCGCGAGCCGAATCAGGGCTTGCTCGCGTTCCGCGTCGAAGGCCTCGTCCCCCTTGCGAAAGCCCTTGCGCCAGTGATGGCTTAACCGGGACAAGGCGGGGGATAACAACGGCAGTCGTCGCCACCCGCTCATGGCACGGAATCCACCTCCGCCTGGAGTTCCGCCGAGTCGGCGAGGGTTTCACGGATTTGCTGGATATCGGAAAATCGCCGTAGAAAGGCCTCGACGCAGGCCGGATCGAAATGGCTGCCAGCCAAACCATGAATGTGATCGCGCGCCTGCTCGGTGGACCACTTGCCCTTGT
>JAHDND010000001.1 GCA_018435665.1 Candidatus Thiosymbion sp. | reverse complement strand
CTATACCTTCCGGCAATCAGCCACTGACCCCTGCTGCTCATGGGCTTGAGCCTCCCATCAACTTCTTTTTTCGGGATCAGGTTCGCCCGCATCTTTGCCCGCTTCGTTCGCGTCTGCCCCCTGACGCCGGGGGGGCAGGCTAGTGTCCGGCCCCGAGCTATTTACATCCTGCCGACCGGGGCCGGGGTGGTATTTGCCGGCATCTTGCTCTTGATGCTGCTGGGTTCGCTGAATTATCAGAACAACCTGGGTCTGCTGTTCACCTTCCTCACCGTGGCGGTGGTTGTGGTCTCCATGCATCATGCCTGGTTTAACCTTTTGGGCCTGGCCCTCTCGGCCCGGGCGGGGCGACCGGTCTTTGCGGGTGACCGGGCCCTGTTTGACCTCCAGGTGGTGGTCGAGACCCGCAAGCGAAGGCCGGATCTGCGCCTGGTCGTGGGTGACCAGGTGGCTTTGCTGGATCTGGTGCCCGGGCAAGATGCCAGGACCACACTGGGCGTGCCGACCCGACGGCGAGGTCTTCAGGCGCTTGGCCAGGTGACGCTGGAAACCCGTTATCCCCTGGGCCTCTTTCGCTGCTGGTGCTATCTGGAGACGGCTGCCGCGGTCCTGGTCTATCCCCGACCCGCCGATCAGGCACCGGACCTCGTGCCAGCGTCCGGGAGGCCGGGGGATCGTCGTGGCGTCCAGGACCCAGGGGCCGAGGATTTCCTCGGCTTGCGCCCCTATCGGCACGGTGATTCCCCGCGGCAGCTGGATTGGAAGGCCTACGGACGCGGTCGGGGTCTTCAGGTCAAGCAGTTCGGCCGCGATCTACCTGATCGCATGTGGCTGGATTGGGACCTGCTGCCCCCAGCGGATACCGAGACCCGCCTGAGTTGGCTGGCGCGCCAGGCCGTGGATGCGGCCCTGACGGATCAGGATTTTGCCTTGCGCGTCCCCGGTCGCGAGATCCCCCCGGGGCGCGGCGAGATGCAGATGCACCGCTGTCTTAGGGTCCTGGCGCGGTTTGGCGAGGTCGCTCCTTCTGCGAGAGATGATGAACAGCGGTGACTGGCGGTGGGACCATGGGCAATTCTTCCCCGGCCCTTGTCGCGCAGGGTCCTCAAACCTCTGCAGTGCCTTGTCCGTTCGGAGCTTGCCATCAAATTTTTCCCGAATTGAACCGGTCCCGACGGGGAATTATCTGGGGCTGGAACAGGAGTGGGATCAGGAACATAAGCTGGAACAGGAAAAGGAACAAGGACATGGATAAGGACATTGATAAAGACTTTGACAATGGCAGGAACAGGATCAGGATCAGGATTAGGATCAGGAATTGTTACATTTTCCTGGCGATAAGGTGTTGGGGACGGTCGTGATGACCTTTGCCCAGCCGATCATCCCTGCATCCGCCCAGATCCGGCCTGGACAAGTTCTGGCCAGCAGTCTGCTCTACGCGGTGGCAGGGTTGAGTCTGGCCCCGGACCTTCCACTGTCCCTGGTGGTCTTTTTTTACCTCCTCCTGCTGTACCGTGTCCTGATCCTTTACTTGCCCCGGCTCGCGCCGGGACGCTTGATCCTGATGCCACTGGCCCTGGTCGCACCGGCTCTGGTCTTTCACAGTTACGGTACCCTGGTGGGCCAGGAAGGCGGCACGGCCTTGCTCACCCTCCTCCTGGCGCTCAAATTGCTCGAAGGCCGCAACTGTCGGGATCTGCGCCTGGCCGTCATGCTGTTCCCCTTCTGGTTGATCAGCCATTTTTTCTTTGACCAGTCACCTGGCATAGCCCTGATTCTTGGCCTCCTTCTGATTTTGAACTTGGCGTTGTTGGCGGACCTGGCTCGCCCCTTGGTTCATTCAGCCCCCTCTTCCTGCATTTCAGCCATCGGTGGCCGTGGCCTGCTGAGCCCGTCGGGGATGCAGGCCTTCTTCAGCCTGGTCAGGGAGCCCGTCACGTTAGTGCTGCGGCTCACCCTGCAATCCCTGCCGTTGACCCTGCTGCTTTTCGTGCTCTTTCCTCGGCTTGACGCGCCCCTCTGGTCCTTTCTCCCCGTCGAGGAGGTGGCGCGCTCGGGCATCAACGAGTGGCTGGAACCGGGCTCAGTGAGTGAACTGGTGTTGGATGGATCCCTCGCCTTTCGTGTTCGCTTCGATGGGCCTGTTCCGGCGGCAGAGGGGTTGTACTGGCGCGGACCCGTGGCCTGGAATACCGATGGTCGCCGCTGGTCTGGAGGTCGTCCGGATCAGTTTGCTGGCTTGGTGTCAGCGGTGGGACAAACCGGGCATGCGGGTCAGACCCTCACCTACCAGGTCACACTGGAACCCAGTCGTCAGCGTTGGCTGTTTGCCCTCGATTGGCCCGTCGCCACCCCTGAGCGGGATGCCGTCCTCACCCATGACCTTCAGCTCCTGGCCTCGAAGCCCATTGTGGAGACGCGCACTTACCGGGTGATCTCCGCCACTTCCCTACTCGACCCTGACCTTCCGGCGGAGCAACGCGCCGCAGGCCTGGCACTACCCGATAATATTACCGAGCGTATGCGTGAATTGGTCGCTACCTGGCAAGCACAAGCCGGACAGCCGGAAGAACTGATCCAGGCTGGTCTGAGATATTTCAACGCGGAGTCCTTTTATTACACCCTGAAGCCCCCGCGGTTGGGTAGCAACCCTGCGGACGAATTTCTCTTTGAAACCCGCCGGGGGTTCTGTGAGCACTATGCCAGCAGTTTTACGCTGCTGATGCGGCTTGCTGGCCTGCCGGCACGGATTGTGATGGGCTACCTGGGGGGCGAGCGCAATCCCCTGGGAAATCATCTCATTGTCCGTCAGTCCGACGCCCACGCCTGGGTCGAGGTCTGGCTGCCCGGGCGAGGCTGGACCCGGGTGGATCCCACGGCCGCAGTGGCGCCGGAGCGGGTTGAGCCCAGTCCCGACCTGGCAGGCCTGGCCAGTGGCCGACCCTTACGCTTACGGATTGGTGGGGTTGGTGCCTGGGGCCAGTTACTTCATGGCCTGCGCCTTTTCAGCGATGCCGTCGACGAACAGTGGTATCGTTGGGTCCTGGGTCTCGACCGTTCCCGACAGCAAGCATTGCTTGAGCGTCTGGGGCTGGGCTGGTTACGGGAATATGGCCTCGCGGGACTCATGATCATGGCCGCTGGCGTGGTACTGGGGTTCCTGATGCTCCTGCTGCGCCGCGAACCCGGGCGCACGGCAACCGATCCCCTTGACCAGTTTTATCGTCACTTTTGCACCCTTATGGCCAGGGCGGGTTGGCCACGTCAACTTAATGAGGGGCCAATCGATTACGGCCAGCGTCTGGTGGCCGTGACCCCGGCCGATATGGTGGAGCGGATTTCCTCTTTCACTCAGCGTTTCGCCCGTTTACGTTACGGTAAAGGCGTGGCCGACCGGAAGGATCTAGACTTGTTGCGCGGGGACCTGCGTGAGCTCAAGTCGGGATGGAGACGTCATTCAGCGCAGCGGCTGTAAAAAAAATCCCATGCTCATGAACCAGGGATTTCTCAATCTCAATGATATAGCGACTCCGAGGCTGAAATGAAACGGATTTTTTTCAAGCTCTCGCTCCCAACTGACCGCAAATTACTCCCCGGTTCCCGTTGATGAATGCCGGAATGAGCTAGTGGAATTCCTGTTTATTGGTCTCCTACTGGGCTTGTCTTCTGGCATTTCACCCGGACCCCTGCTGACTTTAGTTATTGCCGAGACTTTGCGTTACGGTCTCGGGGCCGGAATCCGGGTGGCCATCACGCCGTTTATCACAGACCTGCCGATCATTCTGCTGACCCTGATCATCCTGTCGCGTTTGGCAAATTACGAGTGGCTACTGGGAGTGATCTCGCTCGTCGGTGGGATCGTACTGCTGATCATGGGGTTCGACTGCCTGATGGCGAGGGGGGTAGTGACGGCAGGCGAGGCAGCAAGGTCTAACTCCTTGATCAAGGGAATTCTGGCGAATCTCCTCAATCCTCATCCCTATCTATTTTGGTTTAGCGTCGGCGCACCTCTGATGACGCAGGCCCTAGGACAGAATGCTGCCGCATTGATTGGCTTTATTGTCGGATTTTATCTGTTTCTGGTGGGTTCCAAGGTGATTCTGGCGGTAATGGTTGCCCGATCGGCGGCTTTTTTAAGCGGGAGGATCTATCTCTATGTGATGCGATTCCTTGGGGCCATGCTGGGCCTTCTGGCCGTTTTCCTTTTTTATGATGGTCTTAATTTATTGAGAATGAATGGCGGCGGAATCTAGTACCAAGTGCAACATTTGTCAGGGCTAAAAACAAGATATGTCGTCTATAACTCACCAGCGGTTGGCGCCATTTGGGCCGCTGGGCTTGATCTTACCGGGGACTTTTATTTTCCGATACAAAAGCTGGTAAAGATTCTTTCCAGAAGATCCTCGGTAGTAAACTCACCAGTGATTTCACCCAGAGCTTGCTGGGCTTGGCGAAGGTCTTCGGCAATGAATTCCCCGGAACGCTGCTGTTGAAGGTTAGCCCTGGCCTCGCGCATGGCGGTCAGAGCGCGATTCAGGGCATCGAGATGTCGCCGACGGGCCATAAAGATCCCGTCAGCCTCCCCCCCTTGATAGCCTGCCAACTCCTTGAGGTGTTCGCGGAGGAATTCTATTCCCAAGCCCTCGCGGGCCGAGAGGGCGATCTCGACCCGCTCTGCGGTTCGCGTTAGCCCGGGTTTCCTACCGGTGAGATCTACCTTGTTCCGGATCAGCACCATCGGGATCGGGCTCCCGGTCGGGAGGTCCAAGGCGGAGAGATTGAAGGCCTGCGTATCAGGATTACGACTGTCATCGGATACCCAGAGAATGGCATCGGCGGCGGCGATCTCCTGTCTGGCGCGCCGGATGCCTTCCTGCTCCACGAGGTCGTCGGAGGAATGCATTCCGGCTGTATCGGTCAGATGTAGGGGTAGCCCGTCGATCTGAATCTCTCGATGCAGAAGGTCCCGGGTGGTACCGGGGATGTCGGTGACGATCGCTGCCTCGCTGCCGGTAAGGGCGTTGAGGAGGCTCGATTTGCCCACATTGGGCGGCCCGGCAATGACGGCTCGCAGGCCTTCGCGAACCAGGCAGCCTTGCTGCGCGCTGGCCAGGACGGCTTCAAGTTGTGACAGCAAGGCACCGATGGCAGTACCTAAGGTGCTGTCAGCGAGGAAATCAATCTCCTCTTCCGGGAAATCGAGACCGGCCTCAAGATAAGTCCGCAGGCGGATGAGTTCATCGATTAATGCGTATAGTCGGCGTGAGAAGTCGCCACTTAGGGTGCGCCTGGCGAGGCGAGCCGCGGTTTCGGTACTGCTTTCGATCAGATCGGCAATAGCCTCCGCCTGAGCCAGATCGAGTTTGCCATTGAGGAAGGCGCGTTCGCTAAATTCTCCGGGTCGAGCCAGTCGTGCGCCCAGCTCGACTAGTCGGCGCAGTACCAGGTCCAGGACCATAGGACCGCCATGCCCCTGTAACTCAAGCACATCCTCTCCGGTAAAGGAGTGGGGGGCAGGAAAAAAGAGGGCAAGGCCTTGATCGATGGCTTCGCCCCGATGATCCCGAAACCAGGCCAGCTTGGCCTGGCGTGGCGGTGGCAGTTTTTCTAGAACCTCTTCAGCGATAATTTGTACGGCGGGACCAGATAGCCGTATTACACCCACGCCGCCAAATCCCTTTGGCGTGGTAATGGCGGCGATGGTATCAGGGGAAGTCAAGCTTATCCTTGAAGTGATTTTGCATTCGACCTGACTCCTAGTCAGAGTCGTGCTCTCAATGTTTCGTGGCTGCCTT
>JAHDND010000169.1 GCA_018435665.1 Candidatus Thiosymbion sp. | reverse complement strand
TGGTGAAGTACCTGCGGGGGCGCGAATTGCAGCCCCCAACCCCCTTGCCGGCACCGGCATAGCCAGCATCCGCAACCCCTGGCTCCCGCTCCGTCAGCTCGCAACGGGCTGGCGTAAGGGGCTAACTGCCGTTTTTAGGATTACACGACTGAAATGGGACGGTCGGAAATCGAAAGTCTTCCAGATATTGCGGCGGCTAAGCTCATGTCTCAGACGTTGTTAACCGTTGGGCTAAGAACAGAGATCCGGAAGCTGTTACCTTGGCGGTACTGGCGCGCCCAATGGGTTTCACAACGAGAAACGATCGCTTTTTTCAAACTTAATGTAATGAGCCTTCTTGGTGACTAGAACCAGCCCTATTAGGCTCGACTTTGGCCATTTTGGCAGGACCTGATCAGCGTCCCAACTACGAGCGAAACCACGGGTGCCAGGGTCTGCACAGTGGACCCTGGTACCGAGAGCCACAGGGCAAAGCCGTCAATCCCCGGCATATGCACGTCCAGCAAGATCACTGCCGGGGTTGCTGAGCGGTCAGGCGCCGATCCCACAGACCGCTCCAGAGATAGCCTCGTGTTCCGCGACGGACGACGCCAGCAGATTGTCGACAAAGATGGAATCTACATATTGTGGCAACCTAAGTTAGCCGGACAGGCATTTCGAAGGAATACCGGCTGCACCAGAGGCAGAGTACACCCACTTCCTTATAGCGAGAACCAACCACATGAAAATCAAAAAAATCTTGACGCTGGCCGTAAGCATCGCTGCCTTTTCTTTTTCAACAAGCTCCCCGGCTGTCGCTTACAACAAGTGGAGCTGGCTCAAGGGAACATATTGGATTGTCCCAACCAACGGCATCTATTCAATCGCTCAGCAAGCAGATGACAACAGTTTCACTGTCATACGTGGGCAAACTGTCTTTAGCATCACCGACTACTTCAATGGGTACTTCACCGGAGCAGTTGTCGTAAAGATCACCACCGCTGAAGTCCCGAGCTGCCAATTTGTCCTTGGACAGGTAACCCCAGAAGGGCAGGTTTACATGACCATGTATGAAACTGACTCTGGGCAAGTTCGTAACAATCCCGTAGGCACTATGGTGAAAAAAGCCGGCAAGTGGACGATGGTCAACCAAATGTCTTCGCCTAGCCTGGGTGGAACCATCAGTCACTGGGCCTACATGGTGCAATCAACCCCCAAGGACAGAACTTGGTACAGTCTCCCTTTCGTTAACGAATCAATCCCAGATTTTCTCTCAAGCTGTCCGCCCGGCCCGATGATCGACAACCCAATGGGTTTGACCCCATAAGGAGACACTGATTTAGCCCTTGCCGCTGGCGGAGATCCGCGCCGCCGCCACACCGGTCGCCTGGGAGGGGCTGCGGCTCTGGGTGCCGTCGCTGGAGCATCGGCTGCTGCACAATGCCCTGCACCCTCAGGTGCAGAACGATGCCTATCGCTCAGGGCGGCGCGAGCTGCGCCAACTGCTGGAGTGCGCGCAACTGCGTGGTGGGCCTCAGCGTCAGCGATCCGCTGACCGTGGCCCAGGCCCTGGTGCCGGAACTCGATGCCCAATCCGACCTGCTGATCGTTCTGTCACAGGCCTTCCCCTTCCGCAACATGCTGGTGACCGGTGTGCTGACCGGCGCCGCGCTGCAGGCGGCCCTGGACCACAGCGCCGCCCTCGATCCCGCCGACAATCCCGGCGGCTTTCCCACTGGCGCCCAAGGGTTGAGGCCCA
The DNA here is from genome assembly GCA_018435665.1 of Candidatus Thiosymbion sp. GTDB lineage: Bacteria > Pseudomonadota > Gammaproteobacteria > Chromatiales > Chromatiaceae > M0108. Next base: position 40,127 of record JAHDND010000169.1, on the reverse strand, counting down.
GATGGAGGTGTCCGGCGGGATGGCTCAGGCCCGCACGACCTGAATGCGCCGGCCCTGGGGACTGTACCCTTCATTGCTATAGGTGCGCTCGGCGATGGGCGGCTGGCCGGCGCGGCGGTCGAAGATCACCAGCCAGCCGGCATCCAGCCCCAGCCCGGCCAGGTAGCCGTCCAGTTGCGCCAGGCCTTCGGCGAGGGGATCGGGCTCCCCGTCGCGCCAGACCTTCAACTCCAGGCCCAGGGTCACGGCGCCATAGCGCAGGCACAGGTCCATGCGCCCCGAACCGATGGCGTATTCGCGCTCCAGGGTGCCGTCACCATTGACCACCCGGTGGAGAAAGGCCATCAGCACCAGATGGGGGGCGATCTCGTGATAGGGCGCGCTACCCAGGAGCGGCTGGCCGTGGCGGCGCCAGAAGGCGAGGAAGGCCTCCAACAGGGATTGGGGATTCAGACTACCGTCGGGATTCAACCAGGTCGGGCTGATCTGGGGCAGGGAGTCTTGGGGACCGCTTGCCAGCATGCGCGGTAACACCTCCCGGTAGATGGGGTTGGCCACCACCAGGCCGCCGGTCCCGTCGCGGCGCAGCAGGCCCAGATCGACCAGGTAGTCGCGATCGTCGCTGGGCACCTCCCCCAGAGTCGTACCGGCCAGCATCGGCTCGATGACGCGCCGTACCCGCGGCTCGCGCAGTTTGTCGGCCAACTGGTCCAGATGGGTCACGCGGTTGACGATCAGGTATTCCTTGGCCTGGTCGATGAGGTCGACGCCAATCGGCCGGGTGCGGTCGTGCCCCGCCGGCAGACGAAAACAGGCGTGATAGGCGAGGGCATTAACCAACCAGGGTTGGCCTAAGCTCAGGTCCCAGATCCGCGCCAACGCCGGGGGGGTGAAGACCTGGCCGGTCTCGCGAGTGTGTTCCGTGAGCAAGGCGGTGGTCTCCGCCGCCGTAAAATCGCCCAGACGCAACGATTCCGCCTTGATGTTGAAAGCACTACCGCCGGTGATGGGTTCGCGTTCCGAGCGGGCATGAATCCGGTAGTCGCGCAGATCGCGCACCCCGCACAGCATGATCGTCTGGGGGAAGGCCGTCGGGCGCTTCAGGTACCCGGCCCGCAACTGACGCAACAGCGCGATCAGGGTGTCGCCCACCAGGGCATCGACCTCATCCAGCAGCAGCACCAAGGGGCGCGGCGCGGTAGCGCTCCACTGGCTGAGAAAGTCGCCCAATGCCGAGCCGGACGGGGTGGTGGCCAGGACCTGCCGCGCCAGCTGCGGCAGCCGCGCATCGCCCAGCCAGTGGTGCGCCCAAGAGGCGATGTCGGTCACCACCGTCGCCATGCCGGGGTCGACCTGCTCGCGCCAGGCCTGGGCCCCCTCCAGGTTGGCATAGACGGCATGATAGCGTCCCTCGGCATTCAAGTGGTCCATCAAGGCCAGGAGACAGGTGGTCTTGCCGGTCTGGCGCGGGGCGTGAAGCAGAAAGTATTTCTGCTGCGCGATCAGCCGCAGGATCTCATCCAGATCCCAGCGTTGCAGCGGCGGCAGCCGGTAATGCAGATCCGCCCGCACGGGACCTTCGGTGTTGAAAAAACGCATGCCAGGACTCCAGGGGCCAGGCCCGGTCAGATCGGCGGGAAATCGGTGCCTCAGCATACCACCCCGCGCCACCGCGGCGAGATTGGTGCCGTGGCGGGGCAGGAGCCACCTTGCCTGCCGAGATACCGGCCGGTCAGGTGGATGCCATAAGCGGTGACCCTGGCAACTCTGATACCAGTATCCACCGCCACGACCGGAATGCCAGCGGCCAGGGCCTGGTTCACCGCCGGGGCGATGCCCGCCGAGTCCACCGGGGCAATGGCGATGGCATCGACCTTGCGGGTGATCAGGTCTTCGACCATCGCCAGCTGACTGGACAGCTCACCTTTTTCAGCCGCCAGTTCGATAAAGCTGATGCCCGGGGCCTGGCCCGCCGCCCTGGCGCCGCCGTTGATCAGGCTCCAGCCTTCATTGGTGTTACCGTTGGTGATGTAGGCAATCGTTTGCGCCCGGGCGACAGTGGCCAGGAGGTAGGCGCTTATCAGGAAGAGCTTGACCTCGCCGCCGCCGGACGCCGGCTTGCACAAGTAAACGACGCCCTTCGGTGGCGCAGCCAATCGAGCGTCAGCCTCTACCAGACCCCCACATCAGCCGAGACCGCACTTTGGGCTATAGTGACACCGCCCCATCCCGCCCGCGAGATCCGCACCCCTACCATGAGTCCCCGCACCATGATCCTCCGCGTCCTCCTACCCCTGTCGCTGGCCCTGGTGACCTGGGTCGCGGCAGCGGGCCAGCCCCTAACCCTGCTGCATTTCAACGACTTCCACGGGCAACTGGAACCCTACCCGAACCCGGAAACCGGCAAGAACAGCGGCGGGATCGCCCGCCTGGCGGGCCTGATCGAGGCGATTCGCGCCGAGGACCCGCAACGGCCGCTGCTGTTGCTCTTCGCCGGTGACCTGCTCCAGGGCACCACCACCTCGACCCTCTACCTGGGCCGGCCGGACATCAAGCTGTTGGAAGAGATGGGAGTCGCTGCCGCAGCGGTGGGCAACCACGAGGTGGACTTCGGTCAGGACAACCTGCGCAAGCTCGCCGGCATGGTCAACTTCCCCTTGCTCGCCGCCAATCTGCACGCCACGCCCGAGCCCCTGCCAGTCCAGCCCTTCGCCCTTTTCCACCCGGCGGGCGGTCCGCGAGTGGCGGTGCTGGGACTGACCACCGAGGAACTGGTCACCGCCAGCCACCCGCGTAACGTGGTGGGCCTGAGTGTCAGCGATCCGGTGGCCGCAGCCCAGGCGCTGGTACCGGAACTCGACGCCCAATCCGACCTGCTGATCGTCCTGTCGCACCTGGGACTGGCGGGGGACCGCCATTTGGCGCAAGCGGTGGCCGGGGTGGATCTGATCGTCGGCGGGCACAACCACTTCCGTCTCGACCCCCCGGTGGAGGAGAACGGCGTGCCGATCCTCCAGGCCGGGGAGCGCGGGGCCTACCTGGGGCGGCTGGACCTGGAGGTGGAGGACGATCGAGTGCTGGCCTGGGACTATCGGCTGCTGCCGGTGGACGACCAGACCCCGGTGGACGAGAAGATCGCCGCCAAGGTGGCGCGGCTGGCGGCTCAGGCCGATCGGGAGTTGCTGACCGTCGTCGGCCGCGCCGGCACCGAGCTGAGCGCCGAGCGCGAGCTGATCCGCCGCGCCGAGGCCCCCTTCGGTGACCTGGTGGCGGACCTGGCGCGGGAGTATAGCGGGGCCCAGATCGCCCTGTTCAATGCCGGGGGCTTCCGCGCCAGCATCCCCGCCGGGGAGGTACGGCTGAAGGAGATCTTCCAGGCCTTCCCCTTCCGCAACGTGCTGGTGACCGGGGTGCTGACCGGCGCCGCGCTGCAGGCGGCCCTGGACCACAGCGCCGCCCTGGATCCCGCCGACAATCCCGGCGGCTTCCTCCAGGTCTCCGGGGTGCGGTTCCTCATCCAGGACGGCAAGGCGGTGGGGGTGACCCTGGACGGCCAGCCCCTGGACCCCACCGCCGATTACCGGGTGGCCGTCCCGGACTTCCTCGCCGCCGGGGGCGATGGCTACGCCATGCTCACCGGGCTGCGCGACCCGGTCAATACCGGCCAGCTCATCTCTGATCTGCTGGTGTCGGCCTTCCGCGCCCAGCCCCAGGTGGAGGCCCGGGTGGACGGGCGCATCAGCCGGCCCTGAGGCTGGGCTCGGCGCGGTCCATCCCACTCACCACGGCTGGTAGACCAGATGGACCGGCTGGCCACGGCGCAGGACGGTGAGGGTGATCGGCTCGCCCTGGTCGAAGGCGGCCAAGGCCGCATCGGCCTGACGGATGTAGTCTAGGGCACGGGTGGGACTGAAATGGGGGATCTCGCCCTGGATGAGGACGATGACATCCCCTTCCTGCAAGCCCAATTCCCACAGGATGGAATCCGCTTCCACCCGCTCCAGGGCCAGGCGGGTCGGCTCACCATCCCGGCGGGACTGGATGGAACTGCTGGCCTTCATCAGCTCCGACATCCAGTTGCTGGAATCGCTGAGTTGGTTCATCAGTTCCGGCGCAATGACCCGTTCCTGGCGCTGGAGCCGCCCCGTTGCCTCTACCGGCACCCCTTGCCGAACCAGGCGACTCAGGAGCCGCCGCTCCTCACGCCACGCGGCGGTTTCCGGTGGTTTCCGGGCGGAAGGGGGTGCGTCACTGGCCTCTGGCACCGGCGGCCCCTCGCTCGCCGCGGGCAGGGGTGACGCGCGGTGGACCTCCGGGGGACTGGGTGATGGCGCCTGCTCCAGGGCCGGCACCGGGTCCTCGGGCTGGTCACAGTTTTCGCAGGCCGCGTCCGGCCAGAGCCAGAAGCCCAATCCCAATCCCAGGGCCAGCAGCCCGATCAGCATCAACCCCGGGATCCGGTCCACGAAGGGCGATCTAGCTAAGTCTAATCTATCGTCTCTGAAGGTGGGCATCGGCTGATTGAGTCAGTTTTTGTCTGGCCTGAGAGCGGGAAAATGAATGCCACCTCCCTTCTGCCTTTGACTCGCCATCTCATTCTAACTGTCATGAGGGGGCTCGCCACCCACCTGACAATGAAAGACTTTGCCGTGACTTCCACGCCAAGCCCCATGAGGGGGCCAGCCACACCCCAGAGGAAGAAAGACTCCGATGGCGTGTTTCATACCAAGCCATGATCGCCGCCAGCACCGCCAGGGTCAGACCGCAGATCATCTCGAAGCCACTGGACTGGCTCTTGGCTTTCTCGTTCTCGTTAGCGCTCATGCCTTGCCTCCGGGTGGAAAAGGCGCGGGATTCTAGCCCAGTAGCCAGCCCACGCGCACGGGCAAGCCCGGGAAAGCAAGGCGCCGCTTCGGAATCCAGCATCGAGGCCAGGGGCGATGGCTATCCCTCTTGTCAAGGACTGAGCCACAAGCTGTTGAGGAGCCGGACGGTCTCCTCGACCCCCCGGGCTGGAATCAGGGCCGTGTTCGCGATACCCGCCACCACCCGGGTGATGTCGTGATCCACCCGCCCCGGCATCCCCCAGATCGCCCCCTCCAGCGCGGTGAGGTAAACAGAGAAGGTGCGGTGCCCGGTCCCGGGCCGCTCGCCGATGAGGTGGAGAATGGCACGCCGGCCAGGCAGACCGCTGAAGAGCCGTTCGCCGATCCGGTAACCGGCGCGCACCCGCCCCCGTTCGACCACGAGGTCCTGGGGGGCGACCCGATAGCCGGCCTCGGTCAACCGGGCCCGCAAGCCGTCACGAAAGGGCAGGAGCTGACTCAGGTCCGAGATCGCCAGGGCATTGAGCCCGTCGGAGATGACCAACTGGACGTCGTAACGGCCGGCCTGATCCTGGCGGAGGGCTTGGACCACCCCGAGCGAGGCCTCATCCAGGACCTCCCCGCTGGTCGGATGCAGGATGTAGTCCCGACGGTCCCGGGAGCGGGTGGATAGCAAGCGCTGATCCGCCAGCGCCGTCCGGAAATCCTGGGAGAATTCCGCCCAGATGCTGAGCTTGGCGTCGGCATAGATGCGCCGCACCTCGGCCTCCAGCTCCGGGGTCAGGTCCCCCGCCGTCGGCCCATGACCCGCGGCGAGAAAGACCCCCCGGCCACGGACCGCGGCCATTTGCGCCCGACCCTCCGCCTGGATCGCCTCCTCCGCGCGGTCGTCGCCCTGGCGGCGCCGATACTGCAAATAGACCCAGAGGGGGTCCCCGAAATGGGGGCCGGGCTGACCCGCGGCATCGATCACGCCCAGCTCGCGGAAAAAGGCCGCCATGCGCTCATCCACCCGGCAACAAAACCGCTGGCGCAGGCGCACATGGTCCTGGAAGCCCGTGGTCAGATAGCCGAGCATGGGGTCGATCTTGGTCGGCAAGGCCATGAGGTAGGCGGGCTGCGCCGGGGCCAGGGCGGCCAGGCAGACATCCAGATCGTCCAGGCTGACCTCCATGTGCAGGGTGGTGCAGATGTCCAATCCGATGCACAGTCCATGCAGCTTACCCATCACCAGGTCTTCGAGGCAGCAGCGCACCAATTGGTCGCGGGTACGAAAGACCTCGGGGCCGATGAAACCGGCGACATCGTTGAGGTGCAGCCAGGGACGCGCCCCCCGGGCCAGCGCCACCCGCTGGGACAGGAGCCGGGCCAGACCATACTTACGCGCCTCGTGCAGCACCATGTCCATGCCCTGGGCATGGCCGTTGGTGCAATCCGCCCCCTGCCCCGTCTCGAAATAGAAGGCATAGCGACCCTGACGCTGGTCGGCGTAGGCCAGCAACTGCTCCAGGGTCAGGTCGAAGGTGCGATTGGCGGCATCGCTGCCGGCGATGCTCTGAAACCAGAGGGCGGTCGTCCCTGGCCAGCGCCGTTCCACCTCGGCCTGGACATCGATATGGGCGAGCACGCAATGGGGTAGGACCTCCTCCAGACCGAAGGTCCGCAGCAAATCTTGTAGGGTCCGTTCGACCTGGACCACCTGTTCCGGCGCGCTGCTGACCGGGTTGGTGCCCAGGACCACATCGCCCACGGCGTAGGCCCAGCCATCGAGGACCTGCCACCGAATGTCCTCCGGATTGTCGGTGGGGGAATTGGGCTGGATGCGCGCCCCGAGGTAGCCCCGGGCGCCGATCTGGGTCCCCGGCAAGGGGTTAAAGATCTTGGCGGAGACCATCTGGAGCTCATCGTTGGTCATCAGCTTGACCAGACAGCCGATGACATCGCTGGAGAGTCCCGGCATCAGGGCCTGGATCCCGGGCTCCTCCTGGTACAGGAGAAATGCCTTCAGCTCCCCCAGCGTCAAGGAGGCGGTGACCGCCTGGGCCTGGGGATCGAGGCTGGCGCGCAGAGCCCGCGACAGACCATCGTCCAGGGGCGGATGGGCGTCGAGGTCACGCAGGTGGGTGGCGGCCAGCAGGTCGCGGGCCATCTGGCGCTGGGCCTCGTCGAAGGCGGCGAGCCCCGCTAACTCATCGCCCTCCTTGAAGGCATTGGCCGCGCCCAGCAACTGGGCATAGAGGCCCCCGTCCCAGCCGCCCCGCACGCGCCGCACATAAGCGACCAGCCCCTCCCCGGGGTGGGGGGCGACCGGCGCCGAGGGGTCCGCCGCCCCCTCCCCCTCCGGAGCCGCGGAGGTTAGCGGGTCGGCGCTCGGCAGCCGGCCAGGCCACCCACTCAGGGCCGGCAGCGTCACGGCCGCTGCCCTGAGCCACCGCCGACGGGACCATCCCACCGGGCCGAACGGATGCGAAGCGGATGACATCGGAGCCTCCGGGGTTGGAGTGAAGGGCGCTGGCCTGCCGGTTCGCGGCACAGGTCATAAAGCGTTCAGGAGGGCTTTCATGGATTCAGCCTCCGGTATTCGGCGACATACCTCGCGGCCTGGGCGGCGATATCCTCCAGGGTTGCCGGCGGTCGACAGGCGCCCCCGGGGTGCCTAGTATGAGTAGCATACGACCAGCGACCCCGGGGGCAAACGGATGGAGGCATACAAACTCGGTACCATAGCCGATCTGCTCGAATATCCCGAAGAGCGGGTCGAGTTGATCGGCGGCGAGATCGTCCGCCGACCCATGGCGCGCGCCGAGCATGGCGTCGTGCAGGGCAACGCCAGAGAAGAACTCGGACCCTTGAGCCGCCGGTCCGGCCCCGGCGGCTGGTGGATCATTACCGAGGTCAGCGTCGCCTACGAGTTGCATCAGTGCCCCTGCCACGACCTGGCCGGCTGGCGTAAGGAGCGCGTCCCCGAGCGCCCACGCGGGATCATGGAGTTGCGGCCCGACTGGGTCGGCGAGATCGTCTCGCCGGGCCATGAACGCAAGGACACATTGACCCTGTTCCTGCTCCTCCAGCGTCACCGCGTGCCCTATTACTGGCTGATCTGGCCCGAGGACCGGACCCTGGTCGCCTATCGGCTTGAGGGAGAACATTACCGGGTCATCGCCACCCACACCGAGCCGGTGCGGGCACGCATCCCGCCCTTCGACGAACTCGAACTGGACCTGGCGTATCTCCTAGGCGATTGATCCGGGGTCAAAGTTGGGCTGCTTACAGCGCCAGCCAGTCGACCAGTTCCAGCGGCCAGCGCGCCGCCGCCGCCACGACCAGAGCCACGCCGATGGACAGGGCGATGGAATAGAGGGCATCGCGACGCCCGAGCAGCTTGAGCATCATGGCGAAGGTGGAGACGCAGGGGACGTAGAAGGTCAGGAAGACCAGGAAGGTGACGATCTGGGTCCTGTCGAGGACCCCGCTCAGTTCCTGGGTGCCCAGGGCCTGAAAGACCATGAGCAGGGACAGTTCCTTGCGCAGGACGCCAAAGAGGATGGGCACCCCCAGGGCGACTGGCAGCCCCAGCCAGCCGGCGGTGATGGGAGTCAGGGCCCAATCGATCCAGCCATCGGCGCCGTAGTGGTCCAACAGGGCCAGGACCACGCTCCCCGCCACCAGCAGCGGCAGGACGATGGTGAGGATATCGCGGCTGCGTTCCCAGGTATTGGCCAGGACCTGGCGCGGGGCCGGGACGGCGTAGGGGGGGATTTCCTGGATGATGCCCGGGGTCGTCTCGGGGAAGCGGCGCTTAAGCAGCTTGCCCACCAGGCTGACGACGACGGGGATGAGCATGAAGAGGGCGAAGACCCCCAGCCCCCCGAGATACTTGCCCCCCACCGCCAGGAGGATGGCGGAACGCGCCGAGCAGGGCAGGAAGGTGATCAGCAGCGAGGCCACGGTGCGGTCGCGGCCGCGGGTGACGGCGGCGGTAGCGGCCAGGGCGGGGACGTTGCAACCCAGCCCCATGAGAAACGGTAGGGCGACGCCGCCATGCAGCCCCAACTGATGAAAGCCGCGGTCGACGACGAAGGCGACGCGATGCATGATCCCGGACTCCTCCAACAGGACCAGCAGCAGGACCAGGGGGATCATGTAGGGGATGACGATGCCCGTCAGGCCAATGAGGCCATCCAGGACGGCGCGGGCCAGGACCCCGGGGAGGCTGGTGGGCTGCCAGGGTTCGGCCCAGGCGATGAGGCGGGCGACGGTGAGGCCATCGAGAAAGGCGCTGACCTCGAAGACGAAAAAGAGCACTAGGGCGAAGATCGCCAGGGTGCCGACAAAGCCCCAGCGGGGGTGCAGAAAGAGATCGTCCGCCCAGCGTTGCCAGCGGGGGGTCGCGTCTCGCTGACCGGGACGGATCACGGCCTCGTAAAGGAGGGCGGCGCAATGGTGGCGGTCGGCATGGATCTCTTCCGCCAGGTGACGCGGCAGGGCGGCGTCCGCCTGGGCGCGGGCGGCGACCAGGCGGTCATGCTGCTCGGGGAAATGAGCCTGGAGCTCCCGGGAGAAATAGTGATCGTTTTCGGCGAGTTGCAGCGTCAGAAACTGCTCTGGCACGGCAAAGGCCGCCGCCACCGCCGGCTCGCGGGCGATGGCGGCGATGGGCGCCAGTTGCGCGGCAATGTGCCGGCTGGGCGGCTGGAGCCGCGGGGGTGGGGCGGAACGGGTCTCCCGCGCCACCCGGACCAGACTGGTGAAGAGATCGGCCAGACCCAGTCCCATGTGGGCCACGGTGGGCAGGACGGGTCCCCCCAGTTTGGCGGCGAGGGCACGCAGATTGATGAAGCGGCGCCGGGCGCGAGCCTGGTCCATGCGGTTGAGGGCGAAGACCATGGGCCGCCCCAGTTGCAGCAGTTCCAGGGCCAGTTCCAGATCCCGTTCCAAGGCGGTGGCATCCAGCACCATCAACAGCAGGTCGGGGGCGGCGAAATCGCTCCCGGGCTGATGGGCCTCATGGCGGGCGATGGCCGGCCAGCGGTCGCCCCACAACAGATACTTGAGGGTTACCCGCCCCTCTTCCTGGCGGGGGTGCAAGCCCGCGATGGGTGGGAGGGCCACCAGGGAGATCTGGTCCAGCCCGACCTCCACCAGGCATTCCTCATAGGCGGGGCCGATGCCGGCCAGCCGCTCGTGATGGGTGGTGGTGCTGGCCGCGGCGCGAAAGATGCTCTCCCGGCCACTGCCATCCCGGCCCAGGATCGCCACCCGCGGGCGACGCGCCCCGCGCAGGCCTGGCCCCAGGAGGGGGAAGGTGGGCACGGGGTTGGACTGGGTGGGGCCAGCGGCAGCGGGGGGCGGCACACCCGCCGGACCCGATCCAGCGTTACTTCCAGTCGCGGGCGCGGCAGTGGCTTCTGTCATGGCGAAGGGACTCCGGATAGGCCAGGTGCCCCCAAAGGTTTCTTGCGGGGGCTGTTGACGGTAACCGGACCATTCTATAGCGGTCGCCTATCCGTTTTCGGCATCCATGGGGAGGAGGGGGGAGACCGTCAACCGAGCGGTGCTAACAATACCCTCTTGGGCAATCCCATCCCGAGGTGACCAGCCCTCACGGCGAGCGCTTGCCGCTTCCGCGCCCATCATCGCCGCGCGCCGCCAGGCGGCGGATCGGCTCCTCGGGGCCGACCTCCAGCCAGGACCTGGAGAAGGGGCATCAAGGGTCAGGCTTGGGGGGAAGTTGGGAGTTGCACCAGGGGCGCGCTATCCAACAGCTTGCGCGCCAACTCGGCCAAAGGTCCAAGATTCACCCGCTGGATGAACTGGGCAAAGGTCAAGAGGGCGAGCAGATAGCGCGGATCACTGATCCAGGGGGGCAGGAAACGTGGGGGACGGCACAGACCCAGGGCGTAAAGCTCGCACAGGGCCGGGATGTCGAAGAAGTCCAGCTTGCCGCAGAACAACAGGCTGAGACAGTCGGCCCTGCCCCCGTTGAAAGCGGTGCGGATGAAGTTGTTGACCTGAAGCAAGCCCAGCAGATAGACCAGGTCCTTGCAGAAGGGGGCGCCCCCGGTGATGACGCCGCCGCGGAAGACCCGCCGGGTGTTCTCATAGGCCTGGTCGGGATCGCCGGTCCGCTCCATGAAGAAGGCGTGGACCTGGAGGAAATCCGCCCCCTCGATGGCCATCTGGATCGCCAGGACCCGGTCCGCCAGGCGGCGCAGCCGGTCCAGCTCGATGGAGCCACTGATGATCTCGGCCAGGACCGCCAGCCCCTCCTGGGTGCGGGTGGTGCCGGGATGGCCGGCGGCCAGCAGGGGCAGATCGGTCTGGGCCTGGCCGTTGAGGGAGGTGGCGACGTGGATATAGGCCTCGTGATTTAGCAGTTGGCTGTAGTCGCGATCCGTGAAGCGGGCGCCCCGGCGGACGCGGATCGCCTTGGCGGTGGCCAGGGCGTTGGCGGACAGGCGATCGACCAGCTCCACCGCCGGGGCCTGATCGCCAAAATGGGCCTTCACCGCCTGGGTGAGATCCGCCGCCACCGTTTCGGCATCGTGGTAGGTCGGCGGGGCGATGGGGATGTTGATCGCCGTGAGTTGGGCGATGGTGTCGATGACGCTCTGGGCCAGGTCCAGGGGGGTGACGTCGGCGTAACGCAGGGGGGCCGTCGGTTCGCCATAGATCTGCCGGCCGAACTCGAAAAAGCTGGGGGTGCCGACGGCGACCAGCATCCTGGCCGCCAGTTCGATCGAATGGGCATGACGTTCCAGCCAGTTATCGATGGTCGTCACCGGCAGGGTCAGGCGGCGGGCCTCCCGCACCGCGGCCAGGGTCGGCTCGGGGTCGAAGGGGGGATAGGTGACTTGCGGCAGCTCACGACAGCCACTGGCAAGAAAAGTCGCCTTCACCTCCGGCGCCCAGTCGATGGTGCGCAGGACGCGGATGGGCTTGCAGGCCTGATGGAGCAGGCGGGTCACGGTGCGAATCCGGTCCTTTTCGCGTTCGAGGGCGGTGGTCATGGGACGTTTCTCCACAAGTTGGCGATCACCAAACCATTTTCGGTTCTTCATGTCACGGATGAAGCCGAAGTTGTTACCCAGGTCGGCCAGGGACGGGATGAGAGTTGCCCAGCGCGAGGTAGTGGAACTCAGGATAGACGATTTCCGAACAACCGCTGGCCAGGCTCCTCGGACTGGCGCCGGCTCACGCCGGGGTCTAAACCTGGATTCATCCCCCTCCATGCCCTGTTCGGGGGCAGAATGGGTGGCGCGATGCAGATTGACAATCGGTAGGAGGGTAAGAACGTGAGAGCCATGGTCATCGACCGGATCCTATCCCTGGCGGACGGGGACCCGGCCCCCTTGCGGGCGGTGGAGTTACCCATTCCGGAGCCCGCACCCGGTGAGATCCGCGTGCGGGTGACGGCCTGCGGGGTATGCCATACCGAGCTGGATGAAATCGAGGGCCGCACCGCCCCACCCCACCTGCCGGTGGTGCCGGGTCACGAGGTGGTCGGGCGGGTGGATGCCCGGGGGCCGGGGGCGAACCGCTTCGGACCGGGCGACCGGGTCGGGGTCGGCTGGATCCACTCCTCCAGCGGCACCGCCGACGAAAACCTCAGTCCCCGCTTTCGCGCCACCGGCCGCGATGTCAATGGCGGCTACGCCGAGTATCTGACCGTGCCGGAGGCCTATGCCTACCCCATTCCCGCGATCTTTGGCGATGCCGAAGCGGCGCCCCTGCTCTGCGCCGGCGGGGTCGGCTATCGCGCCCTGCGCCTGACCGGCATCGGGGACGGCCAGGCCTTGGGGCTGACCGGCTTCGGCGGCTCGGCCCATCTGGTCCTGCAACTCGCCCGCCACCTCTATCCCCGCACCTCGGTCCACGTCTTCGCCCGGGATGCCGCGGCCCGGGCCTTCGCCCTGGAACTGGGCGCGGACTGGGCCGGGGACACGGCGGACCCCGCCCCCCGGCCCCTGGATGCCATCATCGACACCACCCCCGCCTGGAAGCCGGTGGTCGCGGCCCTGGCCAACCTCAAGCCCGGCGGGCGCCTGGTGATCAACGCCATCCGCAAGGAGGAAGGCGACAAGGCGGAACTGCTACGGCTGAACTACGCCACCCACCTCTGGCAGGAGAAAGAGATCAAGTCGGTGGCCAACGTCACCCATCGGGACCTCGAGGAATTCCTCCCCATCGCCGGGGCAATCCCCCTGCGCCCCGCGGTGGAGACCTACCCCTTGGCCGAAGCCAATCGCGCCCTCCTGGAACTGAAACGTGGGCCGGTGCGGGGCGCCAAGGTGCTGCTGGTGGATTGAGCCGGCGCCATCCCGGGCAAGGGCGCGACTGCGTCGTAGGGGGGTGTGGGGGGAGGTAACCGGTCGTTTGCCGTACCCCCGTATTAGGGGGAACCCCTGGCCAAACCGGGGAGAGTGCCTATACTGAACGATAGAAAATTAGAATTATCAGAACTTCTAACATACCCCGAATCACTATGAAGGCGAAGCGCACCTATCGGGTCCGCCGGTTCGGGCTCATCGCCCGCATCCTGACCTTTTTCGTCGATTCACCCCTGACGCCCCTGATCGCCGGGGCGGCCATCCTCCTCGGCGTCCTGGCGGTTTACCTGCTGCCCCGGGAGGAGGAGCCGCAGATCGTCGTGCCCCTGGTGGATGTCTTCGTGGCCATGCCGGGCTCCACCGCCGACGAGGTGGCCCAGCGGGTCACCCGGCCCCTGGAGAAACTCGCCCGGGAGCTGCCGGGGGTGGAGTACGTCTATTCCACCTCCAGCCCCGGTCAGGCCCTGATGATCGTCCGCTTCCTGGTGGGCTGGGACGAGGAGAAGGCCATCGTCCAGCTCTACCAGAAGCTCTACGCCAACCTGGACCGCATCCCCCCCGGGGCCTCCCCGCCCCTGCTCAAGCCCCGGCGCATCGACGATGTGCCCATCCTGGCCCTGACCTTCCACGGCGGCGGCCAGGACCACCAGGCCCTACGGCACATCGCCGCCCTGGCGGACGACGCCATCAAGGAGATCCCCGAGGTCTCGGAGACCACCCTGATCGGCGGTCAGCGGCGCCAGGTGCGGGTGGAACTGGACGCGAGTCGCCTCACCGCCTACGGCATTGACCCGAACCGGGTCCTGGAGGCGGTGGAGCTGGCCAATCATCAGCTGCGCACCGGCAGCTTTCCCGCCGTGGAGCGGGAGGTCCTGACCGAGTTCGGCGGTTTCCTGGACAGCACCGCGGCGGTGGGCGGGGTGGTGGTCGGCGTCCATGCCGGCCAGATGGTCTATGTGCGCGACATCGCCCGCCTCCAGGACGGGGCCGAGGAGATCGAGGACTATGTCCTCTTCGGCCGTCCCAATCCCGCGGGGACCGGCCCGCCGGTGGAGGAGGCGGCGGTGACCCTGGCGGTGGCCAAACGGGCGGGGACCAACGCCGTCCAGGTGGTCGCCGAGGTGTTGCGCAAGGTCGAGACCCTGCGCGGCCGGGTGATCCCCGCGGGCGTGGAGGTGACCGTCACCCGCGACTATGGCCAGACGGCCCGGGAGAAGTCCAACGAACTGCTGTTCCACATGGGCCTGGCGGTGGCCGGCGTCAGCCTGCTGATCGCCCTGGTCCTGGGGTGGCGGGAGGCGGGGGTGGTGGCCATCGCCATCCCGGTGACCCTGGCCCTGACCCTGGCGACCTTCTATCTGCTCGGCTTCACCCTGAACCGCGTCACCCTCTTCGCCCTCATCTTCTCTATCGGCATCCTGGTGGACGACCCCATCGTCGACGTGGAGAACGTGGTCCGCCACTTCCGCCTGCCGGCGAACCGCGGCCGGCCCCTCAAGGAGCTGACGGTGGAGGCGGTCAACGAGGTCCGCAGCCCCCTGATCCTCGCCACCCTCACCGTCATCGCCGCGGTCCTGCCCATGGCCTTCGTCCAGGGCCTGATGGGTCCCTACATGCGACCCATCCCGGTGGGGGCCACCGCGGCCATGCTCTTCTCCATGGCCGTCGCCTTCATGATCACCCCCTGGGCGGCCTACCGCATGCTGCGCTGGCACGCCCGCCGGGCGGGGCAGGCAGAACAGACGAGCGAGGCGGCCCAACCGACGCAAACAGGGCGGACGGCCCAACTGGCGCTGGCGGGCCAGGCGCCCCCCGAGCGGGAGGACCTGACGACGCGCGCCTATCGCCGGGTCATGGCCCCCATGATCCGCCGTCCCTGGCTGGGGATCACCTTTCTCGTCACCATCACCCTGCTCCTGGTGGGCTCCGTTGCCCTGGTCGCCACCGGGGCGGTCAAGGTCAAGATGCTGCCCTTCGACAACAAGAGCGAATTCCAGATCATCGTCGACATGGACGAGGGCACCTCCCTGGAGCATACCGCCAACGTCGCCCGGCTGATCGCCGCGCGGCTCAGTGCGGAGCCGGAGATCCTCAACTATCAGATCTACGCCGGCACCGCCGCCCCTTACAACTTCAATGGCCTGGTACGGCACTACTTCCTGCGCCGGGGCCCCCACGTCGCCGACATCCAGGTCAACCTGGTCCACGGCGAGGCGCGGTCGGAGCAGAGCCACGCTATCGCCAAACGCATCCGCGAGCGTATCCAGGACCTGGCCCGGGAGCACCAGGCCCGGATCAAGGTCGCCGAGGTCCCGCCAGGGCCGCCGGTCCTCCAGACCCTGGTGGCGGAGGTCTATGGCCCGGATTACGGGGAGCAGATCCGCATCGCCGCCCACCTCCGCGACCTGTTCGAGGCCACCCCCGGGGTGGTGGACGTGGACTGGTACGTGGAGGCGGACCAGCCCCTGCTGCGCTTCGGCTTCGACCAGGAGAAGGCCGCCCTGCTCGGCATCGATGCCGACCAGGTGACCGATGCCCTGCGCATCGCCCAGGCCGGCGCCGATGCCGGGCTCCTGCATGGCGTCGATGCCCCCGAGGACGTGCTAATCCACCTGCGTCTGCCCCTCGACCAGCGCGCCCAGCCCAGCGAATTGTTGCCCCTCCCCGTCTGCGGCAACCGGCGCTGCGTGCCCCTGGGCGAGGTGGTGCGCCTCGAACAGGGGGTGGGGGAGAAGAGCATCCATCGCAAGAATCAGTTGCCGGTGGTCTACGTCACCGCGGACGTGGCCGGGGCGGAGGAGAGCCCCCTGTACGCCATCCTCGCCCTCAAGGAGCAGCTCGCCGCCTACGTGCCCGAGGGCCGCGGCGCGCCCCTGGAGATCCTCAACATCCGTCAGCCCTTCTCCACCGCCGAACCGGCCATGAAGTGGGACGGCGAATGGCACATCAGCTACGAGGTGTTCCGCGACCTGGGGGCGGCCTTCGCCATCGTCCTGGTGCTCATCTACGCCCTGGTGGTGGGCTGGTTCCGCTCCTTCCGCACCCCCTTCATTATCATGGCGGCCATACCCTTCTCCCTGGTCGGCATCCTGCCAGCCCACTGGGCCCTGGGGGCCTTCTTCAGCGCCACCTCCATGATCGGCTTCATCGCCGGCGCCGGGATCGTGGTGCGCAACTCCATCATCCTGGTCGATTTCATCAAGCTGCGGGTCCGGGAGGGCATGCCCCTGGCGGAGGCGGTGGTGGACGCCGGGGCCATCCGCTTTCGCCCCATGCTGCTCACCGCCCTGGCGGTGGTGGTGGGCGGCAGCGTCATCCTCTATGACCCCATCTTTCAGGGCCTGGCCCTGTCCCTCATGGCCGGCGAGGTCGCCTCCCTGCTGCTGTCGCGCATGGCCGTACCGGTGATCTACTACCTGGCCATGCGGCACCAGCGGCAGGCCCAAACCTGATCTCCCGCCGGACGACGACTCGCCAAGGGATCGAGCCGGAGGAGGGTGAGCGCGCGGGCTGCAGGTCAGCTCTTATGCATGAGCGCCAGCAACTCGGCTATGGAGAGGGGTTCGGCGAAGAGGTAACCCTGGCCAAAATCACAGCCGAGGTCCTTCAGCAAGCGGGATTGCTCCTGGGTCTCGATACCCTCGGCGATGACCGAGAGGCCGAGTTTGTGAGCCATGGTGACCATGGTCTCGCACAAGGCATACTCCTTGGCACCGGACTGAAGATTATGCACGAATGACCGATCGATCTTCAGATAGTCGATCTCGAAGCGATTCAGGTAGGACAGGGAGGAATAACCTGTGCCGAAATCATCCAGGGCCACTTGAATACCCGCCGCACGGCAGGCGGACAAACGATTCAATACCTGTTGGTTAGCCTCCAACAGGAGCCCCTCGGTGATCTCCAGGACCAGTGCCGAACCGGGGAGTCCCATCTGGGCCAATTGGCCCAGGTACCGACCCTCATCGAACTGCTTATCCTGCAAGTGAACCGGTGAGACGTTGAAGCTGATCTGAAAATCCGGTCGCTGGCGGCGAAGCATGGCGGCATGTTTCAAGGCCTCTTGCAGAATCCAGTCGCTGATGGCGCCGATAAGCCCCATTTTCTCCGCCATGGGGATGAAATCGGCCGGGCTGATCGGCCCTTTCTCCGGGTGGTACCACCGGATCAAGGCCTCGGCCTTATGGGTGACGCCCGTGGCCAGATGGACAATGGGCTGGTAATGCAGGCAGAAGTGCCCTTTCTCCAGAGCCGAGCGGAGAGCACCCATCAACCACTTGCGTTCCAAGGCCTGCTGCTGGAGCCCGGCCCGATAATAGTGGCTGGAGGCGCCCCCCTGATCTTTGGCGACCTGTAGGGCTAGATCACCGCACCTCAGCAAGTCCTTCAACTCCTGTGCGTCATCAGGATAAAAGGCGATACCTAGACTAATCGTGACCTGGAACTTTTCTTCCTTGAGGAATAGGGGCTGGTTGGCTGCGGCGAGCAGACATTTCACAATGCCTTCCACATCGGCGGTGTGCGTCAACTCATCCAGAATGATGGCGTACTCATCTCCATGCATACGCCCCAAGGACGCGGTTTCTGGCAAACAGCCTGTCAGGCGCTGTCCAGTCACCCGCAGGACCCGGTCCCCCGCTGCCTGGCCATAGGCCAGATTGACCGTTCGCAGACGGTCCAGACATAAAATGATGAGCGCGACCTTATGATGGTGGGCATGGGCCTTGGCGAGGGTCTTGGCCAGGCGGTCATAGATTTGGATACGGCTCGGCAACCCGGTCAAGTGATCATTGCGCAAGGGGTTCACGCAACTGATCACCGCGACGTAATGGCTAATGCTGCCATCATCGGTCCTTACCGCCGAGATCGCGATCGTTTCGGCTACGACATGGCCTTTCTTGTGACGATTGATCAATTCACCACGCCAGAACCCGGCCTTAATCAGGCTTTGCCACATATCGGCGTAGATTTCCGGCGGGGTCATGCCCGAGGCGAGGCACTTGGGGTCACGACCCAGGACCTCCTCGTGCTGATAACCGCTGATCTGGGTAAAGGCGGCATTGACATCGATGATGCGCCGCTGCGAATCGGTGATCAGGACACCGTCCTGAGTGGAGGAGAAGACACTGGCACTGATTCGCAACTGATCCAGCAGCAAGGTGCGTTCCGCCTCCATCCGTTTGTGTTCCACATTGAGAAGGCTGAAGACCTGGACCGTCAAGACCAGGCCAAGGCTGAAGGCATTCAGGTCGAATACCAGCACAGCGCCTTCCCGGACGAAGGGCCCATCAGCCTGACCGGTGAGGTACAGCAGGGCCATGACCAGAACCGTCGTGGTCAGGCTGGCCATGGCGATACCGGCGCGGCCGGCGATCCACAGCAGGAGGGGCGCGCCTAACCCTAGCAGGGCGACCGTATGATGGTCGCTCACCGGACTGTAGAAGGAGAACCCGACCAGTAGCGCCAGCAGTGCCAGCGGGAGGGCGCTCTTCGTCGCTGCTTGCCGAATCCGTGACCGAGGATCGTTGCGGGCCGCCAGCAGCAGGGGCACCAGCAAGGTCTGGGCCAAGGCATTTCCTGACCACCAACTCAGCCAGACCTGCCGGAACTCCCCCAGCGTAGTGACCACGTCCCAGTACCACAGGGCAGCGGTCCCCAGGGTGGCGCTGAAGGGTTGCAGGATCAGATAGATCAGCAGCAACAGGCGGAGATAGGCGCCCGGAGCGAGATTCGTGCCTATCCCCCACCGCCTGGCCAGCAGGGCGCCGATGACGACCTCGAAACTGTTCACCACCGCGATGGCCAGGGCCGGTTCCCAGGACTGACCACGGCTCAGGGCCAACAGTAACTGCCCCAGGAAGACGCCGCTGGCGATCCTGGGTCCGATCAGGATACCGGCCGCGAGGGCTGCACCTTCTGGCAGAAAGATGGTCGGGGTCACGATTCCATGGGAAGAGACCGCCAACAAGCTGACGTGGCCCAGAAAAAAGTAGGCCAGGGCCACCACCATAGCTGGAAGAAGGGTTTGCAGGAGCAGCCTCACGCCGGGTGTGGGATCATCGCCAAGACCCGCCTTCCAATGAATGAATCAAAACTCATTATGCCAGCCTTGCAACACCGAGCACACCACGGAAATCCCAAGATGCGGAAATGGGTAAATGGCAGCTAGCCACCGTCCTCTCCCGACCCCATCGTCGACCAGGTCGTGATCTAACGCCAAGGTTGGCTCTCGGCGGCAGGGCAAGGGGACACCCCGGTCGTGAAGGCAAGAACTGACCTACTTCAATTGCAGCCACAAATGATATCCGTTATCATTTGCAAAAGTTATAAAGTTCTATCGGCCTTGTTCCCTCCGCTTACTCATTTGCACAACGATCCCGATGTTCACCACCCTCAAGATGCTCAAAGTCGGCGAGCGGGCCCGGGTCAGCGGCTATGCCGCCGGTTGCCCCGGCTATCGCCATCGCCTGCTGACCATGGGTCTGACCCCCGGCACCGAAATCCTCGTCACCCGCCTGGCGCCCCTGGGTGACCCGGTGGAGGTCGAGGTGCGCGGCTATAACCTGTCGCTGCGCAAGAACGAGGCAGAGGTCTTGCGGGTGCAACGCACCTGAGCCTCTGACGACCGACGGGGCTGGGTGGCGCCCCGGAAGCTCAAGCGCCGAGACGCGCTCTGACTTCCGCCGACCCCAAGCCCCTGATACCCCCTGATCAGGATGCCAGCGGACCCATCCCGACGGACGGGTCCGCCAGGTCCCTTTTTGCCTCACCTTTTCATCCTCGGAGTTGCGGCATGCCCTCAGCGAACCTGACCATTGCCCTGGTTGGCAACCCCAACTGCGGCAAGACCACCCTTTTCAATGCCCTCACCGGGGCGCGGCAGACCGTGGGTAACTGGCCCGGGGTCACGGTGGAACGTAAGTCCGGCCACTACCGCTTCCAGGGCCAGGAGGTAGAGGTGGTGGACCTGCCGGGGGTCTACGCCCTGGATGCCATCCCCGGCGCCACCACCCTGGACCAGCAGGTCACCCACGATTTCGTGCTCTCCGACGGGGCGGACCTGATCGTCAACATCCTCGACGGCGGCAACCTGGAGCGGAACCTCTATCTCACCACCCAGTTACTGGAACTGGGGCGCCCCCTGGTGGTGGCCCTGAACATGGTCGACGCGGCGGCGAAAAAGGGTCACCAGCTCGATGCCGCGGCCCTGTCGCGCCTGCTCGATTGCCCGGTGGTGCCCATGAGCGCCAGCACCGGCCAGGGCGTGGAGGACCTCAAGGCCCTGCTGGCCCGAGGCGGCCTGGGCCATCCCCAGGTGCGGGTGACCTATCCCGCACCGATCGAGGCGGCGGTGGCCCGCCTGGCGGGCGAAGTGGATAGCCGGCGTCCCGGGGCCCCGCGCCCGGACTGGACCGCCCTCAAACTGCTGGAAGGGGACATGGCGGCGCCCGGTTTCGCCGGCCCCCACACCCTGGAAGAGGCCAGTGCCCTGCGCCGCCAGATCGAGGCCGAACTGGGTGAGGAGATGGACATCCTGGCCGCCGACGCCCGCTACCAGTTCATCGGCACCGTCGCCGGCCAGGTCATCCAGCGCCAGGCCCAGCCAGTGGCCAGCCTCGGTCGCGCCCTGGACCGGGTGGTGCTCAACCGGGTCCTGGGGCTGCCGATCTTCCTGCTGGTCATGTACCTGATGTTCCTCTTGACCATCAACCTGGGCGGGGCCTTCATCGACTTCTTCGACCTGCTGTTTGGCGCCCTGCTGGTGGACGGCCTAGGCGCGGTCATGACCAGCCTGGGCGCCCCGGACTGGCTGCGGGTCCTCATCGCCGATGGCGCCGGTGGCGGCATCCAGACGGTGGCAACCTTCATCCCGGTCATCGGCTTCCTGTTCCTCTTTCTGTCCTTCCTGGAGGATTCGGGCTACATGGCCCGCGCCGCCTTCGTCATCGACCGCCTGATGCGCGCCCTGGGGCTACCGGGCAAGTCCTTCGTGCCCCTGATCGTCGGCTTCGGCTGCAACGTCCCGGCGGTGATGGCCACCCGCACCCTGGAAAACCCCCGCGACCGCTTCATGACCATGGCCATGACCCCCTTCATGTCCTGCGGCGCCCGGCTGCCGGTCTATGCCCTCTTCGCCGCCGCCTTCTTTCCTGTCGGCGGCCAGAACATGGTCTTCCTGCTCTACCTCATCGGGGTCGCCGTGGCGGTCCTGACCGCCATCGCCCTCAAGCACACCCTGCTCCCGGGTGCCGGGTCCCACTTCATCATGGAACTGCCGACTTACCACCTGCCCACCCTCAAGGGCCTGGGGCTGCACACCTGGGAGCGTCTCAAGGGCTTCATCCTCAAGGCCGGCAAGATCATCGTCCCCATGGTCCTGGCGCTCAACCTGCTGAGCAGCCTGGGCACCGACGGCCGCTTCGGCCATCAGGAGGACGAGGGTTCGGTGCTGGCCGCCGTCGGCCAGGCCATCACCCCGGTCTTCGCCCCCATTGGCCTGAAGGAAGACAACTGGCCCGCCGCGGTGGGCGTCTTTACCGGCATCCTCGCCAAGGAGGCGGTGGTCGGGACCCTGGACACCCTCTATTCCCGTCATGCCGCCGCGCGGGAGGCTGAAGCTGCCCCGGCGGATCAGGCGGAGGCCAGCACCGCCGGAGAGACCGCTACCGGCTTCGACCTGGCGGCGGCCGTGGGCGAGGCCTTCGCCACCATCCCCGCCAATCTGGCCGGCCTGGCCGATGCCGCCCTGGACCCCCTGGGACTCGACATCGGCGATGTCAGCGACGTTCAGGCCGCCGCCGCGGCCCAGGAGGTCGGCGCGGGCACCTTCGGCGCCATGGCCCAACTCTTCGACGGCACCGCCGGCGCCTTCGCCTACCTGCTGCTGGTACTGCTCTACTTCCCCTGCGTGGCGGTGCTGGGCGCCGTCTACCGCGAGGCCAACCTGCGCTGGGCCAGCTTCATCGCCCTCTGGTCAACCGCCATGGGCTATGGCGTCGCCACCCTTTACTACCAGCTTGCCACCTTTGGCCAGCACCCGCTGCAATCCACCTCTTGGACCCTGGGCATCCTCCTGACCCTGGGCCTGGTTTTGGTCGGGATGAAGCGCTGGGCCAGCCGCCAGGCGGAAATGCCGACCCGGCTGGCCACCAGCCAGGCCTGAGCCAGATGAACCCGTAATCTTATTACCAGAGGTCTTCAGCGTTATGTCTCTAACCGCGGCCAATCCCCAAGCCAGTCACCAGGCCATCGGGCAACTGCTGACCCTGCGCCAACATCTCTCCATCGTCCACCAGTTGCCGGGACGGATTCGCCTGCGGGTCGCGGGCTCGCTCCTCAACCAGATCCGCGAATTCGACCTGGGTGCCGTGAAAGGGGTCCTCGCCAGCAGCCACGGCATCCAGGACGTGCGCGTCAATGCCGCCGCCGCCACTGTGATCATCGAATACGACCCTAACCGGCTCGCCCCGGGTCTGTGGCAGGTGCTGCTCCACGGTGGCGAGGCCGAGGCCAGGGCCGTCATCGGTCAACTGCTTCAGGGCGCGGGCTGAATGCGGAACGACCCCAGGCCAGTCCTTGGCAACCCTCTTTTAACTTCAAAAAAATTCACGTTCAATCAGGAGACTGCACCATGAGCGAAAACCAATCGGGCCCCTTCGGCCAGACCCAGGGCCAGGCACGCGAAGGCAGCGGCATGGGCGCCGGCGGGGGCTGGGGCAACCAGGGCCTGGCCGGCGGCAGAGGGTATGGCCAGGAGGGCCAGGGCAGTTCTGGCGGATCGGCCCATGGTCAGGAGGGTCAAGGCAGTTCTGGCAGACCGGCCTATGGTCAGGAGGGTCAGGGCAAGTCTGGCGGACCGGGTTCCGGCCCGCAGGGACAGGGTATATCTGGTGGACAGGGTTATGGTCTAGCCGGACAGGGCATGAATGGCGGTCAGGAAGGGGGGCAGGGCCAACAGGGCGCCATGGGCCAAGGCTACGCGCCGGGACAACCAGAAGGCCAGGGCCAGGGCTACAGTCAGGGCGGATACGAGGGCCCGGCGGGACCAGGGTATTACCAGGCGACTGCCCAGGGTATCCCCGGGGGCTATGCTCAGGCCGGCTGTGCCCCGGCGGGCTATGCGCCGCCGGGCTATGCACTGGCGGGCTACGCATCACCGGGTTATGTTCCGGCGGGCTATGCATCCCCGGGCTATGCATCCCCGGGCTATGCACAGCCGGGTTATGCACCGGCTGGTTATCACCCGGCCGCCGGAAACTATCCCCCATCACCCGCTGGCTACCCGCCCGGGTTCGCGCCCGGGTTCGCTCCCGGATTGGCCGCGGGGCCCGCCCAGTCAGCCATGCCCGGCTACTACGAGGCGGGTATGGCCAGCCATGGGATGCCCGGCCCTGTCCCCTATGCCCAATTCGCCGCCGCGGGGCTGGGTGGCTATCCCCCCGAGGCCATGGTCCACCCCGGCCAGGGCGCCATGGGCGGTCAGGCTTATGGTCCGGGCCAGAGCCAGGGTTATGGTGGGGGCATTGGCGGGGGCCAGGGTGCCGGTGCGCGGCATGGGGCCGGGATGAACGACCTGGTGGCGGAGATCGCCAGCGGCGGCAATGGCCTGTCCAGTCTGACCAAAATGCTCGACTTCAGTGATACGGACTTCTGGAAGGGCGCCCTGGTGGGTGCGGCGGCGGTCTTGCTGCTGACCAACGAGAGCCTCCAGCAGGCCCTCTTCAGCACCGGGGCCAAGGCCAAGGACAAGATGAGCCAGATGTTTGGCGGTGGTGGCGCCGAAGCGGGGGCGGCCGGGGGGGAGGCTGGCCATGAGTAACGACTATTACCCCGCGAGCCTCCCGGTCCCCACGATCGGGGGCGGTTACGCCCCCTATGGTCTGGGCAACCCGGGCTATCCCCTCGCCACCCTGCCCCGCCCGGATGGCTGCGCCCAACTCGCCCACCTCGCCCTCCTCGGCGCGGTGGTGGGTGGCGCGGTCGCCACGGCGCGTAACCTGGACCCCATGCTGCTGGGCGAGTTGCCGGCCACCCGTGCCCTGACCGAGGTGGGCCGCACCGCCCTCAGCGCCGGGGTCGCCACCGCCCTGGCGGGGGCCGCCGCGGCGGCCATCACCGAGCAGGGCCCCCTGCGCCTGGGGATCCTGTTCGCCACTTCCGCCGCGGCGCTCTTCGCCCTGGGCCGTTTCGCCCCCGGGAAGACCGCATGAGCGATCACGGCCATCAGTATCACCATGGGGTGAACAAAAATCTCTTCGACTTGGCCGGCGGTCTCATCGTGGGCGCGGCCCTGGCGCTGCTCCTCAAGGGCCTGTTCCAACGTTCGCTGGTACCGGCGCCCCCGGGCGGGGCCGCCACCAGTCGCACCCCCAAGCAACCCACAACGGATCAGGAGTAACCTCATGTCCAGTCACTATCCCGCCAATTACCCTGGCTATCAATCCGGCTATTCCAGCTACCCCAGCTATTCCGCCTACTCCGGTTATGCCGCCGCTCCCCTGAACAGCGCCTGGCAACTCGCCAAGGTCGGGGCGGTGGTGGGGGCCTGCGGTGCCGGGGCCCAGAACCTGCGCCGCTATCAGGATCAGGAAGTCGATCCGGCGACGGCCATCACCGCCACCCTCAAGGCTAGCCTGGCCGCCGGCCTGGCCGCCGGGACCGCCGGCCTGGTGGCCTCCCAGTTCCGCTCCTCGCCGACCCTCTCCCTGCTTGCCACCCTCGCCACTGGCACGGCGGTGATGTATGCCCTGAACCAGATCACCCGTGCCCAGACGGACCAGGGCCATGAGAAGCCCGCCGGTCAGACCGACGTGGAGCAAGTCGCATGAATGCCCCCTACGCTACCCCCTTCGCGCCTCAGGGCGTCGCTAACCTTCGCCCGGCCCAGTTCCAGCCCCAACCCCAGTTTCAGCCCCAGTTCTAACCACAAGGCCAACCCGGAGGCCAGGGCCGATACGGCCAGGCCGCCATGGGTGACCATGCCTCCTACCAGGGTCAGCAGCAAGGGGCTTGGTACCCTCAAGGTCAACCCCAAGGCCAAAGCCAAAGCCAAAGCCAAAGCCAGGGCCAGTATGGCCAAGGCGCCATGGGCGCACAGGCCTTTTATCAGGGTCAGCAGCAAGGCGGCTTCCATCCCCTGCCGGGCCAGTCCGTCCCGCACGCCTCCTACCCCAAACCGGGCCAGTATCAAGCCCCGGGCTATGGCTACGCGCCTCAGGGTGCCGTCTCCCCGGCCGGCGGCACCTATGGGGCTGTCGCGCATTCCCCGGGAGGCTATCCGCTGGGTGCGCCCATGGGGATGCCGATGGGGGCACCAATGGCAATGCCCATGGGCGGCTACGCCATGGCCAATGTCGCCCCGGCGTCCGCGGACAGCTCCCTGCTCTCCTCCCTTACCAGCAGTCGCTTCCTCAAGGGCCTGGTGATTGGCGGGGCGGCGGCCTACCTGCTGACCAACGATCAGGTCCAGCGCGCGGTCATCAAGGGTACGGTCAAGGTCTGGACCCTGGTCCAGGGCGGGGTAGCGGAGCTCAAGGAGCGCTTCCAGGACGCCGAGGCCGAGATCCGCGCCGCGGCCCACCCGGAAACCTGAAGCCGGCTGGCAGCCAATCGTCTGCCTCAGGGGTGACCCTGAGGCAGAGTTCCCCGGCCCTCCCGGCATTCACGAGTGACAGATCAGGCCAATCGTGGCCTTGGTCAGAGAGTTACCCAACGCATTTCAGTTTTCGGCCTCGATAAGGGAGGGTCGGAAAACCGAAAATTGAGAGGCGAAGACGATAAATCCGCCCTAATCCGATAAGTCAGTCCCCTCAGCTCATGAATCACCCCGTCCCCGCGCCGGGTCCCGGCCAGCCCCCTCCCCTGCCCTTCACCCTCGTTCACGAGGTCCCCGGTCGCCTGCGCCTGCGTCTGCCCGTTCTGGGTCAGCCCAGTCTGGACCCGGCCTACCTGGAGACCTGGATGGAGGGAACCGCGGGGGTCCAGGCGGTCCGGATCAATCGGTCGGCCCGGTCCCTGGTGGTGGAGCATGACCGGGATACTGCCACCCGGGCGCGGGTCCTGGCGCGGCTGGGGGCCTTCGATCCCGGCGCCAGTCTGCCGCTGACCCCGGGAGAGGGTGGCGAGGATGAGGATGAAGACATCGTCCCCATCGCCCGCAGCCTGGCCACCCTGGCCGTGCTGCCCCTCCTGACCCCGGGGGCCCAGAAGCTGGTGACCTTCGTCAACCTGGGTTCGACCCTGGGCAAGGGTGCGGAAACCCTGGTCACCTCGGGGATCAAGGTGGAGGTCCTGGACGCGGTGGCGGTGGGCCTCTCCGCCGCCCGCGGCGAGCACTACACCGCCAACCTCACCGGGCTGCTGCTGGCCTTGGGCGAGTACCTGGAACGGCGCACCGCCCGTCAGTCCGACCGCATGCTGCGGCGCCTGCTGCGCCCCGAGCCAACCCTGGCCTGGGTGGAGCGGGAGGGCGAACTGATTCAGGTCCCCGGTCTGGAGGTGCGGGAGGGCGAGGTCGTCGTGGTGGGCGTCGGCGAGCAGATCCCGGTGGATGGCCGCGTCCTGGAGGGCACGGCCCTGGTCAACCAGGCCGCCGTCACCGGCGAGCAAGTGCCGGTGCGCAAGGAGGCCCCGCGCCGGGTGGTGGCCGGCAGCCTGGTGGTGGAAGGACGGCTGCGCATCGCGGCCACCCAGGTCGGCGAGGAGACCACCACCGCCCGCGTTTCTCGTTTCGTCCGCGAGTCCCTGGGGAAGCGTTCCCAGACCCAGCGCCTGGCGGACGACCTGGCCGACAAGCGGGTCTACATCACCCTGGTCACCGGCGGCCTGGCCTATGCCCTGACCCGGGACCTGCGGCGCCTGGAGTCGGTGCTGTTGGTGGACTACTCCTGCGCCCTCAAGCTCGGCACCCCCATCGCCTTCAAGTCAGGCATGGTCGCCGCCGCCCGTCACGGGGTCTTGATGAAGGGCGGCGAGGCCATCGAACACCTCGCCGCCGTGGACACGGTCGTGTTCGACAAGACCGGCACCCTCACCCACAGCGAGTTGACGGTCACCGAGGTGGTGGTGCTGCGCCCAGACGCCGGCGACGAGACCAAACTCCTGGCCCTGGTGGCCTCGGTGGAGGAACACGCCAGCCACCCGGTGGCCCAGGCGGTGGTGGAGGCGGCCCGGGAGCGGGACCTCCAGCATATCTCCCACGGCGAGGTCGACTATCTGGTGGCCCACGGCATGACCGCCGAGGTCGAGGGCGAGCGGGTGGTCATCGGCAGCCGCCATTACCTGGAGGAACACCAGGGCATCCACTTCGGCGCCTACGAGGCGCGCATCGTCGCCCTTCAGGAGGAAGGCCGCATCCTGCTCTTCGTCGCCGACGACCGCGGTCCCCTGGGCCTGATCGCCCTGCGCGACACCTTGCGCGCCGACGCCCGCGCCACCCTGGAACGGCTGCGCGGGCTCGGCATCGAACGCCTGGTGTTGATCTCCGGCGACCGCCGCGCCAAGGCCGAGGCCCTGGCCGCGGAGCTAGGCCTGGACGAGGTCCATGCCGAGATGGCCCCGGAGGACAAGGCGCGCATCGTCCAGGAACTCCGGGACCAGGGCCGGCGGGTGGCCTTCGTCGGCGACGGCGTCAACGACGGCCCGGCCCTGGTGGCGGCGGACGTGGGCATCGCCATGCCCCGCGGCGCCGATCTGGCCCGGGCCACCGCCGACATCGTCCTGCTGGACGACCACCTGATCCGCCTGGCGGATGCCCGGGAGACGGCGGCCCGCACCATGCACCTGATCCGCACCAACTTCAACCTGGCGGTCGGCATCAACACCGCCATCCTCGCCGGGGCCATGACCGGCTGGCTGTCCCCGGTGGCCAGCGCCCTGCTCCACAACGGCACCACCATGGGCATCCTGGTCCATGCCCTGGCCGGGGCGCGGAATGCAGAGACTAAGGTCCCCTGATCCTGGGCGGATTTCCCGCGACCCGTGGCTCGGCCTCAATAACCCTTTTTCAATGTGCTGGTGAGGTCCGTGACAAGCAGGTCCAGTAGGCAACAGCCATCACCGCGGGCAACGCTCGACTTGGCCCAAATGAGCGGGAAATTTCATATACTCCCGGCAGCATCAGCTTCACGGGAACCCTATGGCCGGACCGCGCACCTCTCCCCCGCTGCCGACGACGACACCGACCCTGCTCGACCACCTGCCGGTCGGGACCTACGAGGTCACGATCCGGCCCGATGGGCGGCCCGAGTTCACCTACGTCAGCAGCCGTTGGCTGGAGATGTGCGGCCTGAGCCGCGAGGCCTTCATGGCCGATCAGGGGCTGGCGATCGCGGTCATCCATCCGGACGATCGCGAGCACATGATCACGGCCAATCAGCAGGCGCTGGTCGAGAACCAGCCCCTGCGTTGGGAGGGGCGTCTGCTCGTCCAGGGGGAACTGATCTGGGTGGCGATCACCTCCAATCCCCACGCAACCGCCGACGGGGGGACGCGTTGGGAAGGGGTGATGATCGACATCAGTGCCTACAAGCGCATCGAGGCCCAACTGCGCGCCACCGAGGCCGAGCTCGCCGCCAAGGAGGCGGGGCTGCGCCGCCTGGTGGATGCCCTGCCCATCGGTATCGCCATCATCACCCTGGATGCCCAACCCAGGATCCGTTTCCTCAATGACCGCTTCATCCACACCTACGGCTATACCCTGGAGGACATTGCCACGACCGCCGACTGGGCGCGGCGCGCCTATCCGGATGAAGCCTACCGGCGGGAGGTATTCGCGGTCTGGGATGCGGCGGTGGCGCGCGCCATCGCCGAGACCGGGAGCGTGGAGACGATGGAGTTCAAGGTCAACGCCAAGGATGGCCGGGTGGTCGACACCCTCTTCAACGCCATCGTGCTCGATGACCGCCTGGTGGTCGCCCTGGTGGACATCACGGCGCGCAAACAGGCCGAGCGGGACCTGCAATCCGCGCGCCAGGCCCTGGAGCGCACCGCCTACGAGGTCACCGAGAACATCCCGGTCGGGACCTACACCATGGTTCTGCCCCCGGGGGCGCCCATGGCCCAGTTCTCCTTCATGAGCGAGCGCTTCCTGGCCCTGACCGGGCTCGACCGCGCCACCGCCGCGACCGATCCCCTCCAGGCCTTCGCCTGCGTCCATCCCGACGACTATGACCACTGGGTCCAGCTCAACGCCGCGGCCTTCATCAACAAACAGCCCTTCTTTGGCGAGACCCGTGTCATCGTCGGTGGCGAGGTGCGCTGGATCTCCGCCGAGTCCTCGCCCCGGGACCTGCCGGATGGATCGACGGTGTGGGAGGGGGTGCTGATCGACATCACCGATCGTAAACGCTACGAGGCGGAGGTCATCCAGGCCCGCGCCGCCGCCGAGGCCGCCAATCAGGCCAAGAGCGCCTTCCTGGCCAACATGAGTCACGAGATCCGCACGCCCATGGCGGGCATCATCGGCATGGCCCAACTGGCCTTGAAGACCGACCTCGATGCCCGACAGCGCGACTATGTGAGCAAGATCGAGCGCTCCGCGCACTCCCTGCTCGGCATTCTCAACGACATCCTCGACTTGTCCAAGATTGAGGCAGGCAAGCTGGTCGTCGAAAGGGGGCCCTTCGCGCTGCATCAGGCGGTCGAGGAGGTGCTGCACCTGGTGGAGATCAGCGCGCGGGAGAAGGGGCTCGCCCTCGAGGTCGATCTCGCTCCCGCCCTGGCGCCCCGGTATCGCGGGGACCCCCTGCGGCTGAAACAGATCCTCACCAACCTGCTCGGCAACGCCATCAAATTCACCCCTCGGGGCACCGTGCGGCTCAGCGCGGCCTCCGGCGCGCCCGGCCGGCTGCGCTTTGCCGTGCGGGACACCGGGATCGGCATCAGCCCCGAGCAACGGCAAGCGCTGTTTGAGCCTTTCTCCCAGGCCGATGACGGCACGACCCGCCATTACGGCGGCACCGGCCTCGGCCTGCCCATCAGCAAGCAGTTGGTCGAGCTCATGGGCGGCCACCTCGAGGTCGACAGTACCCTGGGCCAGGGCAGTTGTTTTCACTTCGAGATCGACGCGGAGCCTGCCCTAAGCGGGAGCCCCGAACAGGTTGCGGCGCCCGTTGAGGCCGGGGCGGAGGGGTCATCGGCCGCCGGGACGTCCGTTGAGGCGACCGCGCCCCGGTCACCAGCCGAACCGATGTCCGTTGGGACGGGAGCACCCTGGCCACCAGCCGCCGGGACACCCGTTGGGATTGTGGAGCCCGCGGGGCCCGCTGCGACTCAAGCGGCCGCGATCAGCCTGGCGGGGCGACGCATCCTGCTGGTGGAGGACAACGCCATCAATCAACAGATCATCTGCGGCCTGCTGGAGGAGACCGGGCTGTCGATCGAGGTCGCCGACAATGGCCGGCAGGCAGTGGACCTGTTCCAGGCCCGGCCCCAGGAGCTGATCCTGATGGACATCCAGATGCCGATCATGGACGGCTACGAGGCCACGCGCCAGATCCGTGCCCTCGACCCCCAAGTCCCCATCATCGCCCTCACCGCCAACGCCTTCGCCGAGGACATCGCGAAAACTCGCGCGGCGGGCATGAACGCCCATTTGTGCAAACCCATCGACATCGGGCAACTCAAGGCCCTGATCGAGGATTTACTGGGTCCCAGCCCACCGCTCCGCTAACTGGTCGGCTTGACAGGGGCCGGCTCAACGGGCCTGGCCACCACCCTGGTCGCCATCACGCCACCGCCGCGAGCCGATGGTGACGAAGGGCGAGAACAGGGCGAGCAGCGGCATGAGTTGCCACCAGTTTAAGCCAGCGGCCTCTTCGGGGCCGAAGCCCCAGATCGCCCAGGGCACCGCGGCGACCAGCGCCAGATACGGCGGGAGCAGCAGCCGCCAGTAAGGGGTGTCGGGGTAACGCCAGGGGGATAGGCGGACTACGGCGCCATAACCCAGGAAGCTAAGCGCGAGACCGACAAGCCCGGCGATCAGCTCCCCGCGCCCCAGGAACACCAGGGCCAGCACCGGTATCCACAGGAACCCGCCCGCGAAACCACCGAGCCAGCCGAGTTTTTCACCCCGTCGTGTTGGCAACATCATCCTCTCCTCTTCCGCTAGATGACCCCACCCGCCAGGCCGATGCGTCGCGCGGGCTCGTGGCGTCCAGGCTTAGCATGTAAGTCTCGCAACGTCATTCATTTTCAGGGGCGTGGCACATCCCCTCATGACGTAAAGCGCAAATTCACCGCAAAGCCTTTCATTTTCTGGGCATGCCGCGTCCCTCATGACGGTTAGACCCACAAGGCCGCCAGATCCAGGTCCAGTTCGGCAAAGGGGGGGACCCGGACACACTCCTCGGCGCCGGCCGCGATCACCAGCCGCCAGTCGCCCCGGTTGGGTTGGCCTGCCTCCGTGGTCATCAGTTCATAGGCCTCCAGGGTCCGCCGTTGGGGGTCCACCAGCCAGACATGGGCGACGCCGTACCAGGCGTAGAGGGGCAGTTTGATCTCGCGGTCCCTGCTCGCCGTGGACGGCGAGAGAATTTCGCAGATCCAGTCCGGTACCACCTCAAAGCGATGGCCCTGGGGGATGAGGGGCATGCGCTCCCGCCGCCAGCCGGCCAGATCCGGCACCGCCACCTCCTGGTCGCGGACGAAATGGACCTCGGGTTCGATCAGAATCCACCAGCCGCCGGGACCCCGGCGCCCGCGTCCGAAGGGAGGGACCAACTCGCCGGCCAACATGGACTCCACGTGGCCATGCGGCCCCGAGGGCCGGGGCTGGGTGTAGAGCTGCCCGTTGAGGATCTCGCCGGTCAGCCCCGCGGGCAGTCCTTCCAATTGTTCATACAGACTCAGTCGATAGGCCAGGTCGGGCATGGTGGTCACCTCCTCGTCTCTGTGGAAAGGGAGCGAAATCCGTTGGCGATCGGCAGGGCTTCGCGCCGCGGCATCTCCCCATCGCCGACTTTGACCCGAAACTCCAGCGGAGCGCGCGACCCAATAGCGTCGGCTGGCCGTGGGCGCGGGGATCGTTGCGAGCGGCGACGATCACGCCGGTGCAGCGGTGCGGATTCGGGTAGTCCCGCACAACCGGTCTCAGGGCGTCTCCACCGGGGGCGAACCCTGCATGGGCTGGGCTGGGCTGGGCTGGGCTGGGCTGGGCGCATCATACCTTGGAGCCTTGGAAAAGTAGTCCTGAAGCCCCTGTGCTAAGCTATGGTATCTTTACCAGGCTTGAACGCCTCCCTCCCCAGTTCCGCTTTCCCCCGTGAACACTGCCAGTAACCAGGGTCTCCGGCCCTTTTCGCCCCGGGAGCTCAGGCATGGACTCGTCTTTGGCGTCATCCTCCTGCTGTTTGCCGGCCTGATCGGCTATCAGGCCCGGGTCACGCGCGCGGCGGCCCAGGCGGCGGCCGTCACCGATGCCACCAACCTGGCCATGGTGCTGGAATCACAGATCCATTCCGAACTCGACGCCGCGGTGCGCACGGTCCGGCTGATTGCCAACGCGGTCGATCCCGGGGCCATGGATCCCGCCCGGGTCGGGCAGCATGAGGAGGAGACCAACGGCTGGCTGAAGGCGCATACCGCCGGCCATCCCATCGCGAGCGCCTTGCGAATCTTCGATGCGCAAGGCCAGAGGCTGTATGGCAATCTGGGCCGGGAAAAACCGATCTCCATCGCGGATCGCGCCTATTTCCAGCAACTCCGGGATGATCCCGCCGCCGGCACCCTTTTCTCCCGGGTCGCCCTAGGCCGCATCTCCGGCCTGCCGTCGATGTGGGTGGCGCGGGCCATCCGAAACCCGGCCGGGCGGTTTCTGGGCGCGGTGGTATTGGCCATTGAACTCGTGGATATTCATGGGCAATTCAGCCGGATTCGCCTGGGCGACAAGGGCGTGGTGGTCTTGCGGCGGATGGACGATGGGGCCGTGGTCGTTCGCTATCCTGGCCCGATCGAGGTCGACAACCGTCCCGAGCCCGATATCCCCACGCGCCTGGCGGTGCTGAACCAGGGACCCATCGGCCACATTGAGATCGTTTCGCCGGTCGACGGCTCCCAGCGCATTTATGGCTATCGCCAGATCGGTGATTACCCGTTCGTGGTGGCGGTCGGTATCGCCAGCCAGGACTATCTGCGTGACTGGCGGCAGGACGCGGAACGTCTGCTGCTGGTGTCGCTGCTCTTCGTGGCCGTGCTGGCCATCGTGTTCATCCAGCTCATCCGCGCCCTGCGCCGCCGTGACCGGCTGGAGGAAGAGCTCCACCAGCAGAACCTGCTGCTGAACACCGTCCTTGGCAACCTGGATGCCCATGTCTTCATGAAGGATCGCGCGGGGCGCTTTCTGTATGCCAACCAGGCCGTGGCCGACTTTCTGGGGCAACCCATTTCGACGTTGCTCGGCAAGCTGCAGACCGAGTTCCTGCCACCGGAGGCCATCGCCCACCTGCGGGAACTCGATGAAGCGGTCTACCGCAGCGGGCAGCCCCAGAGTTGCGAGGAGCGCCTGGTCGACCGGGAGGGCAAGGTCCGCTATTTCTGGACGGTCAAGGTCCCGCTGCTGGAGTCCGGACAACCGGACCGCCTCATCGGCCTGGCCACCGACATCACGGAATTGCATCTTCTGCGGGAGGAGCTGGAGCGGCGCGCGACCATCGACGACCTCACCGGCCTGGCCAATCGCGGCCATTTCCACACCAGCGCCGCGATCAACCTGGCGCGGGCGCAACGCTACGGGGAGCCGCTGTCCCTGCTGATCCTCGACATCGACCACTTCAAGGATGTCAACGACAGCCATGGCCATCAGGCCGGGGATGCCGTCCTGCGCGGCGTGGCGGACCATTGCCGTGAGGCGATCCGGACCTCCGACCTCATCGGGCGCATGGGGGGCGAGGAATTCGCCATCCTCCTGCCCGAAACCGACCAGGAGGGGGCCTGCCACCTGGCGGAGCGTCTGCGCCAGGGCTTGCAAGAACGGCGGTGGCGCTGCCACCCACTCGGTGATCAGGCCCAGGACCCCATGGGCGGACCGCCCAGGGACCTGGCCGTCACGGTCAGCATTGGCGTCGCGACCCTGACGCCGGCCATCACCAGCCTGGATGCCCTCTACGCCCGGGCCGACCAGGCGCTCTACGCCGCCAAGGCCGGGGGGCGGAATCGGGTCAGCGGCGTCTGCCCGTGGCCCCTCGCGCTTGAAGCCGGTCAATAGATAGCCCCGATCAGCGAGATACGACGAAACGATTAGCCCCTGGCCAGGGCTGAGCCTAGTATCCTCCCCAGTCGCGTTGTGTTTCCGCGACCGCATCCCCACTAACGTCGCGACCCTCATGACTCAGGTCACGCAACCACGATTGGAGACCGCTATGACTTCCGCTTCGACGACTTCCGGTAAATGCCCGGTGATGCATGGTGGTAACACGGCCGTTGGTACCTCGAACATGGACTGGTGGCCAAAGGCGCTGAATCTCGACATCCTGCATCAGCACGACAGCAAGACCAACCCCATGGGTCCCGGTTTCAACTACCGTGAGGAGGTGAAGAAACTCGACTTCGCCGCGGTCAAGCAGGACCTGACCGATCTGATGACCAACAGCCAGGACTGGTGGCCAGCCGACTGGGGTCACTACGGCGGTCTGATGATCCGCATGGCCTGGCACACCGCGGGCACCTATCGCATCGCCGACGGTCGTGGTGGCGCCGGTACCGGCAACCAGCGTTTCGCCCCCATCAATAGCTGGCCGGACAACGCCAACCTGGACAAGGCCCGCCGCCTGCTGTGGCCCATCAAGAAAAAGTACGGCAACCAGCTCAGTTGGGCGGACCTGATCATCCTCGCCGGCAATGTCGCCTATGAATCCATGGGGCTCAAGACCTACGGTTTCGCCTTTGGCCGCGAGGACATCTGGCATCCGGAAAAGGATATCTATTGGGGTTCCGAAAAGGAATGGCTGGCGCCGAGCGGGAGCGAGGGTTCCCGCTACTCCGGCGAGCGCGACCTGGAAAATCCCCTGGCCGCGGTGATGATGGGCCTGATCTACGTCAACCCGGAAGGCGTGGACGGCAAGCCCGATCCGCTCAAGACCGCCCACGACGTGCGCGTGACTTTCGCCCGCATGGCGATGAACGATGAGGAGACCGTCGCCCTGACCGCTGGCGGCCATACGGTCGGCAAGTGCCACGGCAACGGCAATGCCGCCAACCTGGGTCCGGCCCCCGAGGGGGCCGATCTGGCAGAGCAGGGCCTGGGCTGGATGAACCACGTCAACCGCGGCGTGGGCCGCGACAGCGTGACCAGCGGTCTCGAAGGCGCCTGGACGACCCACCCCACCCGCTGGGACAACGGCTATTTCGACATGCTGCTCAACCACGAGTGGGAGTTGAAGAAGAGCCCGGCCGGCGCCTGGCAGTGGGAACCGGTCGCTATCAAGGTAGAAGACAAGCCAGTCGATGTCGAGGACCCGTCGATCCGCTACAACCCGATCATGACCGACGCCGACATGGCGATGAAGATGGACCCGGCGTACCGCAAGATCGCCGAGCGCTTCCACCAGGACCCGGCCTACTTCTCGGAGGTCTTTGCCCGCGCCTGGTTCAAGCTGACCCACCGCGACATGGGCCCCAAGGCGCGTTACTTCGGCCCCTACGTGCCGGCCGAGGACCTGATCTGGCAGGACCCGGTCCCCGCAGGCCGCAAGGACTACGACGTCGCCGCGGTGAAGGCCAGGATCAGCGCCAGCGGGCTCAGCGTCAGCGAGATGGTCACCACCGCCTGGAACAGCGCCCGCACCTTCCGCGGTTCGGACAAGCGCGGCGGCGCCAATGGCGCCCGCCTTCGCCTCGCCCCACAGAAGGACTGGGAGGGCAATGAGCCGGCGCACCTGGCCAAGGTATTGCAGGTCTATGAGGTCATTGCCGCCGAGACCGGCGCCAGTGTCGCCGATGTCATCGTGCTGGCCGGTAACGTCGGCATCGAGCAGGCGGCCCGGGCCGCCGGCTTCGACATCAGCGTGCCCTTCGCCCCCGGCCGGGGTGATGCGACCCAGCAGATGACGGATGTCGAATCCTTCGAGGTGTTGGAACCCCTGCACGATGGCTTCCGCAACTGGCAGAAGAAGGATTACGTCGTCCAGCCCGAGGAGATGCTGCTCGACCGTGCCCAACTGCTGGGCCTGACCGCCCCGGAAATGACGGCCCTCATCGGCGGGATGCGGGTCCTGGGCACCAACCACGGCGGCACCAAGCACGGAGTCTTCACCGATCGGGTCGGCGCCCTGACCAACGACTTCTTCGTCAACCTGACGGACATGGCCTACACCTGGGTGCCGACCGGCAGCAACCTCTACGAGATCCGTGACCGCAAGACCGGCGCGGTCAAGTGGACGGCGACCCGGGTCGATCTGGTGTTCGGCTCCAACTCCATCCTGCGCGCCTATGCCGAGGTCTACGCCCAGGATGACAACCGGGAGAAGTTCGCCCGGGACTTCGTGGCTGCCTGGACCAAGGTCATGAACGCCGACCGCTTCGACCTGGCCTGAACGCGGCACCCTTCCTGACCCCGGCTCCCCCCGTCGCCTAGCGGCGTGAGGAGAGGGTGGGCGGGAAGGGGTAATCAGGAGGCTCTGCTTAAGCCCCGGCTTGACCGGGGCTTGCTGTTTTTCAGACCTTCGTCCTGTCGTGGATCTGGAACTGGACGTGCTGAAAATGTTGCAAGGTCTCTTCGATGATGCAGTGGTCCGCCACCCGCTGGACGGCGGCCATGCGGTCGCCGCACTCGGCGTGAGGCAGATGGACATCGACCTTGAAATTGGTCAGAAAGGCGGGCTGCTCGTTCTTCTCGAAAGCGGTCTCGACCCGCAGGTCCCGGGTATCGATCCCTTGTTGCTCGCAATAGCGGGCGACGAAGGCCGCCACGCAGGCCCCCAGGGAAACGATGAACAGGTCAGGTGGCGTCGGCGCCCGCCCCTTCCCACCCATGGGTGGCGTGACGTCGGTGGTGATGTGCTGTCCGCCTATCTCGGTCGCGAACAGCATGTCTCCTTCATAGCGGGTGATGGCAGTAGGCATTGCTTGCTCCCAGTCAGGTTGAAAACCAAGGTCGTTATTTGCCCGCTTGGGGTTCCGACACCGGGCTGTAGGCCGTGATCGGATCCAGGTAATCGCTCAGGCCCTTGAACCCGCCCTGAAGGGCGAAGACCTTCTCAAAACCCACCTGGCGGAGCGCGACCACGGCCATACCCGCCCGCATGCCGGTCTGGCACAACAGCACCAACGGGCGATCCTTGGGTAGGCGCGCCAGGTTCTCCGGCAGGAAGAGTTCATTGATCGGGATGTTCAGGCTGCCGGGCAAGGCCAGGGTGAATACCGCGGTTTCGACCGGCGTGCGGATGTCGAGACCCAGCAACGGCTCGCCCTTCTTGATCATGTTCAGCAACCCCTCCGGCTTCATGCAGTGCAATTCCTTGCTCGTCGCCTTTTCCTTGGCCGACGCGAACAGTTGGGCGTACTTGGCTGCCAGGCCCTCGTCGTAAGACCAGACGGGGGCGCTGAGAACCGCCAGGGCAACCAGGGCGCTCCCCAACGCGAAGAGACGCGAATGTTGCTTGTTCATCGCGAACCTCCCTTTTTTAAACAACTTCAAACGCTTTCCAACAGGACTTTAACGAATGAGTATTTCATCATCCGCTAAATTAATTTTAGATCCCTGGCCCAGGATAAAGCCCTGAACTCTGTCGAGGTTGCGCCAGGTCACGGCAAGGTTCGAATTAGGCTAATCCGAGTAAATGAGTGCGAATTTTCATTGCATGCAGCGGTGGCTGGTACCCCGCGCCTGCTTACCCGTCGGCTGAAGGTCCGCGGCATCTTGACGCAAATGCGAACAGTTCTCATAATTAGCCCATGTCCAACCTTGTCGCCCAGGGAACCGGGCGCGGCACATCAGCAATCCCATCACCTCTGGAGCCCACATCATGTCCCACCAAGATCTCACCACCGGGGCCCTGGCCCTTTTGCTCCGCCATGACCTGACCGGCTGCCTCCAGGCCGGTCACCAGGCTGCCGGGCTGTTGGAGAGGTTGGCCGAGACTGGCGCTCTCGACCGCACGACCCGGGAACTTTGCCTGCTCATGAGCGACCGTCTTCTCGATGCCCGGGGGGTCGGGGCGTGAGTGCGCTTGCGGCTGCCCTGGCCCAGGTCCTGCCACCACCGCCGCCACCGGTCTTCGCCGCCGCCGAGCCCCCGCCGGAGTGGCCCGTGCGGGCCGGGCGCACCGAGCAGGCCGGGCGAATCGCGCGAACAGACCAGGCCGAGGGGGCCGTGCGGGCCGTCGGTCCCGCTTCCAGCCCGGAGGAGCTGACCGCCGTTTCCTCCGCCACCGGCGAAGCGCGGCGCTCCCGCAAGCTCTGGGAACTGGACGACAAACTCCATTGCCCCTTGATCGGCACCTGCCTGCCCATGGAGCAGCTTAGTCGGCTGGCCCGCCGCTTCGGCTTCAAGTGCGACCTCCAGGACCACTACCAACTGCATGTCGAGGCGGTACATCGTTCCCTGTACCGCAACGAGTTCTCCGAGGCGGTACAGCAGTATCTGGACCGCACTCATGCCAGCGTCATCCGTCGGTTCAAGTCAGCGCGAGGCGACGCCAAGGTCCGCGACCTCTGGCGGGAGTGCCTGGAGCGGGGCGAGGTCGCGGGACCCATGTGGGCCATGGCACCTTCCGCTGCGATCCGGTCAAGGCGGAGGCCCTGGCCAATCGCCTGCGTGACCTGGACGGTATCCGCTCCGTTGCCCTCAACCCCAAGGCGGGCAGCATCACCATCCACTATGACCCCAAGATTCAGGACGGCGACGGGCTGCTAAGGATGATGTCCGCCAGTGGCCGCGTCCCCGCGCAAGCCGCCCGGCCCGGCCTGGCCTCCCAGATCGGCCCCCTGTTCGGCAAGGCCCTGATGGGCGCCCTTGCCCAACGCACGGCCCAGACCCTGGTGACCGCCATCCTCTGATCCGCGGCGGCCCGGAAACTCGCCACGCTCCGCGAAGTTTCCGCGCAACGCCACCAATCGCCCTGCCACGTCAGTCCCAACCGGTCGGGTCCACCCCCGGTGGTGGGCATAGGCGTGTCGGGCAATAGGGAATTGCCATCATGACACTGATTGAATTGAAGAATTTTCTCCTGGATCACCGCCAGGCGACCCTGGGGGAAATCGCCGCCCATTTCTCCGCCGACCGGGAATTGGTCCGCGGCATGCTGGAGGTCTGGCAGCGAAAGGGGAAGGTCAGCTATACCCTGGCGGCGAAGTGCCAGGGCTGTAGCCAGTGCGGCACCGCCCCCATCGAGGTCTATCAGTGGCAAGGTTAGGAGAAAGTCACGGGAAAGCCTTTAATTATCAGTGGTGTGGCGCGCTGCCTCATGACAGTTAGCGTGAAGGTCACGCCAAAGGCTTTCATTTTCAGGGGCATGGCACGCCCCCTCATGACTGTCAGGCTGAATATTCAGCCTCGCCGACGCCGCAAGACGATCCCGGCCTCCCCTTTCCGTCGGAATACCCCGCGTTCAGCACCCCCACCCGATATCTCAACCCTCAGCCGCTGTATATAAGGAACCCCGCCGATGTCTGGCACTACCCACGTTCGTCCCATCAACTTTGCTCCTAGCCAGCCTCGGCTTACCTGGCTGGCCCTGGCGACCCTGACCAGCCCCCTGCTTCAGGCCGCGGAGGCGACGCCCAACCAGGCCCTGACCAACCTCGGCACGGATCCAATACACAATCGGCCCTTTATCCAAGGCCAGACCCACGGCGCCGAAGCCGTTAGCGGCAGCCAGAACCCGGTGACAAGGGTCCCGGGTGCTCAGGCGGACTTCGGCCAGGATCCCCAACATACCCATTCCCCCGAGGAGGCCCCCACGGCAGCCGAGACGCCTGCCGCCGGCGATGACGACGGGCCCCTGCGCTTCCCGCCCCGGGATGCCTCCGGTGAGCA
>JAHDND010000261.1 GCA_018435665.1 Candidatus Thiosymbion sp. | reverse complement strand
CCGACAGCGCGTCCGGCACCGGCGCAACTCAGGCTGGGTCCGTAGCACCGATCGCAGCAACGCGTAGTACGCGCGCACCAAGCCGGCGACCGGACCGGCTCGATACCAATTGCGCATTCCGATGAAATCGGACACGGATTCCGATTTGATCCGGACAGGATTCCGGTCGATGTCGGACAGCGTTCCGGAGTTTGCCGGACAGTTTCTCGGAGCGAAGCGACGCTCGGGTTCGTCAACTACTCTTTGTAGCTTCGCCAGTCAAGTGTGCCGATGGGCACGGTCCGCAGGGGGGGAGGTTCTTGGGGCGAGTTGTGGACCAGGAGACCGGTCCCCAATGGGGGTAGCGCCGCTGCTGACCGAAGCTTCGAGCCCCAGCTCGCGGTCAGCAGCGTAGCGCCTGGGGCCCCATTGGGGGGCGGTCTCCTGGCCCACAACGGTGACCTCGCCTTACGCGTGGGATTCCGAGTCCGAAGGAGGTCCGTGGCTGCGGTCGTCGGCAGCCCGCGCCTTGCGCATCGATTCGCCCTTGAGTTCGATCCGATAGGCCTGGTGCACCAAGCGATCCATCAAGGCATCGGCCACCGTCGCGTCGCCCACCAGTTCATGCCACTGACCCACGGGGAACTGGCTGGTGATGAGGACCGAACCTTTGCCCAGCCGATCGTCGATGATCTCCAGCAGTTCCCGATACGGCTTGGTCCCCGTGGCCGCCATCCCCAAATCATCGATGATCAAGAGCGTAATGCGCGCCCACTGCTTGAGCCGACGGGCGAGGGAGCCGTCGGCTTGGGCCATCTGCAGATCGCGAAACAGTTTCGGGGCGTGGTAATACAACGTGCGGTGCCCATCCCGACAGGCCTGATGGCCCAGGGCGCAGCCCAGGTAAGTCTTGCCGCAGCCGGTGGGCCCGGTAATCAGGCAGGTCCGGCGTTGGCCGATCCAGTCATTGACCCGCAGTTGCTCGATCTGGGCGCGTTTGAGTCCGCGGGGATGGCGGTAATCGATGTCCTCGAGCGTGGCCGGAACTTTGAGCTGGGCCTGTTGCAGGCGTGCCGCCAGCGCGCGATTGGATTTCCAAAGCCACTGTCGTTGCACCAGCAACGCCAGACGTTGCTCGAAGTCCAGGTCGGCGATATTGGGATCGCGGCGTTGTTCCTCCAAGGCTTCGATCATGCCCTCCAAGCGAAGGGCCCGCAGTTGATCTAAGGTCGGATGCGTCAACATAAGCCTGGGCCTTTCACGCGAAGTAATCCTGACCGCGCACGTTTTCGTGAGTGGGAGAAGCGCACGCCAAGTCCCCTTGCAACGGTTGAGCCTCCAGGCGCTTATCGAGGATCGATTCGATGCTGCGATAGGAGAGGGTGCCGAAATGCAGGGCCCGCTGGCAGGCAGCTTCCAGCCGGGCCTCTCCGTGAACCCTGGCCAGGCGAATGATGCCCAAGCAGGAACGAAATCCCTGTTCGGGGTGCGGGCGCGCGGCCATGACGTTCTGCACGACCGAGGCGCACTGGGGGCCGATCTTGCGTGCCCAATCGATGATCCGGCTGGGAGTCCATTGCAGATAACGCTGGTGCGACTTGGGGCGGTGCTCCTCGATGGTGGTGAATTGACCGCGCTGGAAACTGCGCTGGTGGGCCGCGACCCGCTTGGCTTTGTGGAAGAGTTCGACCGTCGCGTCGGTCAGTCGCACCTGGAGGCGTTGGTGGATCAGCCCGTAGGGTACGCTGTAGTAGTGGTGATCGACCGCCACGTGATAATCGATGTTCACGGTGGCCTCCAGCCAGGTGGCCACGACGAAGGGCGAGGGCGGCAGCGGCCGCAACTTGGGCTGGTCCAAGGCTTCAAACCATTGGTCCCGCGAACCGTCCAGCTTCTGGAAGGGCTGGGCATTGAGTTGCCGCAAGCGTGGCGCGATAGCTTGGTTCAACTGGCCGACGCTGAAGAAATCCATGTCGCGTAACGCGGCCAGGATCTGGCGCTGAGCCACCTGCACGGCCGACTCGGCCTTGGCTTTGTCACGGGGCTTTCTGACGCGCGCGGGCAGGATGACCGTGCCGTAGTGTTCGGCCATCTCCTGATACGTGCGATGGAGCAAGGGCTCATAGCGGCAGGGGTCCACGACGGCCGTGCGGGTGTTGTCGGGAATCGTCAGCGCTGCGACCCCGCCATAGAACTCAAAGGCATGCACGTGGGCGCTGATCCAGGAATGGAGCTTCTGGTCCGCGAACGCCTCGGCGAAGATCTTGCCTGAAGCTCCCAGTGCCGCCACAAACAACGACGCCGGCTGTGTTGTGCCATCGGCCCCGTTGCGGATGGGGACACTCTGGCCGGCCCAGTCCACGAACATCTTCTCTCCGGGAACATGCACCTGCCGCAAGGTAGGCTCCAAGCTCTTGCGCCATTGTTGATAGCGCTCACAGAAGCGGCTGTACTTCAACCCGGAGGGATCGGTCCGGATGTACTCCTGCCACAGCAGGCGCAGGGTGAGGTTGGGACGGCGCAGTTCGACGTGCAGGTGCGCCCAGTCTGGGACCGAGGGCGCAGGTGTTTGCGCCGTCCGCGGGGGCGCTACCGCCGACAGACGGGCTTGCAGTTGCGCTTCGCCCACTCCTTCGGGCAAGGGCCACTCCAAACCCGCGGCCTCGGCCCGCAACAGGTAATCGCCAACGGTGCTGGAGGCCAGGCCACAACTGCGGGCGATTTCGCGTATCGAGAGATGGTGCTCATGTTTAAGACGCAGGATTTCGATGACTTGACGCATAACGAGTACTTTTTTGGGCATAAGGCGGTCAGTTTCGGCCGCCGAGCCGCCCATTCAACGTTTTGCGCCACCTCCTCCAAGAGGACCTACTCACGATCCCTTGCCACCGCCCCACTCAGGGCGGTGCCCAACACTGTCCGGATGCCCCGGAACGTTGTCCGGATCGGACCGGAACTCTGTCCGGACCGTCCCGGATTGCTGTCCGGATGCCGCCGGAATCCTGTCCGGCAAACTCCGGAGCGCTGTCCGACATCGGCCGGATTCCTGTCCGGATTCAATCGGAATCGGTGTCCGAATGCCGCCGGAATACGCACCCGCCCGCATTCGCTGCCGGGTAGGGACCGGGGTTACCCCCGGCGCCCCCCACAGACCCGTACGTGAACGATTCGCTCATACGGTTCGTCAGCACCGGCCTTTCGACCGGTGACCCGGGCCGTTCCCAGCCCAAGCGCATGACGCGTTGCTGCCCAGACTCAAAACGCATGCACGATCCTCGGTTTCGGCAGCGGGCAAATCGCCTGCCACCGCACCATCCATTGCTCCCAGTTCAGCCGGTGCTTGGAACTCCGACGACTCAACCACCGCTTCCACACCCTTTCGGTATGTTCAAAAGCAACTTCCAGCATCTTAAAGTTGCCGCGCACACCGTAATACTGATAGTGCCCGCGCAGCTTGCTCTTCAAGGTCTGGTATTGCTCCACGATGTCCAAGTGTCGGTTCTTGTGGCACCATTCGTGGATTCCGCTCAGGAACCGGCGGAGCCGTTTCCCTTGGGTCTTGCGCTTGATGGTCCAACCCCCGTTCAGGGTTTTGCCCCAATAGTGGTCGAACCCAAGGAACGCGAACGTCCCAGGCCCTTTACCCTTGCGTCCAAACGGCCGACTGAATTGCACCAGCCGGCTTTTCTCCGGATGGATTTTCAGCCCAAACCGCTCGAACCGCTTCGGCAGCACCCGAAACACTTTCTCCGCGTCTGTCTTGATCGCTGTACCCATGACAAAATCATCCGCAAACCGCACCAGAAAGCAGTTCCCGCCCATGCGCGGTCGCACGGTCGCCTCGAACCACTCATCCAGCACCGTGTGCAGGAAGATATTGGCCAGGATGGGCGAAATCACTCCCCCTTGCGGGGTGCCCGTCTCACTCCTTACTACCTTCCCTTCCTCCAGCACGCCCACGTGAAGCCACATCCCGATTAGTCTCAGGATGGCTCCGTCGTTGACGCGTTTCTGGAGGATCGTGCGAAGGTGCAAGGGTTCGATCGTGTCGAAGAACTTGGCAATGTCGGCATCAATAATCCAATTGATACCCAGCCTCAGACACTGGTCCCGCAGATAACTCAAGGCCCCGTGCGCGCTATGCCCGCGCCGAAA
Source organism: Candidatus Thiosymbion sp. (assembly GCA_018435665.1). Lineage (GTDB taxonomy): Bacteria > Pseudomonadota > Gammaproteobacteria > Chromatiales > Chromatiaceae > M0108. The sequence goes on along the minus strand of JAHDND010000261.1, from coordinate 66 downwards.
GCCATGCGAGAACGTATGGAAATACGGCTCGTAGATCGCTTCCAGCAGCATCGCTACCGCTCGTTG
>JAHDND010000042.1 GCA_018435665.1 Candidatus Thiosymbion sp. | reverse complement strand
GCTGCACCTCCCCGAGGTCTTCTGGACCCTCCACAGCCTGGAGTTCCACAAGCAACTCTCCTTCATCAAGGGGGGCATCGTCTTCGCCGACCGCGTCAACACCGTCAGCCCGACCTATGCCCGCGAGATCATGACCAAGGAGCTGGGCTGCGGTCTGGACGGTCTGCTGACGGGCCTGGGCTGGCGCTTTTCCGGCATCCTCAACGGCATCGACTACCGCGCCTGGAATCCGGCCGCGGACAGCCACATCCCCCAGCCTTACGTCGGGGAGACCTTCAGCTTCAAGGCGGAAAACAAGCTGGCCCTGCAACGGGAATTCGGCCTGCCGCGCAACGAGGAGGCCCTGGTCTTCGGCCACATCGGCCGCCTGGTCCCGCAGAAGGGGGCGGACCTGATCCTGGGGGTCCTGCCGCGGCTGCTGGCGCATCCCAACACCCAGTTCATCCTCCAGGGCTCCGGGGAGAAGGCGACGGAGAAGGCCCTGCTGGCCGCCGCCCAGGCCCACCCCGACCGCGTGGGTATCGCCATTGGCTATGACGAGGGTCGAGCCCATCGCATCGAGGCCGGCTGTGACGCCTTCCTCATGCCCTCCCGCTTCGAGCCCTGCGGCCTCAACCAGCTCTACAGCCTGCGCTACGGTGCCGTCCCCCTGGTCCGCCGCACGGGGGGCCTGGCGGACACGGTGATCGACGCCGGGGTTGCCGGCATCGAGCGCGGGGACAGTACCGGTTTCTGCTTTGACGCGGCCACCCGGGAGGGTCTCTGGGAGGCGATGGAGCGCTGCATCCGGCTCTACCGCGAGCAGCCGGAACACTGGCGGCAATTGGCCCTCAATGGCATGGCCCAGGACTTCAGTTGGACGGCCAGCGCCCGCCATTATGAGGAGCTTTACGACCAGGCCCTGGTGGGCTAGTGCCCGATAGGTTCATGGGGGATTGGCTCCATACGGGAAAATAGTCACCGCACGTTAATTTTTGGTTTTCCCGGGTCGGGTGGCGTCTGGCGGGGGACGCCGTAAATACGTCCTTGTAGGCTTGGCACCAGCATCCTTGCTGGTGACACCCCCGCCAGACGCCACCCGACCCTCCTTGTCCAGGCCGAAGGCGGAGATGCAAAGTCTCATAAGCCGGGAATGGGCTCGCGCCGGGACGCCAACTGGTCTTTTCCGCGAATCCACTGAATCTGATTCCCGACGGGCTGGCCAGGAAGAGGATGCCCGCGTCATTGCGCATGCGGGTAAACCGGGAGAGGGGGAGGGGGGAAGGAGGCTGTCCGCAGGATCATTCCCGCGGACAGCCGGGATGGGAAAGGACTAGATCAGAGCAGATCGGCCACCACGGCGCGCTCGTCCTGCAATTCCTTTTCGGTCACCTTCATGCGCTCCGTGCCGAAGGCTGTGACCTCCAGGCCCGGGACGATCTGGTAGGTGCCTGCCTTGCAGGTCACGGGGAAGGAGTAGACCAGGCCTTCCTGGATGCCGTAGCTGCCGTCGGAATGGACGCCCATGCTCACCCAATCGCCCTCGGGGGTGCCGAGGAACCAGTCACGCACGTGATCGACCACCGAGGCCGCCGCGGAGGCCGCGGAGGAGGCGCCGCGCGCCTCGATGACGGCCGCGCCCCGGCGCTGGACGGTGGGGACCATGACCTCCCGGTACCAGTCCTCCGGCACCAGACCCATGGCCGGCTGACCCTTGACGGTGCAGTGGGTGAGGTCGGTGTGCATGGTCGGGGAGTGGTTGCCCCACACGATCATGCGCTTCACGTCCCCGGGCAGGGCGCCGGTCTTCTTGGCCAGCATGCCGATGGCGCGGTTGTGGTCCAGACGGGCCATGGCCGTGAAACGCTCCCGGGGCAGGTCGGGGGCATTGGCGGCGGCGATCATGGCGTTGGTGTTGGCGGGGTTGCCGACCACCATGACGCGGACCTCGCGGGAGGCGTATTCGTTGATGGCCCGGCCCTGGGTGGAGAAGATGCGGGCGTTCTCGCTGATGAGATCGCTGCGCTCCATGCCCTTGGTGCGCGGCTTGGCGCCGACCAGCAGGGCATAGTCGGTATCGCGGAAGCCGACCTTGGGGTCGTCCGTCAGCACCACGTCATGGACTAGGGGGAAGGCGCAGTCCTCCATCTCCATGCCGACGCCGCCCAGGGGGCCCATGGTCATGGGCAGTTCCATCAACTGTAGGATGACGGGCTGATCGGGGCCAAAGACGTCGCCGGCGGCAACACGGAAGGCCAGGGCGTAACCGATATTACCGGCGGCGCCGGTGATGGTGACCTTGAGGGGCTTTTTCATGGCTTATCGCATCCTCTCATGCCAGCTGCGAGTGGCTGGACTGGGGCTAGGGCTGGGGCAAAAAAATTCCGGCTGGCCCAGGCCGCCGGAGGCTTGCCGGTCGTCGGGAGGCTGAGGGCCAAAACCGGGCCGGCGCGGACCCGGCGACGGACCTCAGGCCGCCTGCGCCGGAATGGCGTCACCCGTGCGGGTGACACGGTTGTGCTCGTCGAGGTAGACCAGGCTGGGACTGAAAACGGCCGCCTCGGCGGCATCCATGGCGGCATAGGCGCAGATGATCACCCGATCGCCGGGCGAGGCCTTGTGGGCGGCCGCGCCGTTGACGGAGATGACCCGGGAACCGCCCTCGGCACGGATGGCGTAGGTCGTGAACCGCTCGCCATTGGTGACGTTGTAGATCTGGATCTGTTCGTATTCGCGGATACCCGCCAGGGCCATCAGGCGCTCGTCGATGGCGCAGGAGCCCTCGTAATCAAGCTCGGCATGAGTCACGCAGGCGCGATGCAGTTTGCACTTGAGCAAAGTCAGTTGCATGGGGAAAAACCTCTGGCGGACCTAAGAGGGAAGCCGGGAAACGCAATAGGCGACATTGTATTGCAAAATGGTCAGGGGGGTGTCAACTTCTGCTGCGCCGCAACATGGACCCCATCACAGGGCGACGCGCAGGTTGTCGATCAGTCGCGCCCGTCCCAGGCGGGCCGCGGCCAGCACCACCAGTTCCCGTTCCCCCGGCGCCGGGAGACCGAGGTCGGCGGCGCGACGCACGCTGAAATAATCCGGCTCGAAACCGGCGGCGGCGATCGCCTCCCCCGCCTGGCGCTCGACGGAGGCATGGTCCTGACCCGCCCGGAGCCACTCGGCGCAGTGCTGTAGGGTCCGGTAGAGTGCCGGGGCCCGGGCCCGCTCCGCCGCCGTCAGGTAGCCGTTGCGGGAGCTCATCGCCAGACCGTCCGCCTCGCGCACCGTCGCCAGGCCCTGGATGGCCACCGGCAGGCTCAGGTCCAGGGTCATGAGCCGGATGACCTGGAGTTGCTGAAAGTCCTTCTCGCCAAAGACCG
>JAHDND010000177.1 GCA_018435665.1 Candidatus Thiosymbion sp. | reverse complement strand
ATTTCCGCTACGCCAAATGTAGCCATTGCGACGCCGGATGTAGCGCCTTCCCCAATGAAGGCGCGATCCGGCGTTTTTTATTGGTCAGCACAGGGTTGGCCACCGGGCGTGCCAGAACTTCCGAACAAGGAGACTGGCAGTGGCACAAGTCAACAAAGCACACCTCACCCCACCGAAGCGGCGACTCATCGAGTTGATGCAGGACATCAACTTCGGCCGCATCACCAACATTCCGGTCCGCGACGGCGAGCCGGAACTCACCCCTGACACGGTCATCGAGCGCGAGATCAAGCTGGGCGGACAGAGCGGTCCCCGGCCCGAGCGCGACCAGGATGACTTCATTCTCAAGCAAGAGGTCGTGGCGCTGCTGGAGCACCTCGCGCAGATGGGCAGCGGAAAAGTCTGCCTGCTCGAGATCAAACACGGTCTGCCGTTCCTGATGCGCATCGAGGAACGGGCAGCCTGAACACGTAACGACCTGAACCCTTAGACACTGGACAACAAGCTGGACGCATGGCGGAGGCTGTTGTGGGTGTCGCCGAGCCGAATACGGCAATTGGCGGCGTACCTGCGACCCCTTCGCCCACGCGACAGCTTTGTCCTGTGATCTGGCCCGTGCCGACACCCACGCGGACCTCCTCCTCGCTCCGAGGAGGCCCCGATGGTTTCACAGAATTCTTACGACGGCATCGACAAGTATGCCGCCGACCTCATTCGGCACAAAGCACGTCAACTCGTAGGCAAGGCCGGATTCACCGAGGACGACAGACCCGACCTCGAACAGGAACTGATGATCGATCTGCTGCAGCGGATGCGGCATTTCAATCCCGCCAAGGCCAAGAAGACCACCTTCATGGCCCGGATCGTCGAACGTCACATCTCCACCATCCTGGAGGCCCGGTTCGCCCAATGCCGGGACTGGTGGCTCTGCCAAACATCACTCAACGAACCCCTCGACAACGGTGAGGGCGACACCACCGAGCGGATCGACTTCCTGGATAGCGAAGGCTCTCTGGGGGGCGGCACCCGCGAAACAAGAGAGCGCCTCGCCCATGAGATCCGCATGGATCTCGGCCAGGCCATCGCCTCGCTGCCGGAAGAGCTCCGGGATCTGTGCTTGCGCCTGCACGACAGCACCATGGCCGAAGTCGCCCGGGAGATGGGCATTCCCAGAACCACCCTCTACGACCGGCTGAGCAAGCTCCGGGACGCGTTCCGCGAGGCCGGGCTCGAGGACTACCTGTGATCTCCGACGCATCGGCTCCGCCTCCGGTAAGTAAGCACCGTGCCGCATGGTGCGGCTATCCGGGGCCTCGGAAATCAGAACCTGAACAAAAGAGGAGTTCAACCATGACTCACGACACTTACAAATACCGTTTTGACGAGTCGGTCCCGGCCCAAGAACTGGAAGACACTTTCATGCTGGCGATGCTGGCCGTCGAAAGCCTGCATGGCCGTTCCCGTGTGCGGATGGAGAGCCGGTTCAATTTGGACAAGGCCCGCCGCACCTGCGTGATCGACGCCTCCACCGATGTCGGCAGCGACCTCGCCCGCATCTTCACCGGCTTCGCCACCAAGGAATACGGCGAACGCTCGGTCCTGATCGAACGATCCCAGCCGTCGGGTTGCGCCTGTGCCTCCAAGCATCGGGCAGCGCCCGCCGCCGCGACAGCGGGGGTGGCGATATGAGCGAGCTGATGACCACCACCTATTCCATGTGGCGGCTGTTCCGCAACTGCCGCATGGCCTGCAAGTGGCGCTACATCGACGAGCTGGTGCCGCT
>JAHDND010000216.1 GCA_018435665.1 Candidatus Thiosymbion sp. | reverse complement strand
CTTGTGGAGTGGATTGAATCCGTTTTTGACCAGGTGATTGGAGTGGCAAGCGGGGCAGTGCATGTGAGAATGAACCTAATACCGAAAATATAAGGGTAGCAAACTTTGCTAAGCAATCCTAGCGATAAGGGCACTACCATATCGCGATGAGCCAGATGGGCAAGTCCGGATTCTACTTTATGGTCATTACAGGATCGCCTATTTCATCAGGAAAGATTCTATCGAAATCCTCGGAATTTTCCACGGTTCAATGGAAATCGACAGACTCATCAAGTAATGCAGTCGTTGCCAATCCCTAATCTGCCTTTACCATGTCCAGATTTTTCCGCAACACCCTGAAATCCCTCCTAGTCTTGGGATTGTTCGTGATGGCGGCACTGGGTGGCGCGCTGGTCCTCTTTTGGCCCGGTCTTGGGGCACAGGTCCCGGCCACCACCCCACCAGCGGCGGCGGACTTGGATCTGCCCCCCTTGGAAGCCAGCACCCAGCGCCATTTGCGGCGTCTGGAAATGGCGGTCATGGCTCAGCAGGCATTGGCCCGCACCCAACAGGGCCGCCTGGCCGAGGACCTCCGGACCGCGGCCATTGGGCTCAGCATGTGGGGACCCTTCGCCGAGCTCAGTCAAAGGGTCCTCGTGGCCTTCGGGGATCAGCCCGCCCTGCGCCAGACCTTGTCCTTTGGCATGCCCCTGGTTGCTTGGATGAGCCAACCCTTCCTCTTTCCCCTGGACACGCCGGGGCTCACCGTGGAGCAGCAAGGTCAGCGGCTGCTGACCCTGATCGCTGAGCGTGCGCGCCAGGGCATGGCGATCACCATCGATAACGTGGGCGATGCCTCCCACACCGAGGCCGAGGCCCAGGCATATCGGGATTTTTATCATGAACTTCTGAGCACTTACGGCCATCAGGGACCGGCGGGGCCTTTGCATTTGTCCCTGAAACTGTCCGCACTGGTCGCTGACCTGCCCGTCGCCCTAGGAGCGGAGGCTGAGGGCGAGGCCAAGCAACAGGAGATACTCGCCGCGTTGCAGGCCCTGTTAGCGGCAGGTCATGAGCAGGCCACGGCGGGATTTTTCATCCGGATCGACATGGAGGAGTACGCCTACAAGGATCTGACCCTCGACCTCTTCCGGCGTTTGGTCGAGATGGAACCCACCCTGGTCCGCGATCCCCAGGGTCGCCTGCGCCTCGGCCTCGTCTCCCAAGCCTACCTCCGGGATACGGCGCGGGATCTGGTTGCCCTGGCGGGATGGGCGCGGGCACGAGGGTTGCGGGTGCCGGTGCGGCTGGTAAAGGGGGCCTATGAACCCTTCGAGAAACGCCTGGCCCGCTCCGAGGGGCGCCCGAGCCCGGTCTGGAACCATAAGGCCTCCACGGACGCCAACTATGAGGCCCTGGCCCAGTACCTGCTGGACAACGGCGATGCCTTCGAGCCGGCGTTCGCCACCCACAACCTTAGGACCCAGGCCCACATCATGGCCCTCGCCGACGCGCGGGGACTCGACCGGGACCAGGTGGAGTTCCAGATGCTCTATGGCATGGGTGACCCCATCAAGGCCGCCGTGGTCGATCTGGGTTACCGGTTGCGGGAGTATGTCCCCGCCGGCCCCCTGTACCGTGGCCTCGGCTACGCCGGGCGCCGCTTCCAGGAGCTCGCCAATCGTGACAACGCCCTGGCCCGGAGCCTGCCCGGGGATTTCAGCACCCTCGCCGCGCAACCCCGTTTCGAGGGCGCGGAAGATCGGGCGGATGGCGCCTACAGCCTAAGGCTGATCGAGGCTCAGGCGGACTGAACCCTGGCCATGATGGTGGTCATGGCCAGGGGCATGGTCAGGGGACAGACCGGGGGCAAGGACACCCTATTCCGATGGGGATTTCAAAAAGCCTCACTGCGAAGTAACAGGAGGAGCAGTGTCACCACGATAATGATACAAATCGGTAAATCCATACAGCAGGAACCCGTTAATAACCACGCCCTCAACCGCGGCTACCCACTGGCTCCACGTCAAGCTTCCAACTTTTCGCCAGGCGCTGGCCCCCTGTGTCAGGATAGATGTCACCTCCCCTTGGGGAGTTTTGTGTGAGTCTGGGGCATTTTGGGAGCCGGGGTGAGCCAGCCGGGCTGACCCGCCTGTGCCGCGATCACCCTGCTCCGCCAGGCCGCGTATTCCTGCTCACTTCCCTCCCGCACCCTGATGTGGCGGACGATCGCCGTGGCAGTGTCGGAAACCCCGATCGGTACCATGGCGGTGGATTCTCGGCGTCGGTGTTCGTCGGTGCTGGGCCTACAGGGCTGCGGCCTGTGTAACTTCGATGTGGTCGGGCGTCCGGCGACGGCCGATCACGAACCAGGCCATGATGCCACCGGCCAAGGCAACGAAACCGAGCACGATCATGCCGGTGTCGATACCCGCAGCCGTGGCCGCGACGGCCGCGTCCTGAAGTACCTGTGCCGCCTCCGGGGGCAGACTCGCCACGATCTGGTCGGCGGTTGTCTTATCCCCGGCCTGGACGGCTGCGACGTAGTCCACGGCGTGCTGTTCGAACTGGCCCTCCACGGCACCGCGTACCCGACTTGCCGCAAGGGTACCGATGATCGAAGTGACGACCGCGACACCGAGGGCCGCGGGGATGTTGAAGGTCATCTGCATCAACCCCGAGCCCATGCCGGCCCGTTCGGCGTCCACGGCGGACATGCCAGCGATGTTACACGCCGGAAGCGACATGCCAACGCCGGCACCCATGAGCGCCAGCGGAATGATCATCTGCGCCAGCGTGGTGTTCTCCGTGAAGGTGAAACCGATCCAGAACAGCGCGACGGCCTGCATGATCAGCGAGACGGTGATGGGTATGCCGGGGCCGATCCTGTCGACCCATCGACCGGCTGGCGGTTCGAGGACCATGCAGGTGGCAGTTGTGATCACGATCATCCAACTGGCCTTCACCGGCGATAAGCCCAGTACCTCAATGAAGTAGAGCGAACCCACGAACGTCAGCATCGGGATGTAGACGAAACCCACCGCGCTCTCGGCAAAGAAACCACCGGAGAACAGCCGCTCGCGCCACAACGAGAAGTCCACCAGCGGCGAGGCCACGCGCATCTCCACCTCAGCGAACAGCGCCAACAGCAGCACGCCGGCGATCAGAGTGGCCCAGGTGCCCGGTAGATCCCAGCCCTGGGAGGAGTTCTGCAGGCCGTAGGTGACCAGCGTGATACCGAGACCACCGATGATCAACCCGGGTATGTCGTAGTTACCGCTGGCCAGCACGCTCTTATAGCCGCGTGTGGCCGCCAGGGTCACGATGATCACCGCCACAGTCAGCGGCACGGCCAGCCAGAAGATCCACCGCCAGTTGAGCAACTCGAGCATGTAGCCGGCGAAGATCGGCCCGATCAGCAGACCGAATCCGTGCGCAACCCCCCAGATGCCCACGGCGAAACCTCGTTTGAACAACGGGAAGGAATTGACGACGATCGACAGTGTCGCTGGGGCGGAGATACCGATGCCGATGCCTTGGATGGTGCGCCCGGCGACGAGCATTCCGCCGCTGGCCGCCATGGCGGCCACCACCAAACCGCCGAGGAAGATCGCGTACCCGATGACGATCATCTTCAGTTCGCCGATGAGGTCACCGAGTCGGCCACCGGCCACCAGTGCGGTGCCGAAGGCGAGCGAGTACGAGGTGATGGTCCACGTCTGAGTGGACAGCGACAGCCCCAGGTCTTCCTTAATCGTCGGCAGGGCGGGACCGATGACGGTGCTGAACATCTGCGCGATCAGGGCACCGAAGCCCATCGCCCATAGAATCGCCCACGCCTTGCTCGAAACCGCCTGTTCCTCAGCAGGCACGGCGGTCTTGCCGGGGTCACAGGCGCTGGACACCTCAGTCATGACGAATCTCCTTCGGCGTAGGTCGTAGGCGATGTTCCAGGGCGGAAACGCCCAGCCTTACCCCCTGCCAGTCCAGCCGTGTCCGTCGTTATCAGCGCAGGTCGTACCAGACCCCACGGCCACTGCCGCGCTGGTTCAACACGTCGCGCTCGACTAGAGCACGGAAGTGGAGCTTTAGGGTGTTCCGACTGGCACCGGTCAGTTTGATGGCCTCGCCGATGGTTACCCGGCCATGCTCGCGGGCGAACTCCACGATCTGTAGCTGAAGTTCCGGCATGGCGGTCAGCACGAGCTTCTCACGTTCCACCTTCTTCTCCAGACGCCGTACTTGCTCGGCCAGGGAGCGGAGAAAGAACACCAGCCATGGCTGCCAGTTCGGCGCTTCCGTGCGGATCGTGCCTTGGGTTTGGCGAAGCGCGAGGTAATAAGCTTCCTTGCTCTGTTCGATCACGCTCTCCAGGGAGCTGAAAGGCACGTAAACGTAACCAGCATGCAGGAGAAGGAGCGTAGTCAACACCCGGGAGAGCCGGCCGTTGCCGTCCTGAAAGGGATGGATCGCCAGGAATACGACAACGCAGAGGGCGATGATCAGCAGCGGGTGCAGGCGTGCCGTCTCTTGCTCCTGGTTCACCCAGGGGATCAGTTCGCGCATCAGGCGGGGCGTATCGAAGGGTGACGCTGTCTGGAACACGATACCGATCTGCGCACCGATTTCGTCGAAGGCGGCGACGCTGTTCCAGTGGGTCTTGTAGTTACCCCGATGCCAGGTGTCCTTTTCGCTGTAGCGCAACAGGATCTGGTGCAACTGCTTTATGTGGTTCTCGGTGAACGGGATGTCCCGCCAGGACGCAAACACCAGTTCCATCAGTTCGGCGTAGCCGGCCACCTCCTGCTCGTCGCGGGTAGCGAAGGACTTGATCTCCAGGTTCGACAGCAGTCGCTCAACCTCCCGGTCGGACAGCTTGCTGCCTTCGATGCGAGTCGAGGAGCCGATGCTCTCGATGGTGGCCACGCGACGCAGGGCTGACAGGCGATCGGGCGCGAGTGTGCCCAAGGCGCGCCAGGCTCCCTTGAACTCGTCGATCCTGGCGATGAGATTCAGAATTTCCGGGGTGATCTGAATGGTGTCTGTTCTAAACATGACCCAATTCTACACCCATTTACACCCAATTACGGGTCACGAACCGATATGGGGTTGTTCGCGGGAATCCGCACGAGTGCGCGAGAACCGACGCGATTAGATAAAAAACACCAACCGATTTACTGCGGTGGTTGAAAATTCAGCACCCTCGCCGCCCAACCCCGTTTTGAGGGCGCGGAAGATCGGGCGGATGGCGCCTACAGCCTAAGGCTGATCGAGGGTCAGGCGGACTGAACCCTGGGTATGATTGTGGTCATGACCAGAGTCATGGTCATGACCATGGGCATGGGCATGGTCATGGGGCAGACCGGGGGCGAGGGGTAGTCCGGCCCCCACCTTGGCGGCTGCAGCCAGGGGATCGGATTCGCTGGTGACGAGCACCGTGATCCCCTGGCGGCCCAGCCGTTGGACGAAGCCCTGACCCGCGCCCTGGGTGATCAGGACATCCAGCCCCTGCTGGAAGAGGGGGTGATCCTCGCCGTGGTACTCGTGAAGCGACAGGTCCGTGGGCAGGTCGAGGCGTTCGACCTCCACCGGGGCCCCCGGTCCCTGGACCTCGTAGAGGAGGAAACGACGGGTCTTGCCCGCATGGCCGGTGATGGTTCTGTAGTTTTGGCTGGTAACCGCGATGCGCATGGATGAAGTCCTGAAAAAAGCTATGGAGAGAACGAGCCTGTCTGGCCGCTGTGCCGATTAATACCGATCGCGTTTCAGTTTTCGGCCTCGACCCGATATACCCGTAAGTAGGGGCGCGATGACGTTATTTGAGCGGCAGGTCGGCGTAATAAACCGCCAGGGCCGCGATCTCCGCCGGGGTCAAACCGCGGGTGAAGGCACGCATGGTCTTTTTGCCATCATTGGCGCGGATCCCGTGCTGATAGTCCAGCAGGGTGCGGGTGATGTAGCGGGGATTCTGGCCGGCCAACACTGGGGCCTCCAGCCGCCCGCCCTCCCCCGCCGCGCCATGACAACTGGCGCAGGGGGTGATCAGACGGGAGGGATCACCCTTGCGCACCAGCACCGCGGCGGGCAGGTCGGTGGCGGACGGCTGGAGAACGGGGCGGGGCGTCGTCGTCTCCCGGGGTGCTGGCAGGCTGGCGTAGTAGGCCGCCAGGTCGGCGATCTCCTGGGGGGAGAGCAAGACGCCCACGTCGTGCATCAGGCGACCCCGCTCGCCTTCCTGGCGCAGGCCGCTCTGATAGTCGAGCATCATCTTGGCGGTGTAGGCCACCTTCTGACCCGCAAGGTGGGGCCAGTTGAGGGTCGGCGCCACCCCCTCGTTGCCGTGGCAGGAACCACAGAAGAGGTCGCGGTTCAGCGCCTGGCCGCGCCCGGCATCGCCGGGGGGCAGCGCGGCCAGGGCCTGGCGCAGGCTGGCCGGGGTCCAGTTCCGCGTCGGGGTGGTGGCCGGGTCATGACCGCCGGCCTGGGCCGTATCCAGGATCAAGGTCAGCGCCAGCGGCAGGGCCAACAGGCTGGCAAAGCGGCGGGCGCGGCGGATTCCATCCCGCGGGGCTTGCGGGAGCCGGCGATGGGGGGTGTTAGCGAACAGGGGCATCTTTCGGTCTTCCCTCAGGCGAAGCAATCGGCGGTAAAGGTCCGCAGCCAGGTTTGCTGATAGCGCGCCGCCAGTTTGATCTGCATGGGTGAGGCATCCAGGGGCAGGTAGCGACTGCCGGCGTTGGCCCGGGCGATCTTGCCGTCGACCAGGCGGAAGACATCCGCGACGAACAGGCCATAGTCGCTCCCGGCCAGGGCATAGCAGGTGTTTTCCCACACCGGCACCGGGGTGGGACGTCCGGCCAGTTCCTCGACGATGGCGCGGGCGACGGTCTTGGCCTGGGTGTTGGCCGAGAAGCCGGACTTGGGCATGGCGTCGGCGATGCAGGCATCGCCGATGACATGGACCTGGGGCTGAAGGCTGGAGGCAAAGGTCCGGCGGGTGACGGGGCACCAGCCGCTGCCGTCCGTCAGCCCCAGGAGGTGGGCGAGCTTCCCCGCCTGCATGGGCGGGATGACATTGATGACGTCGGCCGCGATCGTGTCGGTTTCGGTCTCGACCCGACCCTTGACGGCATCCACCGCGATCAGGCGCCCCCCGTCCTGGCCCCGCACCCAGGACAACATCCCGGGAGTGGCATATTCGCGGACCTCGACCTTGGGACTGATCCGCTCCCGATAGTCCGGGGGGAGATTGAAGTCGTAGAGCCGGTTCCAGCCCAGGAGCATGGTCTCGTCGGTGACGAAACTGTCCTTGGGATCGAGCAGGATGACCTTGGCCCGGGGGTTGCGCGGTCGCAGCCATTCCACCGCCAGGGCCGCGCGCTCGTAAGGCCCGGGTGGGCAGCGATAGGGATTGGGTGGCGCCACCAGGACGAAGGTGCCGCCCTGACGCATGCCTTGCAGCTGTTTGGCCAGCAAGGCCGTCTGGAGTCCCGGTATCCAGGCCGCCGGAATCGCTTGCTCGGCGATCTCCTCGCTCAGGCCCTCATAGGCGTCGTAGAGCAACTGGATGCCCGGGGCGACGATGAGCCGGTCGTAGCCGATGTTCTGGCCGCCGGCGGTGGTTAGGGTGCGGGCGGTGGGATCGAAACCGGTGATGGCGTCGATGACGAACTCGATACCATAGCGTTCCTTCAACAGGTCATAGCTGACCCGCAGATCGGCCATGTCCACGTGGCCGGTCAGGACCTCGCTGGAACCGTAGGGACGCAAATAGACCGGATTGCGCTCCACCACCGTGACCCACAGGTCCGGATCGAAGAGCTTGAGGTATTTGGCCACCGTGCAGCCCCCTACCCCGCCACCGGCGATGACGATGTGGGCCTTGGTGCCGCTGCCGGCGGGCCGCGCCCAGGCCGGCAGGGCGGCGAGGGACAGAGCGCCCAGGGAGGCCGCCAGGAACCGGCGGCGATCGGGGTTGGTCAAGGTCATGGCTGATTTCTTGTTCATGGCCGCGCTCCTGGCGCCTTCAGGGCTGCCGTCCGGGGTCCCGTCATGCCACTGGCCGGCGTCTCGTCAGGCGCGGGCCAGCCTCCTACTGCCGGCGTGGCGGTTAGCGGCACCGCGGCGAAGAACTCGCCCATCGCCTGGATCTCCCCATCCGAAAAGCCGCTGGCCACATGGCCCATGAGGGTGGACAGGCGCTCACCAGAGCGGAAGTCCCGCATGGTGGTCACGAACTGCGTCACCGGCATGCCCGCCAGGGGCATGAAGTACTCGTCGCCGAGGATGCCGTTGGTGCCATGGCAGGCGGCGCAGGTATGGGCCATGTCCGCCCCGGTTGGCTCGGTGGGCTTGGCGGACTTGGTAAGTTCGGCAGTTTCGGCGGATTCGGCGGATTCGGCGGGCTTGGCGGGCCCTGCCTGAGACGATGCCGCGGACGGGGTCGAGGTCGGTGTCGAGGTCGAGCTCTGGCTCGGGTTCGTGCTCGGGTTCGTGCTCGGCTCCGCGGCGACGGCGGCCGGGGCCAGCATCGCCGTGGCCGCCAGGGTGACGAGGGGGGGATTGATCAGGCTCAGGCTCAACACCAGGGCCAGGGAAGGGCTCATCGTGCTCATCTCCTTAGTCATGCTCAGTTCGCCCAGACGTAAAAGCCGATCCCGAAGTAGGCCAGGGTCCAGACCACCAGCAGGCCGATGCTCAGGCTACCCAGCCGGGAGAGGGCCGGGCTGGGGCTATAGCGGCCAACCGTCTGGCCGGCCTGCCAGGCCACGGTCAGCATGTAGCCCAGGGTGACGCCGCCAAGGATGGCGAAGGTCAGCAGGAAGAGGATCAGGCTGTACCAGTCCATGTGCACGCTGTAGTCCAGGGCGTCATAGCCATGGCTTCCCCAGAGGGTGAAATAGCGCAGCACCTCACGGACCGCGCAGACCACGATCAGGGCGACGGCGCCGAGGCCAAAGGTGGCATAGCCCCAGTAACCCTTGTCCAGGGTCTTGCCCAGGGCCAGAGGCAAAGCCACCGTGACCAGCAGGGCCCCCAGGGCCACATAGACCCAGGGCGAGGCGGCGAACCAGGCCATCTTTTCCGGCAGGGTCAGCATCCAGAGGGCGCCAAGGAGCACGGCCAGGAGACCACCCACCACCAGCAGGCCTAGGGCCCGGGGCTTAAGCCAGGCGATATACAGGGCGTCGGCATCCGGCCGGCCCTGCTGAAAGCGCCGGTAACCCAGCAACCAGGCGCCGGTCACCGGCAGGGACAGGGCGATGAAGAAGCCAAAGCGCAGGGGGTATGAATAGTGGAGCTGCTGGCCATCCGGCTGGATGGTCCCGCCCGGGGCGTACCAGGCCAGCCACTCCTCGGGGAAGAGCATCTGATTGGTCAGGGCATGGACGATATAGCCCACCCCCACCAACAGGGCCAGGGACAGCACCAGCCAGTGCCCGGACCGGCCGCCCTCCGTCTCCAGGTGGTGGTTCTTCCAGTAGAAGACATAGAGCGCGATGTACCCGGCGATGAGGATGAAGATAAAGCCGATCACCCACCAGGCGGAGAGGACGTTGGAGGTGTACCAGAAGGGGTCGTAAACCACCTGGACAAAGAGCAGGGGCGCCACGCCGATGACGATGGCCACCGAGACCGCGATCTTGGCGGTGATCAGCATGTGGGCCGCCAGTCGCCGCCAGAAGGGGTTGCGACTGTAGGCGCCGCGCAGGGTGAGCAGCCCGGTCCCCAGCATCACCTGGACCGCCGCCATGTGCAGGGCCAGGGTCAGGGCGCCGAGGATCAGGAACAGCCAGGGGTGGGTTGGCACCCCGGCGGGATCGCGCAGGGCATAGAGGATTTCCGGGGTCATGGGTTCATCTCCCGCGCGGCGGAGGCGGCCAGGGTGGGGGTCACGGCGTGACCCGCCGTCTGGGGTTTGGCGGCGCCCGCGGATGGCGATTGCAGGGTGGCGAGGTAGCTGGCCAGGGCGAAGGCCTCGTCGTCGGTAAAGGGGATCTGTGGCATGTAGAGGGTGTTACCTGACGCCAACCCTGCATGCAGGTAGTCGACGATGGCCTCCAGGTCGGTGGCGGCGGGGAAATAGTTCCGGAGCGGCCGCATGCCGGTCGGGCTGAGGGAATGGCAGTTGGAACAGGTGGTCAGGGCCAGGACGCGACCGGCCTCGACGGCGTTGTCCGGCGTCACCTGGCGCAGGTTGTCCGGCAGAAAGACCAGGGTCTGCAGGAAGCCGCGCTCCTCGATGAGCGGGATCTCCGACTGGATGTCGCGGCCCGGCACGTCGCGGCCGATGACCTGATTGGAATAGACGTACTGACCGGCCACCCAGGGCTTGCGGATGGACTCCCGGGCCACCTCCCCCGGCCAGAGGCCGAAGACCAGCACCACCAGGGTCATGGCCGCCGCCCCGGAGGCCACCAGCAGGCGGGGCTGGATGAGGGTGGCGAGGAAATAGACCCCGACGGCGGCGAGCATGCCCATGACCGCCAACGGGAACCAGTCCGGCAGGCGATTATTCATGACCAGCAGGGCGGTGTCGGGCAAGGTGGTGAGGTACCAGCGGAACACCAGCACCCCCGCGATGGCGGAGCCGATACCCAGCCAGGCCAGCTTGCGCGCCACGTCCTTCTTGAAGGCCGGGTCCGGGAAGCGGGCGGCGACGATGCCGCCCACCACCGCCGTCATGGTGAACATGAAGGCGGTGCGCATGGCGAGCTGGGCGAAGGTGTTGGGACCGTAGAAGCCCGACAGCACGCCGGTCTCGTTGTACCAGTCGGCCTTGCCCGGCCACATCATGAAGGAGAGGATGCCGACGATCACCAGCATGGTGGTGTAAGAGGTCAGGCCGAAGATCACCGACAGCTTGAGGTGGGTCTGGCGGTCCACCCGGTTGGCCAGGTAGACCAGCATGTAGACACCCACCACCTCGATGATGAAGAACACCCACTCGGTGGCCCACATCCAGACGAAGTTGTGGATCAGGGCCGAAATGCCCCGGGGACTGGCCACGGTGGTCGAGTACCAGATGCCCGGTCCCGTGATGGAGCCCAGGACATAGCTGAATACCAGGAGAAACAGGCCGTAGCGGCGGATGAATTCCAGCAGGTCGGGTCGGTCGTGGCGGTGGGCGTAATTCGCCAGGAAGGCGAAAAAGATCGCCGCCCCGACGGCGGTATGGGAGAAGAGGACATGGACCGTGGAGATGATCCCCACGATCCATCCGCTGCCCACCCCGGGTTCGTACCAGGTGGGATAGAGACCTAGGAATTCCATCGTTGCGCTTGCTCTTGCTCTTGGCTGGTCGAAGGGCTCGCCACGGGAACCGACCCTGACGGTGGCAAACCGGCGGGGACATTCCCGGCATCAAGGGAGAATGAGGTGCCCCGGTTAAAAACGTGGGCGCCCCGGGAGAGGAGGGGGGCGCCCACGAACTGGCAGGGACACAAAGTCGAAAAATTGCTCGGAGATAAAGAGCCAACCTTTCGGGCTCACTCATAGCAATTCGGATGCCAACCAATCGGCTCTGTAACTTTCTTCTTTTAGATCAATAGGGTAAGAGCGGTGATCGGACAATTGCCCGCCATTCGGTTGAACCTTACTGCCACACCACCGCCGAAAAACTGCCATCCATGGCAGTGAATTGACAGTTCTGGCAGAGATGCCGATACTGCCATCCGTAGCCCACGCCCCTGGCACGTCGCGCCACACTCTTCACACCCTTCACACCCTGCCGCCTCACCCCATCCCCCTGCTGGAAAATGAGCCTGTTCAACAATCGTTTAACCGCTTGAGCCACCCTCACCGGTGACCAATCGGAAACTGGCACAGGGACCTTTTCAAAGCATCAGCCATCAGAAATACCCTGCATGCCCGTCGAACACCGCCCCCTGCCCGAACTCATCGCCCACCTGGAAGATCTGCCCGAGCCCCACATCCTCTGCGGGCGGGACTACCGCATCCTCGCCGCCAATGCCAGCTACCGCAAGCGCTGTGGCGGAGGCGAGGTCATCGGTCAGCCCTGCTATGCCGTCTCACACCGCTATGAGGTCCCCTGCGACCAGGCCGGGGAGTCCTGTCCCCTGGCCGCAAGCCTGGAGTCCGGCCAACGGGAACGGGTGCTGCACCTCCACCACACCGCCCATGGGGAGGAATACGTCAACATCGAGCTGACACCGGTCGTCGATGACCGCGGCGAGATCCTCTGCTTCATGGAAAAGATGGAACGACTGCGGGTGGCCCGGGACGAGACCGGCCGTCGCGCCCTGATCGGCCGCTCCCCGGCCTTTCGGCGCATGCTGGAACTGGTGGCGCGAGTCGCCCCCGCCGAGGCCAGCGTCCTCTTGCTGGGGGAATCCGGCACCGGCAAGGAACTGGTGGCCAATGCCGTCCACGAGGCCAGCCGCCGCGCCGACGGTCCCTTCGTGGCCGTCGACTGTTCCGGCCTGACCGAAACCCTGTTCGAGAGCGAGCTCTTTGGCCACGAGCGCGGCGCCTTCACCGGCGCCATTGCCCGCAAGACGGGCCTGATCGAGGCCGCCGCCGGTGGCACCCTGTTCCTCGATGAGGTGGGCGACATCCCCCTGGGCATCCAGGTCAAGCTGCTGCGGCTGCTGGAGACCGGGGCCTACCGTCGGGTCGGCTCCAGTGAACCGCGGCGGGCCGACATTCGTCTGGTCTCCGCCACCCACCGTCCCCTGGAGCGGATGGTGCGCGACGGCCAGTTCCGGCAGGACCTTTATTACCGCATCAATACCTTTCCCATCGCCGTGCCCCCCCTGCGGGAACGCCGCGAGGACCTGCCCCTGTTGGTCGAGGCCCTGCTGCGCCGGGTCGCCCCCACTCGGCAGCTCCACCTTTCCGCCACCGCCCTGCGCCAGCTCAACCGTTACCCCTTTCCGGGGAACGTGCGCGAACTGCGCAACCTGCTGGAACGGGCCAGCCTGCTGTGCGACGGGGACCTCATCGGCCCGCGGCATCTTTCCCTGGATATGGGCGCGGGGGTGGCCAGCGCAGGTCAGGGCCTCTCGGCACCTGTGAGCGATGGCCAGACGCGAGACCCTGGGGACTCGCGGGAGGTGTCAACCCGGCCTCCCCCCCGGACAGCCCCGCTGACCGCCTCCGCCCCTCCGGAGGAAGCGATGCGGATGTCCTTGCCCGCGATGACGCCGCCGGAGCAGGCCCCGGTGATGCCCCCGCCCGAGATGACGACGCCGCAGCATGCCCCGATGATGCGCCCGCCAGAGATGACGACGCCGGGGGTGGAACCGCCAGGGCCATCGCGGGAATCGTTGGCAGCGCCACTGGACCCTTTCGACCTCGACGCGGCCCGCGACCGGGCCCTAAGCCTGGCCCTGCGGGAACACCGGGGCAATCGTCGCGAACTCGCCCGCAAGCTGGGCATCAGCGAGCGCACCCTCTACCGGCGACTGCGCGGTCTGGGCCAGGGGAGCTGACACCCCAATACCCGGCCCTTGTCAAGCGCAACCCTCCATTAGCCGGGATGGCATCAGGCCGGACGGGACCCTTCAACGACATCAGGCGGGGCCGGGACCCTTCAATGCCCAGGCACGCGGGAAGCTGACACCTCAATCCACTGCCGGTATCAGCCAGGACGGGACACGCTAATGCCCGGGCACGCAGATACCCCCCCGCTTCACCGCCAGCGCGGTCTTTACCAGCAGCAGGATGACGATGAGGGTGAGCAGGACCAGGAGACCCAGGCCCAGATCGCGATAAAAGAGGGTGCCGGAGCGTTCGGCCATCACGAAACTGGCAATGCTGATGGCGGCCAAGGGGAAGGAGTAGGCCCACCAAGACAGGAAGAATTGCAGCCGCAGAAAACGCGGCGCCTGGGTGAAGAGCAACAGGGTCAGGAACAGACCGCTGAAATAGAGCATGCGGCCAAAGGTGTCGATTTCCGGCACCAGGCGGCTGTAGGCGATGAAGCCCACCGCTGGCGGGGCGATGAGGATGAACAGGGTCGGGAGCAGTCGCTCATCGATGGGGTCATGGAACAGCACCCGATTGAAAACGATGGCCAGCAGCAGGATCCAGAACAGCATCCCGAAGCTGAAGAAGAACCAGGAGAGGTCCACGAAGCCGAAGCCCACCCCCGCGATCGGCACCAGCACGTTACCCACCACTGGGATGAACCAGGCCGGATTCATGTGCTGGATTTTCAGGTGCTCGTGATGCATCCAGACGTTGATCACATAGAGGGTCAGCACCAGGTGCAGCAAGGTGCCCGCCAGCCACAGCCCGCGTGCTAGCTCCGCGTGCAGGGGCAGGAAGGCAATGCTGAGCAACAGCAGACTGATGGAGATGGCAGGGAAAAAGTTGAGCTTGACGGGGTGGCGCAGCTCGGCAAGGACCGCGGCGCGGAAACGCAGCACCTTGGTGCTGTATAGGAAAGCAAGCAGGGCGAAGATCACCAGGGTGCTCCCGGCCAGCCAGGGGGTGACACCCAACTGCCAGCCCAGGACATGCTGCGCCTTTTCCCAGCCAATGGTCAGGCCGGAAAGGCCCATCACCATGGCGAAGAAAGAAATGGGGAAATACTCCAGCCGCGAACCGGCGGGGGTAGGATCGGTCATGGACGGTGGTCTCCAATGGCAGGTTGCCCCCACGCCAGCGCCTGCGTCTGCGCCAACGCCAGCCTCTGCGTCGGTGCGATTCACCCGCATCTAAATGGGGCAGGCCAGGCGGCGTGAGAGAATGAATGGCGGAACAGTTTAGGTACGGCCCGCGCGCGCGTCATTGACAATCATCGCAGCAAGCCACTCGGGAATTATTTTTTCGCCATCGCGACCTGTGGTCCCCTGATGGCCACCCAGCCAGAGCCGGGATAGGCCGTACCGGGTCCGAGTACACCGGTCTCGCGCAGAAAGGCTACCATCGCATCGAGGTGGTCTTCGATCCGTTCCACCGAGTCATGCCCGGCACCCGGGACCTCGAGCAGACGTGCGCCCTGGCCCTGAGCCTGCGCCAGGATCCGGCGGGCATCCTCGACGGGCACCAGCGTATCAGCCTGACCATGCACCAGCAGGACCGGACAGGCGACCTGACGGATACTCCGGACCGGCGCGATGGTGTCAAAGCGGTGGCCGATAACCCATTCGACATAGCGGATCACCAAGGTCGTGACCCACTTCGGCAAATGCAGCGGGGCGAGATAGCGTGCCGTGACCTCGGCTGGATGGGCGAAGGCGGCAATGCTGATGACCGCCGCGATGTCCCGGTCGCGACTGGCCGCGAACAAGGCGGCGCCGGCACCGACCGAGTGACCGAGCACGGCGACGCGCGCGCTACGCCGGGGATGCCGGTGCTTGAGCCAGATGAGGGCGGCACCGAGATCCTCGGCGAAGCGGGGCAGCGAGGAGAAGGAATCGGCATCGCTCCGGCCGTGATTGCGCGCGTCGAACAGCAGCAGGTTGAGGCCGGCACGCCGCAACGGCACCCCCAAGGGCAGCATTAATTCCGCATTGCTGCCCCAGCCATGCACCACGACCAGTGTGCCTTGGGCGCTGTCTGCCGGCAGCCACCAGCCATAGAGTCGCCGGCCACGCACCGTGGGAATCCAGATGTCCTCGTGGACCAGCCCATGATCGGCCGGTGAGCCGGTTTCACGGATGCGGGGCGCGCGAAAGCCCAGATGTACCCCCAGCGGCAGGGCCGTGAGGATCAGGAGGGCAACGAAGGTCAGGGTCATCGTCATGGGGCTTGGCAAAGGTTGAATTCCACCTCATTGCATCTCCGCAACATCATCCTGTTTTCCGTCATCCACTCCCACAGGCTGGCATGGCTCCGCGCAAAGTTACTACAACCCAGTCCCACGGCTCCACCAACCGGCGAGGCCACGGCGGCGAGAAAAGGTCATTCTGGGTGATGCTGGGGTCATTCTGGGTGACGCTGGTCTACAATGAAACCTGGGTACTTCGTAGGACGAGGCCAAGTCGCCGGTCCCCCGATGCCCTGAAGTCTGACACGATCTCCGGTCGTGGCCCGTTATTTACCAACCAGGACAGAGTGTTATGAAAGAGCTGGTCTGGGACAAGACGATGAGCGTCGAGGTTCCTGAAATCGATGAAGATCACCGCCGACTGGTCGACCTATTCAATCTGCTCACCCGCGCCGTCGCACAAGGTGAGCCCAAGCCCTACACCGCGGCGCTGATGGATGAGCTGATCAGTTGCACGGTCTGGCATTTCAAGCACGAGGAGCGGCTGATGCTGAGGTATGGCTACCGGGACCTGGCGGAGCACCGGACCGAGCACACGGCGCTGATAGACAGCGCCAAGGAACTCCAGCAGAAGCTCCTCCTCGGGGCCACCCCGCCTACGGCGGAGGATATCGATTTTCTGGAGCGTTGGTTGACCGAGCACATCTACGGCGCCGACATGGCCCTGGGTTCCTATCTGGGTGAGGTGATGTAAGGGCCTTGCTCTTTGCCATCCCCCTCAGCCAAAGCCTTCTGGATCAATCGACCGACGCGGTCCAGTGAACAATCCGTCATGCCGCAAGCGCCCCGCCTAACCATCGCCTTCGACAACTACCCTGGTCTGGCAGGCTGTCGCTGCCTGTGGGGTTTTTCCGCCTGGATCGAGATCGAGGGGCGCAATCTCCTGTTCGACACCGGCAGCAACGGCCGCATCCTGTTGCAAAACCTCGCCACCCTGGGCCTGGCGCCGCGGGCGCTGGACCTGCTCGTCCTATCGCACCCGCACTGGGACCACATGGGGGGCCTGGATTCCATCCTGGAGCTGAATCCACGCCTGACCCTGGCGGTCCACGAAGGCTTTTCCCAACACCTGATCGCGGACTTGCCGGGCCTGTGCGGGGAGCTCATCGTCCTCGGGCCCGAACCCCGCTGCCTGGCGCCTGGCATCTACGCCAGTGGGGTGCTGGACAGCGACCCTCCCGAACAGGCGTTGCTGATCGAGAGCGGCGGGGTCACGGCGGTGATCAGCGGTTGCGCCCACCCCGGGATGGCGCGGGTGGTGGAAGGGGCCAGCGCCTTCCTGGGCAAACCCCTGGACTGGGCGATCGGCGGCTTCCATTTGATGAACGCCGCCGCGCCCCAGATCGAGGAGACGATCCAGGCGCTGCGGGCACAGGGCGTGCGGGCGGTCATTCCGACCCACTGCACCGGGGATCTGGCCAAGGCGGCCTTTCGCCGCGCCTACGGCGCCCGCTGCCTGGAGGGAGGCCCGGGACGACAGTGGGACCTGGCGGACATTCCCCCCCTCTGAAACCAGGCTGACCCCGGGGCTGCCCGGCTCTGCCGAGAAAACCTCGTTTCAGGTCTTCCAGCTTGCGGGAGGTGAGCATCAGCCGGACCCGCATCACTTGCCTCGGGTGCTATCCGGCACAAGTCCCGGCCATCACCCTGACCGATGAAGCCAGGATTGACGCTTCGCAATGTCTTTCCATGCCCAGGTTCCTAGTATCCCGAGGTACCCGCCCTGGCATGAGAAGGGTCGCACCCCATGAACGCAAGATCCGCCCCTCCCGGCGCCGCTCGCCTGGCCATTCCCATCCTGTCCACCCTGCTCGGGTGCCTGCTTTGGCTAACCCCCGAACTCGGCGGGGCCGAGGAGCCTCCTCTGGACAGCGACATGCACTTTCGCATCGTCGCGGACCTGGCCCCCACCGAGCGGGCCAGCGATTCCACTGCCGATCACACCAAGTTCAAGGAACTGCAGGGCCCCTTCCAGTCAGGGCCGGAGGTCACCCAGGCCTGCCTCGCCTGTCACACCGAGGCGGGCAAGCATTTCATGAAGTCGCTGCACTGGACCTGGGAATTCACCCATCCCCAGACCGGCCAGAAGCTCGGCAAAAAGACCCTGATCAATACCTTCTGCACCAATGCACGGGGCAACGAAGGCATGTGCGCCCAGTGCCACGCCGGTTATGGCTGGAAGGACGATAGCTTCGATTTCACCGACGAGACCAAAATCGACTGCCTGGTCTGCCACGACCGCACCGGCACCTACTACAAGACGCCCAACTCCCCCGGTAACCAGTCTTGTTCCGTTATGTTCGAAGGCAAGCCGCCCATTCCCTGGGAAAAGGTGGCCCAGAGCGTCGGCCTGCCCGGCCGCGAGAACTGCGGCGCCTGTCACTTCTATGGCGGTGGCGGCGACGGGGTCAAACACGGTGACCTGGATTCCTCCCTGAAACGGCCATCGCGGTCCCTGGATGTCCATATGGCCATCGACGGCCTGAACTTTGCCTGCACCAAGTGCCATGTCTCGACCCGTCATCTGGTGGCCGGCAGCCGTTATGCCGTCAAGGCCCATGACCTGGGCGGCACCGGCAAGCCGGGCGAGCGGCGGGATGTGGCCACCTGCGAGTCCTGCCACGGGGAGCAGCCCCATCCGGCGGGAAGTATCGCCGGCATCAAACTGAACGACCACGTCCACCGTATTGCCTGCCAGACCTGTCACATCCCCACCATCGCCCGCGGGGGAGTCGCCACCATGGTGGACTGGGACTGGCGCACCGCCGGCAAAACCAAGGATGGCCAGGGTTACAAGGAAAAGAACTACACCCAGGGCAACGGCGAGCACGTCGCCACCTACAAGTCGATCAAGGGCAGCTTCGCCTACGACGAGAATTTTGCCCCCCATTACGGCTGGTTCGACGGTCAGATGCGCTACACCACCATCGACACCGTCTTCGACCCGGGGGCGGGGGCCGTCGCCATCAATGCCTACCGCGGCGCGGCGGATGATCCCGGCTCACGGATCTGGCCCTTCAAGCGCATGCACACCATCCAGCCCTACGACAAGGGCAACAATACCCTGGTCTACATGCACCTCTGGGGTGAGGACGATGACGCCTTTTGGGGCACCTACGACTTCGGTCGCGCCATCGCCGCCGGCATGGCCCAGTACGGGATCCCCTACAGCGGGGAATACGGCTTCGTCGAGACCGAGTCCTACTGGCCCATCACCCACATGGTGGCCCCCAAGGAGGGCGCCCTGGCCTGCGATAGCTGTCACCAGCAGGAGAGCCGCCTGAAGGGCATCGAAGGGGTCTATGTTCCTGGCCGCGACCGCGATGGCTGGCTCGACACCCTCGGTCTGGCGGCGGTGGGCTTGACCCTGCTGGGCGTCCTGCTGCACGCCCTCCTCCGCCTCTTCGGTCGTAAGCCAGGAGCCCACGCATGAGCACCCGCACCGTCATGGTCTATCGGCGCTTCGAGCGCCTCTGGCACTGGACCCAGATGAGCTGCATCCTGGTCCTGCTCTTCACCGGCTTCGCCATCCGCGGCCTGCATCGCCTCATCGACTTCGACACCGCCGTGACCTGGCACACCGGTGCCGCCCTGGTCCTGCTAGGGGTCTGGCTCTTCGCCGTCTTCTGGCTCTTCACCACGGGTGAATGGCGCCACTATCTGCCCACCACCCAGGGTCTGGGCAAGGTCATCCGCTACTACGCCTATGGCATCTTCCAGGGCGAGTCCCATCCCTATCACAAAGCCCTGTTGCGCAAGCACAACCCTCTTCAGGCCATGGCCTATGGGGTGCTGAAGCTAGTATTGTTCCCGGCCATTTGGGTCTCCGGCATCATCTATCTGCTCTATGGCCTCTGGCAGGGCCTGGCCCTCGGGCAGGGCTGGTTGGGTGGCGTGGCCTTCGTCCATGTGGCCGCGGCCTATGCCATCCTCGCCTTCGTCATCATCCACATCTATCTGCTAACCACGGGCCATTCCCTGCGCGAGCACCTGATGCCCATGGTAACCGGCTGGGACCAGGTCGACCTCACCACGGAGGAAGAGGCCTACTTGCTGAAAGACGAGCCGGGGAGGATTCGCTGAGAGGCCGATCAAGGGACCACGCCTTACCGCCAACCCCACCCCTGGGCACCTGGGCCACGGGTTTGTCGTCGGGGTCTGGCGGTAATCGTTCCGTGCGATTTTATTGGCTCACCACTTGGGAAAAATCAATGCATAGAGGACCTTGCTCCCCTCAGAATGCTTGTCAGTCCTGGGGCGGAACCGGTCGCATGCCGAAATCGCAACCTCCCCGAGACCCTTGTGGACCGACAGGTTAATGGCCATTGCCACTGGCTGTTAGCCCCGTTCTCCGGGCCCAATCCTCCGCGGCCGCATCCCCCGGCCAAACCCTCGCTCTCTGGAGACCCCTTAATGAAAGCGCTAACGACGTTCACGCTCTCTACCCTCGCTGCCGCCATCAGTCTGAGTGCCACCGCCGGCGCCATCAAGGACGAGCCCATCACCCCGATCCGGCCGCCGCAGTCGATCAACTTGGGCATGGTCGAGCT
>JAHDND010000103.1 GCA_018435665.1 Candidatus Thiosymbion sp. | reverse complement strand
GACCAAGTTCGGAAAATGTGCGGTCGGCGGTGGGTTCGCCCCAATCACGCGGGTGCTTTATCTGTACCCTCCCGCCTGATCCGATTTTTTCCGCAAGTTCTGCGAGTTCCTGAGCATGACGTTCTGACCAAGATCGTTTGGTTGCCGCTGTATAGACCTGTTGGTAATCGAGATCGACGGCTCGGTCGTGAAGCGCCCTAAAGAGTTCTTTTGCCCTTGCCTCGTCGAATGGATGAGCTAATCCGGTTGCGACATTGACAACGGCCGTCAGTACCTCAACCGCCTTGTCTACGATTTTGTCAGCTTCTTGCATAGTGGTGGCTCTGTTTTGTGGCATTGGTGTTACAGGTCAAAGGAACGCGCTCCCGTTATTTTTTGCGGAACAAGGGGAACCAAAGTCACGCCCCAGGTTACCCAATTGCAGCAAAATGGCCAGACTGCGACCAGTCAGCCAGGGCGCAGCGCTCGCAACTTCGGTTGTAGGCGAAGAGAGCGCCATTTCATCCCTGCTCATTTGGTTGATAATCGCAGTAATTCCGCAATCTCGGCAGCTATTTCTTGCACAGTATGGGTTGCTGTACTGCGAGCAACCTTGTCGGCTAGGGATGGGCTGAAGTCGATAACTTCCTGCTTTGTAATATTGTGCCAGATGGGAAGAAGAATCTGTTCTCCAGATACCGTTCGCGTGACGATCCCATCCAGTTCATAATTTGTCCACCCCTTAGACACAAACGATGGTGACAGCACCACAAGGCCCACGCGGCTTTTCGCTAGGCCCCTGTCAATCTTCTGTCTCAAGCTGTCACCAATACGCAGTGTAAACTCGTCGTACCATACCTTAAGCCCTTGCGCCATGAGTTCATTGGCCAGGGACCTGACGATGGAGTCTTTATCCTCTGATGCGTGCGATATGAATACATCAAAGAATTCTGTGCCTGGCTGAATATTCGGTTCTTGGTCTCTTACGAGACTTGGGATAGATGATAGTGGTGCTTCACGAATTTCAGGAAGGGGACCGGGTAAAGTACGGACTGACGCACGGGTACTACCGCTTAAGCCCTGCATATCAACTACAACATACCAATGGCCTGAATTTGGAATTTGAAGACGGATCGGTGATTTCTTTGCCAACCCGCCAATATATCGATGTTGCTTGTTGTTCTTATAGTTCGAAAATTCCGAGCTTGTCATCAAGCGGACGTTGGCCCCACTTGTGAGTGTGATTTCGACAATCTCGCCGCGCTGGCGATTACCCAGATCATAGTGTAGAAAGTTCAAGGGAACCCTCCCTTTGAGGCATAGCATTCGAGTTTGGAGAAACCGGGGGTACGCCCTGATTGCTCCACCCAATTACCGCATCTTCAATCGGCTAAACCAACCCAGCAATAGAGACTGGGAAGGATGGCTATTTGACTATACGCAGGTATGGCGTTGTGACCTGTTTGGTGATGCTCAGCCCATAGAGCTTGGACAGTTCCGCGGGCTGCAGATGCAACATGCTGGCCAAATCTGCAACAGAGTAGCCGAGCTGTCCGATATGTGCATTGAGGAGTTCCGGGTACACGGTTGCCTCCTCGCGCGGAAAGTTAAGCTCTGGCGGCTCACTTTGCCGGATTTTGGCCATACTGAATTGCTGCCACAGATAACGCTCCTGGTTGTACGCCAACAGCCCGAGCGAGCGTGATCGCATCAAAAGCGCGGCCATCGAAACACGCCAGAATGGTTTCAACTCCGCAAGCAACCTTAGGTCGATGCGCCGAGAAAAATAGGGCTTGATATCGGCCGCTGGCATCAGGAAATTGCTCGCGAAATCGTTGGCCTGGTCCTCCATTAGGCGCGTGGGTTGCCTCCGGTGCATCACGAGATGCCCCAGTTCGTGCGCTAATGTAAACCTCATGCGGTCGGCCGGTTGGTCGGCGTTCAAGACAATCAACGGTGGCAAGCCGGCCACTGCGAAGGTAACACCGTCAATCGCCGATCCGGCCATCCCCGAGTGAACAACGACAACGCCTGCGGCTTCAAGGAGTCGCGTCAGGTTTTGGACTGGCCCAGCAGGCATTTGCCACTGTGCCCGTACTAGGCCGGCAATGCGTGGCACATCTTCATCGTCTTCGGCAGGGTGCATTGGAATCGAGTAGCTCGACTCGATTTCGGCCGCCTGCAACAACCGCCGCAGGTGCATCAGGCGTACATTCAGTTCGGCGACAAGCTGATCAAGCTCCCGCCCATTGACCGAAGCCCGCTTGCGCCACATGGGATGAACGCTGACAGGGGCACCGTAAACCGGATCAGTCTGTACGAAAAACGAGCGGGGTAGCTCGTAGGCAATAGCAGCGCGCTCCATCAGGTCGTTCGTGAAACCAGCAAGACCATTCTCGACTCGCGAGAGCATGGCCTGGCTGACACCAAGACGTTGTGCGGCCTCGCCCTGCTGTAATCCCCTTAGCTGCCGCGCCACGCGCAGCAGATTCGCGTTCCCCG
>JAHDND010000250.1 GCA_018435665.1 Candidatus Thiosymbion sp. | reverse complement strand
CAATTCCGCCAGGCTCAGCTCGGCCAGGTCGCGGCCCTCGCGCACCCCCAGGGCCACCGCCTTGCCGACGATCTCGTGGGCATCGCGGAAGGGCACCCCGCGCCGCACCAGGTAGTCCGCCAGGTCGGTGGCGGTGGCGAAACCCTGGCGGGCGGCGGCGCGCATGCGCTCCCGGTTGCAGGTCAGGCGCGCCATCATGTCGGCGAAGACCTTGAGGCAGCCCTTGAGGTTGTCGACGGTATCGAACAGGGGTTCCTTGTCCTCCTGGTTGTCCTTGTTGTAGGCCAGGGGCTGGCCCTTCATCAGGGTCAGCAGGGCCATGAGGTGGCCGAAGATGCGCCCCGTCTTGCCGCGCACCAGCTCCGGCACGTCCGGGTTCTTCTTCTGCGGCATGATGGAGGAGCCGGTACAGAAGCTGTCCGCCAGGTCGACGAAACCGAACTGGGCGGAGGACCAGAGGATCAGCTCCTCGGAGAAGCGTGACAGGTGCATCATGAGGATGCTGGCGGCGGCGGCGAATTCGATGGCGAAGTCGCGATCGGAGACGGCGTCCAGGGAATTCTCCGCCGGGCGGTCGAAGCCCAGCAGTTCGGCGGTGAGGTGGCGGTCGATGGGATAGGTGGTCCCGGCCAGGGCGGCGGCGCCCAGGGGCATGACGTTGACCCGCCGGCGGCAGTCCGCCAGCCGCTCCCGGTCGCGCGCCAGCATCTCGAACCAGGCCAGCAGGTGATGACCAAAGCTGACCGGCTGGGCGACCTGGAGATGGGTGAAGCCGGGCAGGATGGTGTCCACCTCCCGCTCCGCCAGGTCGAGCAGGGCGGTCTGCAAGCGGGCGATGGCCAGGTCGATGGTCTCGATCTCGGCGCGCAGCCACAGGCGCACATCGGTCGCCACCTGATCGTTGCGCGAGCGCCCGGTATGGAGCTTCTTGCCCGCCGCGCCGATGTCGGCGGTCAGGGCGGTCTCCACGTTCATGTGCACGTCTTCCAGGGGGATGGACCAGGTGAAATCCCCGGCCTCGATCCGCGCCCGCACCCGCTCCAGCCCGGAGACGATGGCCTCCCGCTCCGCGTCAGTCAGGATGCCCTGGCGCGCCAGCATGGTGGCGTGGGCGATAGAGCCCTGGATGTCATAGGCATAGAGCCGGCGGTCGAAGTCCACCGAGGCGGTGAAGGCCTCGACGAAGGCATCGGTGGGCTCGTTGAAGCGCCCGGCCCAGGGTTTTAAGGCGCCGGCGGTGGCGTGGGAAGCGGCTGGCGCGGAGGAAGACGATGTGGACGACGCAGGCGCCGAAGAAGGCGCTGAGGAAGGTCCGGAGGCTGGAGGGGAGGTCGAAAAAGAGGCTGATTCCGTAGGCTGAGTCATTGCGGTGTTAGCGTGAAAGTCACGGCAAGGTCTTTCATTTTCAGGGGCGTGGCGCGCAGCCTCATGACTGTTAGGTTGATGAAGCAGAGCGGCGGTTAGGGGCAGGCAGCGGCCGGCGCGAAGGGGTTGTGAGGCGGCAGCGCCTGAGTTGAGCACTCCTGTGGTACCTGGAATTCTAAACCTAACTGCCGGGGTCGCGGCCCAGAAGTTAGTCAGGTTCAGGAGGCATCATCCGACTGGAGAAGCGGGCCAATCATCGGACAAGAGATCTGTGACCGGAAACGGACACCGTTCGGGAAAGGTCGATAGGGGCAGGCCGGTTTCGCCAGCGGCATCACGGCAGGCCAATGGATAGGCAGTGTCAATCAGGGCCGGTAATTGCTGTCGCAGACTCGGGCTATCTTTCAAGATCAGCTCGATTTCGCGGCGCGCGTTACGCATGGACAAGCGCCAACTCATACCGCGTCGCAGGGGTTGGTATTCCCACTTGAGTACATGCAGCAAGAGATTGATGAGATGACTCGTCAGTGCCCGACGGTCGCTTTTTCCCATGCTTTCGATTTCCTCCGCCAGATTGGCCGCATCCAGCTCGTTCCATTGCCCCTGCCGAAGCAGGACCGCCTGCTGTTGCGTCCAGAGAAAGAAATCCTCGTTGTAACCGAGTGTGCTCATGGCATTTTCTCCTCCTCTGCTCTTTCGGCACTGCATGCCCCGGTGAGCTGTTTGACCCGGTAAGCCAGATGGTTCCGATATTCATGCATATGGATGTTAAGCCATTTTGGCTTTTTGGTCCGTGTCGAATTCGTCCTTGCCTGGTGTTCGTATTTGATGAAAGTGGGTCAGCCCTCACACCAGGTTCCATGGCACGGCCAGAACGGTCTCGCTGAGCCATCGCGGCTGGTCGACAGCGCAGAGGAGCAGGCCCTTGGCTACCCGGAGTTGGGGATGGGCCTGGTGGAAGGCCTCGATGCCAGAGGCAATGCGGCGGGTTGGCGCCGCGGTCAATTTAATCTCGACAGGGTAGAGGATGCCGTCGCGCTCCAGCAGCAGATCCACCTCGGCGCCCCCGGCGGAGCGCCAGTGATAGCAAGCGGGCCGCTGGGGCAAGGCGCCGGCCTGCTTGAGGATCTCCCCGGCCATGGCGGTCTCGAACAGATGACCGAAGAGGGGATGGCTCGTCAGGGCCTGGGGTGAGGAGATCTGGGCGTAATGGCAGGCCAGGCCACTGTCGGCCAGATAGCCCTTGGGACGGGAAGAGACCCGCTTGGTGGGGTTGCCGGAGAAGGCCGGCAAGGAAAACCATTGATAGGTACCTTCCAGGATCTTCAACCAGCGCCGGGCGGTCTGCGGCGTGATGCCGATCTCGCGGCCCAACTGGCTGTAATTGATCTCCTGGGCGGTGAGCGCGCTCATCAGGCGCGCAAAGCGGCCAAAATCCTGCCAATCCTCCACGTCGGCCAGCAAGCGGGCATCCCGTTCGACATAGGTGCGGTGATAGCCGCTCCAGAAATCCGTGATAACCGCCGTGTCGATGGCGACCGCCCGCGGCAGGGTGCCTCGCCATAGCCACTCCGTCAGGGACCCGGCATAGCGGTGGTCCTGGCGCGCCCAGGTCAGGAAATCGTCCGGCTGATCCAGCCAGCGCGGCAACCACCCCTGGGGTACCGAGCTGATCTCCTGCAGCGAGAAACCATAGAGATCGAGAAAGGCAGCGCGTCCCGCCAGGCTCTCGGCCAGGGTGCGGATGACCTGCCATTGCTGCGAGCCGGTCATCAGGTACTGGCCAGCCAGAGCCGGCTCCCGATCCACCCGGCGTTTGATGGCGGCCACCACCTCGGGCGCGAACTGCACCTCGTCCAGAATCACCGGCGGCGGATGGTTGAGCAGGAAGAGATCGGGTTCCCGGCGCGCATCCTCCAGGTCAAGGCTGGCATCGAAGACGACGTAGTCGTGGTCGGGAAAGACGTGCCGCAACAGGGTGGTCTTACCGACCTGCCGCGCGCCCGTCACCACGACCACCGGAAAGTTGCGGGCCAGTTGCAAAAGGCGATCGGTTTGCAGGCGATGGAGATACATATCTTGTAGATTAGTGATGAGGTCATCAATCTGCAAGGCTAAAAGACCCACAGAAAAAATCTAGTAGCGGCAGACCTGGCCTTGTAGGCGGATGAATCAAGATCCTTTTCCGGCTCATGTCCTCCGGGCGCAGCGCGACCCTCTCCTATGGCCGCCATGGGACCATTGAATTCGGCCATATTAGGCAGCTCGCTAGGTCGTTGCCGCTAACGATACCTTGATCCTCTCCCAGCAGGCCCTCGCGGACTTTGTGGCCACCTGAAAGAATCCGCCGTAGCCTAAAGCTGAGCTGCGGCGTCTGCTGGCCCGTTAGAGGCTGTCCAGGAACGAACCCTTTTAAATCAATGTGGTTACTACAAAAAAATGCCGCAATAGGTTGGTCTTCCTGGTGATTTCAATAAGCTATATTTTTAAAAATCAATATCTTAACTATTTAGACAGCCTCTTAGGGTGACGCCGCGCCAGCAGGGCCGTAACCCAGCGGCTTAGGGCATCCGTTTTGCGCTCGACCCAGCGCATGACGGCCCGGGCGCCATGGATCAGCAACTGGCGCAGGTAGGTATCCCCGCGCTGGCTGATGCCGAGCAGCCGGTCGCGACCGCCGGTGGAGTGCTGGCGGGGCACCAGGCCGAGGAAGGCCGCCAGTCCCCGGCCGTTGCCGAGCAGGCGTGGGTCGCTGCCGATGGCGGCGAGCAGGGCGGTGGCCACCCGGGGGCTAATCCCCGGGATGGTCATCAGGCGCTGGGCCGGTTCGCTGGCGCGGGCCAGGGTGGCGATCTGGGCATCATACTGGGCGACCCGCTCATCGAGGTGGCGCAACGCGTCCGCCAGGCCCTGGAGGCTGGCACGGAACAAGGCGCTGAGGCCATGCTTGGCGTCCTCCAGGATCGCCGCCAGGCACGGCCGGACGTGGGCGCGGCCTTGGGGGATGATCAGGCCGTATTCGGCCAGCAGGCCGCGGATCTGGTTGACCTGGGCGGTGCGCTGTTCCACGGCCTGGCGGCGCATCCGATGGATCGCCTGAATGTCCTGCTGTTCCGCGCTCTTGAGCGGGACGAAGCGCAGGGTGGGCCGTTGCGCCGCCTCGGCGATCGCTTCGGCATTCGCCGCGTCGTTCTTGTTGGACTTAACGAACGGCTTGACGAACTGCGGGGCGATCAGCTTCACCTCGTGGCCGTAGGCCTGGAAGATGCGCGCCCAATAGTGGGCACTGCCACAGGCCTCCATGGCGACCCGACAGGGGGGAGCTTGGCCAGCTGCTCCGCCAGCTTGGCCCGGCTGACCTGCTGGCTGAAGACGCGCCGCCCCTGGGCATCCATGCCGCAGAGGTGAAAACTCCGCTTGGCCAGGTCGATACCGATCACGGTGATGGGCTGCTCTTTGCTATGCTCAGTCATAGGTCCGCTCCGTTACCTCGGTTGACGATGTTGGTTGACATCGCTCATTGTGCCCGCTCAGGCCTCGTGGGAGGAGCGGGGCGGACCATTCCCATACTTAAGGTCAACTGCCATCCTGAGCCGGGGATGTGCTATGACAGGGTCTGCAGAAGTTGGAAATGGTGCATGATATGGGTCTCAGCTATCATCTAGAGGATAAGGTTGGCTGGCTAGAGGAGTATCCTTTAGGGTATTTATAGGCCTGCTAAAGGATATTTCGTGAGATCTGAACTGGCGTAATTATGTGGTAAGCTAGTAAAAGTGCATCATCACCGAGTCGGTGTATTCTTTATTTTAAAGTAACCTACTTTAAAGCTCTTTGGAAATAAGTAAATAAAAGGTAATGAATTTTTTTTTGTTACGTTAACTTGACAAGATTGCCTTGCTACTCAAATGCAGATATCTCCTAATTACTTTATATTTTATTCATAAAGAAAAGTGAATCACTGGATATGGTTTACTTAGATTTTTTCATAAATTAATATTTTAAATTTTGAAAAAACAAAATAGCCTGTGGTGGAATATATGAATATGAGTAATTATGGGGAGTATTCTCTTTCAATTATCTGTTGTGATAATAACTATAATTGTAATTTTGAACTTAAAAAACTGGTGAATATTCTATCTTATAAGTTTAGAATTATAGCTACCACTATTATTGTAGAAAAAAATGAAAAAAATTACGATAATTTTATTGAAGAGCACGCTAGCTTTAAACCTCTTATTTTGGAAACAGTATCAAAAAATAAAAGACAGAAGATCATAGAAGCATGTTTTTTATTTGATTCAGACTTTATTTGTGTTTTTGATCCGGATATAAAATTTTGCGAGGATGGTCTACGTGAATTTGTAAAACTAATATCTATAGAAAGAATAGAGGATATTATATATGCAAGAATATCTAATAAATGTAATGGTAAATTTATTTCAAAACTAATTAGTATAGACAAACTTTGGTCTCACTTATTTATTAGACCAACACTTGCAACTCTAAAAGTATCAGTAACTATCCCGGGTCAGTTTTATATCACAAAAAGGAAATATTTGATAGAAAATAGAGTGAAAGCGTCTTATCTTGACGACTTGGAATTGGGACTTCATCTTAGAATTAATCATGCGACTTTTGGCTGTAAGCCAATTTTCGTCGGCAAAGAAGAGACAAGATCAAATACTTACTCCCTTATAATGCAGCGGACAAGATGGATGAAAGGGATCTTTTCCTTATTAGCAAGTAGTAAAGATTATTATGGAATAAAAGGGATAATTTTAGTCTTAGTACATCTTATGTCATATCATGTGGTCCCGATTATTTTATTTATATTGTTTTTTTATTCTTTAATAAGTAAAAATATATTACTAACTATCCCAATAGCTATTTGGGTATTAATACTCAAGTTAATCACAAAAGCCAATCTAATATATACCATTTCTTACGCTGTAGCTTTCCCAGTTATACACATATTAGCTTTTCTTTTATTTCCCATTAAAGTACCAGTAAGGCATTTAAGAATGCGATGAAAAAAATCAACGAATCAGTCCTAAAAGCAGAAATACTAACAACAGGTGTCCAATTCTCCAGTGATGCTCTTAATTTTTGTAGGAGTAACCTAGCAAAGGGGCAGAACGATGTCTACAATAGACCCATTGATGCTGGTGAATTCCTTCCGCAAGAGTTATTTATTTCTTCTAGCGACGGATACACCACTTGTACATCATGTGTATCACCAATTGTGGGCAGGACTCCTGTGCATATTGGCGTTGAGGGCGGCCGTCTTGTTGCCAAATGGAAGAATTTTAATTCTAATGATTATGGACTTAATATTTGGCCAGTGTCTGAGCCTAAATACTATGCTAAATTTACAAAAGCTGGAAGGCCAGTAAAAAGAATGATCAGTGCTTGTGGGTATGATGAGATGAATATATGGCCATGGCACGATTGCGCTATTTCTAGGGCCTGCAAGTTTTGTGGAATTAATGGTGTAAATAAAAGATATGGTTCAGATAATATTGATCCTGTATACTCGCGATCAAAAAAAATGACAGATAATAACGTACTTGAAATGCTGAATGAAATTAGAGAATCTTCGCGTATAGCTGAATCAGACGAAATTTACAAAGAACATCTTCATCTAATAATAATAAGTGGGAATTTGCCAAACGATAAACTCGATTATCAGGCTGACCTATATTCAAAAATAGCAATAAATATTCCCGATTATATTAAAAATAGAGCGCATGAAGGTATTGTTGCTGTTACAGCGCCCAGTTCAAGAAATGGTTTGATGTCAATGAAACAATCAGGCATTTCTATTATTGTTCAAAATCTTGAAGTCTGGGATCCTGATGTATTCTCTTTAGTTTGTCCAGGTAAATCTGATATTGGTCGAGATTTTTATATTGATGCACAGGTAGAGGCTGAAAAAATTTTTGGATTTGGAAAGTCTTGGTGTAATTTCATTCTTGGGATCGAACCCATATCCTCTCTTTTGGATGGTTGTTTGGAACTTTCCATTGCTGGTATAACT
Organism: Candidatus Thiosymbion sp.; assembly: GCA_018435665.1. Taxonomy (GTDB): domain Bacteria; phylum Pseudomonadota; class Gammaproteobacteria; order Chromatiales; family Chromatiaceae; genus M0108. The sequence continues at coordinate 17,329 of JAHDND010000250.1, read as the reverse complement.
CCGGGAGCAAATATCTATCATATTGATCATGGATCTGCAGGAAAATGGAGTCCACCTCTCCCCGAAGAAGCTATCGAGTTTTTTAATGAGCTTTCTAGTCTTTACAAGAAATATTCTATGGCCCCATTTTACTGTCAAAAGGCGCTTAGAACTAGTCTATCAAACGAAGCATTTCATGGAAGGTTAGTATAATAGTGGGACATAAATACATATTTTCTTTCTTGAAAGATTCTGAGATAATTGGTATAAAACCAATTTATTGTACTATCGAAATCGATGACTCAGTCTTTGAAAATTCAAATAATAATTTGACTGAAGCTTTTACTAGAGCTGAATCGCATTTACCCGCTTTTTCGCTCCATAGAAATCAGTTACAGGGCCATACAACTGATTCAGATCTAATTATCTCGAAAAATGAGATAATACTGTACGACAAAAATTTAAAAAAAGAAATTGTTATACCTAGCTGTCATAAAAGCGATTCATTTAAATATGATTTATGCTCAATTTTAGGATTAATATTAGCCCGGAAGTGTGTACGTGAAAATTATCTAGTTATTCAATCTACTGGCTTTAAAATTGGAAATAATATATCACTGTTTGTAGGCGGATTTGGGAGCGGAAAAACTAGTTTATGTGCTGAATTGATTCGGAATAATGCAATTGCATTCGGTGCTGAAATTTGTATTGTTTGTCCACGCCAAATTTTTGTTCTTGGTTCGCTTCGTCTTCACTTTCAAAAACACATTCGTGGATTGAATTTAAATATTTCCCCTTTTTCAAATGTTATTCACTCTGATTTGTTACATGTTAATTTTATGAATTTATGCTACATCAGTGATTCATTAGAATTTGACCCATGTTCCGAATTTAGAGCCAGGCAGATGTTGATTGCTGCCTCATGGCCCATATTTTCAGGGGGTTGGTTTGTGGGTGAATCATCAAAATCACCTTTCTTTCTAACCAAAGATGATGTTGTTACCTATGAGTCGATAATTGCCAACTTTGATTTAACGAACAGCTTCTACTTCTCTGGTAGTCCTAAATTGCTTGCAAAAGAAATTATTAGGATGGGCGGAACTCCGAAATGAATGGTGAAATATCCGGACGCGACGCTGAAATATATCTTTCAGCTGTACACAAACATGGCCTTGATAAGGACATAAGATTTATTAGAAAATATGCAAGGTTTCCTGTAGGTTCGAGCGTATTAGATGTTGGGTTTGGATCTGCAGAATTACTTAAATTTCTTCATGATGAAAAAGGCTACAATCGAAAACTTTTTGGAATTGAAAAATCCCCTGATTTATTTAATATTATATCACAAAAAATAGAGCTCTCTTCTATAAATTTATTATTGGGAGATTTTCTAGATATTAATACATCAGATCTATGTGGAATGGATCAAATCGTTATGTCTTTTTATTTGCATCATCAAGAATGTCATCGCGGCCATATTAAAAAAGCTTTTGAAGTTTTGCGACCTGGTGGAAAACTTTTTATTTATGATAGAATACTTGACTCAGATGAATATAGAAATGATTTTACTAGATTTTGGTATGATAAGTATTTGCAAGAGCATGAGTGGAGTGAAGATATCCCAAATCTGCTTTCCCATGAAAGTATGCTTGCTTTGGCGCAAGAAATTGGCTTCATAGTAATTAGTCATGAATCAGCTGACCACGATTCCCGTATCGAGACTAGAAACTTTAAAAAGAAAATATATGAATTATGGAGTATTGGTAATATCGCTAATGTATCGGCGTGCTTTTTAATACATCCAATGTATATTAATCTGCTAGATAAAATTCTTGGGGATATAATGATGGATTATTGTGGATCATTCACATGTGATTTTAACGATGTTGTATATAGCGGTGATCTAATTAAGGATGTATATCCAGGTTTACCCTGGACAGACCTTCTTTCTGAATGGACTGATGAAATATACAAGGGTGAGGTAGGAAGGTTAATAATTCTGAAATCAAATGATCATTGGGCCAAAATATTACATCATTTAGGTATAGCTAAAAGAAAAATTAGAAAAAAATATGGTGTCTGTTTGGGCCCGCGTGCTGCTTCCGGAAACTATATGGCAATGTATAACGCATTTCACGTTCCAGAGCCATGGGAATTGGTTGACTTTTTAAGGCTAATTCGATGCCACCTATTATAATTGTAGCCGTTCAGAGGCCCGGCATTATGCCGTTGTGTAGATTCATCAGTGCCAAGCTGGTTTGGGTACTGGCTGTGCTATTGTTTGAGAAGCAATGTAGGGGTATAAAATGTTCAAAAACATGGGTAAAAGTTCGCTAATCACCTTTCCGGTAACCTTGCTGGCGGTCTTTTTCGCTTTCTCAGCCCAGCCGGGCGGTAATCTTGCAGCCCAAGCACAGGACCAGGCCGCATTCTCGGCTCTCCTGAAGAAAACAGCTCTGGAGAGAACTATCGTCCTGAGCAATTTGCGGGATTACAACCCCGCCCAACACCTCCAGCAAGGCAGGCAGGATCTAGATGCTTACTGGCAGACGGATAAGGTTGTAGCTTCTTTTCAGCGTCATTATCAGGATATTGAGAACATCGTCCAACAAGTTGCCATCGATCCACGTTTTGATACGCTCGATTCCCTCCTGGCTCAATATAAATCATTTTATGACGATAGCGGACTCAATGAAATTTCCGATGTTTTTGTTCAGGACAGCATGCGGGCCATTCAAAGGAGCCAGGAAACCTTCATTGATAAGACCCTGACCGATTTTAGCCAGCACTTAAATGAAATTTATGGGAATACTCAACGGGCCATTGGCACCGATCTAGACCGGTTGGTTCAGAAACAATTCGATTATTGGCCGGAAGTTACCAGTAATCTGGCCCCTCTGAGCGTTCAGCCGAAAGATATCAAAGGACCCGAGGGGACCTCTGCACCCATGGCTGGCTTCGCCGGTGCGCTGATCCTTATCCTACGTAAACAAATTTCAAATACGATCACTAAGGTCCTTGGAGCTAAATTGGTCGGCAAGGTTGGGGCCAAGTTTGTGCCCGTCGTTGGTACGCTCTTAATTGTTTGGGATGTTATTGATGCAACTCAGGCTAAGGTCCAACTGGAAACCAGTCTGCGGGATATTTTTGTTCAGGAGTATCGCTCTTCCTTGACCCCCGAGTTGGTCTGGCAAGGATCAAGGGAGGAGGTGCAGACCGAGTATCGCAAAGAAATCAATCGCTGGGTAGAGAACACCAAACGCGATATCGACAGGATGATGGAAGTCGCTGTTCTAATTCAGAACCCCTCTTTCGAAGCCTATGCCAAGGAGCAGGTCGATAAAGGATACAGCTTGGAAGACTTAGCAGATCAATTGCGATCTCTCCATGAGGATTTCGGTGCTTTAGTCAATGAGTTGAGCATTGACAAGATGTACTACATCCAGTCACTTTTGCCTCGCCCGGCTGTGGCTGAGCGGGGCTTTCTTCCCCGACTGATCGATGTCTTCGGTGCCGATTTTGTGCCATTGGTGGACCACCACAAGAGGATTTTCTTTGAGGCTGCTTGGGAAATCGGACCTGAAAATCTTCGCACCGTCCTGGCGCAGGGTCTCGATCCCCGCGATGTTTATGATAGCTTCCGCAGATTGCTGAACCGCGACGACTCGACGAACGCCAAAAAGGGCTTCATCCTTGCCTGGCAATTGGGTCTCGACTTGCGCCCAGGTCAGATCAACGCCGGGTTCCTGGAGAAACTCTTCGCCCAACGCGACCTGGCTGAGAAATTGCTGCGTGATGAGGTGCCCCAGGACAAGCTGATTGGTATCCTGACTAATGATAAGGTGCGCGGGATCGTTGCTAACGTTTATACCAAGGATGCGATCTTGGGTGGCGCCTTCGCGCGGGGCTATGAAATCGTGGAGATCGATAATCGATACGACGACCCACAAAAAGTCACCGACCTCGTCAATCTCTTCCACGCGCAACACCCTGGCGCCGATCGGGCGACAAGTGACCGTTTCATCAAGGAACTCCGGGAAAACTCCTGGAAGTCGGACACCTTCTCCCGTCATGGCCAGACAGGCCTCGAAATCGCTTCGGCTCACATCGAGAATGAGCCAAGCGCTTACGAGATGGAAATGAGCAAAAAGGCGATAACTCTCTATGAAGAGGGTTACCCCTTGGAAATCGTCAAGGATCGCTCCGCTGTTGATTATGCCTATGATTTCAGCAGCCTGGGACAGTGGTATTTTGATCTGACCTATCCAATTCAGAAGAACCTGGGTTCTCTCGGAACCCTGATTCTGGGGTTGGTGATGCTGGTTATGATGGTCGTAACGCTGGGGTTTCTCGGCGGTTTTGTTTATCGCCGCTTTCGCCCGGCGCCTGCCCAGGCGACGGTTACCGCACCGCTTTCGCCTTATCCCGTCCATGGGGTAGGCAAGAACGAACCGCCCAAGGCTGAGCCCGTGGCTAAGGGGATGCCTGAACCCGTTACGCCCCCCTCCCTGGCAGCGGGTCCCTTGCCAGCGGGTTCGGACGAGGCCGCTCCTCCCCCCGAACCTGCCGCTTTGCCTCCAGCCGAACAGGGTCAAGCCGATAAGGGATTGAAATAATGAGCTTCCGGATGCTGACGGTTGAGATGATGCCGGCGGATTGCCAACAGGCCCTGGGCCTGGTCACCGCCTCCTGCTGCATCAGCAAGTCCTTGGTTGGCGACATGGCCGCCAATGTCAAAAACTGGTCCATTGGCGGTGAGTTGCCGGGTTACACCGCGCTCATGGACCAATCTCTGGAGGTCGTCAGGGAGCGTCTGGCGGAGAAGGCCCAGGTCATGGGCGCCAAAGCGGTCATTGGGGTGCGCCTCAGCAGCACCCAAGTCAGTCAGGGCGCGGTGGAACTGATCATTTACGGCACGGCAGTCTGCTGACTGATATCAGCGAGCCTTCAAGGCTTTTGTCGCCGTCGGCGACAACCCTTGGAACCTAACGCCTAGCCGCGGCGTTTCCTTCAGCGGGGGGGAGGTGAATGCTCTTGACGCAGTCCCTGTCTCATTCTTAATCCCGCCTTTCTTCTGGCCAGAATCCCTCGTCCATGATCGTGGTGAAGGACCAGGGATTGGTCGCAGGGAAGGTCGCCTCGCTCAAGCCACTTTCCCGGGCGGCCAGCAGGATCGCATCGCCGTATGCCGCTTCGAGGATTTCCGGCAATTTGGCCTGGAGGCTGGGGTTGTCCGCGAGATGCCGGCTAATCTCGCGGCGTTGCACCTTGATGGTCGCCTGCCAGGCGTTGCCCCGCAGCATCGGCTGCGCTTGCCACTTGAGCAGATGCATCAGCAGGATCGCCAGGCGGCTCAACAACTCCCGTTTCTCGCTGCGGCCCATGCTCTCGATCTCCTCGGCGATGTGTTCGATATCGGCCTGGGCAAACTGGCCGGCACGCAGCAAGGCAGTCTGTTGGTTGGCCCAGGCAAAAAAATCCATCTCATATAAGTGAGTGTTCGCCTCGGCGTTAAGGACGGCCATGGTTGCGGTCATGGGACATGCTTCCTCCGGGGGTAAAGAGATCACCAATTTATTGTAGGACAACCCGAAATCCACTATCGCGGAAATATTATTTCTGCCGCCAGGTTGTAGCGTTTCCCTTAGCGGTGAGGTCATCGGTGGCAAGTGCAAGAGGTTTTCCGGCTGACGAAAGGTCTTCGCTTTATTACGCTTTGTGTAACTTTCCGTAGACCTGGACCTCCATGCAGCCGATCAAGCAGCTTAGCCGCGTGCTCGCGAGTCTTGCCCCCCACGGCCAGAATCTGTTTTCTCTGACCGACCTGCGGGCCGCCTTGCCCGAGCATTCCGCCGGGGCCTTTCGGGCGGTGGTGGCGCGCGCGGAACAGGAAGGGCTGCTCGAACGTCCCTTCCGTGGCCTCTATCGCTATCCCGCCGCCGGTCAGGATGACGGGCTGCTGCTCTACCACGCGGCCGCCTGTTTGCGCGCCGGGGGATTCAATTACATCAGCCTGGAGTCCGCCCTCAGCGATGCGGGCCTGATCTCGCAGATCCCGATGAACCGGGTCACCCTCATGTCCTCCGGGCGCAGCGCGACCCTCTCCTGCGGCCGCTATGGGACCATCGAATTCGTCCATACCAAGAAAGGCCCTGCCGAGTTGGCCGACCAACTGGTCTATGACCCACGGTGCCATCTCTGGCGCGCTACCGTCGCCCTGGCCCTGCGCGACATGAAGGCGGCGCGGCGCGATCTGGATCTGGTGCAGGAGGAGGTTGCCGATGACGCTCTTTGACCGCCTGGTGGATGAGGCGCTGCGGGCTGAGGGACTTTCAACAGCGACTGGACGAGCGTAAGCGACAGTTACTTGAGGACAAGGATATCCACAAAGGGTTCACCCGCGAAATCAGCCGCTTTTTACCCCCGAACCTGGTCGCCGAGACGGTGGGGAAAGCAGCTTTCTGGTCCTGGCTGACCCATACCCTTGTGGGGCTGCCCGCACATCGCGGGAAAATTTATTGACCCTTAACCCCATCCCAGTCCTGATGACGTTTATAGGGAGGAACATTAACCCAAAGGAGAGCCAACGTGAAACAGCCCCAGATGAGCCTTCCCTTCCCCTTTTCGCCTGCCATGCTCTTGTGCCAGGTCCAATTTTTCCCCTTCACCTTCATCCTCGCATTGGCGCTCGCGATGACCCTCGCCCTGCTTACGGGTTGTAGTCAGGCGCCAGACCCTGCGGCGACCGGAACAAACCCCACCGCTACCACAGCCGGGCAACCCACCTCCACGGTGAATCCCGCCTCCATGGGGAATCCCACCGCGACCTCGGCAGAGGTCACCACTAACGAGGTGGCCGGCGCTGACGCCAGCACCCAGGGGCAGGCCGCACCCATCGCCCTAGCGGAGGCTCCCAGAGTCTTATACGAGCGCCGCTCCGTGGCTGATCTCAGCGACCTGCTGGGCGGTATCACCACCAGCGGCGCGATCGCAAAGTCGGCGATCGCCCCCCAAGCAGAATCCTCTTCCTCCGTCCTGCCGCCACCCCCGGTCCCCTTGCCACCCCTGACCGCCGAGGACCGCGAGCGCTACGCCAAGATTACGGAGAACGGCGTCCTGCTGACCCGGGAGCAGCCGGTCTCCACCTTCAGCATCGACGTGGACACCGGCAGTTACGCCAACGTGCGCCGTTTCCTCAACCAGGGCCAGCTCCCCCCCAAGGACGAGGTGCGCACCGAGGAGCTGATCAACTACTTCGACTATGCCTATCCCCAGCCCCGCGACCGCGGCCAGCCCCTGGCCCTGCACACGGAACTCGCCCCCACGCCCTGGAACCCGAATACCTACCTGTTGCTGATCGGTCTCCAGGGCTATGTCCCGGCGCAGCGACCGGCGGCCAACCTGGTCTTTCTCTTCGACGTGTCCGGCTCCATGGATGAGCCGAACAAGCTGCCCTTGCTGATCTCCGCCTTCAAGCTGCTGACCGGGCAACTGGAGGCCCGCGACCGCGTCAGCCTGGTGACCTATGCCGGCCACGCCGGGGTGGTGCTGGAGCCCACCCCCGGCGATCAGCGCGCCAAGATCCTGGGCGCCCTGGAGCAACTGCGAGCGGGCGGTTCCACCCACGGTTCCGAGGGCATCCAGACCGCCTATCGTCTGGCCGAGCAGGCGCGTCTGCCGGAGGGCATCAACCGCGTCATCCTCGCCACCGATGGCGACTTCAACGTCGGCATGGTCAATCACGAGGCCCTGGTCCAGCTCATCGAACAGCACCGGGCCAAGGGCATCAGTCTCACCACCCTGGGCTTCGGCGGCGGCAACTACAATGACCAGCTCATGGAGCAACTGGCGGACAAGGGCAACGGCAACTATGCCTACATCGACACCCTGCAGGAGGCGCGCAAGGTGCTGGTGGACGAGCTGGCCGCGACCCTGGAGACCCTCGCCGGGGACGTCAAGGTGCAGATCGAGTTCAACCCCGCCCAGGTGACCGAGTACCGCCTGATCGGCTACGAAAACCGCCTGCTGGCGCGGGAGGATTTCACCAACGACCGGGTGGACGCCGGGGAGGTCGGCGCCGGCCACCGGGTCACCGCCCTCTACGAGATCACCCTGGCCGGCCAGCCGTCGCGCATCGAACCCTTGCGCTATGGCGCCGTCCCCGCCCCAGCGGAGGAGAGCGCCACCACCACGACCACCGAATCTGGCGCCGCTACCACCACCGCTGCCGAGATGACGAAGGAGCTGGCCTTCCTCAAGTTGCGTTACAAGCTGCCCGGACATACGACCAGCACCCTGGTCAGCCAGGCCATCGCCATCCCGACCGGTCAGGACAGCGCCAGCGAGCGGCTGCGCTTCGCCGCCGCCGTTGCCGCCTTTGGGCAATACCTGCGTGGTGGCGCGGCCCTTAACGGCTTCACCCTGGCGGACATCGTCACCCTGGCCAGCGGCGCCAAGGGCGAGGATGCCTCCGGCTACCGGGCTGAGTTCATCGGCCTGGTCAAGTTGGCCCAGGCCCTGCCCGGTGCTTGAGCACTGTTCTTGCCCGGCTCACGTGGGGCCATTCCGCCGAATAGCCCCAAGCGCCAAGCGCCAAGCCCTAAGCGCCAAACGCCAGGTGGCGATGCCCCTTTCTGCCTCAGATAGCCACCGTGCCTGAACCCTCTGACGAACACCTGATGCTGGGCTACCGCGATGGCGACGGCGAGGCCTTCGCGGTCCTCTACCAGCGCCATCGCGGTCCCCTCTACCGCTATCTGCTCCACGGCTGTGGCAACCCCGCCATCGCCGAGGAGTTGTTCCAGGATGTCTGGACCCACCTGATCAAGGCCCGCGACACCTATCGGGTGGAGGCTCGTTTCACGACCTGGCTCTATCGCCTGGCCCACAACCGGCTGGTGGACCATTACCGCTCTGCCCGGATGACCGGGGTGAGTGACGATGACCTGGTGGCCCTGCCGGACCCGGCCCCCACGCCGGCCCAGCGCGTCGCGGATGCCGACTGTGTGCAGCGCTTGCGGGCCGCGCTGGGCCGCTTGCCCGCCGCCCAGCGCGAGGCCTTTGTCCTGCGCGAGGAGACGGGTCTGAGCCTGGAGGAGATCGGGGCCTGCGCCGGTGTCGGGCGTGAAACCATCAAGAGCCGCCTGCGCTATGCCCTCAAGACCCTGCGCGCGGCCCTGGAGGATTGCCTGTGAATCCGTATACCGATCACCCCCATCACCCCGATCATGCTGGCGCCGATCTGGAGGAGCCTGGTTTGTCCGCCCTCTATCGCCAGGGGGCAACGCAGACGCCAAGGTCGGATCTGGACCGGCGCATCCTCGACCAGGCGCAAGCGGCCCTCAGGCCGGGGCCGGCGAATGTACGGCAGAGTGGTCCGCGGCATTGGCATTGGCTCTGGTCTTGGCGTTGGCTCTGGTCCAAGTGCCGGAACGGCTTGCCACGGTGGCCTTGGAGCCGGAGCGGAACTTGGAACTGGCGCCAGGTCGCCATCCCCTTGTCTTCAGTGGCCGGGGTCTTGTTGACCGTGGGCCTGGTGTTACGGGTTCTCGAAGAGCAAAGCCAATCAAGCCAGCAAAGCCATTCAATCTCGCCATCGAAGCCAGAACGGGAAGTCGCGGCCAAAAGAGCCCTGGAGGAAGCAAGCACCCTCTCCGCCGCCGCGCGGCTGTCAGCGCACTCTCTGGCCCCAGCCGCAATCTCAACCCCATCCTCATCCCCAGCCCCAGCCCCAGCCCCAGCCCCAGCCCCAGCCCCAGCCTCAGACTCAGCCCCAGCCTCAGTACGAGTCCCACCAGCCCCAGCTATTGGTGATGTGGCTCAGGATCAGGATCAGGCTGAGAATGAGCCTAAGGATCATGAAAGGCGTCCGGCGATCCCAATGGCTGAAGGTGCCGGGAGGGTCCACATGAAGTCGCAGATAACCCATGAGGTGCCCCAGGTACTCGGTGGGATGCCCCAGGTAACTGGAGAAATGCCTCAGGCAAAGGATGACATTAACCTGGTCATCGACGAGAGGCCCCAGGCCGACCCGGAACGCTGGTTAGCGGTTATCCGCCAGCAGTGGTCGAGCGGACAGCGCGCGGAGGCCATCAGGCAATTGACCGCCTTCCGTCAAGTTCACCCCCGGTATCCCTTACCCGAAGACCTCGCGCCGCTCATGGAGGCGGAATGAGGGCGGCGTCCCTCGTGCTTATCCACCCCACTCACTCCAACTGATGCCCATTGGTTCTGTCTGATTCTGATTGATCTCGACTGATTTCCAGGTCATATCGACTCATTCCAGGGTGATCACCAACCGTTTACCCAGGATTCTGGCCGCCCGGTCCAGTTGTTTGAGGCTGGGCCAGTGTTTGGGGTCTTCCAGGCGTTGGGCCGCGGCCCAGGAGGTGGACATGGCTCGCGCCAGTTCTGACAAGGGGCGATCACCACGGGCCAGACGCATGAGTACGGCAGCCTGGGCCTGGGTGTCTGGCGCTATGAGACAGGCATCGGCACCGGCTGATGGGGAGGGTAGTGGTATTTCCTGGCCTTCCTCCAAGCGCCCGCGCAGGCAAAGGCTTAGCACCTCTTGGGCATGGAGCAGGGTCTCGTCGCGGGAATCCCCTTCGGTGATCGCCTCGGGCAGGTCGGGGAAGGTGACGGTATAGCCTCCCTCGGGTTGGGGATCCAGTTGGGCGGGGTAGAGCAGATTCATTTCAACTTGACTCCGGTCTGGCGTTGGATGCTTGACAGTGTGCCCGGCTTCAGGTCTTGCTTACCATGCACCGGCACCGGTACCGTCGTCCGCAAGCCATCCTTTCCCAGCTGGCAGTGACTGCCTTCCTGACGCAGGATGACCCATCCAGCCTCCTGGAGGATCGCGATGACTTGCTTGCCGTTCATGGTCTCTATGACATATCAAAATTGATAGCATCACAACCCCGCGCAGACAGCATTGACATGACCGCCGCAACCAACCTGATCCTGGCCATCCTGGCCGCCGCATCGCTTTACGCCCTCACCTGGCGCAACCGGCTGATTCGCCATCCCGTGACCGGGAATACCCGGGGCTGGTGGCTCAGCGCCGAAGCCCAGGACCTGATTGACCGACTCCGCATCCGCGAGGGCGAATGGCCCGAACTTCCCCGCTGGCAAGGCCCCATACCGCGTCGCGGTGTCCTCGTGGTGCGCATCGACCCGCCAGCCGGCATCAAGGATGCCGCGCGCTACAGCCTCCATCTTGAGCGGCGCACGGGTCGCTACTGGCTCACGCAGCGGGGTGGTTTCCTTGGTACGAGGATCACCTTTGGCCCTGGTGAGTTGAGGTAGGCCAAGGGGTTAGCGTGATAGTCACGGCAAGGTCTTTCATTTTCAGGGGCGTGGCGCGCCCCCTCAACACAGTTAGGGCGAGTCAAACCCGAAAACCTACGTCAGCCGAATGCCCGGCGTGCCGTGAGAGAAGTCGCTGGTGATGCAATCCTCTGGTTGCGGCTGACCCTTTAACCCATTAGGCGGCCTGGCAATCCCTTCAGAAGGCGTCCGGTACTAATCAACTGCCGCCGCAGCAGGGCCCAGTCCTCCACCTTTTTCTGGGCCTCCCGCAGGCGCAGGAGTCGGACGCGGTTGGCGGCGGTCTGGTGGTCGAGGATGGCCGCCCACAGGCTGTCGCTGACGTTATAGGGACGCTCCGCGGCCAGACAGACGGGGATGACGTGGGCCAGCGGCACCTCCAGGTCCTGGGCCACGGCCTCCACCGCCGCGCGGATGGTGCGGGCCTTGTCGCCGGCGGGGGCGTTGAGGTCATAGGGCGGCTGCCATTCCTGGCGCGGGCGCAACAGGTCGATGTGGCTGACCGCGACCAGCAGGGTGGGGGGATGATGTTCGGGATGCGCTTCCCAACGCTGGCGCAGCCGGCTCAGGGTCGCGGCCTCCTGCTCCCGGTCCGGCCGCTGGGCGGGGGTGACCCAGAGGATCAGGTCCGCGCTGTCGACCAGGGGGTCCAGCACCTTGGGGGGCAGACCCGCGGTGTCGAGGCCGGGGGTGTCGAAGATGAGGGCCGGTGTCAGGCCGTCCCGGGCGAGCCGGTAGGGGGTCACCGGGGTCGCCAGGTCCGGCAGGCAGTCGGTGGCCGCCAGCAGTTGGTCGAATAGGGCGTTGATCAGGCTGGATTTACCGGCATTGGACCGGCCCAGGATCAGGATGCGTAGGGGCTCTTCCGTCCGTTGCTTTTCAGCGTCGCCTTCCTGCTTCAGATCCTTGCTTGATTGGGCGGTGGTGGCGTTGGCCGTGGGCTCGTCCAGCACCAGTCGGCCGCTGTAGAGCTCGATGGCGTAGTAGCCAACCTTGCGGACGTATTCCTGGAGCAACCAGCGCCGCAGGTCGGTCCAGGCTAGGCCGATCGCCTGGCGCTTCAGGGCATTCGTCATCTCGCTGACGATGGCGCTGGCCGGGTTGAGGACCAGCCGGCCGGCGAAGAAGAGGGGGTAGAGGGCGTATAGACGCTCAGCAGTCCGTTTCCAGCGATTGAAGCGCATCAGGTCCCCCAAGGTCAGGCGGTGACTGAGGGGGATGTTGTTGCCAATATCAATCCGCAGTTCGTGACAGGCCCGCTCGACGATCAGCAGACCATGGGGCAGGGTCAGTTCCAGCAGGGGCTGTTCCCGCTCCGGATGATAGGTCCGGGCCACCCGTTCCAGGGCATCTCGACCCAGAAGCCAGAGGCGTTCATCCAGGGGCCAGTCATCTGGCGTGAGCCCCGCCGCGAGGTCCTCGATCGCCTTCCCGGCGGCTTGATCGCGCGGGGCCCAGTCGGGGTTGGGTTGGGTTTCATGTGCGGCCAGCAGGCGCTGGTTGCTCCGGCGCAACCAGGTCTGGAGTCCCAGACCCAGGGCGGCGCACAGCAGCATGGCACCCAGCCACCAGAGGAAGTTGCCGCTCTGCCACAGCCACCAGAGACCGAGCGGCAGCAGGGCCGCCACCGGCACCAGCCATAGCAGCAGGCCGATGAGGCGCAACCAGTCGTGACGGTTGAGTCTTAGTTTAATGATGAGCTTGCGCTCCCTGCGCTTCTTGCGGTGCCTTCGCTTCCTGTTGTTCCCTCTGGATCAAGGCCAGGCCGGACTTTATGGCCTGACCATAGATGGCGCGCAGCGTGGCGCTATCCAGCCGCTCGCCGCGGTGGACGGTGTGAAAGTAGTAACAGGCCGCCTTGCCCAGGGCATAGGTGGTCGCGCCACTGACCGAGGCCCCATAGGCCACCCCCACGGTCTGGCCGAGAACAGGCACTACTTTCAATAGCTCTCGCCCGAGCAGGCGGGTCAGGTAACCGATCCCGATCCCGGTGCCCAGAAAGCCGAGAAACTCGGCGACCTGGCGCCCGTCCCAGGGTACCCGGTAAATCTTGGCCAGGCTGTGCAGGAGCTTGGCCTGCACCGCGGGGACCCCGGCCAGGCCGACCACTGGCGTCGGCCAGGCCCCGACCCCCGCCGCGGCCAGGGCATGGCCGACGATGTGGGGGTGGGCGGCGCGGGCGAAGACATCATGTACCTCGGCGTCGGCGTTCAGACGCGCGAGCAGATCGTTGGCGGTGACCTCGCGGATGGCCGTCTCCAGGGCCGCCAGGCCATAGTCGGCGGGCTCCAGGCCGTCCCCGGGCTGGGTCAGGTCGATCGGCACCCAGCGCGGCGGGCCGGCCCCCGGCAAGGGGCCCAGGGTCTCCCGCTGGCTGGCCAGGGCGCGAGCCAGGTCGGTCGGCACGCGGGCGGGCCAGCCCTCCTGGCCATAAGGGTAGGGCAGCACATGCCCCAGGCCCGGGGGATAGCCCTCGCTGAGTCCGCTCTGGGCGATGATCACCGGCCAGGTCGGGTGGCGGGCGCGCACCGTGCGCAGCACGGAGAGGATCGCCCCCTGCTCCAGGTCCATCGCCTTCATGACCACCAGCACCAGATGGGCCTGGGACTCGCAGTAATGGATATCCTCGTCCGGGTCATAGGCGCGCTCGCCCAGGCCGCGGGTGTCGAGAAAGCGCACCACCGGCGCCTCGGCCGGGTAGTCGTAAAAGCGGGACGCACGGGTGCAGGGACGAAAGCCGCTGCCGATCTCCGCCAGGGGGCTGCCGGTCAGGGCCTGGATGATGGAGGTCTTGCCCGCCTGGGTCTTGCCCAGTAGCCAGATTACCGGCAGGGGCTGACGCTCCCGGGCGGCCGCGATGCTGGCATTCAGTTCCTCGTCGTTGACACTGGGCTTGAGCAGGTAACGCCGTAACGCCTCAAAATTCGGTAACCAGCGTTCAAGGAGGGGAGGGATCTTCATGTCCGGAGGTCATGTGCTCGTGCTTTATGTGCTCGACCTCGAAGCCGACGACGGAGCGCCGGTCGCGGCTGAACTCGACGCCGATGAGGTGAATCGGCAGGCCCCCGGCGCGGTATTTGTCGGCATAGCCGCGTTCCTTGATCTGCTCCAGGGCCTCGCCGGCCGAGACTAGTTCCACCACCTTGAACTCGAACAGGTAGAGGTGCCCGTTGAACCGCACCGCCATGTCGAGGCGGCCCTGGTTGGAACTGTCCTCCAGGGTGATGTCCAGGCCCAGGGCGGCGAAGTAGGCGTAGAAGACGCTGGCGTAATAGCCCTCGTAACGGGCGATGGGGTTATTGCGGTACCAATCACTGGGGATGCTGGCAAAGAAGGCGGAGAACAGGGCTTCCATGCCGGCAAAATCGTTGGTCAACAGCAACCTATAGAGGGATTTGCGGTTCTGTATTTCGGCCTGGGTATCCATGGTCCAGGCCCGCAGCAGGGCGCCGTTGAGGCTCTGGTAGACCTCGCGGTTGGGGTAACGTAGCCGGTAATAATAGGTCCCGCTGATTTCTTCCTCGGTGTCGATGGTCAGATAGCCGGTCTGGAACAGTAGCGCCTCGGTAGGGATGTTGCCCACCTCGAAGGTGGAGAGCAGATCGGCACTCGTCTCGATCCGCCCCAGATCGGGCAACCAGGTTTGGCGTTCTTTGAGCACTTCGACAAGGAAGGTCGGGGTCGCGGTCTCGAACCAGAAGGGCCGGTATTGCCGCTCCTGAAACAGCAGCAGGAGATCGAAAGGGTTATAAACCGCGCCCCCCGTCCAGTTGTAGCCGTTGTACCAGACGCGGATTAGTTCACGATCAAGACCCGACAATTCGGTGGCGAAAACGCCATCCACGTCCGCTTCCGTATATCCGCAGATAGCCGAGTAGGCTGGTGTCAGGGTGATGTCGCGCAGATTGTTCAGGCCAGAAAAGAGGCTGACCTTGCTGAATTTGGAGACCCCCGTCAGGAAGGCGAAGCGGATGTGGGCATCGGCATCCTTGATGACTGAATAGAGATTGCGCAGGCCATCGCGCATCACTTTGGCCGTTTGCGGGTCGGTGAGGTTGTCGAGGATCGGCTTGTCGTATTCATCGACCAGCACCACCACCCGTTCGCCGCTGGCAGCATGGGCCTTGCGGATCAACTCCTCAAAACAGCCGGTGATGCTGGACTGTTGGCACTTCAGGTCCAGCGCCTCCTGATTGACGGTCAGGAGTTCGCGGATCTTCTGCTCCAGTTCCCCCTCACCACGCATCACCCCACCACCGAAACTCAGGCGGATGACCGGAAAATGGCGGGACCAGTCCCATCGATCGTGAATCAGCAAGCCACGGAACAGGGGCTCATTGCCGGCGAAGATCTCTCCCAGGGTGTCCAGGAAGAGTGATTTGCCAAAGCGCCGCGGCCGGGAGAGGAAGTAATACTTACCCTCGTCGATCAGACGCAGCGCGAAGCCGGTCTTATCGACGTAGTAAAAATTCCCTTCGCGGATTTCGCGAAGATTCTGGATGCCGATGGGTAGGCGTTTTTGGATTAGGATATCGTTCATTACAGGCTTGCTTTTATCAGCAGGCACATGGAGTTTAATGTTAGTTAAGCGTTATTCAAGAGTATGCGCTTATTGCTAAAAGGGACTAATGCCAACAGTTGGGGAATGACCACCTCAATTTATTGATCCGCTCTTACATCCCCCAGTTATGTGTCAAGGATATCACCAGTCGCCTCACCGCTACCTGCCTGAACGATCTGAACGATCAGGCCCGCGGTCATACCCGTGATCAGGCCCACGATTGGGGCAGGCATGGGGTTTCGAGCACCGTGACCGGTCCGGGGCTTCCGCCATGCGCCCAGAGCAGGACGGTTTCCGCCACCCCACCCTTGGCGGTGGGGGGGTGGATCGCCAGGCACCCCAGGCGTGGCGCCTGGACCACCAGCCGGACTCCGCAAACCACATCCCGATCCTTGTCGTCATATTCGGCCACCAAGACGGCGCTGCCCGGGGGGATGTTGTCGTAGGCGAAGCATTCGCTGTCGGTGGCGATCTTGAGCCGCATGCGGTCCTGGAGGTGATAGCCATAGGGCTCGGCGCGCACCGCTTGCAGATGGCCGCCGCTCTCGTTGACCAGCAACAGGAGCCCTTCACGGCGGGCCAGCCACAGGAGCGGCCGGGTCGGGTCCATCTCAGTCTCCCCGGGCGAGGCGAGGGGCTGGCGGAGGAGCTTCTTGCCTTGCGCGACCTGCCCGGCCGGCGCTAGCCAGCCGGGGAAGTCCAGGAAGAGCCGGTGTCGCGCCGCGGCGGCGGGTGAAGGGTGGTCGGGCATGATCGTTATCTGTGCCTCCGGGCGCGGTGAGAGTTCTTGGAGCAGGGCAGGTGATGGCTGGGGCGCTGAAGCCCGCGGGCCACAGCTCACAAAACACAATCCGCGGCCCATAGCCCATAGCCCATAGCCCATAGCCCATGGGCCACTACTCAAAGTCCCTTGGCGGCAGCCCATCGCCCATTGGCCACAGCCCGCGAGGTGCGGGGTGCGGAGTGCCGGAGCGGGTGCGGGCCAGGGGCCGCGGTCGAGCGTGGATAACGATAGCCGGTCGATGCGACGGAGAATGTCTTTTGCCTGGTGCGGACGGGGCCGGTCCCGGGAGGCTGTCTCTGTGTGCATGAGGGGAAAACGACCGCGCGACGATCGCGCGGAAGCAATCGGTTGGCGGTGTAATTTGCAGGGCGCCCGCGAGCGGCTTAGGATGCCGTTTTCCGCTGGAACCAGATCAAGATGCCCGACACCATCCGCATCGCCACCCGCAAATCCCCCCTGGCCATGTGGCAGGCCGAACACGTCGCCGAGGCCCTGCGCCGCGCCCATCCCGGCCTGGAAGTCGAGACCCTGGGCATGACCACCCGGGGCGACAAGATCCTCGATGCCCCCCTAGCCAAGGTCGGCGGCAAGGGCTTGTTCGTCAAGGAACTGGAGCAGGGCCTGATGGCGGGCACGGCGGACATCGCCGTCCACTCCACCAAGGACGTCCCAGT
>JAHDND010000071.1 GCA_018435665.1 Candidatus Thiosymbion sp. | reverse complement strand
CCACCAAGACCCTGCCCGGCACCACCCCCCGGAGCAAACAGCCATGACCTTCACCTTCTCCGCCCGCAGCTACCGCAACCTCCACGGCGTGCGCCCGGAACTCATCGCCGTCGCCACCTTAGCGCTCGCGCGTAGCGAGATCGACTTCGTCGTCACCGAGGGCCTGCGCCCCCTCCAGCGCCAGATGGACCTGGTCAAGGAGGGCGCCAGCCGCACCCTCGATTCCCGCCACCTCACCGGCCACGCCATCGACGTCGCCGCCCTGGTCGGCGGCCAGGTCACCTGGGACTGGCCGGCCTTCGAGCGCATCGCCCGGGCCTTCAAGTCCGCCGCCACCGACCTCGGCATCGCCCTGGTCTGGGGCGGGGACTGGAAGGGCTTCCGCGACGGTCCCCACTTCGAGCTCAACCGCAAGGTCTACCCGGCGCCCGTGGCCAAGGCCCCCTAGCAGGCCCCCAGCCGCCCACCAGCAGGCCCCTAGCCACCCCCCAGCAAGCCCCCAGCCGCCCCACCTGCCGCCCCCACGCCCCCCGGAGGACATGACCATGACCCCTGCTACCGCAGCCCCACACACCCGCCCACGGCCCCGGCGCGAGCCCCTCTCCGCCCACTGCTTCGACACCACCCCCGGCTCCCATTCGGCCCTCGCGCCCCCGGCCGACTTCGCCGGGGACCAGGGCCAGTACCTGGCGGTGATCCGCCGCCGCTATCGGGAGGACCACGAGGCCCGCCAATGCATCCTGCTGGCGGCCCTGCGCGCGCGCCAGCCCTTCGGCTCTTCGGCCCTGACCTTCCTCGGCCCCTACGCCGCCTGGGCACGGCATGTCGTCGCCACCGCCGCGACGACCTTCCGCGCCCCCCACCCGGGACCCTAAGCCATGGGCGCCCTGCAACGCACCAAAGGCGCCACCGCCGAGCGCGTGGTCGCCAGGCTCATCCGCGACTGGCTGGGGCTCGATGTCCGCCGCAACTGGCAGGCGCAATCGGCCGAGGGCGGGGCGGATCTCACCGGCATCCCCGGCTGGTCGATCGAGATCAAGCGCGCCAAGGAGTTCCGCCACGACTGGTGGACCCAGGCCGAGGAGCAAGCCGCCGCCGGGGGCACGACCCCGGTCCTGATCTACCTGCTCGACAACAGCCGCCGCGGCCAAGCGATCATCGACCGCTGGCGCGCCATCCTGCCCCTCGCCGCCTTCAGCCGCTTCGACGTCGACGCCGGCCTGACCGCGGAAATCTCCCTGCGCGCATGGATTCAGCTCGCGCGCGAATCCCTGCCCACCCCCGCCCCGCTCCCGGAGTGACCCGCATGCGCGACGACGACGCCGCGGACGACCGCTACACCGCCCTCCTGGCCCAGCTCCTGGAGGAGATCGACACCCTGGACCGCCAACGCGGTCAGCTCAGCCAGGCCCGCACCCTGGCCATCAACCAGCTCCTCGCCCACCTCGGGGTCAGCCGCAAGGCCCTGCTGGCCTTTCTCGCCCGCCGCAAGCTGGGCGAGGAGGACCGCGCCCACTACGACGCCAGCCTGGACGAACTGTGCCACCTCAGCGCCGCGCCCCTGCAACCGGGCCTCTTCGACCTGGCCAGCGTGCGCGAGGAGGCCCCCGAGCTCCTCCCCGCCAACCCGAGCCACTAAACCACCCCCACGCCCCGGGACCCGCACCCGCCACCCATCCTCAGGAGACCCCCCATGCCTCGCGTCACCGGACCCCTCTTCTCCGCCGGCGCCTCCGGCGCCTTCGGCGGCCTCATGGAATTTCGCATGGTCGGCAACAAGGCCGTGGTCACCGCGCCCAAGCACGTCAGCAAGACCCAGGGACCCATCCAGCAGGCCAACGCCGAACGCTTCAAGGTGGCCATCGGTGCCTGGAAGACCCTCGATGCCGCGACCAAGACCAACTGGAAGAACCGCGCCCTGGTCCTCAAGCTGACCGGCTATCAGCTCTACCTGCGGGAATATATCCGGCAAAACATCGCGCAGCCCCACCACCCGGTCATCCCCGCCTGACCTCGTCGTGATCCCCCAGCTCAAGCTCCTGCCCGACGGGCGCTATTACGAGGAACTCCACGCCCGCCTCACCGCCGCTCGCCGGCGGGTCTACGTCAGCATGTTCCTCTTCAGCCCCCGCTGGTATGACAAGACCGTCAACCTGCTGGCGGACTTCACCGCCGCCAGCCAACGCGGCGTGCAATGCCGCATCGTCCTGTCGGCCGCGCCGATCAAGATCGGCAAGCGCCGGCCGAATCAGGAGACCGCGCAGCGCCTGCTCAACGCCGGCTGGCAGGTGCGGGTCATGACCGGCAACCGCACCCTGCACGAGAAGCTGATCCTGATCGACTATGAGACGGTGATCTTCGGCAGCCACAACCTGGCCTGGTCGAGTATCTCCAGCAACTGCGAACTCTCGGCCTGCATCGTGGACGAGGACCTTGCGAAACAGGCCGAGGCCCTCTTCTGGCAACGCTGGAAGCTGGCCAGCGACCCGGACCCCAATACCTGGGAGCTGGTCACGCCGCTGGCTTTACCCTTCGTGCCCTAAGGTGCCATGCAAATCGCGGCACTGTGTGCCCACCTGACCGATTCCCCGGACCAGCATCAGATAGTTGCCAACCCTAAGAAAGATGCCCTAGAATAATCCGCACAGGCGTAAGAGCCCGTTGAGGAGCCCACTTTGTGAGGGCGTTGAGTCACCGGGTCTTTCCAAGTCTGTACCGCTTGAAGGTGGAACCCTTCAACCCATTGTGACAATTAAGGTACTTAGCACGTGGAAAAATCAACCACTCTACGTTTGCGCGCGCCTCGGCAAAACCCTGCCACCCCGTCCGATCAAGCCCGGGCTGCCACTCTGCCCCGCGCTGTCCAGCCCAACCTCCCGCGCCTCAATCCGATTTCGGTCACCGTCAAGGTGCTGATCAGCGAGGCCACGCTGCCCGCCTTCCAATGCGCCGAAGGCTCCGCGGCCACCTACTTCAAGTTCACGACCGTACTCGACCAGATCCAACAGGTCACGGACCCGTTCGTCTACGTTCTGCTCCTCAACGAACACGCGCCAACCGTCACGCTGACACTGGATTACGTCGAGGGCCAGGATCTCGCCACCCTGGCAGAGCGGGCCAGGCTCCAACTCCTGGAGACAATAGACCGCGAAGCCAACGCCGTGGCCGATTTCCTGCGCAGCGATCTTGCCGGACTCCTGACCCTGCTGCTTGACGCCATTGACCGGTTTAAACGTGACCTGGAGCAGGATTCCGCGACTGTGCTTGACCGTTACTGGCAGGCCGGCACTGAACAGCTTAGCCAGGAGGCATATTTCGCCCGCTTCCGCGCTGACTACTTAGTTGATGCCAGCCCACAACTGGCAGTGTTGGAAACCTTCAACCACGAATTCCAGACCCTACGCCGGGATGGACTGGTATACCCCTTCTTCAGGCCCTTCGGTTGCTTCCGCGGGCCAGATTTCTGTGGTGATGTCCATGACACCGACCGGCTACTCCTGTGCATGGGTCGCCCGATCAGCCACCTGGCGAATACCCTGCTTAAGCTGCCAGCCTGGGTACCCCATCGCCCGTCGTTGGAACTGCAAGCCCAGGTGGGGGGGCTCGATGAGTTGCTTGCCGCCCATGAGGGCCGACTGCAAAACCACGCGCAACAGTTGGAAGAAGGGCTCTTCCAGGAACGTGCGGCGCGGCTAATTGAACTGACGGGCGATGAGCACCTACGGTTTTCCATCGAGCAGGGTTTTCCTAGCCGCGCGACCTACTTCCGCTTGCTGGAGAAGTTCCTGATCGAGCGGTTGCGGGAAAAAGTAGTCCGGCCCCTGGTCGCCGCCGGCCTACTGCCCAGCGAGGACCACATCCATATTCGTCTGAGGCCTTACCACGACGGTGGGGAACTCACAGGCTATGACTACGAAGAATCACGCAGTCCCTCATTAGCAGCCCTGAAACTCTTTGCCACCCTAAAGGAATTTCTGCGCACCGATGAAGTTGTTCACGCCTTTGGGGTGCGCAATGACCCCGATGAGATGACGTTCCTCTGCTTCCGACCGGCCGCGGAGTCCGACTACGGCGCGCCTGATGAGGAGACTGAGAACGAAGAAGCCATCATGGTAGTGGATCTTTTTTCCGCACCGCTAGCCCCGCTTGCTGACCATCTGAACCTGTTCATTGGCAAGCCCTCACCTGCTGTCGGTCAGACCGCCAACCAGGAGGGACGGCCATGATCACCACCCAGCATGCCCAAGCCCGGATGCAGCAGCGCGGGATCACCCCGGCCGTGGTCGAACTCATACTGGGCCTGGGCGACATGAGTTACGACCGGGATGGGTCAACCTTCTACCTTCTCCAGGACAAGAAACGCCGGCTGGCCCTGGCCAGCGACCTGCGTCGCATTGCGGGTTCGCTGGAAGCGCCCAATGGCTTCTTCGCCGTGGAAAGCGGCACGGGTGAGTTGATCACCGTCGGCCGCCAGCATCGGCGTCGTCAGCACCGCAAGGCTTTCGCCAAGCCCTGACCGCCGTAAGGGCGGCGGCCCAGGGCTTCTCGGCCCTGGCCGCTGCGCCCTGACTGAACACCCCATGCCCTTGTCCTTCCGGAGACCGATTCCATGACCAATCCCTGGCTCGCGCTACCAACCACCGCCCCTTACGTCCTCCCGGCGGAGCACAACAAGATCGAACGCTTCAACCACGCCTACCCAGAGCCTGACTACCGGATACGGCTCAATGTGTTGCCCGAGCCCTACATCGGCAACCCGCAGGCCAAGGTGGTCATCCTGAGCCTGAACCCTGGCTACGACGAGACCGATCCCGATTGGCATGCCAGACCCGATTTCAGATCCAGCCTGGTGGCCAACCTGCGCCATGAACCCGAAGCCTATCCCTTTTACCCCCTGAATCCCGCTTACAGCGGCTCAGGTATTCACAAATGGTGGCGCTCAAAACTTAACGACCTCATACGGGATACCTCTCTGTCCACCATCGCCCACAACGTCTTGTGTGTCGAATGGTTCCCTTACCATTCCATAAAATACAAGGCGATGCCAAAAGGCATCAGCGGGGGACTCCTCCCCTCTCAGGCCTATGCGATCAGTCTGGTCACGGCGGCTGTGGATCGGGGCGCGACACTCATAGCCATGCGACGCTATCAGGACTGGGCACAACAAGTACCTGGCCTGCGGGCATACGATAAGGTTCATCACCTGCGTAGCCCACAAAGTGGCCACCTGTCATCAAATAATTTAAATAATTATTCAGGGGTACTTAAAGCGCTTATGTGAGCAAAGATAGTATCGATCGCGCAATTTGCTTTAGCAAATCATTATCCTGTGCCAATAAATTCGAGTTGGGATTTTGCATCGGCCAGTTTTGATTTTCAATGCAAATTTTATTAAATATGGCTTATCGTCAATCTCCCGCTTGGCACTTCTATTTCCATAAAATGGACGTATCTTCCAGTGCCTACTAGATTTATTTATACGGCTGCAGGATGTGGGCCAATCCAGCACTTCATCGAACGAAGCTGCTATTCATGGAGCATAAGCTAAACGTTTGCCTTCTGGCGCGGCAAAATTTAGCTCTCTCCAAAACCACGTTTGTGCGTAATAAAAGCGCACACAAGGGGGAAAAATGAAGATCAAGGTAATTGAATCCATGCTCGGGAAAGCGATAGGGATTCACACCGATGAAAGATTAATGGGACGAACCTATAAAATCGATGAAATTGCATCAATGGTACCTATTTCCCCGGAATCTGGCAGATCCTTAGGGGGTGCAGCGGTTGGTGCTGTAGCCGGCGGACTTCTCCTTGGGCCCCTTGCAGCAGTTGCAGGTGGTTTACTAGGAGCTGGGAAAAGTACCGTGGCTGTTCAAGTGAATTTGAAAAACAAGAAAACTTTTGTCGGTGAGATGACCACAAAAGATTTGATAAAATGCGCATCCGCTCTGGGTTGAGATAAAGAAATTTTGGCCTTGGTCATAAATCCGCCCACCCTAAGGGCTAACCTAGGTGGGTTCGAAAAAAGACAGTACGTCAAGCTGAGCCGAGCCGGTTGAGCAAAAGTGAAACCGGCTTTGGCTAAAGCTTAAATCGACCCCGGCCCCATTAATTTATCGCGCATGTCTAACACCGGGAAGGCAGGCAGTACCCGAACAGATCTCGGTAGCAATTACCCTATCGTACAAGGCATCCACCGGTATGTACTTCTGCCCCATCTGCACTGGCTTGTCTTCAATCAGATCGATTCCGGTTGCTGCTTTGTATGCCAGCCAGACCAGTTCCGTGCAATAGACCTTCCGATCATTCTCGATCAAAAAATCCCCGTCGAAAGGCGTACCAATGTAGGCCTGCGCACGGGCGACAATACCTAGTCTCATTGGCTTAGACAGTCGGTATCTGTAGACACCCAGATCGGTTGAGTCTTGTGCAAAATCCGCCCATGAGATAGTTTCGACTTCGCCACGGGTTAAAGGATCGCCGATGGCGTGGATGATCGTCACATCGGGCGCGCCAGCCACAATCAAACCTGCATGAGAAAAACGCGCACGACTTCCGTTCGTGGAAAGGGCCGTTGCAATGTGACTCCACAGCCCGGTCTGACGTCGCAAAATCAGATCCCCGGGCTGGAAATCCGCGAGCCCGCTATCGCTGCTCTCTGCTGAAGCACCTAGGGACGATGCGAACAGCGCTAACAATAAGAGTGTAACTGCACAGCGCTTCAGCATGTTTTATTCGGAACAGATTTTGGAGGATTTGATCACCGCTTTGCTGACGTTTTCGTTAACCAGAGAACCAGTGAGAATGAGTGATCCAATCTTTTCGCCGCCGTCCTTCTTCTCTGTGAGAATCGCCATCTCGTCCAGGAACTGATCAAATTCATGATCACTGATTGAACGCGACAATGTATCTGACAGGCACTCACATACCGCTTTACTCTTCTTGCAAGAAGCCAGGAAGCGATCCTGCGGCGACTGGCTACAAGCAGAAAGAAGCACCGCACCGACAATAATAAGAGGCTTTTGCATTTTTTTTCTTTTAAGATAATTGACTGAATTTCGCGGATTCTGATTAACTCAGCGACAGATCGCCTGAATTTGATCTTCTTTAATTCCTTGTGTACGCATTCGTGCGACGAGATCTTCATTACATGCGCTAGCACCTACAGAATCACTCTTCTGTTGAGCAGAATCCACCTCCTGGATTGGACAGCCAGAGCGGATATTACTAAGTGCGGCTTCGAATCCTTCTAAATTAAGATCACCGCTAACAGAATTATCTAGTGCCGTTAAAACGCTATAGCGCAGCCGCTTACTGCCGGCCAGTTCCTGAAAATCCGTACCCGAAATAATAACGGCGCGTAACCTTCTTTCCATGTCTTGAGCAAGCCTAAAATCTTTTGCTGGCTCATCCCCATAGCGAAGGGTTACAAGACCAACGCCCCCCTGCACGCCAATAATTAAATTATCAGCACTCAGCTGAATAGAATTATCATCTTTATAGATTCCAGCGCAATTAATTTTATCCGTCATTGGATCAATTATACGCAAGACTTTCCAATTACCCGCCCGAAAAGCAACCTTGGCATCATTTAATGTAACCGCATGGGCTGCGCCAGCAAACAAAGCAGTAGTTAAAGCAATTTTTAGAAGTTGAGTTTGCACGAAAGTTCTCCTGATTTTGAATAACGAGCGCAATCGAGCGCAACTGCTGCGCCCCGACCGATTATAGCAACAGGCTGCCCTTTAGTATCACACATGCCCAGCCACCATCGCTTGGCCTCCAGCCCCCACAAGGTCCAACAGACATCTACCAGGGGGGCTGACGTACTCACATACTGACCACCAAATGACCAGAACCGCAACCAGCCCAACTAAGATTGGCTCTCCGGGCCAACCTGCACGCCTTATGGACAGACTTATCCACAGAGACTGGGGAAAAGTACCCTGTCTGGGTCGAAACCAAACCGGCAGGCCAGATTTCCTTGTAAAAACAAACGCTGCCGACAGGACCTGCCATAACCCACCACCCACCAAGCACGCCTTAGCATTCCCTGGCATAATGTAGCCTTGGGCGTGTTAGGCCACCCCCACCCCTCCTCTCAGGTTTCCGACCGTTACCTGAGCGAGCCGGGCCTGACCCGCCCCTCCCCGCGCCAGCCGGATCGCCGACCATGCAGTTATGGAACCTGCGGTGTCGGAACTGGACGCACTCTGTCTAATCCTCCAGGTATGATCGTGCCTGGTTCCTTAGCCCGAGGTGTTGCCCGTGTTCGGTCGTGTCGCCCCGCTCGCCGCTCTCGCCCTCCTGTCCTTCCCGCTGGTCACCGCGGCGGGGGACCTCAAGCCCGTGCCCAAGACCGGCGCCTGCCCCCCCGGCTACTCCAGCGCCGGGAACTACTGCGTCCCGAACAAAAGCGCCAAGCCCGTCATCGGCAAGGACGGCCCCTGTCCCCCGGGCTACTACTCCAGCGGCAACTACTGCCTGGGCCGGCCCGACAGCAAGACGGTCATCGAAAAACTCGGCCCCTGCCCGCCGGGCTACTACAGCTCCGGTAACTATTGCCTGCAGAACCGGTAAGTCCCTTTTTTCATTTGCTTTTCATTCGCAACAATCTTGATCCTCCGACCCAGGGTGAAAAACGATGACGTTCGAATGCAATGAGGACGATGAATTTGACCGTCCACCGCCGCCGCGAGTAATACCGCGCAACTGCGGCCAACTGCTGGGACGCCTCGATGAATTACTGCCCTTCCTCTATATCGCTCAGTATGGCGCTTCACAAAAAGACCTGCGCGCCCAAAGGACGGATGTAGCCCCTGGGCTCTTTGCTGTCGCAGCTTGCACAGGTGGAGATCGTCCTGGCCTCGCGCCGCGAGTTGGCCTGGTACTGCCCGTGGGTCTCTGCCGCGATGAAAAGCTCCGGGCTGCGCTTCTGGACATCGCCTCCTTGGTCACTGACCCCGGGCAAGCAAGGGTGTCAGACCAACGCCGTGCGGTGCAGGACAAGCTCAATGCAGCCTTTGCCGGTGATCTGGTGATCGCCGACCAAGAAACGCTAGACGGCTTCTTCGCGCTCAAGCCTGGCCCGGGCCTTTTTCACCGGCTCCAGGCGGCCTTCGACTACGTCACTGAGGTACTGGACGATACCGCTGGTGTCGTTCACGTCACCGGCACGTCCCGCTTTCGCTGGCGCACCTATGGCGAACTGATGGAGTGGTATCACACTCACCATGAATCAGAGGGCTCTTGCGGCTGGTATCCCCTGATACCCTTCTTCGTCACCGGCAATACAGGGGCATTGTACGAATTTGTCACCGAGCGCTATGCGCGTGTGGGTTTGAGCACGCCCATGGAGGAACCCTCCAAATGGTTCGTACTGCGCCCCAACTTGCCCGACGCTAAACTCGGCGTCCGGCTGGAGATGAGATCGCATGGCTGGGCCAGGTTACAGCTGACCCTCGATGCCACGACGGCGACGATCAGCTTATCGAACGTCTATGACCCCTTTGAGGAGCTGATCGCCTGGTGCCGGAAAATCGACGAGGGTGATCTGCCGATCCAGATGGAGATCGACGAGGAAGGCAAAGAGGCCGTGTTGACGGTGTTGCGCACCGATGACCCAGCTCGCGTCCTGCTGCGTGTGTCCAGAAAGTACCCTGACGAGATCATGCTTGAAGGCATCTTAACCCGCTCCACCCTGGCTCATACTCTACAAGCGGAGCTATGCCGCTTCTTCACCTCCGAGTTTGATCCAGAACATTGGGATCAAGGGCGCGCTGACGACCCGAACACAGACTACATAGGCATCAAAGACCGGATGCTGAATCATCCCTGGCTGGTATCGGCCGGATGTAACACAGAGCAGCTACACCCAACCGTAAACTGACCTTTTGGCACCGCGCGTCCAGATAGCATCCCCAAAAAAAGGCCCAGTGAGTGGGTGGTATTCATACTCCGCTGCCACTGCGGGCCATCTGGACTGATGGGTTGGTCTTTTCGGTGTTCGGTGCCCGAAACAGGCTCTTTCCCCTTTACATCTCAACTTTTCGGGACACGCTGTACCCACCGCCCCCATCGGTTCGCAACGCCAAATGCGGACACCGCGAGATCAGGTAAGTCAGGGACCCCTCAAGCCGGAAGGGATAAAGTGCCGGCGCCGACGGCACCGCCGCCACCGCCACCGCCCGGCCGCCGTAGCGGACCAGGGCCTCAATCAGCCAGACGATCAGCGCCTCATCGGCAATGTCCATCGCCTCGGGCCGTGACACGCGCTGTCCCCGGGCCTGCCATGTCAGCCCGCCCCAATCCGCCTGGGTTTGCAACACCCGGTTGGCCGCACGGTAGGCCGTCTCCCGTTCCCCATAAACCTCGGCCACCCGCCGGTGCAATTCGGTGCGGGTACTGTCCCCCTGCAACGCCAGCAGCCGACCAATCGACTCCGCCACCTTGCCAAAAAAAGGGTAGGCGGCCATGGCCATGCCCCAGCACAGCACTGCGGCTACAGGTCGTCCGTCCTGTTCTGACGCCCGGGCAGCGAGCGCCGCGCCCCGGTCCGCGAACTCCTCCAACCCGGGGCGGGGCTCAAGCCACAGACCGCGCAGAATGGACCGGCTCTTGTTGCGGCCAGCCTGGCCCGGTACCTCCCGCGCCAGCAGCGCCGGCAGGGATTCCGGTGGCTCCAGACCCGCCCGCACCCGCAGGGCAAGTCCAGCCCATGCCAGAGGGATGAAGCGGTCAAAACCGATATGCGGCGCGGCGGGGGGTGCCCCGGGGATAACGAGGTTCAAGGAAGACGACTCACTTTGACGAATGGCACGACCACCTCTTCCACCGCCAGACCGCCATGGGCCAGCAGGGACACACCCTGATTGACGAAGGCCGTGCGGTCCGCGGCAAAGAAGGGCAGATAATCTTCCGGCAAGGCCGGAGTCGGTATGACGACATGACCGGGGAACTGGCGGACCGCAGCCTCGCGCAGGGCTTCAGAGCGGTACACCCGCACCCGTTCGCCAGCCGCCTCCACCGCCAGTCCCTGCCGGGGCCGGCCCACGCCGTCCGCCGCCACGTTACCATGATCGGCGGTCAGCCAGACCTGAAAACCCTGGTCCAGAAGCCTGTCGAACAGCCTTTCCACGAAGCCGCTGGCGCACCAGGTCCTGAGCTGGCTGGCCAGACCCTCCTTGCCAAGGACGGTGCCATGAGCCATTTCGTCCACCGTGTTGACGACGAGGCCGGCAATCTTGAGCGGCGGCCGGGCCAGTTCCGTCTCCAGGGCATCCAGGTCCGGCGGCCGGCGCAGACCCTTGCGGTACAGAACCTCGCCGGTATGGAGGCCATGGTCCTGCCAGAAACGCAGCCAATGGGCCGGCTCCCGCGCGGTGGTCTCGATGGAGCCGGCGAACTCCCGCGGCTTGAGGCCGCTGAACAGGGCCTGGCGCGACACCTCGGTGATGGTCGGCAGCCAGGCAAAGCAGGCCCCCTCCTCGGCACTGAAGCGTGGCGCCCGCGTGGCCAGGGATTCCCGGATCTCCACCCAGTCATCAATCGCCATGCCATCGAACACCACCAGTGCCAGACGCTGCGCCCCGGCGTCGAGCAGCCGGGCCAGGTAGCGTGGTATCTGATGCACCATCGCCGGTCCTGCCGCGACCGGCAGAGAGGGAAGTTGCCAGTAGTGGACCCCGATCCAGCCGGCCAGGGCCTGATCAGCGGCGGTCTGCACCTCGGCCAGCAGGGACTTGAGCGGCCCCCCCTGACCGTCGGGGAGCTGACGACAGCGAACCTGGAGCTCCCCAAGGCGACGGGCGAAGACCCCCCAGTCGCGGTGGCTGGCCGTGGGTCCCGGTACCCCGGCCAGCAGGGCCTGTAACCCCTCCCGGACGAGGGTGCCCAGGGCCATGGGGTCCCGGATCAGGCCGACCCGCGCCCAGTCCGGCGGCTCCTCCGGCAAATGCTCCACCTGTAGCGGATGCAGGCTGCCATCCTGAAAGAGGTTGTCCACCAGCATGCGGATGTCGGGGTGCTCGAAGGGAATCCTGATGTAGGCAGCGGAATGCTCCCCCGGTGGCTCGGCGATGCGCGAACCGCTGATGCCCAGGTCCCGCAACGCCCCGGTCCAGGCTTCCTGGACCGTGCGCAGCAGAAATCCCGGCGAGGTGAACAACCGGCGCAGCGGCAGACCGGCAAAGACCGGCCGGGCCGCCAGCACCGCCACCACCTGGTCGGCCAGCATATCCGGCAGGGGGGTCTGGCGATGGTGGAGCCGCAACAGTTCCCGCCACAGATCCACCGGGGTGTGGATGAAGTACGGCCCCAGGCTGTAGAGATGGGTGAGGATGAAATCCCGGGTAGCCGCATCTCCCATCACCTGGGCGGCATGCTGGTCCTGGGCGGCGAACAGGGACGCCCGCTGCATCGGGTCGAGCTGGCGCACCACGCCGTAACTCAGGCGCGGAAAGAGTTCCGCCAGGCTTAGCCGTGCCAGACGGGCCTGCCGCAGCCAGTCCCAGGGTAGCTCGTCGGTGTCGGCGGCGCGCCAGTGCAGCAGCAGGGATGGTTGCGGACCCTCATCGCCCCGGTCCCAGGCTGACCGGTAACGCGACTCGTAGTCGGCGCGAAAGGCGACGGGATCATCGAAGGGCAGCACCTCGAAGCCGCGCTCTTGTAAAGCGGCCAGGATGCCCTCCTCCAAAAGGACATCGTCAGGGTCCGCCGCGATCCACAGCCGTGACAGGTCGGTGGGGAATTCGCTGAGGATACGTTCAGTCCAGGCACTCATAGCCTATATCACCAATGGGTACACTGAACCAAAACCCTTGGCAGTTGTGAAATTTCGATTACTTATTTTGTTGTGCTACAGCAGCCTCTGCTGCATCAAAATCCTTTGTCCATTGCCCAAGTTGTTGCCGTTTGTTTTTTGGCAGTGCCTTTTCCACCTTTTCCCGAAATTCCAAACTCTTAGTTTGTTCATAGGTGACATCCTTGAAAACCAATAACACTCCAGGCTCCTCTTCTTTAGCCCGAATCAGGTTATCAGTCAACTCTTTACTCAATTGATCCTTATCCAGGGTGCTTCCGCCGCGGCGTGCCCGCTCAACAATCACTTCAACAGCTTCCTTGATAATCTTGTCCGCCTGCTGTTTCAGCTTAGCTCGGATACCTTTAGAGTGGTCTTTGAGTTGCGTCTCGTAAGCTTTAATCAGCTTTTCGAATTCTTGTTTGTCATCTTTAGCTATGAGCCTTCCGAATCCCGGGATATTGTAAAGATATCGACGCTCAATATCCGTGCGTTGACGTTCCAGGCTAGCTTCACTTACGCGGATCTTGAGCGGGAGTCGTGAACTATCAAAAGTGGGTTCACCGTTGATATAGGCATTTACCTCGATTTCATCATCACGAAACTCCCCAAATGCGCGGAGTTTTGATTCAATAAGGCCCTGCAATTCGCCTTTTATATCGGCATTTAGCAACTTTTTTGACAGTGTTAGTTGCATGCGTGACAACAATGCGCGTTTTACTGTGAACTCTACAAATTGCAGTTTGGTACTGAAAACCCGTGTAATCCTGGCAAGATCTACCGGTATCGGCGGATTCTTTTCCAATTCATTAAGAGTGTTTATAACTTGCGATGGTTTGACCGGGCTTTTTCCGATCTCTGCCTCATCCGGCAAGGTATCCGTGCCCGCAGCACTCACCGCCTTTGCTAACTGTTCTCCAGGATCAGTGCCTAACATCAAGCCGTTAGGTGCAAGTGAGGTGGATGGTGAAAAAAGGTCCAACCCAGAGGTGGTATTGCCAGGGGGGGCTTCAATGGCACGCGGGGTAGGTGACCAAACGAGTGTAGTATCATCTGCCAACAAAACACCCACTCGCAAACCAGGTTGAGACATAAGGGCAAAATTGTTTTTCTGTGCTTCTTCATTTAATAACTTCAAAGCAGCAGCGTCTCCATAGCCAATGCGACAGACTTCCTCATCTGGGTCTAGCACAATAGTAATATGCAATCGGCCAAGTTCCTTGAAGCGTTCCGCAAGTGTTTGCGCTACACGCAAATAAACGCCAGGGGTTACCAATACGACCCGCTTTTTTGCTTTGCGGATAAGTTCAATTAAGACAGCATCAGAAACTTCACAAAATGTGCTCATGCGCCAACCTCCAAGCATGTCTGGGCCTGTGCATAACACAACAGCAAATTTTCGTCTTCCTGCATGGTCTCCTCGGGTAACTTGCGGGCGACCGTCATGATGGCCTCATAATCGTTTTCACCCCAGGCCTTGCGGAAGCCGGCGCGCAGCACCTCCAGGCGGAATTCCCGCAGGTGCCGGCCGGTGAAGGCGCGGTAGGTCGCGAACTCCCGCAGCAGGACCTTGTCGCGCTTCTTCTCCAGGTCCTGGGCCTTGTTGGGGTCCGGGACGTACCAGCGGTCCTGGGCCTTTGCCACCAGACGCGGATCATCCTTGTCAAGGCCGCGCAGTTCCTTGAAGTTGGTCGAGAGGTAGCCGTGGATCTGGGCCGGAACCTCCTCGCCGCCGCTGTAGCGCAGGAAGTTGTCCTCCAGCAGGGCCGCCAATTCCGGCCGGGCCTCATGTTTGCGCCAGCCGGCGCCGAGTTGGGTGATGAACTCCGGGTGGATCTCCTGGTAGGTAGCGGGACGTTTGCGGAGAAATTCCCGCAGCCAGTCGATGGCGCTGCGTTCATCGGAGACGAACAGTTCCCGTTGCGGCGCCCGGGGGACCTGGGCGCGGCGTTTTTCGTACTCTGCGACCTGTTCGGGGAGAAAGACCATGCCGTCCCGCTCCGGGAAATGGCGCTGGCGCAGGCCCTCCTGAAACTCGTCGCTGGACAGGGGCACCGGGGCCTGGTGCCGCACAAACCAGGCCACGAGGCGGTCATAGATACGCCGGGGGTCCCGCTCGACGTTGACCTCCAGCTCCTGCCCCGCCCGGACCTTGACGACGGCAAGATTGCGCAGGTGGGTCTGGACGAAGTCCCAGGCCGTTTCAACGGTGGGACCCCGCTCCTGAAAGCGCTGCTCCAGGCCACCGTTGGGCTTGTAGGCGGAGATGACCAGGTCCTGCTTGACGGCCGTGGTGGACGTGACCTGGCGGTAGCTGCCCTGCTGCTTGTCCAGGGCGGTGACCTCGGCGACGACGAAACCCGCCTGCTGCAGGGCGACCTGGATGGCATTCCATACCGCCGCCTTACTGTTAGAGAACACCACCGTCATCCATCGCCCAGGTTTCAGCACCCGGTGATATTCGGCGAAGCAACTCCGCATCAGGTGCTGGTAATCCGGCAGGGCCTTGTGCTTGAAGCGGTCGATGATGGCCTCGGGGCGGGCATCGGTGGTCACGCCATGCCAGGATTCGACCAGGAAATTCAGGTCGGCGTAGTAGATGTTCTCGCCGAAGGGCGGGTCGGTGAACACATAGTCGATGCTGGCGTCGGGCAGGGCTGACAGGCTGGCGGCGGTGCCGGTATTGACCGCCGCCGTGCAGGAGCCGGGTTGGTAGCCGCGAAAAGCACTGATCAAACGGTCGAGTTTGCCCCCCAGGTTGTACCACGGGCTGCACTCGGCATGCTGTGAAGCGACGTAATAAACGCCAGTAAGCTGGCGGTTAACCTGAGAGAAGTGGGTAGGACCATATCGGTTCAGAACTGACATGCCCCAAATCGCCTGCTCGACCATGAACAGGAGAAAGGCGCGAATCCGCTCATCCGGGTGGGACCGGGCCTTTGCCCACAGCAGCCCCATCGCCTGAGCGGCACGGGGCAAGAAGAAATGATGAATATGGGTAACCCCCACATAGTCCATCCGTGCTCGCTCATGCGTCATGTGCATCGGCGGTATCTCAATGCAGGGCAGATGGCTTGGTAAGGGTAAGCCCTCAATTTTGTCTAACAGTAATGAATCCTGATCGTCAGGCTTCTTTTCGTAACGGGTTTTGCCAATACGATAAAGAATAAGTACAGGCGCGCGTTTGATGACCGCATTGGTGTTCTTTGTGACGGCGTCAAACTTGGTCTCGTAAAGCCGCTCCAAGCGCTGCTTGGTCAATTCAGCCCCGCAATGAGGACAGGGGAACTGATCCCTCACCCGCTTGGTTTCCTCAATTAACGCTTCGTCCGTGAAATTGACCTCACCTGCACATTCCGGACACGTATAAATCTGACTCCAAACGGTATACTCAATCCGCCCCCGGGTCCGCCCATCCGTATGCAGGGTCTCGTACATCCAGCCGATTTCGTCCTCCACTTCCCGGAGCAGTTGCCGTCCAGCCTCCGCGAAGGCCTGAAGATCGAAAGGCAGATTGTAGTTGGCGGCGATGAAGGTCGCGGCCGGTGACAGATCATTGAGCACCACCCGCCGCGTACCCCAGCGGGGGGCGGGCCGGCCTTCCTTCTTACAGGCCGTTTCCAGTTCGTAGCGGTAAGCACCGGGCGCGGTCCCGCACCACTGGGCGGCCACCCCGGTCATCCCGGACCCGGCAAAGCCGTCCAGCACCAGATCCCCCGGTTCCGTGTAGTGGAGGATGGACGGGACGATGGCCAGGTGCGGCACCTTGGTGTGATAGGAATGCGCCTTGTAGATCGGGTCGGTCTTGCCCACCGCCACATCGACCGCCAGCGGTTCCCGGGCATAGGGCGCCGCCGGGTCATAGGGCTTGCCGTAACAGGCGACGAAATCCGCCAGCCAGGGGTTGGGGCAGGCGGTGTACCAGGGCGGGTCGGACATCGCCAGGATGGCCTCGTCGGTGCCCTGGGGAAAGCCTTCCTGCCGGCGGAAGTCCGGGTCCCGGAGCTTTTCTGCCAGCAGGGCCCGGTAATGATCCCGGCGAGCCTGGTCATTGGGGAAGGTCTGGCCGAGGCATTCGACGGGGCCGGCGTCCTTGGGCTGCTGGTCCTGGAAAAGGTCGCTCATGCCGCCACCGCCCATGACGATGGGTTGATTTTTTCCATGACTACTACCCAGGAGCTTGAGTTGAGCATTGCCCAAGATTATAAGTATTGTCCACTGGACCATCTCATCATAGGTGATACCATCCTCCTATGAAACTGGTGCTTGACACCGATGTCGTGGTGGCGGCCTTGCGCAGTCCCACCGGGGCCGCGGCGGAACTCATGCGCCGTGCGCAGCGGGGTCGTATCACCCTGGCCGCCAGCGTGAGCCTCTTCGTCGAGTACGAGGCGGTCTGCAGCCGGCAAAGGCATCTGGAAGCCGCGGGGCTAACCCTGACCGATGTCGGGATCTTTCTGGACGCCCTGGCCTCGCTGATCCAACCCGTGCCCATTCATTATCTTTGGCGACCCCAGTTGCACGATCCAGCGGATGAGCTGGTTCTGGAGGCGGCCGTGAACGCCCATGCGGATGCCTTGCTGAGCTTCAATGTCCGCCATTTTCATGCCGCGGCGGCCAAGTTTGGATTGATGGTGTCGCCACCCGGCCCCTTCCTGATCTCCATAGGTGGAGAAAAAACCCCATGAGTGAACTGAGTACCTACCCCCTTCGCCTGCCACGTTCCATCCGCGCCGGCGTCGAGCGCCTGAGCAAAAAAGAGGGGGTGAGCATCAACCAGTTCGTCAGTATCGCCGTGGCCGAAAAACTGGCCATGATCGAGGCCGAGTCCTATTTCGCCGAACGCCAGGCCCGCGCCAATCTGGAAGCCTTCGACCGCTTGATGAACCGCACCACCGGCGAGCCCCCCCAGGCGGGCGATGAGCCCTAGCCGCCAAGACCTGGGCGCCAGAAATCTTCAACCCTAAACGCCAGCTAGCCAACTCTGGCCGCCAGCCGCCAGGCCCTTACTCGATCAAAAACCGCAGCTTGCTGGCATCCTTTCCGTGGCAGCGCTCCGCCAGGTAGCCCTCGAAGCGCTTCTGCAACTCATCCCGCATGGCCGGCGAGCCCCCGCTCAGCAGGGCCTGGCGAATCTCCGCCGCGGTGACCGTTACTGGCTCTAGTTCCGACAGGGCCTCCTGCACCGCGGCGACGAAGCTGGCGGTGACGGGTTCTGGCAGGCGGCGGGTGCGCAGAAACTCCTCGACCAGGACGCGATGGCCAGTCTTAAGCAGTGGGAAATGATCCTGAATAACGGGTGCCTCCAGGTTTGCCAACAAAATTTGCCGCCAATTGTCCAGCAGTGCATCCAGTTCCTCGTCCAGGGCGTGGAGGACGGTGGCCGCGGGCAGCAGCTCACCCTGGGCATTAACCGGGCGGTAGCCGCAGTGGGGGCAGGTGGGGCTGGCGGCCAGGTCGGTCTCCACCAGGCTGGCGCAGCTCTTCAGCCGGTCCAGTTTGTCCTCGAAGGCCCTGAGCTGGCTGAGGTGCATCAGGGGGATGCCGGCCAGGGTGCGCAGGGCCGCCAGCCGCGGGTCTTTGAGCATGGCGGTGCGGGTCCGGCCTTCCACCACCCCCAGCCGGGCCTTGCCATGCAGGGCGACGTAGGCACGGAGGTAGTCCTGCTTGAGGTGGTGGAGCGACTGGCGGTAGGCGTTGGCTTGGGTCGGGGCACCTTCCCCGGTCAACTTGGCGAGCAGGTCCTGGCGTCTGGCCTTTGCCTGATCAATCCAGGGATGATCCGGGGGCAATACCAACTCCGCTTGGGACAGGTAGGCGGCTTGAGCACCCAGGTCGGCCACCAGCGCCCGCCATTGTTCGACTTGTTCCAGCGTCGCCAGGTGCCGGGTTTGCGCTGAGATGTCGTCAAGGGAGACGCGCAGATTCCGTAGCTTACCCAGCGTGTTGTAGGGTGTCAGCCCCTCCAGGAAGGTCTTGAGACCGCCAAGCTGTTGCTGGCGGTCCTGCAAGGCAAGGTCGCTCAGCAGAACCTGACCCCAGAAGGTCAGCCGCGCCTTGAGGTCGGTACCCGCCAGTACCACGCGATTAATCATCGCGGTGACCGCTTCCAGGAGTTGCCTGAGCGGTTCCTCCTGGCCTTGCGCCACCATCTGGGCATTGCCGGGCGCCAAACCCAGCAGCTCAAAGAGGGCGCGTAGCACCTCGACATTGAGTTCCCGCGGGGCTTCGAGGTGGCGGAAGGTCTTGAGGTCTTCCAGGCTGCGTTCCCCGAGCAGCTTGACCCTACTGGCGTCGATCTTGTCCCCGACGATCGTGAACACGATGTGCCCCGCATACACCAGCGCGCCCAGCACCACCACCAGCAGATCGGGTTCCAGGCGGGCACCGCGGGGGGCGAAGTATTCGCTGTCGCTGCCCGGCTCGCCGCTAAGCAGCTCGGCCCGGTTGAGGACCTGGCCTTGGCCCTTGGCCTGGAGCAGGCTTAGCACCTGGCGGGCATAAGGCGAGGCCAGCGGACTGATGCGGTCGCCCTCCAACAGACCCAAGGCATCGAGCAGGGCAACGGCCTCCCGTGTACGGGGACCGCCGGCCAGCCAGCGCAGGGCGGTGATGACGAGCTGTTTGCGGTTGAGTTCGGTAACCAGGTACGGAAAGCTGGGGTACTCCGGAGCCAGGTCGGCGAAGTGCTGGCCGAGGGTTAGGCCAGCGACCACGTTGACCACGTCACGGAAGTTGACCCGGTCATCCTGGCTCAGGTGGGCCTTATCACGCAGATTGACTCCCTTCAGCCAGTCCTGGAGCTTGCGCGTCCTACCGGCATAGGTAACCTCGATGGCCGTCATCTGCTTCTCGCGCAGCCACTTGCCCATATCCCGCAGCGCCTGGTCGGCCTTGGCCAGATAGACCGCCTTGGCGTTGCCGGTAGCGAGGGCGGCCAGGTCCTGGGCGGCGGCATAGACGGCGATATGACCGCGTAAGTCCTCGTCCAGCCCCTTGAGGCGAAAAAAAACCTCGTCGCCCTGTTGCTGGTCGCGAAAGCGCGGCGGGGCGAAAGGCTGGAGGAAGTAGAGGTAGAAATCCCGCGGCGGCTGAGCGGTGGGGCGATCATTGGGGGTGCCGAAGAAGAGGTAGCCGGTGCGCTCGACCCGCCGCTCCAGCCATTCGATCTGATACTGCCAGATTTGAAAGCCGGTGACGTAAGTGCTCTCGTCGGTGCGCTCCATGAGTTGGCGGATGGCGCTGAAATAGGCGCGGTCCAGAGCGCTATCCGCCAGGGACTCGGCACGCGTATCGATCTGGGCGTCGTAGTCGATATCCTTCTTCAGGTCCAGGTAGTACTGATCGGTGCCAGAGGCACGAGAGAGGAATTGACCGTTGACGGTTTTGAGGATCTCGCGCAGGGTGGTTTGCACCGCCATCAGCAAATTATGGGCAGGCTCACCACCCATGTTTGCGGTAGCGGCATGATAGAGGCAGAGACCGTCCCGTAGTTCGGCGGGCGTCGGGCCGATCGGGACGTAAATGTCGCCGCCGGTAGCCAAGCGTTGTACCGCTAAGGCGGCGATGAGGCGCTGAGCCATTGGTTTATAGGGGGCAAGGGGGAAAGCCTGCTGGACGCGACTTGTCAGGACCCCAGCGACCTTGATGACTGGCCCGATGGCCGGGTCGGCGTGAAGCGCGGCATTGCCTGACAGGGTGTCCCAGTAGCGATCATAGGCCAAGAGGCCAGGCCAAGTCGCCGGCACCTCGTGGTCCAGCAGGACCTGAATCTGATCACGGAGGGTTTCCAGGGCGCCACGTTTCTCGGCGAAAACCAGCCGGTCGAAGGTGTCGAGGTAATCCGGATGAACCGGAAAGAGCCGCACGTATTCATCCAGGCGCTCGTTCATCCGGTCATAGCAAGGGGTGAAGGGAGCAAGGTAGTCCCGGATGCTGGCCTGCTGATCGACGGTCTTTTTCAGCAGCCGCTCGGCGACCACGAAACTGACATCCTGGCGCACGATGGAAACCTGGCTGAAACGATCCTTGACCCGCCGCAGGCTGTCGGCGACGTGCTGGAAGCGGCTGCTATCGAATACCGCCTCCTGGACGCCGGCGACGAAACGGAAGCGCAGGTGCTTGCACACCTCACCGATCTCGCGCAGGAATGACAGGTCCAGCACCAGGGCGTGGTCGTCGCGCGAGCGCAGGAAGTCCAGTAACTCGTCCACCACCACCAGGATGCCCTGGTCCGGGTAGACGGCATGGAAGGCGGTCATCATGTCCTCGAAGGCGGCCTTGTTGTTGACCACCCGGTCGGCGGGGGGGAAGCGGAAGGCGACCCCCTGCCGTTCGAGGAAGGGATGCAGTTGATCAGTAATGATCTCCCGCAGGGACATCTGGCTGGAGATCTCGATGCGGTGGACCTTAAAACGGCCGGCAATGGCCTCGGCCGCCGCGGCTACCTGAGGATGACGCACCAGGGGCCGGTAGGACGCATCCTCGGCTATAAGGGACATCACCGACATCAGGTGCGACTTGCCGGTGCCATAGTTGCCGACCACCAGCAGGCCCTTGTGGTCCACCGTCGCATCAAAAGAAAGCTGGGGAATGAGGACCCTGGCCAGCCGCTGGGCCATCTCGTCCGAGATCACATAGGTGGCGACCAGCTTTTGCGCCTCCTCTGGCCGGTTGGCGTCGAGCAGTTGAATAACGGCCTGGATGGGTTCGAACTGGATCAGGTCC
Source organism: Candidatus Thiosymbion sp. (assembly GCA_018435665.1). Classification (GTDB taxonomy): domain Bacteria; phylum Pseudomonadota; class Gammaproteobacteria; order Chromatiales; family Chromatiaceae; genus M0108. The sequence continues at coordinate 19,602 of JAHDND010000071.1, read as the reverse complement.
CGGTAGCGCATGGTGATTCCCTGGCGGTTGATAAGCGTTTTTTTCGTACGTGCTTGGTTGTATCAAAGATCTGGTCGGGTGATAACAAGGGTAAACAGTCCTTCGACACCCTCCTCGCGGTATTCGGGATGACCACGGCGGGCATAAATCAATCGGGTTCCATGTGTTGTCTGGCGCACTTCACCCGGCCAGGCCGCGACCACGACGCGGCCCCTGGCCAGGTTCTTGAGTAACAGGATGGGGTTTAGCCTGAGGCTGGCATCAAAGAGGAGTTCTAGGTTATCCAGCAGCAAGGGCAGCTTTCCGCCAGCCAGGGGCGCCGCCAGTTCCCGGAGCAGGGTCCCAGCTTGCAAGGGGCGCTGCTGACGCGGCAGGGCCGCCAGAGCGGCGCCCAGGCTGGCGCCGACGGCGAGTACCGGTGCCCCGCGCTGGTTGGCATAGGCCCCTAGCAGGGCGGTCTTGCCGCTGCCGGGTGGGGCAACCAGCAGGATGAGCTGGCTATGCAGGCTGGCGACATCCGCGGCCAGATCATGCAGGCGTGCGGTCAGATTGCCGGTGTCTCCCACGGTGTCAGCTCCCCCCAGAGCTTACGTTGCCTTGTCCATGCCCAGGTTTTTAGATGTCATACCTGCCCAGGACATAGAGTGGATCGGTCAAGGTGTATTTCCTTCCGATACTTCCGGAAAACCTAGCTTACTCCGTTTTGGGGTGCGGTTGCCTGCCCAGGGTCCTGACCCGGTTACGATTGTTCCCCCCCATCCTCATCAAGTACCCTCAGTCACGCATAATGCCCAGCCGCCTTCAGCGTCTGCTCGCGCATCACCAGCCTCAGACCATCTGGGCCCACCACCTCGACTTTCGCCCCCGGCCCAAGCAGCCAGCGCAACAGGGCGCCGATTTCCGGCACCTAGCCCTTCACCAGCGCTAGGAAGGCTTCGGGAACACACTCCAGAAGGTGAGCGTTTTCCATCACCTTACTGAACTTGACATTCTTCTAGCAGGGCTTAAGTGATTGCACGCTCATACAATCCTGACTACGAACTCACCACTTCGCGCTACACAAATTCCGTCTTTGACAATGAAGCACTCAACCCAATGGTATCCACGGTATCTTGTTGGTTCAATTCTTGTTTTCGTTCCAAGTACAAAAGAACAGTCCCCACTACTTGGGTAAAAGCCACCTCTGAGACACCTTGCATTAGTCGCTTCTTCTCCGGTATTAACGACCTGCCAATACACCTGGTATGGATGGGGGACGTTGGTACATGCCTTGAAGCAAACTCTCTTCTCTCGCTCTACAGGGTCTCCACTGCCTAATTGAAACCTGCTAGACCCGTCAGGTAAAACCCTCCAGCCGTTCTTGTTGTAACTCGCTCGTATTGAAGCTTGATAATCGATTTTTACTGGCCATTGCGACTCCGGAGCCTTTCTATGAGGAACGTTAAATCCCAATGAAAAAGTACTTGATACGGCTATATCCTCCTTTTGCTTAGATGAAGATTCTAATGGCCGCATATAGTGCTCCTCATCTAGATGCTGTGAGATATCAACAAAATCTTCCTTTGCCCATGCAACCCATTGGAAAAAAGCCTTGGCCCTCGCATGTGGGACGCCGTTCTCTTTTTCATGCCATTTGTCTGCAAAGTTTTCCCCATGATTGGTCGGATTAGGGATATACCATCTCCCATCAGCCGTTCTTGTAATCAGCGTATAGGCCGATTGTGCCAATGCTTTATCATAACGAAAGGTTGGTTGCATCTGAACAGCATGACGAGATAATGCATTTATCAGGTTCCTCAGCGTCTCAGAAATGGTAGATTCATTGTTATAAATTTGAGCAGCCAATACGGTAATGACCATAGAGATTGGTTTGCAATTTTCATTCTTTAGATTACAAAAGCGCATGTCCCTATGCCGTTTTAATAACTGAATAGTCCTTTGCAATGGGGTCTTCACATGAATATCAGGTACCGTCTCCAGGTCGGAGAAAAGTTTTTCCTGACGGTGGTTTTCAAAGACAACTTGTTTTTGGCTCAGCTTAATCTTATTAAACGCGACCCTGTTCTTATCGTAAAACCATTTCGCAAAGCCCTTGGGATTGCTGGGAGACCAGTTATATGAACCGGTGTCTTTACATTTATCAGTCACGGCTATGGCATTTTGGTACCCGTCATTGCCCCTGAAAGCAGTACAGTTTTCCCCAACTGATGGAAGAATATCCATGTGAAAGCCAATTCCGTCTTGTTCGGCGTAGTTCAAGGTCCAGCAACGTTTGCCTTCATCATCGAGCATTTTTTCATAAGTGCTATGCGCCTTGAGATGATCACCGACCTGATTTTTCACTATTTTCGCAGTAGTGAATTCCTTCTTATGCTCTAAACGACAAACAACGTCAATGTCATAATCAGCGTCTTTGCTGTCTTTATAGGGCCGTATCTCTGTCCCAAGCTTAAATGAACCTTGTAGGTAAATTTCTGGCTCGGCCTTAGCTCCTTCGTATTCACCCCCCAGCAAATAGGATTTCATGGATTCAAAACGCTCCATGGCCTGTTGGTATTTGGACGGTGAAATATCCAGCTTCAGGGCCGCTTTTTGAAGAGCCGCTTCCTGTGTAACAATCTTAGTCACTTGAGCACCCTCCGTTTTTAAGGAATTCCCTTATTGCTTTCGACTCATGCGTAAACTTGTGATCCGCTCTTGAGATTAGGTCATCCATTATAGAGACATCATCCAACGGCAATGGCAGGTCAGATTCGAAATCAATTCGCTTGATTTGGTCCGGACGTAGCGTAAGATTCAAATAGTTCAGAGCGCTCTGACTCTGCAAAGATAGAATGAAGTCGATAAATTCCTTGTGTTTCCATCCATTGATGAGACCCCATTTGCGTGCGGTGTTCGTACCATATACGGTTCTGGGTTGTCCGGTACCGATTGTCAAGATTTGTATGTCATCCTCAGCAGCACCCAAGTACTTCCGGGCATCAATCACCGCGGCTAGTGCAGGGTTATTAGCCCAGAGACCTCCATCTGCGAGCAGATAATTATCTAGCTTATATGGATCGAAATAGGTTGGTGCCGAACAAGAGGCTAATACTGCGCCTATAAGCGTCACAGTTTTGTCACGGGTGAAGTCATTTGAGTACCCAGATTTCAAAACGTGAACACAACCATTACCAATATCGGTTGAGGGTATTAGAAGAGGTTTCTTAACGTCACCCAATTGCATGTCCTCAAGAGCTTTCTCAAGCACTTTTTCAAGTTTTTTGGCTTCGTATATACTGTCGCACATGGGCTGTAAGATGCTTTTCAGCCTTTTCCCTGGCCAGTAAAACGGTTTCCTACGAAATATATCTCCACCATACTTTTTATATATCGCCACGATGTCAGCCGCAGGCCTACCTGTTGCCACTCCAGCCGCAATAATAGAACCGGTGCTTGTCCCGGCGATCATGTCAAAGATTTCTAACAGTTTTATATCGAGACGTTCTTCAATGCACTTGAGAATCTGGGCAGCAAAAATACCGCGAATCCCACCGCCGTCAATACTCAAGATTCTAAAAGGTTTCTTCGTTTTTTCATTCATCCTTCCAGTCCCTCCAGTAAAGCCACGATCTCTTCCGGCTGGGGCAGTTGCCCCCTCAATTCCCTAGGCAGCGTCTTGGTGATTTCATAAGTCGCCACGCCGATAGGCTTGCGGGTGTCGTGGAGTGCGTATTCCACGATGGTGCGGTTCTTTTCCTTGCAGAGAATGATGCCGGTGGAAGGGTTCTCATCCTCCTGCCGGATCAGCCGGTCGAGTGCGGTTAGGTAAAACTCCATCTTGCCGACGAACTCCGGCTGGAATTTGCCGATCTTCAGCTCGATGGCCACCAGACAGTGCAACCGCCGGTGAAACAACAGCAGGTCGATGAAGTACTCTTCGCCCTCCACCTCCAGCCAGTACTGGCTGCCCACGAAGGCGAACAGGCCGCCCATGGCGCGCAGAAAATCCTCGATCCGGGCGATCAGCGCCCGTTCCAGCGGGTCCTTGCAGCGCTGGAAAATCGCCAGGTTGTGAGTCCAGCCAATTTGTGCAACCAGTGGTTGCACTCGCTGGTCATCGCGGTACAGCAGGTAGAACTCCCGCATGTAGAAAACATTGCGGCGGGAAAAACCGCTGATGCCGGGAAACTCATCCCGCAGGTCGTTGGACAACTGTTCGGCAATGGCTGAGCCATGCTCGGCATCTGTCTGCTGATCCACGATCATCCGCCCGATATCGCAGTACAGCCCGACCAACTCGGTATTGACCGCCTTCAGGGCGGCATACTGCGCCGAACGGACCCGCGCTTTCACTTCAAGGAGGAGTTGGGCGTAGTTCCAGTCTTGATTGTGCGGTTTCTGCTTGCTCATGCTCCACCTTCCAGTACTCTGGCGTTTTCAAGCACCTCGAAGTGTTCGTCCATCGACTCCCGCAGAGCCATCGAGCTTTCCTGCCACTTGGCGATGGCCTGCTTGAAGCTTTCTTTCCCATAAAGCGCTTGTTCGTCCGCCACTCGCGTGACCGCGGCCGGTCTCATCATCGGAGACATCGGAGATGCGTTTAATAATCACCCGCCTCACTCAGCCTCGCATAGTGCCTAGCCACCTTGACCGACTGCTCGCGCATAACCAGGCGCAGCCCCTCCGGCGCCACCACCTCTACGTTATCCCCCAGACCCAGCAGCCAGCGCAACAGGGCGCCGGTCTCCGGGACCTGGACCCGCACCCGCGCCAGGAAAGGCGAATCCGCCGGTTCGTCCTCGATGCGCTGCGCCGGGGTGATGGGGCAGACCCGCAGCACCTCGACCGCGTAGCCCCGCACCCGTAGCTCCAGGTCGATCACCTTGCCCCGGCCGAAATCGACCTGGCCGCTGGCGATCGCCTGGTCGAGGTTAAAGCCGGCGGCCTTGCGCCCCGGCTCGCCCAACCGCGCCCGCGCCCGGATCATCCGGTGCAGGGCATAGGTGCGCACCGGCTCGGTCTCGTCGTTCTTCAGGGCGAACAGGTAGGGTGTTGGCCCCCGCTGGACCATGGCCTGGGGGTGGATCAGGGCCGCGCCGCGCGCCCCCCGGGCGTTCTCGTACAGGATCTCCAGCACGCAGTCCTTCAGCAGGGCGGTCAGCACCGCCTCCAGGACCCCGGCGTGGATCTCGGGGGGGCACAGGCGCAGGGTGTCCGGCACCAGCCGCAGCTTGCGCTCATCGAGCAGGGGGCCGTCCAGCGCCCGGTACATCCGGTCCAGAAAGCGGTCCAGCCGCTTATGGGGCAGCAGGTCTTGCACCACGTCGTGGATGTGGCTCATGAGGTACTGCCAGTCGGCCTGGTCCTGCAGCAGTTCATCGCCAAGCTGGCGGTAGCGCTGGGGCTTGCCGCCGGGATTGACCACCTCAATCAGGCCATCGCGGACCAATTCATCCAGATCCCGCTGCATGGCCCGCCGCCGGGTCGGTTCGGGACCCGTGCCATAGCCGTCCGGCATCAGGAGCAAGAGTTGGGAAATGATCAGACATTCCCCCTCGGGGGTGCCAGGACGCGGCAGCTTGCCCTGCAAACGGCGCAGCCGGTGAATGCGGGAGGAGAAGGTAGCGCTCATAGCCCTAGTCTGCCACACCAGTCGGACAGAGTAGGTCTGACCCCTGTGGTCTAATCCGCCCGCACGCCCAGGCCGGGTCGGGCCGGCCCCATGGCGTGTTCCCCCGTAACAACAAACAGGAGAAAGAAGCGTGGATAGTCCCTGGTTTCGATTCACTCATTTGCTGGCGGCCCTGCTGTTCCTGGGCCTTACCTCCGGCTGCGCCACCGTCACCCGTGGCACGACCGACACCCTCGTCATCAATTCCGACCCCGTCGGGGCCGAGGTCAAGCTCTCCAACGGCATGAGCGGCAAGACGCCCGCGACCTTCACCCTGCCGCGCAAGGACAACGTCGTCGTCAAGGTCGAGAAGGCCGGCTACGAGCCGGTGGAAGTCACGGTCACGCCCCAGGTCTCCGGGGCCGGGGGCGCCGGCATGGCCGGCAACGTCCTGCTCGGCGGCCTCATCGGCGCGGCCGTGGACGCAGGCAGCGGCGCTATGAATGACCTGCTGCCCAACCCGGTGGACGTGCGCCTGGTGCCCCTGAGCCTGAACGCCATGGCGTCCGGTGGGGCACCGGCGGAGGACCGGTTGCGCAAGCTGCGGGAATTGCGGGATAACGGCAGTATCTCGGCCGCGGAATACAAACGCGAGCGGGCCAAGATCCTGCGCGAGTTGTAGCGACGCGAGCACCAACCGCCCCCGGGGTCCGCTGGCGCGGACTCGCGGGGGATGCCACCCCCGCACTCAGGCGGCCCGGGCCAGGCACCGCATGATGTTATCGGCCTTAAGCAGGGCCTTGGTCAGGGCCGCCGTCTGCCCCTCGTACCCCGGCCGCCCCGGGGCCAGCCGTTGCCAGTTGGCCAGGACGCACGCCAGGCCACTGGTGATGTCCAGCCACTCCTTGACGGCCTCCTGGGGATCGCCCGTCGGACAGATGGCCTGCTGATAGACGACCTGGGCCAACCTGTCCGGCGTGATGTCGTGATGCATGAACCTATCTCCTCTGAACGGGCCCAGTCGACACCGCGCGCCAAAACCCGGCGGGCCGCTGGCCTATAATTTGAATCCAGTAACAATCTCATCTGCCACCCGCGGTCCTTGCCCATGCTCCTGAATGCTAGCTTAGCGCCTAACGGTGCCCGGTCCAACCTCCCCGGCAATGACCCCGGGCCGCTCCCGCCACCCTGCGCCTTGCCGCTGTTCGCGCACACGGTCCAAGCCGGCTTCCCCTCCCCGGCGGAGGAGTACGCCGAATGCACCCTAGACCTCAACCGCTACCTGGTCCCCGACCCGGCCGCCACCCGCTTCGTCACCGTGCCCGACGCGGCCCTCCACCACCGCGGCATCCGCGCGGGCGACCTGCTGGCCGTCCACCTTGGCCTGCCCCCCAAGGCCGGCGACCTGGTCTGGGCCGAGGTCGAGGGTCAGCCCCTGTTGCGGGAACTGCGCCAGCACGGTAGCCGCCATTGGCTGTGCGCCTATCATCCGGACTTCGGCCCCATCCGCCCGCGCCCCGGTCAGGAGCTGCGCATCCTCGGGGTGGTCATCGCCCTGGTGCGTGCCCTTTACCCCGTGGTGGGCTACCGGCCGCCTACCGGCGCCTGGCTCTGAACCAGCGCAGCCCCCCTGGCCCATGCTGCAAGGTGGCGCGCCCCCCCTTAGACGAGATCAAGCAAATGAGTGGCGAACGTTTCATGCAAAAGACTGAAGAGCGTGTCGACGGGCCAACCCCGGCGGGTGGGGCTTACGCGATCGCGCGGTTCTCGCGCGACGGCAAGGCAGCCGATAAAGACTGCGCAACCGAGGTCGAGCTCATCGAGTATGCCGCTGATGGTCGTGAGATTCAGAGGACTTACGGGATTTTGCCAGCAAGACAATGACGACTTACACGCTGACGCGACCCCGGTTCAAGGAATCCATCACGTTCACACACGACGCGGAGAAACGCCAAATCTCCGGTGAGGACGCGGAGCTTGTCCGCGCCCGTCTTGCTAAATGGGAAGGCGTTGGCATCCTCTACGGCACACAGTCTGAGCCAGCACCGGACCCGCTTGGTTCGCCACGGGATATGGCGATATTCCTGTTTGACTGGGGCTGGGAGCTACCGGATGACCTGTTAGCGCTTCTCCCCCCGCCGCTGCCTATCCCCGACGGAGCCGTCGCCTAATGGCCGGCCAGACGCCCTTCCGCCTCCGTGGCGGGTTTTATTTCTCAGACCTGCTATGACCGCAACACCGACACGCAATTACGGCATGCTCATCGACCCGCCGGTTGGTCCATTCCATCCACCAGATGAGATCCGCGCCTGGCTAGCTGAGCTGGCGGCAATGGATCAAGAAGAGCCAGCCGTCATCGACGCAATAGAGCAAGCCAAGAAAGATCTAAAGCGGTCCGAGGCCATGCCGCATTGGTGCGATGGCAGTGAGTGATGGCCGGCACCATGTCAGTCACCATTCCCAATGATTGCCTTAGCCCCAAAAAGATAAAGGCGCAGAGCTGTCCTGCGCCTTTGGCCTGTTTCCCGCGCGAGCCGACAGCCGACCTTCCGGTACTTCAGTAAGCTCAGCCTATCCAAAACAGCGACTCAGAGGCAATCATGCCCGCAACCCTCAACACCTAGTTTGCACGTAGCCTCATGGAGCGCCACCTCCCCCTCCGGCATGCCTATACCGAAGTCGAAGATCCAGGCGCCCCATCGGTCACCCACCCCCGCCATGGCCCGCATCACCAACTTCAACCCACCCGCGGACATCGCCGCCCTGCTCGGGGACAGCCTCAATGTCAGCCGGGGCTCCTACCTCGCCTCGGCCTCGGCCTATCCAAGCAACCATAAGCTGCGCGTCAGCCCACCCAAGATGCCCTGGTCACACCCCTACAACCTGGGCCACGTCGCCGACTGGCTGATCGAGCACGGGCCGGCAAGCTGGCGGAATGGCAGCCGGCCGGCCATCCGCACCGAGATCCTCAACGACCTGGCCAGCCGTACCTTTGCCGCCGAGTTCTGGACCGCCCCCGCCCCGGTCACCGACCGCATCGAGGTGGCGTACCCCACCGTGGACCGCGACGCCCATCCACCCCCGGACCCGGCCGATCCCCTGGATACCGCCAACACCGATTGCGATTACCAGTACCGCTCCGCCTACTGGCCCTTCGCCCAGGCCAGCGAGGGCGGCTGGCCGCCCCTGCCCGGCTGGCGCGGCGCCGTCGACGCCGACCGCTACTTCGCCGACACCTGGCACGCGCAACGCTCCCTGACCTACAAGCTCCCGCCGATGACCACGAGCATGAAGCGCAGCTTCCTCCTGCTCCACCTCAAAGGCGCCATCCGCGCCTATGCCGAGGAGTCGGGGGTCCGGTTCTGGTTCACGCCGCTGGCGGTCCTGAACTTCTTCGGCTCCCAATCCTCCGCCGATAGCTTCCGCGATTCGATCGCGGAGAAATGGACGCACTTGTACGATGCCAATCTAGCCCTACCCCCCGCCAACCTCGACTGGTACCACGCGGTGCCCTTCGATCTGGTCTTCAAGATCAACGTCGGTTATGCCGGTGGCTGGGGCACCTATTACCGCTGGATCAACCTCAAGCTCAGCACCCATGCCCCCTGCGGAAAATACCGAGCCAAAAACGCCTGGGCCGAATGTCGCGTCGACCTCCAGGTCCGGGTTTTTCACCCCAGCTTCCTCACCTGAGAGCCACCGACCATGAGCAGTCAGATCAACCTCGACACCCGCGGCGTCCTCACCGTCAAGGACCAGGCCGGCCAGCCGGTCAAGATCGTCATCAAGCTGGCCGGCAAGGGCTACGGCAACGGCCGCATCGTCGGCGACCGCCAGTACCAGGTTTGCCGCTACGTCCCCACCATCAACGACCGCCGGAGCCCGGCCCAGCTTGCCCACCGCGAGCGCTTCAAGGCCGCCGTCGCTGCCTGGCGCGCCCTACCCGAGGCAGAACGCCAGCGGCTGCATGAAGACGCCAAGGCCGAGGGCCGCTCCGGCTGGAACCGGTTTATCTCCGGATGGTTAGCTGTGCAAAGCAAAAAGTAGGGCTCACAAAACTCATTTGGTCACATCCAAAATGGTCCCTGTCCGGCTACATAACTCCTTGATAAATCAATACGCTCTGAGACGACATAAAAAAATTTATGGCAGGCTGTTGCTCGTTGTGGGCGGACTACTGGCCAGTGTCACAAAGTTGAAAAATCTGGTGGGCACTTCTTGGATTGTCACAACGCTGAAAAGATACCCCCTAAACAATATCAATTGGCCAATTTTCAGGTAGTTCTAGGTCTATTAATCGGTATATTTTTTAATAAGAGCGGTTATTTCTTCTGCTGCTTTCTCTAACGCCTGCAATTTTGCGATATATTCTTTTTTGAAAGCGACGCCTTCCTCCAATGCCTTAAGGTCATTATGATTGATGCTCCGCCATATCCTATCTGACAAGTTCATTAAACCCGTGCGGGCTAAGTTCAATTGCTTTGTAATTTCTTGTATCTGGTCACTCATGCTGGATTTCTCAACAACAAAGGGATTAGTGAAATTTTCTTTCTCGCTTATCCTGCTTAGCACGGATTGATCATAATTTGCCTTGCTGCAAATTAGACCTTTGCCCTCGCCTTCCCCCATCTCCGGCGGCTCCTGGTAATACTGGTCTTCCTGGTCTTCCTGGTAATGCTGGTCTTCCTGGTCTTCAGCATGCTCACCCAGCAATTCGCTGGTCTGGGCCGCGGTGGCCGCCGCCAGGGACCCCAGGGCCACGTTGCTCATGGCCTCCTTGATCGCCTCCTCGACCTCGGCCGGGGCCAGTTCCAGCTTGGCGCCCCCGGCCTCGGCCTCCAGTTCCCGCTCCTCCCGCCGCTTGCGGCGCCGTTCCTGATGATAGGCCAGGCCGGAGCCTGCGGGAATCAGGCGCCCGACGATGACGTTCTCCTTGAGGCCCCCCAGGCGATCGGTGGAGCCGCGCACCGCGGCCTCGGTCAGGACGCGGGTGGTCTCCTGGAAGGAGGCGGCGGAGATGAAGGACTCGGTGGCCAGGGAGGCCTTGGTGATGCCCAGCAGCAGGGGCTCGTAACGCGCCGGCAGCCGGCCTTCGGCCCGGACCCGCTCGTTCTCCAGCAGCACCTGGCTCAGCTCCGCCTGTTCGCCGCGCAACAACCGGGTGTCGCCGGCATCGAGGATCTCGCCCTTGCGCAGCATCTGGCGGACGATGACCTCGATGTGCTTGTCGTTGATCTTGACGCCCTGGAGGCGGTAGACGTCCTGGATCTCCTTGACCAGGTACTCGGCCAGTTGGGTGACCCCCTTGAGGCGCAGGATGTCGTGGGGGTTGAGCTCGCCGTCGGAGACGATCTCGCCCCGCTCCACGCGCTCGCCCTCGAAGACGTTGACGTGCCGCCACTTGGGGATCAGCTCCTCGATCTGTTCGCCCTCGTCGGTGGTGATGATCAGGCGCTGCTTGCCCTTGGTGTCCTTGCCGAAGCTGATGGTGCCCGAGGCCTCCGCCAGCAGAGCCGGTTCCTTGGGCCGGCGGGCCTCGAAGAGGTCCGCCACCCGGGGCAGACCGCCGGTGATGTCACGGGTCTTGGAGGACTCCTGGGGAATGCGCGCCAGGACGTCGCCCACGCCCACGTCGGCCCCGTCGGCCACGCCGACGATGGCCCCGGCGGGCAGGAAGTAACGCGCCGGGATGTCGGTGCCGGCGATATTCAGTTCCCGCTCCTCCTCATCCAGCAGCTTGACCATGGGGCGGAGGTCCTTGCCGGCGGCGGGGCGCTGCTTGGGATCGAGGACCACCAGGGCGGTGAGGCCGGTGACCTCGTCGGTCTCCTTCTGCACCGTCACGCCCTCGATGAAGGAATCGAAGCGCAGGCGGCCCGCCACCTCGGTCACCACCGGGTGGGTGAAGGGGTCCCAGGTCGCCACCACCTGGCCGCCCTGGACGGTATCGCCGTCACCCACTCGCAGGGTAGCGCCGTAGGGCAGTTTATAGCGCTCCTTCTCCATGCCCAGGTCATCGACCACCGACAGCTCCCCGGAACGGGAGACCGCGACCAGGCTGCCGTTGGCATGCTGCACCACCTTGAGGTTGTGCAGGCGCGCGGTGCCGGTGGACTTGATCTCGATGCTGTTGACCGCCGCCGCTCGGGACGCCGCGCCGCCGATGTGGAAGGTGCGCATGGTGAGCTGGGTCCCGGGCTCGCCAATCGACTGGGCGGCGATGACCCCCACCGCCTCGCCGGTATTGACCAGGTGCCCCCGGGCCAGGTCGCGGCCGTAGCAGTGGGCGCAGACCCCGGTGCGGGCCTCGCAGGTGATGGGTGAGCGTACCCGCACCTGGTCGATGCCGGCCTTTTCCAGGTCATTGACCCAGGCCTCGTCCAGCAGGGTGCCGGCGGGGCAGATGAGGTCGTCGCTGCCGGGCCGGTAGACATCCGCGGCGAGCACCCGGCCGAGGATACGTTCGCGCAGGGGCTCGACCACGTCCCCGCCCTCGATGATCGGGGTCATGAGCAGGCCGCGCTCGGTGCCGCAATCGCGCTCCAGCACCACCATGTCCTGGGCCACGTCCACCAGGCGGCGGGTCAGGTAGCCCGAGTTGGCGGTCTTGAGGGCGGTGTCCGCCAGGCCCTTGCGCGCGCCGAGGGTGGAGATGAAGTACTGGATGACGTTCAGCCCCTCGCGGAAGTTGGCGGTGATGGGGGTCTCGATGATGGAGCCGTCGGGCTTGGCCATGAGGCCGCGCATGCCCGCCAACTGGCGGATCTGGGCGGCGGAGCCGCGGGCGCCGGAATCGGCCATCATGTAGATGGAGTTGAAGGAGTCCTGCTGGACCTCGCGGCCCCGGGTATCCGCGACCCGTTCCTTGCCCAGCTTGCCCATCATCGCCTTGTGCACCAGGTCGTTGGTGTGGGACCAGATGTCAATGACCTTGTTGTAGCGCTCGCCGTTGGTCACCAGGCCCGAGGCGTACTGCTGCTCGATCTCCTTCACCTGGCGCTCGGCCTCGGCGAGGATGCCGGGCTTCTCCTCGGGCACGGCCATGTCCTCCAGGCCGATGGAGATCCCGGCGCGGGTGGCCATGCGAAAGCCCAGGTACATGACCTGGTCGGCGAAGATGACCGTCTCCTTGAGGCCCAGGGTGCGGTAACAGGTGTTGATCAGCCGGGAGATCTGGCGCTTGCCCAGGGCCTGATCCACCAGGCTGAAGGGCAGCCCCGCCGGGACGATCTCGTAAACCAGGGCGCGGCCCAGGACCGTGTCCTTGAGGCTGATCCGCTCCTCGCGGGCGCCGTCCTCCTGGAGGTGAACCTCGCGGATGCGCACCCTAACCCGGGCATGGAGCTCGGCCATGCCCGTCTCCCAGGCCCGCCGCGCCTCGCTGATGCTGGCGTAGACGCTGCCCTCGCCCTTGACCCCGGCGCGCTCGCGGGTCATGTAATAGAGGCCCAGCACCACGTCCTGGGAGGGGACGATGATGGGTTCGCCGTTGGCCGGGGAGAGGATGTTGTTGGAGGCCATCATCAGCGCCCGGGCCTCCAGTTGCGCCTCCAGGGAGAGGGGCACGTGCACCGCCATCTGGTCGCCGTCGAAGTCGGCGTTGAAGGCGGTGCAGACCAGGGGATGGAGCTGGATGGCCTTGCCCTCGATCAGCACCGGCTCGAAGGACTGGATGCCCAGGCGGTGCAGGGTCGGGGCGCGGTTGAGCATCACCGGGTGCTCGCGGATCACCTCTTCGAGGATGTCCCAGACCACGGCCACCCCACAATCTACAAGTGCCTTGGCAGTCTTGATCTTATCCGCCAGACCGCGCGCTTGTAGCTTGCCGTAGACGAAGGGCTTGAACAGCTCCAGGGCCATGCGCTTGGGCAGGCCGCACTGATGGAGCTTTAGCTTGGGGCCCACGACGATGACCGAACGCCCGGAGTAGTCGACGCGCTTGCCGAGCAGGTTCTGGCGGAATCGCCCCTGCTTGCCCTTGATCATGTCCGCCAGGGACTTGAGGGGCCGCTTGTTGGTGCCGGTGATGGCCCGCCCGCGGCGACCGTTGTCGAGCAGGGCGTCCACCGCCTCCTGGAGCATGCGCTTCTCGTTGCGCACGATGATGTCCGGGGCAATGAGGTCCAGCAGGCGCTTGAGGCGGTTGTTGCGGTTGATGACCCGGCGGTAGAGGTCGTTGAGGTCGGAGGTGGCGAAACGCCCGCCATCCAGGGGCACCAGGGGCCGCAGTTCCGGCGGCAGCACCGGCAGGACGGTGAGGATCATCCATTCCGGCCGGTTGCCGGACTCCTGAAGGGACTCCATGAGCTTGAGGCGCTTGGAGAGCTTCTTGATCTTGGTCTCGGAGTTGGTGCCCTCGATCTCCTCGCGCATCTGGCGCATCTCGGCGTTGAGGTCGAGGGTGCGCAGCAGTTCGTAGACCGCCTCGGCGCCCATGCGGGCATCGAACTCGTCGCCGTTCTCCTCCAGGGCCTCCAGATACTGCTCATCGGTGAGGAGCTGGCCGCGCTCCAGCTGAGTCATGCCCGGATCGATGACGACGAAGGACTCGAAGTAGAGGATGCGCTCGATGTCGCGCAGGGTCATGTCCAGCAGCAGGCCGATGCGCGAGGGCAGCAACTTCAGGAACCAGATATGGGCCACCGGGCTGGCCAGGTCGATGTGGCCCATGCGCTCGCGCCGCACCTTGGCCAGGGTGACCTCGACCCCGCACTTCTCGCACACCACGCCGCGGTGCTGGAGGCGCTTGTACTTACCGCACAGGCACTCGTAGTCGCTCACCGGGCCGAAGATCTTGGCGCAGAACAGGCCGTCTCGCTCGGGCATCAAGGTGCGTGTATTGAGGGTCTCCGGCTTCTTGACCTCGCCGTAGGACCAGGAGCGGATGGTGTCCGGGGAGGCGAGGCCAATCTTGACGGCGTCGAACTCCAGGGCCTGACCCTGGGCCTTGAGAATCTTGAGCAGATCTTTCAATTAGTCATCCCCTTGTTTTCACGTCCGGCATGCTCGACAACCACACGTTAGATTCAGCGCTATCGTCAGCCATTTTCAAAACCGGGCTCCCGAGCCTTTCATAACAACGCCCCGCTTGCGCCGGCGGGCTTACCGCCCCTGACCACCGGCCTGCTCGCCATCGCGCCAGCAGCGTTTGCCAACGGTGACGAAGGGCAGGAAAAGGACGAGCAGTTGCATGATCTCCCACCAGGCCAGCTCCGCCGCCGCTTCCGCGCCGTAAGCCCAGAACGCCCACACCACCCCGGCACTCAACGCCAGATAGGGCGGTATCAGCAGCCGCCAGTAGGGCGTCTCCGGGAAACGCCAGGGCCGGAACCAGACCACAAGGCCATAGCCCAGGGCGCCGAGGGCAATACCAATGACCCCGGCCAGCAGTTTGCCCTGGACCAGGAACACCACCGCCAGCGCGGGTATCCACAGGAAAGCGCCGGCAAAGCCGCCGAGCCAGCCGAGCTGTTCACCCCGCCGCGTGTTCGCCATGGTCATCACCTCTGCTTGGTCACCGCACCCGCCAGGCCCCGGCAGCGGGCTGAGCCATCTTAAAACAAACCGCCATGAGGGTCATGAGGGTACTCCGCGCGGCATTGTTGGGTACCTTGCACACCCAAAACCATCTGCCACGTGCTCCAGCGCCAGGGCGCCGGTTTTTTATTAAACACTCTTGATGTTTATTTTTGGTGCGCTATATTTCCGCTTAGCGCCAGTAGCGCGGGGCGGCGGGCGCCCCGTCCTGGCACCCATCCGGGGGGATCACGATGGACCAGCGCGTCATAGAATCGGCACCACTGCTCACCGCCACCGTCCTGCACGGGCGCCTGGAGGGCCTGGTGGGGGAAATCCACCTCGCCCAGACCTTCCGCAACGCCGAGGCGGTCAACATCGAGGCCGTCTTCACCTTCCCCGTGCCCCCGGAGGCGGTCTTGCTGGGGGTGGAGGTGACCCTCGACGGCCGGGTGCTGCGCGGCCAGGTGCTCCCGGCAACGCAAGCCGAGGAAGATTACGAGGAGGCCATCGTCAGTGGCGACGGCGCCCTCCTGCTGCAAAGCGCCGGGCGGGGCCTCTACACCATCAACGTCGGCAACCTGCTGCCCGGTCAGGTGGCCGAACTTGACTACCGCTACGCCCTGCTTGGCGTCTGGGATGACGATCTCTGGCGGCTGGTCTTGCCCACCACGCTGGCGCCCCGCTATGGCGATCCCCATCAGGCCGGGCTGGCGCCCCATCAGGTGCCCCAAGTCGCCCTGTTCACCGAGCACCGCTTCACCCTGGACCTGGTCCTGGGCGGCACCCTGCGCCTGGCCCAGGTCGATTCCCCCTCCCACCCCCTCACCGTCATCCCGGAAGAAGGGGGCCAGCGCGTGCGCCTGGCCCAGGGTTCCGCGCCGCTGGACCGGGACCTGGTCCTGCTCATCCGCGCGGCGGCTGACGCCCGCGCCGGCCAGGCCCTCATTGCCCGGGACCTAACACCCGGGGTGGGCGATACCCCGCCGGAAACCGTCGTCCTCCTCAGCGTCCAGCCCCAACTCCCGGTGGCGGCAGACCCGGGCGGGCACGATTATGTCCTGGTCGCCGATGCCTCCGGTTCCATGGCCGGCGACAGCATCACCCAGACCCGTGAGGCCCTGCTGGCTATCCTCGATCGCTTGCAGCCGGCGGACCGTTTCAATCTCATCGTCTTTGGCAATGAGCCCGAGGCCCTGTTCCCGGGCCTGGTAGCGGTGGATACCGCCCACCTGGCCCGTGCGCGTCAGGCCGCCCGCCACCTTGAGGCCGACCGGGGCGGCACCGAAATTGGCGAGGCCATGGGCCTGGCCCATCGCCAGCGCCAGGGCCGGACCCTGGATATTCTGCTCATCACCGATGGCGAGGCCTGGGATACCAAGGAAATGATCCGTTACGCCCGCCGGGCCAAGGATCGGATCTTCACCATCGGTGTCGGGGCCGCCGTGGCGGAAGACCTGGTGCAAGGTCTAGCGCGCAACACCGGCGGGGCTTGCACCCTCGTCCATCCCAACGAGACCATGGGTGACAAGATCGTTCGCCACTTCGAGCGTATCCGCGGCCCCCAAGCCACCGCCAAACTGACCTGGCCCGACGAACCCAACTGGCAAGTACGCCCCCAGCGGGGCCCGGTCTTTGCGGGCGACACCCGCCATTGGCTGGCGGGTTTCACCACCCCACCGACCGGGCCGGTCACCCTGACCTTCACCCTGGCCGATGGCAGCACCCACGCCCAAACCCTGGACCTGCAACCCTGGCCGGAGCGTGCTGGGGCGGATACCCTGCCGCGCCTGGCCGCCGACCGTCGTCTCGGTGATCTGGACCGGACGACCGCCACCGCCCTGGCCGTGCGCTATCAACTGGTGTCACCTCACACCCACTTTGTGCTGCGCGATCCACGGGCGGCCGCCGCACAGGCCGACAGCCTGCCCCAGGTGCGGCAGGTTCCGCATCAGCTTGCCGCCGGGTGGGGCGGGATGGGGACGGTAGCCTCGGCCCAGTCGGTTTACGCCACGCGCCCACCACGGTCCGCGATGCCGCAGGATTGTGATATGTCGTTCCTGCTCAGCGCCGGGCCGGCGAAAATGTCCTCCCGTGGCGGCGTGTCCAATCGGGCAGCCCGGGCCGCCCCTTCCCGGATCATGTATGGCATCCCCGATACGCCGGTCCGGTCCCAGCCCCCGGCCCCGCCCCCCTTCTCCGCTTTTCTGGAGGCCCAGGCCCAGCGCCTGGCCGACCCCCAACAGCCCTTGCCCACCCTGGCGCAGGTCTTGGTTGCCGGTCTGCCTGAGGAACTGGCGGAGGAGATCAGAGCCCTCCTGGTCGAAGGCACGGCGGCAGGCCCGATGATCGCGGCCGTCCTCTACGGTCTGCTGCTGCGGCCTGCCGCCGGTCGGGCAACTCCGCGGGAGACCCTGCGCCGCCTGCGCTTCATGGCCACCCGCGGTCTGCCCCGCGACCAGGTGGAGCGCCTGGTCGCCCTCGCCAAAAGCTGTCCGCCCCCAACGTCATGAACCCTGAACCAGAAGTATCGCCACGGGAGCCGGCTGCGGCACCCCTGCCGGAGCCGACCTTTGGCATCGACCAACTCTGCGCCCTCAGCGGCGTGGTGCGCCGCACGGTGCGCTTTTACACCCAGAAGGGTCTGCTCGATCCCCCCGAGGGGGCCAAGCGCGGGGCGCATTACACCCGCCGCCACCTGGAACAGCTCCTGCTGATCCGCAAGTGGCAGCAGGCCGGGGTCTCCCTGGAGCGTATCGGCCGCCTGCTGCGCGGGGATCTCAGCGACCTGCCCCCGCCCACAGCGCCGGGGACGGTGGAGGTGTGGAGCCGCGTGGCCCTGCGACCCGGCCTGGAGGTCCATCTGGAGCCGGGCCGGCTGGGGCTCGACCCGGAACAGGTGCGGTTGCTGCTGGCGCGGATCATCCGGGCCGTCGATCCAGACGACCCACAAACTGACCAGGAACCAGAATAACGCTCTGGGAATGGACGAGATTGCGGTGAGTTTGCTTCACCTCTCCCCCTGTTCCTTCATCACCTACTGTAGGAGGATGCCATGGCACAACCGAACCCTTATGAATATGTCATCGTGGAAAGTTATCGCCCGGCTAGTACCGCAGGACTGCACGGACCGATCCACGTTCGTCCGGCCTCTGGTGAAAAGTACCCCCAGACCCTGCATGTGGAATGTTCCAAAAGCCTGGTGCGCAACTACCCTGTCGGCACTCGCATTCGGATACGGGCCAAGCTAACCGACCTCAAGGGCGGCGGCCAGTTTCTCTACAGCTATTTTGGCTGGAAGTATGAAGTCATTGATCCAACGCCCTGAACCGTTTTATCACCTGCTTCACCAAATGCTGGAGAGTTTATTCCAAGTCGCAAGAATACCAATACCAGTAGGTACCCTCCAACCGATAATAAGGCTTGCATGCATGTCACCTGTAAATGTCAAGTGCCCTAATTGCGGTATCTATTTTCCACGCGAATCACCTGCCCATGCTTGCCCAAAATGTGGCTTCGTGAAATCTCCCCCCTTTGCCAAACCCGCTTCATCAACTACAGCAAAGAAACCCTTAATAACGAACCAACAGCAACCAGCACTCAATATGACTCAACACTCCGGCATCAACAAAAAATACAGGAAATGCCCTTTTTGCGACACAATGTTTCCCGTGCATCTTTATAGCTCAGTTATCAAAAAACACATAATAAAATTACACCCCGATAAGGTCAGGCCAAAAAAGCCGCGCCCAGTTACGACCACTCAGGTTATTGACCCACCTCTGATATTTTTGTCAAGCTGCAATATTTCAAAGCCAATAAGAAAGCATTATGTTCCAACAATTTTTGATAAACCAATTCAAGATGAACCCAATGAGGAGATCTGCCCCCGTTGTGATGGTACGGGTGGGATCAGACAAGGCTGCGATCTCTGCAATGGGCGTGGCGGGGTTTCCTCAGCCACCAGACAGAAATACCAAGGGTGGACTGCTGGCACCGCTAAAGAGCAAGATTCAAGAGTGTCCAACGCGGACTACCAGGGTTCAAACCCCGGGGCACATTTCCGGGACTTTGATGGTCGAATTGGCTCCAACCCAACCCATGATGATTATGGCGAGGAAGATTCGGCCTGATTGAACGAGTTCACTATCCTGCATACCGGCGATCAACTTACCGTCCAATTACTACCTTGATCATGAGGTCATACTATGAGTCTGCCACATTGGACCCGTTATAACTTAATCGAACATTATCAAAAACACCCTGCTGGCGAAGATAAAGATTGTTGGTGCGATCTCAATCAAGATTACCCCGGCCCAATCAGCCAGGACGATTACGAACAAAGTTCATTGGAGGGGTAGTGCCCTGATTAGCAGGGCGACATCCCATCCAAAGTTTGATTCTGATTGACTGGACGTGTCGAATTGTAATGGTGAATAAAATACCATATTGCTCCGATATGATTTTCGAGCTTCTTTGAGAATGAAAGGGCT
>JAHDND010000172.1 GCA_018435665.1 Candidatus Thiosymbion sp. | reverse complement strand
GCGTTCGGTTTGGAGTTTGAACATGGGTCAGTCTCGGTCAGTGAAGGACGGGAAAGGCGGTCAGTGAAGGCGCGGGCCGGCCGGAACAGCGTGACCGGCCCGCTACCGGGCGACTGACCGGCGCCCGGGTGGGGCTTAGGCAATCAGGGTGTCGGCCAGGGGCGAGAGCAGCACGGCGACCAGGCCCTTGTCGGTGGAGCCGGAACGGAAGGAGGTGAAATTGAAGGTCACCTCCATGCCGCCGGGGCTGCTGATGGGCGGGGTGGCCAGTTCGATGATGGCGTGGTCGAGCTTGAGGGAGAGCTTTTCCTTGCCGGCCGCCGAGCCGTCGCCGGTGCCGAAGGTCAGGGTGACCTCCAGGCTGGTGTCGGTGCGGGCGTTGGCCTTGTCGATGAAGGCGCTGAATAGCGTGGCGTCAACGATCACGGTGCAGGAGCCGGTAACATCGGCGAAACCTTCCGGCATGTCGATGCGTTCGCCAGCGGAGCCCAGGGCGTAGCGGCCACCATCCATGTTGTTGTTGATGGTGAACTGGACGCTCTTGACCACCGTACTGGCGCTGCCGCCGATGAGCACGGCGCAGTCCGGGGCAAACCAGCCGGTATGGCCGGTATCACCCAGGCTGGCATCCAGGGGCGCGGAGGCGATGCTGTACTTGGCGCCCTGGAGCTGCATTTGCAGGGTGGCGGCGCCTTCCTGGGGGATGTCGATGGTCGCCTGGCCGACGCGGCAACCCAGGAACTGCTCTACCTTTGAGGCGATGTTGGCTGTCCAGTCCTTCTCCACGATCAGGCCGACGGGCAGGGCCTTGGGGCGGAAGGTGTGGGTATAGGGGGCGCTGGCGCCGGTGGTGACCGGGGCGCCGAGGCAGTGGCGCAGATAGAAGCCGATGGTCTCCGGGGCCATCTCGACGTTGAGGTTACCGGAGACATCGACATTCCCGGCGCCTGGCTTGGCGCGGGAGCGGTCGGTGCTGATGGTGTTGGGCTGAACGTTGTTACGGCTGGCGGCGAGGGAGCACTCGGTGTAGTAGGCCAGCATCCCCTTGGTGACGCTGGTCGTGCTCTTGTAGGTGACCTCGTCGTAGAGGGCGACTTTGACGGCGGAGCCAAGAACGGGCATGGGATTATTCCTCGGGGATCAGGGTGTGGGCTGGGGCGGCGACGTCATGGGCCTGGGCGTCCGGGACGCGCTCAAAGCCGCGGGCCAGCAGGCGCTCGGCGGTGGCGGGGTCGACCGCATGGATCATCCCGCCGGTGGCATAGGGGCCGAAGGCCAGGGGCCAGGCGCCGGGGTGGCGGATGGCGACCTTAGCGAGGGGCTCCTCGGGATGGTCGGCGGTTGTCGGGGGCGGGTGGGCGGTCTTGCGGGCGGCGGGCATGGGTTGGGCTCTCACGGTGGGCCGGGCTTAGGGCAGGCGGTTGCGCAGGGTCTTGCCGCGGCCCGTTTCGTAGTACTCCAGCCAGGCCAGGCGGGCGATGGTCTCGTCGCCCAGGTCGAACAGGCGGCCGCCGGTATAGCGCAGGGGCTCCCAGTCGGTGGCCAGGCGGGCGCCGTCCAGGGTGTCGAACACGTCCGCGCGCAAATCGCGCAGGCGCCCCAGGCGGGTCTGGCCGTCGTCGGGGGTGGCGTCGCGCAGCTCCAGCAGCAGGCCCAGGGTGTCGGTGAACTGGCCATTGGCGACCTGGGTGCGGTCGTTGAACACCAGGATGGCGATGGGGCTGCGCGCGGCGCGGGCCTTGGCCAGGTCCTGGGCGGTGCCGACCTCGTAGACGGCGACGGTCGGGTTGGCCTCGGCCAGGGCGGCGGTCAGGGCCGTGACGATCAGGCCGGGGTCGAAACAGGGCGTCATGGCGTGGACCGGGCGCTCAGAAGCCCCGCCCCGCGGCGGCGGCGACGGTGGTCAGGACGACGGCATTGGCGCCGTCGCTGACCGGCGGATCGCCCAGGGCCAGTTCGGACGTGGCCAGGGCCTTGAGGGTGACCAGGTGGCGCTTGGCGGCCTCG
Source organism: Candidatus Thiosymbion sp. (assembly GCA_018435665.1). Taxonomy (GTDB): domain Bacteria; phylum Pseudomonadota; class Gammaproteobacteria; order Chromatiales; family Chromatiaceae; genus M0108. Next base: position 3,436 of record JAHDND010000172.1, on the reverse strand, counting down.
GCCACCGGGGCCGGGACCTCGTCGGGGTAGAGGTTGCGCCGGGCGAGGTCGAGCTGGATATGCTTGAGCAGCAGGTCTTCGTCGGGCAGGGCGCGGTTGCCGAGGTGGGAGCGGATCTCGGCGGCGGCCAGGTCGAGGGCCTCCTGGCACTTGGCCGCGTCGGGCTCGCCGCTGTCCCAGCCGGTGAGTTCGGTGATCTCCGGACGGGACGCGGGGTTGAACTTGGTCAGCAGGTCGCTGACGGTGGCCCAGGTCATGGGGCGGCCTCGGGGGCGGGCTGGACGCGCAGGCCGGGATGGGCCTCAAGCTCCCGGCGCTGCCGGGCGGAGAAGTAGCCGGCCGGGCAGGCGGTGGCGGGGCCGGGCTGAAACCAGCGCCCGCAGGCAAAGACGGGGCGCAGACCCATCACGGTGATCAGCAGGGCCGGGGCGCGGGCGCCCGGGAGGGGCGTACCTGAAACCGCGGCGGGCGTGAGTTCTGGCGCGGTGTGAACGGGGGGCACGACCTTATTGCCGGCAGCGGCAACCAGGTCGGCGGTGGCGATCCCCTCCCCCGCCACGGGGGCGGGAGGGGGCGCGGCTTTGACGGCACGGCGCGCCATGGGTCAGTGTCCCGCCGGGCCTTAGCCTTGGCCGGTGGAGCCGACGGAGAGCTGCCAGAAGCCATAGGCCCCGGCGGAGCGGGCCTCGGCGCCGAACTTGAACTCACGACGGTTGAACACGTCGTCGTTTTCCATGCTGGTCTGGCTGACGAAGGTCGGCGCCTTGCGCGTCTGCAACACGAAGGGCTTGATCGCCCCGCGGTTGCTGACATGCAGCATCCAGGCGGTGGAGTAGGTCAGGCGCGGGTTGACCTTGACCCGGCAGGTGCCGCGGTAGGGGTTGGGGCTGTCGTCGGCCAGCTTGTCGGCGTTGGCGATGATCAGCGCCACCGCTTCCAGGGCCGGGGGGACCTCCAGCAGGTCGGGGATCAGGCCCAGGGGCTGGCCTTCCTCGTCCTTGAAGCCCATGACGGCGATGCGCGCGGCGCCGTAGCTGCTGGTGACGGCGGCCAGGCTGGCGGCGGAGAGGGCGGCGGTCAGCTTGTTGTCGTAGGTGGCGCTGACGCCATCGGCGTTGGTGAGAACGTGGCTGTCGCTGTAGTAGGCGACCCCGTCCATCCCCAGGCCGGTGAAGGCGTTGTTTTTCAGGTCGGTGATGATGTCGCCGTACAGCTCGCCGGCGGACTGGCCGGCCATCTGCGCCTGGGCGTTGTAGATGCCGAGCTGGTCGTCCTCGATGTCGTTGCGGTCCACGGCGATGGTGGTTTCCCAATCGAGGTTCTTGACGTAGTAATTGCCCAGCTTGAGCTGCTTGATGTGCTTGTCGCCCACCCACTGGCGCATCTTGGGGAAGCGCGACAACCAGGCGTAATCGACCCCGGCCCCGGTGGAGGGGACGGTCATGGTGGTGTCCAGGTACTCCGTGGGTACGGCCTGGAGGGCGTTGTGGAACTGGGTGCTAAGGCCGGTAAACACGGCCCGGATGGCGGAGCCATTGACGAGCATGGAGGAATCCTCTAGGTCGGGGCCGGGTTAGGCGGTCGGGGTGATCAGGAGGGAGACGGTGGCGGTGCTGGTGGCGTCACTGGTGCCGCCGCCGGTGAAGCTGATGACATCGCCCGCGGCGACGGTCTTGGCGGCGCTGGGGGTGGCGCTGTCGACGTCGCCGGCGGCGGAGCCGGCCTGGGTGATGGTGATGACGCCGTTGGTGATGGCGTCGGCGCCGATCTTGCCGGTGATGGTGGCGTCGCCGGTGGCCAGGGCGGCGTTGAGGACCGACCACACCTTGTCGATGGTGCCGGCGACCGGCGAGACGACGCGCAGCACGGCGGCATCAGACCCCTTGGTGCTGACGTCCCCGAGGACCAGGGCGATCTTGTTGGCGCCCCCGCCCAGGTTGGTGCGGGCGGTGGCGGCGGCGGCGACATCGGACAGGTTATTGGCGGCAAGCAGGCCGGTGGTGATCAGCCGGTCCATGCCGACCCGCACCCAGACGCCGCTGGTATCGACGTCGACGATCTGGCCGGCGGCGGAGCGGGTGGCGCCGCCGTTGGTCTTGGCCACCGTCTGGTCGTCGACCAGGTAGCAGGTATCCCCGACCTCGGCCTTGGTGATCTCATCGCCACCGGCAGAGTTGCCAAAGCGGAAGGTGCCGGGCTGAACGGTGGCGGTCACGTCGCCGGCCTGGCCGGAGGCGTTGTCCACCGTGGCGGTGAAGATGCCGGCGGGGATCAGCCCGGTGGCGACCGCGGCGGGCTTGACGTCGCCGGAGCTGTCCAGCACGGCGAGGCCGCCCTGGTAGCAGGTGACACTGGCGGCGACGGGGAAGGAAAAGGTTTCGCCCGGGCGGCGGACGACGGCGCGATCAGCGGACAAAGCGGTCATGGCGTAGGGCTCCCTTTAGGCGGCGGGGAAGAGGGTGGCGCGGGTCTTGAGGTAGGCATCCCGGTTCAGGCCCATCTGGGCGAGGACGGCCGCCTCTTCGGCGCTCAGGACAGGATCGGGCCGGGCGCCGCGATCCTGGCCCTGGGTCTGGGTGCGGGTCAGGGCGGCGACGGCCGGGGCCCCGTCCAGGTAGGCGCGCAGGGCGGCGATGCCCTGGGCCTTGAGCCAATCGGCCTGGGCCTGGCCGACGATCTGGCCGGAGGACAGGCCCTGTTGCAGCAGGCGGTCCAGTTCCGCGGCGTCGTTGGTCACCGCCAGGCTGCGCAGCTTGGCGACGGCCTCGTCATAGACCGCCTTGGGGACGTACTGGCTGGGATCGGGGGCGGCCCCGGGGGCGGCGACCTGGGTTGTCATGGCGGCCTTGTCGGCCTCCAGAACACTGAGCTTGGCCTCCAGGTCGGTCACCTGGGCATGGGCGGTGGAGAGGGCGGCGGCCTGGGTGAGGATGGCGTCGTTGTCGGCATCGGCGGCGAGGCCGAGGGCCTCCCGCAGCTTGGCGAGATCGAGGGGCATCGGGGGGACCTCGGGGGGTTGAGAGGAAGCGGGGTCGTCCTCCAGGTCCGCCGCCACCAGGCGCAGCCGGGCGCTGAGGGCGGGCAGGACATCGAGGGCGGGGGTGTTGGTCAGGCCGGCCAGCAGCAGGTCGAGCACGGCGCCGCTGGTGGCGTCGTAGCGGATGACCGGGGACAGGTAGGCGTACTCGCCCTGGGCGAGCATGTCGCGGGCCTTGGGCAGCCAGTCGACCTGTGCGGTAAGGCCGGTGCCGGGGACATAGGCCAGGCTGGCGGGATCGATCCAGCCGGCGGCGGGCAGGGGGGCGCCGTTGGGCTCGGCGTGCTCGTAGTTGACCACCAGTTTGGTCTTGCGCCCCTGGACGCGGCGAATCAGCCGGGCGGCGATGTCGGCATCGAGGCGCCAGCCGGGCAGGCCCTGGGGGCGGCCGTCACTGGC
>JAHDND010000088.1 GCA_018435665.1 Candidatus Thiosymbion sp. | reverse complement strand
GCCGATGAGGACCAGCCGCGGGCGCGCCGGCTCCCGGGTCAGCAACAGCTTAAGGGGCCAGGCCTGGCGCCGGCCAGGGCGGGACAGGGTGCCGAGGCGATAGCCGAAGCGCGCCTGGAGGCGGGCGAGGAAGGCGGCGTCATCGAGGGCGAGGATGCCCGCCGTTTCATCCTGCCGGGCGGTCCAGACCAGGGAATAACGCCCTTCCGTCATGGGGAGCAGGGCCAGGGGGCCGGTGTCGGTGAAGCGTTCGAAGGCCACCCCGGGCTGGGGCCGATCCGCGGTCAGGGTGGTGATGATGGCATCGTGGCCATAGCCCCGTTCCAGGACCCGGAAGCCCAGGCGCTGGCGAATGGCCGAGTCCCCGCCATCGGCCGCCACCAGGACGGCGGCGCTGAGCAGCCGGGAGGCGTTGCCGCTGGCCACCTCGACATCCACCCGGTCCGCCCCGAGGTGAAAGCCGACCAGTCGCGCCGGGCAGAAGCTCTCGACCCCCCCGAGCCGGGCCTGGATGACCTGGCCGATGAGTCGTGCCGGCACCACATAGCCCAGCGCCGGGACGCCCTCTTCCGCGCAATCCAGGCGGGCGAGGCCGAAGTGCCCGCGCTCCGACACATGAATCCGGCGGATGGCTTCTGCGCCGGCGGCGAGATCGTCCCAGAGGCCGATGCCCTCCAAGATGCGCCGACTGCCCCAGGATAGGGCGATGACCCGCTCATCGTGGCTGGGCTCGGCACGGAGGGTCTGGGCCACCGCCTCCACCAGGGCGACGCGCAGGCCGGCGGCCCCCAGGGCACAGGCCAAGCTGCCGCCGACCAGGCCGCCACCGACAATGATCAGGTCATAGTGGTTTCCTGCCATCAGGGTGCTCCTCCCGCCTCAGGCGCTCATCCAGGCCTCGATCTCGGCCACCGTCTTGGGGGCCTGGTGGGTCAGGACCTCGTGGCCGTCCGCCGTCACCACCAGGTCGTCCTCGATGCGGATGCCGATGCCGCGGAAGCGTTCGGGGATCTCCTCCCGCTCCGAGGCCAGATAGAGACCGGGCTCCACGGTCAGGGCCATGCCCGGCTCGAAGCGGCGCCAGTCGCCCCCGCGCTTGTAGTCGCCGACATCGTGAACGTCCATGCCCAGCCAATGGCCGGTGCGGTGCATGAAATAGGGTTTGTAGGCCTCGTCACGGATCAGCTTGGGGACCGCCTTGCGCCCCCCGGGCAGGAGGCCCAGCTCCACCAGGCCCCGGGTAAGTGTCTTGACGGCGGCCTCGTGGGGCTCCATCCAGCGGTTGCCCGGGACGACCTTGGCGATGGCGGCCGCCTGGGCCGCCAGCACCAGTTCATAGAGTTCCCGCTGTGGAGGGGTGAAGCGGCCGTTGACCGGGTAGGTGCGGGTGATGTCGGCGGCATACCCTTCCAACTCGCCCCCGGCGTCGATGAGCACCAGGTCCCCGTCCCGCAGGCGCTGATCGTTGGCGGCGTAGTGGAGGATGCAGCCATTGGCGCCCCCACCGACGATGGGGGGATAGGCATGGAAGCGGGAGCCGCTCGCGGCGCAGGCCCGGGCGAATTCGGCCTCCAGCTCATACTCCCAGCGCCCCGGCTGGCAGAAGCGCATGACCTGGCGGTGGGCCGCGGCGGAGACCCGCGCCGCGCGGCGCATGAGCTTGACCTCGGCCTTGGACTTGAACAGGCGCGCCTCATGGAGCAGGGCGTCGAGGTTGACCAGGGCGGTCGGGGCGCGAACCCCGGCGCGGGCCTGGGCCCGCACCGCCCGGATCCAGGTCATGACCCTGGCATCCAGGTCGGCGTCCTGGCCAAAGGGGTAGTGCAACTGGTCGCGGTCGCGCAACAGCTTGGGCAGATCCTCATCCAAGGCGGCGATCGGGAAGGCCTGGTCAGCGCCATACTGTTCGACAGCACCCTCGACCCCGGCGCGGGGTCCCTCCCAGCGCTCGCGCTCGGGGTCCCGGGGGCGACAGAAAAACACCACTTCGCCCTCCCGGCGTCCGGGGGCCAGGACCAGCAGGGCCTCGGGCTCGGGGAAGCCGGTCAGGTAGCTGAAGTCGCTGGACTGGCGATAGGGGTAGAGGGTGTGACCGTTGCGCACCCGCTCGGGGGCGGCGGCCAGGAGCGCGATCCCGGTCTCGCCCAGGGCGGCCAGCAGGTGGCGCCGGCGGCGGCGGTACTCGGCGGCG
>JAHDND010000116.1 GCA_018435665.1 Candidatus Thiosymbion sp. | reverse complement strand
CGCCGCCGAGTACCGCCGCCGCCGGCGCCACCTGCTGGCCGCCCTGGGCGAGACCGGGATCGCGCTCCTGGCCGCCGCCCCCGAGCGGGTGCGCAACGGTCACACCCTCTACCCCTATCGCCAGTCCAGCGACTTCAGCTATCTGACCGGCTTCCCCGAGCCCGAGGCCCTGCTGGTCCTGGCCCCCGGACGCCGGGAGGGCGAAGTGGTGTTTTTCTGTCGCCCCCGGGACCCCGAGCGCGAGCGTTGGGAGGGACCCCGCGCCGGGGTCGAGGGCGCTGTCGAGCACTACGGCGCTGACCAGGCCTTCCCGATCGCCGCCCTGGATGAGGAACTGCCCAAGCTGTTGCGTGACCGCGACCGGTTGCACTACCCCTTTGGCCAGGACGCGGACCTGGATGCCAAGGTCATGACCTGGATCAGGGCGGTGCGGGCCCAGGCCCGCGCCGGGGTTCGCGCCCCGACCGCCCTGGTCAATCTTGACGCCCTGCTCCACGAGGCGCGCCTGTTCAAGTCCAAGGCCGAGGTCAAGCTCATGCGCCGGGCGGCGCGGGTCTCCGCCGCGGCCCACCGTCAGGTCATGCGCTTCTGCCAGCCGGGGCGCTGGGAGTATGAACTGGAGGCGGAATTCGCCCGGGCCTGCGCCGCGAGCGGCTCCCGCTTCCATGCCTATCCCCCCATCGTCGGTGGGGGGGCCAATGGCTGCATCCTCCACTACGCCGCCAACGATCAACGTCTGCAAGACGGGGACCTGGTGCTCATCGACGCCGGGGGCGAGTTGGAAGGTTATGCTTCTGACATCACCCGCACCTATCCGGTCAACGGCCGCTTCACGCCTCCCCAGCGGGAACTGTACGAACTGGTGCTGGCGGCGCAGGCCGCCGCCATCGCCAAGGTCGTCCCGGGCAACCGCTGGATGGAGCCCCACGCGGCCGCCGTCAAGACCCTGACTCGGGGTCTGGTGGAGCTGGGCCTCCTGCCCGGGGGACGCAAGGCGGTGCCCAAGCTGATCCGCGACGAGGCCTACAAACCCTATTTCATGCACCGCACCGGCCACTGGCTGGGCATGGACGTCCACGATGTCGGCGACTACAAGCGCGGGAGCGACTGGCGCCGCTTCGAGCCGGGCATGGCCCTGACCGTGGAGCCCGGCCTCTACCTGGCCCCGGAGCGCGAGGAGGTCCCCGAGCGCTTCCGCGGCATCGGCATCCGCATCGAGGACGACCTGGTGGTGACGGCCGACGGCCACGAGGTCCTTACCCACCAGGCCCCCAAGACGGTGGCCGAGATCGAGGCCTGGATGAGCGCCTGAGGCGGGAGGAGCACCCTAATGGCAGGAAACCACTATGACCTGATCATTGTCGGTGGCGGCCTGGTCGGCGGCAGCTTGGCCTGTGCCCTGGGGGCCGCCGGCCTGCGCGTCGCCCTGGTGGAGGCGGTGGCCCAGACCCTCCGCGCCGAGCCTAGCTACGATGAGCGGGTCATCGCCCTGTCCTGGGGCAGTCGACGCATCCTGGAGGGGATCGGCCTCTGGACCGAACTCGCCGCCGGCGCCGAAGCCATCCGCCGGATACATGTGTCGGAGCGTGGGCACTTCGGCCTCGCCCGCCTGGATTGCGCGGAGGAGGGTGTTCCGGCGCTGGGCTATGTGGTCCCGGCGCGGCTCATTGGCCAGGCCATCCAGGTCCGGCTCGGGGGGGTCGAGAGCCTTTGCCCGGCGCGACTGGTCGGCTTTCATCTCGGGGCGGACCGGGTGGATGTGGAGGTGGCCAGCGGCAACGCCTCCCGGTTGCTCAGCGCCCCCGTCCTGGTGGCGGCCGATGGCGGGGACTCGGCCATCCGCCAGCGCCTGGGCTTCCAGGTCCTGGAACGGGGCTATGGCCATGATGCCATCATCACCACCCTGACCGCGGATCGGCCCCAGCCAGGGGTGGCCTTCGAGCGCTTCACCGACACCGGCCCCCTGGCCCTGCTGCCCATGACAGCCGGGCGTTACTCCCTGGTCTGGACCGCCCGGCGGGATGAAACGGCGGGCATCCTCGCCCTCGATGACGCAGCCTTCCTCGCCCGCCTTCAGGCGCGCTTCGGCTACCGCCTCGGCACCCTGTCCCGCCCTGGCCGGCGCCAGGCCTGGCCCCTTAAGCTGTTGCTGACCCGGGAGCCGGCGCGCCCGCGGCTGGTCCTCATCGGCAATGCCGCCCATACCCTGCACCCGGTAGCGGGTCAGGGGCTCAACCTGGGCCTGCGCGACCTGGCCGCCCTGGCCCAGGTCCTGGTCGACCGGGTGCGGGCCGGGGCCGATCCGGGCGATGCCGCGGCCCTGGCGGCCTATCGGCGCCTGCGCGGCAGTGATCAGGAACGTACCGGCCTGGCCACTGACCTGCTCGCCCACCTCTTCATCAACCCCTGGCCGCCCTTGCGCCTCGGTCGCAACCTCGGGCTCCTGGGGCTGGATCTGCTGCCACCCCTGCGCCATGCCCTGGCGACCCGCTTCATGGGAATCGCCGGCCATCTGCCACGGCTGGCGCGGGGACTGCCCCTATGATGAAGCCTGTCAGGCTGGTTAGTCCCGACCTGGAACAAGCGAAACCGATGGGTCATGGCTCGATCCACCCCAACCTGTGCGCTTGCCAGGGGCCAATCCGATCCTCATCCTGCCGTAACTCGACGATCACGCTGAGGCCTAAGCGATGAAGACCCCTGACACCGAGCCCACGTTTGATCTCCTGATCGTTGGCGGCGGCATGGTGGGCGCCGCCCTGGCCGCGGCCTGTTCCGGCCAGGGGCTCCGCATCGCGGTCACAGAGACCCGGGAGCCCGCGCGTGACTGGCTGGCGGGTGAGATCGACCTGCGCGTCTCCGCCCTCAGCCGGGCCAGCCAGCGGCTGCTGGATCGCCTCCGCCCGCGGCGGGGGCCCAGCGTCTGGGAGCGCATGACGCAACTGGGTGTCAGTCCCTACCGCGAGATGTGGGTCTGGGATGCCATCGGGGGCGCCAGTATCCACTTCGACAGCGCCGATCTGGGGGAGCCGGATCTGGGGCATATCGTCGAGAACCGGGTCATCCAGCTCGCCCTCTGGGAGTACCTGGAAGCGGCGCCGGACGTGACCCTGCTCTGCCCGGTCCGGGGGGCGGCGCTGAGCCTGCCGGAGATGCCGAGCGGGACCGCGCGTCCGGACTGGGCCCGGCTTACCCTGAGCGATGGCCGGTGCCTCACCACCCGCCTGCTGGTCGGGGCCGATGGCCGCGATTCCTGGGTACGGGCGCAGGCGGGGATCCTCACCTCTGGTTGGGACTATGACCAGCAGGCCATCGTCGCCCACGTCCGGACCCACGAGCCCCATCGGGAAACCGCCTGGCAGCGCTTTCTGCCCACCGGTCCCCTGGCCTTCCTGCCCCTGGCGGATGGTCGCTGCTCCATCGTCTGGTCGGTGACCGAGGAACGCGCCCAAGCCCTCCTGGCCTTGGACGATGCCCCCTTTCTTGGGGAACTGGAACAGGCCAGCGACCGCCGCCTAGGAACGGTCACCGCCGTCGGCCGGCGGGTCGCCTTCCCCCTGCGCCTTCAGCATGCGGACGCCTATGTCCGGCCCCGCCTGGCCCTGATCGGCGATGCCGCCCATGCCGTGCACCCGCTGGCGGGTCAGGGCGTGAATCTGGGCCTGCTCGACGCCGCCCAACTGGTGGACGAGATCGGCGCGGCCCGGGAACGCGGCCGGGACATCGGGGGCTTGTGGACGCTGCGCCGTTATGAGCGCGCCCGCCGCGGGGACAACCTGCGCATGCTGGGGGCGATGGACGGTTTCAAGCGGCTGTTTAGCAACGCCAATCCCCTGCTGGTGGCGGCCCGTAACACTGGCCTGGCGGTCGCGGATCGCTTGCCGCCCCTGAAACGCCTGCTCATGGCGCAGGCCCTCGGCCAGGGCGCGGATCTGCCCCGCCTGGCACGGCGCTGAGGCCCGGAAAGGAGGGCAGGCCAGCGGGGTCCAGATCAGCAAATTCCATCCCGGCATCCAAGTTTTGGATTGGGCGCCGGTCGGCTTTTTGGCTACCCTTAGCCCATTTGCAGCGGCCAACGGAAATCTGGGGCGGGGCTACGGCTATCATGGCCATCCTGGCTCAGTCCCCCCTGTCCGGTGGCGGGAGCACTGTCACCGCTTGAGCGGTCCCGGTCCCCTGTCAGCCGCAGCCCCAGCGCAGGACATACAAACCCATGGCTGTCATCGCCGATATCACCGAATCCGAACGCTGGATCGTCCAGACCACGCTCAAGGAGCGCTATGGCCATGACCAGGAGATCAAGCTGGCCGATGCCGAGATCCGCCTTCATCCCTCGGACCGGGAGCTTACCGCCTGTCCAGTGCTATTCTGGAGTGACGACGAGGGATGCAGCTTCGTCATCTTCAAGACCGGTGACCGGCGCTACCGCTGCCAGTTCTTTTATCGGGTCCATCAGCAGATGGGCACCGGTGTCGAAGAATATGACGACCTTGCGGAGTGCGCCGTCTCCCTGCTCCAGGCCCAGGCGGATCATGTCGCCCAAGAGCGCGGCGATTTGCCCAAACCCAAGAGTCGACGGTTCTGAAGTCAGCGCGGCGCCCAGTCAAGGCACCCGTTGCCACGACCCACGACCGTTGGTCGGAGCGATCCAATACCCTGGCGTTTTCGCGGCACCCCGCGGCGCTGCCGAAAATTGTTTTGTGACCTCTACAGGCACTGGGTCGGGGAGGGCGATTCGTCATGGTCGCACCCTCCACGGGACCCGCAACCGAGTCTGGCCCCTCACCTCCCTGAAGGGCCACGCGATCATCAGACCAAGAAGTAACGAGGGGAAATCATGTCCGCGAAGAATGCCTTTTATGCCCAGTCCGGTGGCGTCACCGCCGTCATCAACGCCTCCGCCTGCGGGGTCATCGAGACCGCCCGCCAGCATACCGACCAGATCGCCAATGTCTACGCCGGCCGCAACGGCATCATCGGCGCCCTGACCGAGGACCTGATCGACACCAGCAAGGAATCGGCCGCGGCCATCGCCGCCCTGCGCCATACCCCCTCCGGCGGTTTTGGCTCCTGCCGTTACAAGCTCAAGAGCCTTGAGGCCAACCAGCGCGAGTACGAGCGCCTCATCGAGGTCTTCAAGGCCCACGATATCGGCTACTTCTTCTATAACGGCGGCGGTGACTCCGCCGATACCTGCTTCAAGGTCTCCCAGCTCTCCGAGAAGATGGGCTACCCGGTCCAGGCCGTGCACGTGCCCAAGACCGTGGACAACGACCTGCCCATCACCGACAACTGCCCCGGCTTCGGCTCCGTGGCCAAGTACATCGCCACCTCCACCCTGGAGGCCAGCTTCGACGTGCGCTCCATGTGCGCAACCTCCACCAAGCTCTTCGTCATCGAGGTGATGGGGCGCCACGCCGGCTGGATCGCCGCCGCCGGCGCCCTGGTGGCGGACCAGGGCATCCCGGTCATCACCCTCTTCCCCGAGGTGGAATTCAATCAGGACAAGTTCCTCGCCGCGGTCAGGGCCAAGGTCGAGGAGTACGGCTACTGCACCGTCTGCGTCTCCGAGGGCTGTCACTGGCCGGATGGCCGCTTCCTGGCGGAGCAGGGCACCCGCGATGCCTTCGGCCATGCCCAACTCGGCGGCGCCGCCCCGGTGGTGGCCAATATGGTCAAGGATGCCCTGGGCTATAAGTTCCACTGGGCGGTGGCCGACTACTTGCAGCGTGCCGCCCGGCACCTGGCCTCCCAGTCCGACGTGGAGCAGGCCTATGCCCTGGGCAAGGCGGCGGTCGAGTACGCCATCGCCGGGCACAACTCCATCATGCCCACGGTGGTGCGCAAGTCCACGACCCCTTACGTCTGGGAGATCGGCATGGCGCCCCTGTCCCAGGTGGCCAACGTCGAAAAGTTCATGCCCAAGGATTTCATCTCCGCGGACGGGTTTGGCATCACCGATAAGTGTCGCGACTACCTCTACCCCTTGATCCAGGGCGAGGACTATCCCCCCTACGAGAAGGGGATGCCCAAGTACGTCACCCTGGAAAATGTGGCGGTGCCCAAGAAGCTGGCGCCCTTCGCGCTCTGATCCCGCGGGACTGACGCCGGCCTTGTCGGCGTCAAATCCATGCTCATGGCGCCGCTGGCACTGCCAGTGGCACGCCCAGTCTCCTGGAGCCCTCGCCCTGCCGGCGTCAGGGACAAACCTTCTGGCGCCCTTCGCGCCGCCGGCGTCATCGCCATTCCTTCCGGCGCTCTGGCCCCATTCCATTTCATCCCATCCCGTTTTCCTCATCGCGGAGTATTGGCCATGACCCTGGATCGCGCCCGAGAGATCATCGCCGAACAAGTGGCCTTCGGTGGCGGTTACAACCGCAACGCCGTCCGGTTGCTGTTGGGGGAGATTCAACGCGAGCATGGCCAGACGGCCACGGACGATCTGATCCGGGAATTCGCGCTGGAGTCCTGTTTCGGCCTCCGGCCCGGCATGGATTTCAGCCGGGTTGGTCGCTAAGCAGCGGGAATCACGCCGCTAAGGCGCCTGTTGACCGAAAATTGTGACTGCTCCGTGACGGCCGGCCATTTCTATGGTTGAATCGCGACGCGGACGGGATGGGGCGCGGTGCAGGCGCCGGCTTTCCGAGCGGATACCAATGACGATTCACCCATCAGAGAGGAGAAACCCCGAATGACAGCAGGTTCGATTTTCGCGCTGCTATGCGGCTTCCTGGCGCTGGCCTACGGCGTCTGGTCCGTGAAGTGGATCCTGGCCCTCCCCGACGGCAACGATCGCATGCGCGAGATCGCGGCGGCCGTGCAGGAGGGCGCCAAGGCCTATCTCAATCGCCAGTACACCACCATTGGCATCGTCGGCGTGGTACTGGCCGTCATCCTCTTCTTTGTGCTGGATTCCTATACCGCCATCGGTTTCGTCATCGGTGCCGTGCTCTCCGGGGCCGCCGGCTACATCGGCATGAACATCTCGGTGCGCTCCAACGTCCGCACCGCCCAGGCGGCCAATAACGGTCTGGACGCCGCCCTCCAGGTGGCCTTCCGTGGTGGCGCCATCACCGGCCTGCTGGTCGTCGGTCTGGGACTCCTCGGTGTCGCCGGATACTACGTCATCCTCTCTGGCCAAGGCGTTCCCCAGGACAAGATCCTTCATGCCCTGGTGGGCCTGGGCTTTGGCGGTTCCCTGATCTCCATCTTCGCCCGACTGGGCGGCGGTATCTTTACCAAGGGCGCCGACGTGGGCGCCGACCTGGTGGGCAAGGTCGAGGCTGGCATCCCCGAGGACGACCCCCGCAACCCGGCGGTCATCGCCGACAACGTGGGTGACAACGTCGGTGACTGCGCCGGCATGGCCGCGGACCTCTTCGAGACCTATGCCGTCACCGTGGTGGCCACCATGCTGCTGGGCTCCCTGCTGGTGGGCCTGACCTCCGCCGTGGTCTATCCCCTGGCCCTGGGTGGGGTCGCCATCATCGCCTCCATCGTCGGCACCTTCTTCGTCAAGGCGAAGGAGGGCGACACCAAGATCATGATCGCCCTCTACAAGGGGCTTGGCGTGGCCGGCGCCATCGCCCTGGTGCTCTTCATCCCCGTCACCTGGCTGGTCGACCCCGCCGGCACCAACGCCGCTTACTCCAACGGCGCCATCTATGGGGCCTCCGTCATCGGCCTGATCCTGACCGCCCTCATGGTCATCATCACCGAGTATTACACCGCCACCGAGTATTCCCCGGTGCGCCACGTCGCCGATGCCTCCCAGACTGGTCATGCCACCAACATCATCGCCGGTCTGGGCGTGTCCATGAAGTCCACCGCCGCCCCCGTGCTGGCGGTCTGCGCCAGCATCTGGGCCGCCTATGAACTGGCCGGCCTCTATGGCATCGCCATCGCCGCCACCTCCATGCTCTCCATGACCGGCATCATCGTCGCCCTGGACGCCTATGGCCCCATCACCGACAACGCCGGCGGCATCGCCGAGATGGCCGAGTTGGACGAGAAGATCCGCAGTATCACCGATCCCCTGGACGCCGTCGGCAACACCACCAAGGCCGTCACCAAGGGTTATGCCATCGGCTCCGCCGGTCTGGCCGCCCTGGTGCTCTTCGCCGACTACACCCATGCCCTGAGCGCGGCGGGTAACACCAATCTCAACTTCAGCCTCGATAATCACATGGTCATCATCGGCCTGTTGATCGGTGGTCTGGTGCCCTACCTCTTTGGTGCCATGGCCATGGAGGCGGTGGGGCGTGCCGCCGGCGGAATCGTCAACGAGGTGCGCCGTCAGTTCCGCGAGATGCCGGGCATCATGACCTATCAGCAAAAGCCCGATTACTCCAAGGCGGTGGACATGCTCACCAAGTCCGCCATCCGCGAGATGATCGTGCCCTCCCTGCTGCCGGTCCTGGTCCCCGTCGTGGTTGGACTCACCCTGGGTAAGGAGGCCCTGGGCGGTCTGCTCATCGGCACCATCGTCACTGGTTTGTTCGTGGCTATCTCCATGACCACCGGCGGCGGCGCCTGGGACAACGCCAAGAAGTACATCGAGGACGGCAACCTGGGTGGCAAGGGATCCGATGCCCACAAGGCGGCCGTGACCGGTGACACCGTCGGCGACCCCTACAAGGATACCGCCGGTCCCGCGGTCAACCCGCTGATCAAGATCATCAACATCGTCGCCCTGCTGATCGTGCCGATCCTCTGATGGTCGTGAACTGATCCCCGGACTATGTTTCGGGCAAGGGCGGCTCGGGGTTGAGGCCCCTTGCCGCTCACCTCATCATCCGCCGGGTTTGCGCCCGGCGCGGTGATGGGGGAGAATTCGCGAGGCCGGCGCGGGCGCGTCGGCCTCTTTTTTTTCTGTTGTTGTAGGCGCCCTGGCGACGCCCGCGGAGAACCTTCATGAATCTGGACCGAGTCAGCTCGGGCGATAACGTCCCCAACGAGATCAACGTCATCATCGAGATCCCCTCCCACTCGGACCCGGTCAAGTACGAGTTGGACAAGAAGACCGGCGCCATGTTCGTGGATCGCTTCATGAATACCGCCATGCACTACCCCTGCAACTATGGCTATGTGCCCCACACCCTCTCCAACGACGGCGATCCGGTGGACGTGATGGTGCTCACCACCTATCCCTTGATCCCCGGCTCGGTGATCAAGTGCCGTCCGGTAGGGGTGCTAAAGATGACCGACGAGTCCGGTGACGACGCCAAGATCCTGGCCGTGCCCACCGACAAGCTGTCCCGCCAGTACCGCTCCGTCCAGGATTTCCGGGACCTGCCCGACGTGATGCTCGATCAGATCTCCCACTTCTTTGAGCACTACAAGGACCTGGACGAGGGGAAATGGGTGCGCATCGCCGGCTGGGGTGGGGCTGACGAGGCCAAGGCCGAGATCCTGGCCAGCGTGAAGATGTACGAGGATGAGCCAGAAAAGCCCAATTTCTGATCCGTCCCCTGGTTCAACTCAGCCGCGCCCGGCCTCCGAACGCCTCTGCCCCGCATGAAAGTCTGCCTTCTGTCCGACAGTCACGATCACATCCCGCTTCTGGATGCCGCGGTGGCGGAGGCCAAGACCCTGGGGGCCGAGGCAGTGCTCCATTGCGGCGACGTCGTGGCCCCCAGCACCCTGCGCTGCCTGGAAAAATATGGTCTTCCGGTGCATGTCATCCACGGGAATAACACTGGGGATATGTTCACCCTGGGCCGACTGGCCGCGGACCCCGGCAGCGTGATCCAATATCATGGCATGGATGCCGGCGTCGAACTGGCCGGCCGGCGGATCTTCATGGTCCACTACCCGCACTACGCCAACGCCATGGCGGCTACTGGCGATTGGGATCTGGTCTGCTGCGGCCACAGTCATCTGCCCAAGCAGCAATGGGTGCCCAATATCCGTGGTGGCCAGACCCTGTTGCTGAATCCGGGCACGGTGGGCGGGGTCGGCCAGGCCCCGTCGACCTGGTTTTTGGTCGATCTGGCATCCCTGGCCTGCGAGGCCCATGAACTCGACAAGGGCTTGGAACGTCGGCCCCAAGCCCTGCGGGCGGCCTGAAGCGGGTGGAGGAGATATCACGGCTCTTGACGCCGGAGACTCCCACCTCAACGGGCGCTGAACCAGGACCCGCTTCCCGGCCAGGCCCTGATCCCGGTGGTGAAGCCGGGCCGGAACCGGCGGCGGGGGAGCCGGGGTTATTGACGCACTTCACCGCGGCCGGCGAGGCCCAGATGGTGGACGTGGGGGGCAAGGCCGTCAGTCGCCGCCATGCCCTCGCCGAGGGCTGGATCCGCATGCAGCCGGCCACCCTGGACCTGATCGTGGCCGGTGGCCATCGCAAGGGGGATGTCCTGGGCATTGCCAGGGTCGCCGGCATCATGGGGGCCAAGCGCACCCCTGACCTCGTCCCCCTCTGCCATCCGCTGGCCCTCACCCACATCCGCCTCGATCTGGAGCCGGACCTCGCCGGCTCCCGGGTCATCTGCCAGGCGCGGGTCGAGACCCAGGGTCAGACCGGGGTGGAGATGGAGGCCCTGTGCGCGGTGCAGGTGGCCCTGCTGACGATCTATGACATGTGCAAGGCGGTGGATCGGGGCATGAGCATCGAGGCGGTGCGCCTGGTGGAAAAGGCCGGCGGCAAGTCGGGCCCCTGGCGGCGCGGGGAGGCGCACACGGACGCCGGGACCAGCACCACCAGCACCACCAGCACCATCAATACCACCAGCACCATCAATACCACCAGTACCTCGGCGGCCCCGAAGGCGGCTTCAGGACTGGTTCCAGAGACGGCAACGGCGGTGGCCACCCCAGCTACCCAAGGCCGGGGCCAGGTGCCCTTTACCCCATGAATCCCCGTTACCGCCAGACCTATTTTCTGCGCGCCGCGGCGCGCCTGGACCAGGCCCCCGCCGACGCGGGGCGCGAAGTGGCCTTCGCCGGACGCTCCAATGCCGGTAAGTCCAGCGCCATCAACCTGATCTGTGATCAGCGCCAGTTGGCCCGCACCAGCAAGACCCCGGGGCGCACCCAGCAGATCGTCTTCTTCGCGGCCGGGCAGGAGGATCGGCGGCTTGTCGACCTGCCCGGCTATGGCTATGCCCGGGTCGCCGAGGCGGTGAAGTTCCAATGGCAGGACCTGATGGCCGCTTACCTCCATGAGCGTCGGTCCCTGGTGGGGCTGGTGATCGTGATGGACATTCGCCATCCCCTCACGGAGTTCGATCAGCGCATGCTGGAATGGAGCCGTGAGGCCCAGCGCCCCGTCCTTCTGCTGTTGACCAAGCAGGACAAGCTCAAGCGCGGCGCCGCCCTGGCGCAACTGGCTCAGGTGCGGCGGGCGGTAGCGGGGGAGGGCGAACGCATCCAAGTCGCGGGCTTCTCCGCCCTGGACCGCCAAGGTGTCGCGCCGGTCCACGACCAGCTGGATGCCTGGCTGGACCCGGTAGCGGGCTAGACCCGGGAGTCTGGGAGAACCCCGTTGCCGGAGGGTGATACCCGGTCCCGGTTTGGGGTGTCGACCCTGCGGGTCGAAGTCGGCCGAAGCGGTTGTCTCGCGGGTTGAACTGCTGATTCCCGGCCGAATTGCGGGTGGGTTCGGGCGGCCGGGCCCGCCCGATAGGCTGAGATTGGCCTTAGAACTCGCCCTTGGCCGCCCCTTCCATGATCTCCTGAATGGTCTTACTGACCCGCTGGGCGGATTCCTTCATTTCGGGGGGCAGGGCCTTCCCGCCGTGAATCATCAGTTCCAGATTCATGGAATAGAGCCAGAGGCGGCCTTGCTTGTTCTCCACCAGGGCGATCCGGCAGGGCATGAATCCGCTGTACTGGTCACGATACTCCAGCATGATCTTGCCGACCTTGGCGTCACAGAAGGACAGGAAGTTGACGTAACGGTAGTCTTCCCCGGTGATGGCCTTGATCTGCTTGTAGAAGGGCGATTCGCCGACGAAGAGGAAATTGCGGCTGGTGGCGAGACTCTTCAGGGACTCGATCACGTCCTCCGGGGTCAGGCCCTCGTCGACCTCCACGGCCCACATCATGGCCACGCCCGGATCGCCCGTCTCCAGCAGACGCTGGGCCAGTTGGCCATAGACCCGCGGGAATTCGCTATCGAACTCCGCCAGGGCCGGGGCCAGACGGACATAGGCATAGCCTGCCCCAAGGAGGCTGACCAGTCCGATCAGCGCCAGCAGATTGCGAATGAATTTCATGGGTGGAAGCTCCCCCTTGTGGTGTCCCCATTATCGTTTTAGTCAGCGCAGCGCAATGCTCAATCACCTCGGGTCGGGTGGCGCCTGGCGGGGGTGATAAGCTCAGTACCTCCCGGTAAGTTTGATGACCGCGTGCCTGCGGTCTACACCCCCGCCAGAGGCCCCGGTCCTCCCCAGCGATGCCAGAAACGGAAATGCGCTGTCGGTATCAGGAGCGCCGGGTACGCGGGCCCTCCAAGGGCCAGGCGCGCACCCGGCAAGTTGCCCGGGTGGCGGACTACCAGCGGTTATAGCCGCTGTTGGGCATCATCATGGGCGCCGGCATCTGGCCCGGGTTGGCGCCAGTCCAGGGACGGGGTTGGTCGTAACCGCCAGGGCCGGGACCGCCATAGCCAGGTCCGCCATAGCCGGGACCAGCGT
Source organism: Candidatus Thiosymbion sp. (assembly GCA_018435665.1). GTDB lineage: Bacteria > Pseudomonadota > Gammaproteobacteria > Chromatiales > Chromatiaceae > M0108. The sequence continues at coordinate 27,638 of JAHDND010000116.1, read as the reverse complement.
AACCGGGTCCGCCGCCATAACCCGGTCCGCTACCGTACCCGGGTCCACTAAAGTCAGGACCGCCAAAGCCGGGCGCGACCGGCGGAAAGCCCCGGAGAGCCGGGGCGCCAAAATTCCCGCCATAAGGCATCATGTCCTGGCCCATCTCCGGCATGGGGGGCATGGCCGGCATCTCGGGAGGCTGGGGCATTTGACCGAAGATGGCCTCGGCTGCCTCACGTTCCTCGGCGGACATTTTCTCGATGACCTGGCGATAGCTCTCCCACCGGGCCTTCATGGCCTCGCGGCGCTGCTCGGCCTGCTTCCAGGGCGGGGTCTCGGGCAGGTTCATCCCCTTGGCGGCCGCGCGCTCGCGCATCTCGGCCCAGTGCTGATCACGCAGGGCGGCCCGTTCCTCGGGGGTGGCGGCCTGGCGCATCTGCTCCATGTGGGCGCGATGCTCCTCGGCGGACAGCAGGTTCCAGGGGCCCTGCTCGGGCATGTCCACCCCGCGTTGGGCGGCCCGCTCGCGCATGGCCTGCCAGGCCTGGTCACGCCGGGCCTGCCAATCCTGACCCTGGCCACTCATGCCCTCCATGCCGCTCATGCCGCCCATGCCTGCCTGGTCGGGCCAGGCGGGCATGGCGGGCATTTCCGGCATGGCCGGCATCTCCGGGGGGGTGAAACCGGCCTCTTCCCAGGGCGGGGTCTCGGGCAGGGTCAGGCCAGCGGCCTCGGCGCGCTTGCGCAGCTCCTCATAGCGTTGCTTGCGCTTGGCCAGCATCTCGGCCTGACGCTCCTCCATCCGCTTCATGGCGGCCTCGGCATGGGCGGCATGGGCCGCCTGGGCCCTCTCGGCCGGGCTGGGTGCCGCCGCTGGGGCCAAGGGTGCCTGAGCTTCGGCGCCCGGTGCCGGGGCAACCGGGGTCTCGGCGGCAGGCACTGCCGGGGCTTGAGCCGCGGCGGGGGCGACGGGCGCCGCGGGGGGCGGGGGCGCCACAACGGCTACCGGCGGGGTGGCTGGGGCGACCGCGGGGACCGGGGCTGAAACGGGGGCGGGGGAATCCGCGACCAGCGGTGCGGGGGGGAGCGGGATGGCGGGCGCCTGAGCCGCCGGCGAGGCCTCGGTCTGGGCCAGGGCGGCCTGGCTGAGGGCCAGGCTCAAGGCTGCCGCCGAAGCGAAAAGCTGGTAGGGACTCTTGTCAAGCATGGGGAAACTCCTACTTGATGGCATAGATTGTGGGGTGTGGAACTTAATTGGTCACCCGATCGCTCGACCGATCCGCGGGGGACGGGCTGAGGTCAATTGCATTCTAGTATCGGTTGCGCGCCTTGTCCTCCCCTGCCTTGCTCCGTTTCGATGGACCCTCCCCATCGATGCCGGTAACTGAAACGCGAAGGCTATACAATCACCCAAGGGCATTGACGGGGGGCCTGACCTGAGCGGTCGGGACCGCCACACACTCTCTGACAGGAGATAAAGGATGCAGATTGGCGATCTGATGCGGGAAAGCGGCGTGCAGTTCGGCACAAGCGGGGCCCGGGGTCGGGTGGTGGACATGACCGACCGGGTCTGTTACGCCTACACCCTGGGTTTCCTGGGCTACTGCGCGGAGATTGGCGTCTTGCCGGCGGGGGGGCAGGTGGCCCTGGCGGGAGATTATCGCCCCAGCACCGGCCGCATCCTCCAGGCCTGCGCCCAGGCGGTGGCGGACGCCGGGTATCGGCCACGGCACCTCGGCCGGATCCCGAGCCCGGCGCTGGCCGCCTTCGGTTTGGCCCTGGGTCTGCCGAGCCTCATGGTCACCGGCAGTCATATCCCCGACGATCGCAATGGCATCAAGTTCAACCTCCCCAGCGGCGAGATCCTCAAGGCCGACGAGGATGGGATCCGCGCCCAGCGGGTGGAGCTACCTGCCAGTCTCTTCACCCCGGACGGGGCCCTGGTCCCGGGGACGGCTCGCCCCTTGCCACCGGAGGACCCCGCGGGCTATCGGGCCTATGTCGCCCGCTATCTGGACTTCTTCCCCGCCGGCTGCCTGGCGGGGCTGACCATCGGTCTCTACGAGCACTCCAGCGTGGCCCGGGAGGCCCTTTACGAGGTATTGACCGGACTTGGTGCCGAGGTCGAGCGGCTTGGCCGGTCGGAGGTCTTCATCCCCGTGGATACCGAGGCCATCCGCCCCGAGGATGTGCGCCTGGGCCGGGACTGGGCGGCCACCGGGCGCTATCAGGCCCTGGTCTCCGCCGATGGCGATGGCGACCGGCCCCTGGTCGGGGATGAGCGGGGCAACTGGCTGCGTGGCGATATCGTCGGCATCCTTTGCGCCCGCTACCTCGGTGCCGAAGGGGTGGCGACCCCGGTGAGTTGCAACACCGCCCTGGAACAGACCGGCTGGTTTCCCGCCGTGCGTCGGACACGGATCGGCTCGCCCTTTGTCATCGAGGGCATGGCGGCCCTCAAGGCCGGGTGCCTGGACCCGGTGGTCGGCTACGAGGCCAATGGGGGCTTTCTCACCGCCACCGACCTGGTCCGCGACGATCGCCGCCTGCCGGCCCTGCCCACCCGGGATGCCCTCCTGGTGCCGATCGTCCTGCTGTTGGCGGCCCGGGACCAGGGGCTGAGCCTCTCCGCCCTGGCGTCCAGCCTGCCGCCCCGATTCACCGCCAGCGACCGGCTCAAGGACTTTCCCCCAGAACTCAGCCAGGCCCAGCTGCAACCCCTTATGGCCGGGGATGGCATCCGGGACCGGGCGGCGGCTGAGGAACTGTTTGGTGCCTGCTTTGGTGCGGTGGCGGCCATCGACACCACCGACGGCGTCCGCCTGGCCTTCGCCAACGGCGAGATCGCCCACCTGCGCCCCTCGGGCAACGCCCCGGAACTGCGGGCCTATACCGAGGCGGACAGTCTGGAACGGGCCTGGGAGATGAATCGCCAGTGTCTGGAGATCCTGGCTGGCTGGCGAGAGTGAGATTACTGGATGGTGGGACTGATAAGGATCAGCGTGCCCCCGACACGGAGCGATCACAAATTGGCGGACGACGAGGGTAAGGTGAAAAGCCGGCCAGGCTTCCCCATCAGTCCTGGTGATGGCACCTACCCGCCCTGAGCCTTAGGCACGGCGATCAGAAGGCGGCCAGGAACGCGGTCACGAAGTCCCCGTAGGCCGCCTCGGGCAGGTGGTTGATGCCTGCCGCGGCCGGGCGCCCGCCGCCGGTGCTGAAGCGGCGGCAGAGCTCGTCTGCCCCCTGCCGCCGGGTCAGGGGGGCGCGGACGCTGACGACGAAACCGCCGGCGGGGAGCCGGGTGAGCAGGGCATGGGCCTGGTCCGGGGACTCACGCGCCAGTTCGTTGGCCAGGACGCCGCCGGCGCGGCGCGCCCAGGGCTCCGCCGGGAGCAGGTGCAGGCGGTGCCAGGGCTGGTCCAGCGCGGGTCTCACCGCCCGGGCCCTGGTCATGTCGTCGATGAAGCCGTCCCGCAACTGCTGAAAGGCCGGATCCTGGCCGATGAATGCCAAAGGATCGGCATAGGGTTGGAGGCGGCGGAATAGGGCGTCCGGGGGGAAGTGCAGGTCGGCCACCTCGGCGCCATAGCCGTTGTAGTTGAGGTAGATGCCCAGGTCGCGCAGGGCGGCGAGCTGGTCCGCGATCAGGCCCAGGGGCTGGGCGGCAAGCCGCGCCGCCTCGTCGAAGTTGTCGCCGAAGGTGCCGACCACCGCCCAGGCCCGAAAGCGGCCACCCAGGTAGTCATCCACCAGCAGGCTGGTCCCCCGGTCCGCGGTGGTATCGATGTGGGCCACCAGCCCGGGGTGACGCGGGATCTCGCCCGGGTAGTGGTGATCGAAATACCGCACGCGGGCCCCCGCCGCCAAGACCCGCTCCAGGGCGGGGCGATTCTTGTCCAGGGCCAGGTCAAGGACCGTGACCAGGTCCCCGGCCTGGGCCTCGACCCGGGCCAGGAGGCCGATGTCCCGCTTGACGCCGGTCACCAGGATGGCATCCCCCGGGTCCGCCAGGTGCAATTGCTGGAGGGCGCAGAGCCCGTCGGCGTCGCCATTGAAGACATAGAAGCAGGTCATCGCGGTTCCCCGGGCTGGGCTTGGAGCTCAAGGGCCGGCAGTCTAGGGTGCCACTAGCGGGTCGGCAAGGCGGATGGACGCGCTGAAGGCCGGGCCGATCCGCGCCCTGCCAACACCGGGGCCAACAACGGGGCGGTTTGCCACTCGTTCGGGTACTGGGTAAACTCTCGCCGCTTGGCACGCGGGGTCGCCATCCGGGAGGGTACCCGCGCCTATCCTTATAGGGCGGACCGTGAACCCATGCCCTGGGTGAAGAGCCCACCCCGCCATCCCTCCCTCAATCCGATAGCGAATGATTGCGCCACCACCCTTATGGCCGCCGTTTCCGTGCCCCTGACGCTGACCACCGACACCCGGTCTCCCCTGGTGGCGGCGCGCCAGAATCTGCTGGACCTCGATCTTCAGGGCTGCGAGGCCCTGGTGACGGAACTTGGCCACAAGCCGTTTCATGGCCGGAACCTTTTCAAATGGATACATAAGCATGGCGTCACGGATTTTGGCGCCATGACCGACCTGTCGCTCAAGCTCAGGTCCCAGCTTCAGGAGGTCGCGGAGATCCGTACCCCCCACCTGGTGGAGGACTGGCCTTCCGCCGACGGTACCCGCAAGTGGGTCCTGGAACTAGCCGATGGCCAGCGGGTGGAGAGCGTCTACATCCCGGTCCTCATTCCCCAGGAACGGCGTCATACCCTGTGCGTCTCCTCGCAGGTGGGTTGCGCCCTGGATTGCGCCTTCTGCGCCACGGCCCGCCAGGGCTTCAACCGCAACCTGACCTCCGGGGAGATCATCGGTCAGATCTGGCATGCCACCCGCTGGCTGGGTGAATCCCCCTCCAACATCGTCATGATGGGCATGGGTGAGCCCCTGGCCAATTTCGACAATCTGGTCAAAGCCCTGGCCATCATGCAGGACGACCTGGCCTACATGGTCGCCAAGCAGCGCCTGACGGTGAGCACTTCCGGCATCGTGCCGAACATCCACCGGCTGGCGGAGGTCAGCGCGGTCTCCCTGGCCGTCTCCCTCCACGCCCCCAACGATGCCTTGCGCGACGAACTGGTGCCCATCAATCGCAAGTACCCCCTGGAGACCCTGATCCCTGCCTGTCGCGCCTACATTGGCGACAACCCCCGCCGGCGGGTGACCTGGGAGTATGTCATGCTCGACGGCATCAACGACAGCCTGACCCACGCCCGGCAATTGATCCGGCTGCTGGAGGGGACCCGCTCCAAGGTCAACCTTATCCCCTTCAATCCCTTCCCGGGCAGCGACTTCCGAACCTCGTCCCCGGAGCGGATCGAGGCCTTCCGTGACCGCTTGATCCGCTCCGGCCTCTTCACCACCACGCGCAAGACCCGGGGGGACGAGATTGCCGCCGCCTGCGGTCAGTTGGTGGGGCGGGTGCGCGACCGGGCCGGGCGAGCCCCGGTCCGCGCGGGCTGGCCCCAGCCGGTGGTCGCCGCTTGACGCCGCCCGGCCGCCGGGTTGGCGGCTGGACCGCCCTGATCGCCAGCCTGCTGCTGATCGGCTGCGCGGGCGACAAGGGGGTCCGGTCGGATAATCCCGAGGGTCGGCCCGGCGACCTCTATGTCCAGATCGCCGCGGAGTATTACCGTCTGGGGGAGATCGAGCCGGCCCTCAAAAATGCCCAGAAGGCCCTGGTGGAGGACCCGGATCATCCCCAAGCCCACAACGTCATCGCCACCATCTACCAGCAGCTGCGGCAATATGACGAGGCGGAGCGGCATTTCCGCCTTGCCCTGGGCCTGACCCCCAATGATCCCTACCTGCTCATGGCCTGGGGCAACTTTCTCTGTGACCGGAATGACTACGCCGGGGCGGCGGCCCAGTACCAGCAGGCGCTGGACAACCCCCTCTTCAATGCCCCCTGGGTGGCCGAGACCCGCGCCGGGATCTGCGCGCGCCGCGCCGGCCAGGCCGCCACCGCCGAGCAGGCCCTGCGCCGGGCCCTTTCCGCCAATCCGGGCTATGTCCCCGCCTTGCTGGAGATGGCGGAACTGGACTATGCCCAAGGCCGTCAGCGCTCCGCCAAGGGCTATCTCGAACGCTATTTTGCCGCTGGCGGCCGCGGTGCCCGGCCCCTGCTGTTGGGGGTGCGCATCGAGCGCGCCCTGGGTTCCCGTCCGGGGGCCGCGCGCTACGAGAAACTCCTGCGTCAGAATTATCCGGATGCCCCGGAGATCCAGTCCCTCTGAGAACCAAGATGACTGATGCCTTCGATTCCGGCCGCGCCACCGGCAGTGTCCCTGGCCGCGCCCCTGGCGGTACCTCTGGTCGCGCCCCCGGCAGCGCCCCTGGCAGCGCAACCGTGCCGCCCTCTCCCCCCGGCGCGGCGAGCGACGCCGACCTCCCCAACGGTCCCGGCCAACGCCTGCGCCAGGCCCGGCTGCGCCGCAATCTGGAACTGCGCCAGGTTGCCCGGGAGATGCGCCTGACCGTGGAGCGGGTCCAGGCCATCGAGGAAGACGATTACGCGGCCCTGCCCGACCCCGTCTTTGTCGCTGGCTATCTCAAGACCTATGCCCGCCTGATGGACCTGAATCCCGAGCCTCTGGTCGCGGCCTATCGGACCCTCCAGGCCCGGTCGCCCGTCGTACCCAAGCCCAGGTCCGCGACGATCCTGCCCCGGGTCAAGTCGTCTCAGGAGGCCGGGGGCGCCAAGCCGGCGGCGACCCCGCTGCCAAGTGGCCGTCCCCGGGGCCTGGGCCGGTTTGGCTGGGGCGCTCCCAGCCCCGGAAAACCCAGCGCGGGCACCCCCAAAACGGTAACCCCCACCCCGGGATACGCTGGCTCGGGACCCTCCAACTCTGGAACCCCCGGCCAGGGATACTCCGGTTTAGGACCCTCCAGCCCCGGATCCCGAGTCCGGGGATACAATAGCCCGGCATCTGCCAGTCCGGCCTCATCCCCGCCCGGGACCGACCCTGGCCAGGACCGGGAGCAGTCCCAGGCTCGCCCCGATGGCCGACCCGAGGTTCGCCCTGGAAACCCGGCCAAGGATCAGGGCCGGACCCAGGAATTCGCCTGGGCGGCCCTGGCCGTTGCGCTGTTCGTACTGCTTCTGGTCCTCGCCTGGTGGACGCAACGACCGCTGCCGACCCTGGAGTCGCTTGCGGATAGTCAGGAGCCCGTCGCGGAACACCTGACACAGTTCCGGTCCCCCGGGTTTGAGGAACGGCCACCAGCAAGGACGGTGGCGGGGGGGGTGGCGGTGTCCCCTGGAAGGGAGACGCTTACCCCTTCCCCGGTCGCCACGAGCCCAGGGGAGACCGAGGCTAGGATTCAGTCTGAGATCGAGGCCAAGGCGGAGGCCGGGATCGAGGCAGAAGCTGGGATCGAGTCCGAGTCCGAGTTGGGGATGGTCCCGGAGCCGGTCGAGGAGGAAGCCATGCAGGAGGCCGGCTTGCCGTCCGATACCCCCGGTACACCCGGTACACCCGGTACCACCCGGGCACCGGGGGAAGGCGAACCGGTCACGACCGCCATCCGCCCCCCGGAGGCCGATGTGGCCCAGGTGGAGGAGCGGCTCGCGGTGATGATCCGCTTTACCGGTCCCACCTCGGTGGACATTCGCGACAGCACCATGAACTATGCCCTGGTGGGGGAAATGGACCAGGGTGATCAGTATCTCCTGGGGGGCAAACCGCCCTATTCCTTGATCATTGGCAATGCCGCCGCCGTGGAGATCCTGGTGGGTGGCAAGCCCTTTGATTTCCAGGCCGTGGTAAGGGGCAATGTCGCCCGTTTCATCCTCGACCCGGCCCCCGCTCATCCCCTCCCTGACCAGCCGCAACCGCGCCCCTGAATTTCCATGGCTAAAAACATCCAGGCCATCCGTGGCATGCACGACATGCTGCCGGATCAGATCGGCCTCTGGCAACGGCTGGAGGACGGCACCCGACAAGTTCTCGAGTCCTACGGTTACCGCGAGATCCGCACCCCCCTGGTGGAGGTGACGGAGCTCTTCAAACGCTCCATCGGCGAGGTCACGGACATCGTCGAAAAGGAGATGTACAGCTTTCCGGACAGCAGTGGCGACAGCCTCAGCCTGCGGCCCGAGGGCACGGCGAGTTGCGTGCGCGCCGCCATCGAGCATGGCCTCCTCGACCAGCCGCGCCGCCTCTGGTACCGGGGGCCCATGTATCGGCATGAGCGGCCGCAAAAGGGCCGTTACCGCCAGTTCCACCAGATCGGCGTCGAGGTCTTCGGATTGGAGGGGCCGGATATCGATCAGGAGGTCCTCTTCCTCACCGCGCGCCTGTGGCGGACCCTGGGCCTGGCGGCCCTGCGCCTGGAGGTCAACAGCCTGGGCGATGCCGAGGAACGGGCCGCCTACCGCGCCGAATTGGTCGCCTACCTGGAGGCCCATCACTGCCATCTGGACGAGGACAGCCGCCGGCGCCTCTTGACCAATCCCCTGCGGGTGCTGGACTCCAAGAACCCGGAGCTGCGGGAGGTCATCGCCGGGGCGCCGATCCTCCTCGATCACCTGGGGGAGGCCTCCCGGCAGCATTTCGCCGCCTTTTGCGCCGGGCTCGAGGCCGCCGGCATCCCCTACGAGGTCAATCCCCGTCTGGTCAGGGGTCTGGACTACTATAACCGCACCGTCTTCGAGTGGATCACCGACGACCTGGGGGCCCAGGGCACGGTCTGCGCCGGGGGGCGGTACGATGGCCTGGTCGCCCAACTCGGTGGCCGGCCGACGCCGGCGGTCGGTTTCGCCATGGGGCTGGAGCGCCTGGTGGCCCTGCTCGAAGCGGCCGCGGCCAGCGCCCCCGAGGCGTCCCCGGCCCTGGATGCTTATCTGGTCGCCGTCGGCGACGCAGCGCAGGCCGCCGCCCCGACCCTGGCGGAGCGGCTGCGCGACTTGGCCCCGGACCTGCGCTTGCAGTGCCATTGCGGTGGCGGCAGCTTCAAGAGCCAGTTCAAGAAGGCGGATCGCAGTGGCGCCCGCTTTGCCCTGGTCCTCGGCGAGGGGGAACTGGCCCGCGGGGTCCTGGGGGTCAAACCCCTCCGCGGGGAGGGTGAGCAGCGGGACCTGCCCTTTGACGAACTGGGCCCCTTCCTGCTAGCCGCCCGCCCCACGCCCATATCCGGCTGAGAGGGCACTGCTCAAGGCCCCCAGGGTACGGCTTACGCTCTGGTTCGATCAGTGGTGTATAGCCACCGCGCATCAATCTTTGCTTTTCCCCGACCCTGCCTCCCTGTGGTTCGGACGGGAGGGGGATGATCTGGCGGACACTCGCATTCCCCCAGATAAACCTCCCGCCGGGGGCGTTTCATATTAAGCTTAACCATTGCTGTATTTTCCGCTGTTGAGGTGAACGGATTGAACGTCTACGAAACCGACGAAGAAAAAGTCGAGGCCATCAAGGGCTGGTGGAAGGAAAACGGGCTCTCGGTCGCGGGGGGCCTGGCGATTGGCCTGGCGGCAGTGTTTGGCTGGCGGGCCTGGGTGGACCATCAGGAGGGCCAGGCGCAGCAGGCTTCCGCGGCCTTTGAGCAACTCGTGGCTACCGTGGAGACCGGCAACGCCGATGCCGCCCGCACCCAGGCCCGCCTCTTGCTCGAAAAGCATGGCGACAGCGCCTACGGCGCCCTGACCCAGCTCATGCTGGCCAAGGTCGAGATCGCGGCCCAGCAGCCGCAGGCCGCCCGTCAGGCCCTGGAGCAGGCGATGGCCAAGGCCCCGGAGCCGGGCCTGGCCAAGGTGGCCGCCTTGCGCCTGGCGCGCCTGCTCATGGCCCAAGGGGAGAGGGAGGCCGCCCTGGCCCTCATCGCCCGCGAGGACCAGGGGGGCCCCTTCGCCGCCGACTTCGCCGCCCTGCGCGGCGATCTGGCCCTGGCGAGCGGTCGCGTGGCCGAGGCCCGCGCGGACTACGAGCGCGCCATCGCCCAAGGCGCCGCCAACACGGCCCTGCTGCGCCTGAAGCTCGAAAACTTGCCACCCGCCGGCTGACCGGCGCTGGCACCACGACAAACCCGGGGAAAGGCCCATGAGATTCACGCCGCGCCTCGTGCCCGTCCTGCTCGGCCTCCTGGCTCTGAGCCTGGGCGGGTGCAGCTACATCCCCTGGCTGGCGGGGGAGAAGGACCCGCGTCCACCCACGGAACTGACCCCGGTGGTCGCGGAGCAAGGCCTGACCACCCTCTGGTCGATCAACACCGGTAAGGGCACGGATGGCCGCCGCCTGAGCCTGGTCCCCGCCCACCAGAACGGCCAACTCTTTGTGGCCGATGCCCGGGGGCTGGTCACCGCCGTCAATGCCAGTGACGGTCGGGTGCTGTGGCAACGGGACACGGGGCTGCCCCTGAGTGGTGGCCCCGAGGTCTCTGGCACCCGTCTGGTCCTGGGCACGACCAATGGCGAGCTGCTGGCCCTAACGGTCGCGGATGGCAGTGAGCTGTGGCGGGCGCAGGTGGGCAGCGAGATCCTCTCGATCCCCCGCCTGGCCGGGGAACAGGTCATCCTCCATACCCTTAACGACAGCATCTTCGGCTTCAACGCCACCAGCGGCGAGGAACTGTGGCACTACGACTTTCAGGCGCCGATCCTTACCTTGCGCGGCAGCAGCACCCCGCTGATCCTGGGTGACCATGCCCTGGTCGGGGTCTCCGGCGGGCGCCTGGCCAAGGTGGAGCTGGCCACGGGCCTGCCGGAGTGGATCACCACCGTGACCCCGCCCCGGGGGCGCTCGGAACTGGAGCGGATCGCCGATCTCAACGCCACGCCGGTGGTGGCGGGGCAGACGATCTACGTGGCGGCCTACAACGGTGACCTGGCGGCCCTGGACCTGACCAGTGGCGCCGTCCTCTGGCGCCGCGCCCTCTCCTCCTATGCCGGCCTGACCCTGGCCGATGACACCCTCTACGTGACCGATGCCGATGACACCGTCTGGGCCGCCAAGCCGGACGATGGCGCCGGGCTCTGGAAGCAGGAGGCCCTGCGCTATCGGATCCTGTCCGCCCCGGCCGTGGTGGGAAATACGGTCCTGGTCGGCGACCTGGAGGGCTATGTCCATCTCCTGGCGCGCGGCGACGGCCGTCTCCAGGGCCGCGTGCGTCTGGCCAAGGGCGCCATCCAGGCCCCACCCCTGGTCATTGGTGGGCGGGTCATCGTGCTCGGGGCGGATGGGACCCTCTCCGCCTCGACCCTGGGTACCGGGACCTTGGGTGGCGCGAATACCTCGACCTCGGGCCCCGCGGGTAACTCGACTCCGGCGGGGTCCCCACCCCAGGCCTCAACTCAGGTTCCCCAACCGGTCCCGACCAAGACCTGACATAGTTTCCGCCGCGCTTCAGGCGCGGCCCCTGCTTGAACCCCTCAGGCCGCCCATGCTCCCCGTCTTTACCCTCATCGGCCGGCCCAACGTCGGCAAATCGACCCTCTTCAATCGCCTGACCCGCACCCGGGATGCCCTGGTCGCCGACTTCCCTGGCCTGACCCGTGATCGCCAGTATGGCGTCGGGCGCATCGGTCCCGGCGCCTATATCGTGGTCGATACCGGGGGCCTGAGCGGGGCGGCGGAGGGGGTCGAGAGCCTGATGGAGCGCCAGGTGGCCCTGGCGATCGCGGAGGCGGATCATCTGTTGTTCCTGGTCGATGCCCGCGAGGGCTGTAGCGGCACCGATCTGGACATTGCTACCCGGCTGCGTCGTACCGGTAAACCGGTGACCCTGGTCGTCAACAAGACCGACCGCCTGGACCCGGAACTGGCCAGTGCCGATTTCCATCAGTTGGGCCTTGGTGAACCGGTGGCCATTGCCGCCGTCCAGGGTCGCGGTGTCTCCAGTCTGATGAACCGCGTTTTCGCCCATCTGGCGGGGGACAAGGAGGTGGAGGGCGAGGAAAACGATGCCCTGCTTGCCAGACCCTCGGAGCGGGCGGCAATCACGACCAGTGACCTGACTGGGGAGGGGGAAGCGGCACCGCTGGCGGCAGCCGTTCAGGATGAGGAGGCTGGTCGGGCGGCGGAAGGCGCGGCTGGGGACTTGGCCGTGGCCGTGGACGGTGCCGGGGAGGAGGATCGCGGCACCCTGGAGGAGGGGACCGGTCAGGTGCCGCGGGCGCGGCCTGTTCCCCCATCGACGCCGGCTGTCGAGGCCCTGGGTGAGGGAGGGATCAAGGTGGCCGTCGTCGGCCGGCCCAATGTCGGCAAGTCCACGCTCATCAACCGCCTCCTGGGCGAGGATCGGCTGGTGGCCTTCGACCAACCGGGCACCACCCGCGACAGCATCTTCGTCCCCTTCAGCCGCGCCGGCAAGGACTATACCCTCATCGATACGGCGGGCATGCGCCGCCGGGCCCGGGTGCAGGACGTCATCGAGAAGTTCAGCGCCATCAAGACGCTCCAGGCCATCGAGGCCTGCAATGTGGTGATCCTGGTCCTGGACGCCCGCCAGGGGATCGGCGAGCAGGATGCCACCCTGGCCAGCCACGTGGTGGAAAGCGGTCGTTCGCTGGTGGTGGCCATCAACAAGTGGGATGGCCTGACCAAGGAGGAACGGGACGCCATCCGGGAGGGCTTGCAACGCAAGCTGGCCTTCCTCGACTTCGCCGCCGTGCATTTCATCTCCGCCCTGCATGGCAGTGGCGTCGGTCTGCTCCTGGACGAGGTGGACCGGGCCTATGCCAATGCCGTGCGTCACCTGTCCACCCCGGAACTCACCCGCCTGCTCCAGGATCTGGTCCAGGAACACCAGCCGCCCCTGGTGAACGGCCGCCGCATCAAGCTGCGCTATGCCCATCAGGGGGGACGCAACCCGCCCATCATCGTCATTCACGGCAATCAGACCGCCGAGGTGCCGGAGAGTTATCGCCGCTACCTGATCAATCGCTTTCGCAAGGTCCTGAAACTGGAGGGTACCCCCCTGCGCCTGGAATTGCGCACCGGTGAAAATCCCTACGAGGGCCGCCGCAATCCCCTTAGCCCTCGTCAGATCAAACAGCGCCAGCGCCTGAAGGACTTTGTCAGGCGCAAGGATTGAGGTTTCAGGTTTGAGTTGGAAGTCAGAGTCGGAACCTCATTAGAGTCAGAATCTCAACAGAGTCGCGAGATCGCCAGCATGCCCCGTTTTCTGCCGCTCCTATTCCTGTTTCTGGCGCCGGCCCTGTTGGCCGCCGAGCCCTTCCAGACCTATTCCAATCCCCGTTTCAACTACTCGATCGAGTATCCCTCCCGCCTGCTCATTCCCCGCGGCGATGCGCTCAAGGGCGATGGCCAGATCTTCGCCTCCGAGGATCTCCAGGCGCAGATGATTATCTATGGCACGCCGAATGTCGCGGAGCAAACCATCAAGGACCTGTTTCAGCAGGAGGCACGGGATGTCGCCGGCCCCAAGATCAGCAAGCGTGTCACCTACAAACGGCAAAAGGACAACTGGTTCGTCATCTCGGGCTATATCGGACCCAAGATCTTTTACCAGAAGACCTTCCTCTCCAATGACATGTTCAAGACCTTCTATATTGAGTATCCCGAGGATCAACGCGGCCTCTACGATCCGATCCTCAGTCGGTTGGGCAAATCCTTCAAAGGGTAGGCGGATCACCCGGGGCAAGGGGCCTAAGGGAGGGTCGGGTGGCGTTTGGCGGGGGTGTCGACCGCAAGGATGCGGTCGTCAAGCCTACAGGGATGTATTCACGGCGTCCCCCGCCAGACGCCACCCGACCCGGGATAACCGAAAATTTGAGGCGCGATGACTACTCTTTATCTGCTCCCCGGCCGTGAGACCTTGAGCTATCAGCCAGCCACGCGCTGCAAATAATCGGCTTTGAAGCTGTTGCGGTCGGTCTTGTTCTTGGGATCGAGACCCTGGCTGAGCATCTTCTGCTTCATCCAGCCCGGTATCGCGCCCTTGACATAGACATTGGCGGCATTTTCTGGGTCGACATAGTAGGCGCCCTGAGGGGCGGGGGCGGCGGCCACCGGGGCTTCCTGCACCTTTTGACGGCGGCTGGAGGGGCGGCGCCTTTTAGCGGTCAGAAGCGGGACTATGTCGTCCAAGGTATAACCGCGCTCGGTGATCATGTCCTTAATAACCTCCGCCAGGTCCTGTTTGGCTTGTTCCTTGGCCTGATTCAGGGCATGCAAGGCGCTGACACGTTGCTGCTCGATTGCCGCCAGATGCTGCTGAATTTCCGCCGGGCTCATGTGTTCAAATTCCACGGATGCCTCCAATCAGGGTGAATGGGTAAAAATGACTTTAATATCATAGCAACTTGATTGGTTGCTTGTGAACTGGGTTTTGTAATGAACCGCGGCTATAAAAACGCGATGCGCGAAGGTGGTGTCGATACTATTGAGCGACGACCTGAGCGGCGATCGGAGTGATTCCCGGTGATGAAGGGCTATTGCTCCCGGGACAATCCCCGCGCCTGATGCAACGGCAGGGCAGACGGAAAGATCAGCATTGACGCGCGCTGACAACCCCTCAGTGACAACCATAGAGGGAGAAATCCTCAGTGGCGACCAATGAGGGGAGAAACGAGACGCTGATGCAGAGTCAGGCAATGTCCTCGATATGCTCGACCCGTGCCGTCAGGGCGCCCCGGCCCAGGCGGGCCTCGATCCGGTCGTCCACCGCGACCTGGACGGCATCGCGGATCAGTTCCCCCGTTCCGGTCCGCCGCAGGATGGCGTAGCCGCGGGCCAGGGTGCCGAGGGGGCTCAGGGCGTCGAGGGCCAGGGCCAGGCCAGCCAGGTGCTCGCGGCGAAGGGCCAGTTGGCGTGCCGGGGCCTGGCCCAGGCGCGCCTCCATGGAGGTCAGGCGTTGCCGCAGGAGGGCCAGGCGGGTGACCGGATTCAGGCGCAGGAGTCGCGACCAGGCCTGATCCCGGCGTCGGCGCTGGCTATCCAGCCGTTGCCGCAGGGCATCGCTCAAGCGTCGCTCCAGATCGTCCACGCGCTGCTGGCGGCGCTCCAGTTCCGCCAGGGGGTGCTGGCGGTGCAAGCGGTGTGACAGGACCTGGCAGCGGTAGCGCAGGCCTTCCACGAGGCGGCCCTGGGCCTGGCGCAGGCGCTGTTCCAGCGCGATCAGGCGCTGCTGAAGATGAGGCGCCGAGGGGCTCACCAGTTCCGCCGCCGCGGAGGGCGTGGCCCCGCGCTGGTCGGCCGCCAGGTCGGCGAGGGTAAAGTCGATCTCATGGCCGATGCCGGTGACCACCGGGATGGCGGAGGCGCGGATCGCCCGGACCAGGGCCTCGTCATTGAAGGCCTGCAAGTCTTCGAGCGAACCCCCACCGCGGGCCAGGATGAGGAGGTCGCATTCGGCGCGGCGATTGGCCAGGACCAGCATCTCCAGCAACTCCGCCGCGGCCCCCTCGCCCTGGACCTGGGCGGGATAGATCACCAGGGGCAGGGCGGGAAACCGCCGGCCGAAGACGCTGATCAGGTCCCGTACCGCCGCACCGCTGGGCGAGGTGATGAGGCCCACCTGGCGCGGAAAGGCCGGCAGGGTGCGCTTGTGGGCCGGGTCGAAGAGTCCCTCCGCCGCCAGCTTGCGCTTGAGGCGCTCGAACTCCAGCCGCAGGGCCCCCTCGCCCGCGGGCTCCAGGTGCTCCACCACCAGTTGGAAATCCCCCCGGCCTTCATAGAGGCTGACCCGCACCCGCGCCAGGACCTGCTGGCCGTTGGCGGGACGGAAGCCCAGCAGCAGGCGCTTGTTGCGGAACATGGCGCAACGCACCTGGGCCGCCGGGTCCTTGAGGGAAAAATAGAGGTGCCCGGAGGCCGGCTGGGACAGGTTGGAGATCTCCCCCTCCACCCAGAGCAGCGGAAAGCTGCCCTCCAGCACGGCCCGCGCCTCGCGGGTCAGCCGGGAAACGGTCCAGATGTCGCGCGTGAGGTCGAAATCGGCGGCCATGGTGGGCGAGGTATCCAGGAACAGGGGAAGGGTGTGTGTCATCCGCCGCGGGGCAAGGCGAGGCGGTGATCATCCAAGCCCCAACCCGTTGAGAAAGACTGCCCGAGGCGGCAGTTTACCGGTCTGACCGGGAAAACTATACTTCCCGACCTTCCCCACCCCTCATGGTCATAGCGAGCGAGGCCCTCATGCGTCTGATTCAGGAAGCCCTCACCTTCGACGATGTCCTCCTCGTCCCGGCCCATTCCACCGTCCTGCCCTACCAGGTGGATCTGGCCACCCGGCTGACCCGTGGCATCGAGCTTAAGATCCCCCTGGTCTCGGCGGCCATGGACACGGTCACCGAGTCCCGCCTGGCCATCGCCCTGGCTCTGGAGGGGGGCATCGGCATCATCCATAAGAACATGTCCGGCGAGCGTCAGGCCCGGGAGGTGCTGACAGTCAAGAAGTACGAAAGCGGCATCATCCGCAACCCCATCACTGTCACCCCGGAGACCAGCATCGGCGAGGTGATGGCCCTGACCCGCGCCAACAACGTCTCCGGCGTGCCGGTAGTGACCGAGGACGGGCACCTCACGGGTATCGTCACCAGCCGCGACCTGCGCTTCGAGACCCGACCCGGGGACCCGGTGCGCAACATCATGACCCGCCGCGACCGCCTGGTGACGGTGCGCGAGGGCGCCGGGCGCGAGGAGGTGCTGTCGCTGTTGCACAAGCACCGCATCGAGAAGGTGCTGGTGGTCAACGACGCCTTCGAGCTGCGCGGCCTGATCACCGCCAAGGACATCCAGAAGGCCAAGGACTTCCCCAATGCCTCCCGCGACGAGCTGCAACGGTTGCGGGTGGGCGCCGCCGTGGGCGTCGGTGCCGGCACCGATGAACGCATCGCCGCCCTGGTCGAGGCCGGGGTGGATGTCATCGTCGTCGATACCGCCCATGGCCACTCCCAGGGGGTGCTGGACCGGGTCGCCTGGTGTAAGCGCGAATATCCCCAGATCCAGGTCATTGGCGGCAATATCGCCACCGGCGCCGCCGCCCGGGACCTGGTCGCCGCCGGGGCGGACGCGGTCAAGGTCGGCATCGGCCCGGGATCGATCTGCACCACCCGCATCGTCGCCGGGGTCGGCATGCCCCAGGTCACAGCCGTGGCCAATGTGGTCGAGGCCCTGGCTGGTACCGGTGTGCCGGCCATCGCCGATGGCGGTCTGCGCTTTTCCGGCGATATCGCCAAGGTCATCGCCGCCGGGGCCCATTCGGTTATGATCGGCGGTCTCTTCGCCGGGACCGACGAGTCCCCGGGCGAGATCGAGATCTACCAGGGCCGTTCCTACAAGTCTTACCGGGGCATGGGCTCCCTGGGGGCCATGGGCGCCAAGGAGGGCTCCAGCGATCGCTACTTCCAGGAGACAACGGAGAAGGAGAAGCTGGTCCCCGAGGGTATCGAGGGCCGGGTGCCCTACAAGGGCAGCCTGGTCAATGTCATCCACCAACTGGTGGGTGGCCTGCGCTCCAGCATGGGCTACACCGGCTGCGCCACCCTCGAGGAGATGCGCACCAAGCCAGAATTCGTGCGCGTCAGCGCCGCGGGGATGCGGGAATCCCACGTCCACGATGTCCAGATCACCAAGGAAGCCCCGAACTACCGCATCGAGGTCTGACCGAACTGACCCGGCAAGGGGCCAAAAGGGCACTGGTGCTGGTCCCTCCACGATTCGGCCAGCACCCGCCCAATGCCCCTAAACTACTGCTGATCATGCAAAATCCTATGAATCACCTCACTGTTGCCCCTGCCAGCGCCATCCACGTCGACCGGATCCTGATCCTCGATTTCGGCTCCCAATACACCCAGCTCATCGCCCGGCGGGTGCGGGAGGCCGGGGTCTATTGCGAGATCCACCCCTGGGACCTGGACGCCGCGGCCATCGCTGACTTCGGCGCCAAGGGCATCATCCTCTCCGGTGGCCCCCAGTCGGTCCACGAGGACGAGACGCCCCGGGCCGATCCCGCCGTCTTCGCCGCCGGGGTGCCCATCCTGGGTATCTGTTACGGCATGCAGACCCTCGCCGCCCAGTTGGGTGGCCAGGTCGCCCCGGCCACCCATCGCGAATACGGCTATGCCCAGGTCCGGGCCCGCGGTCACTCGCGGCTGCTGCGCGACATCGAGGATCACACCAGCCCCGAGGGCTATGGCCTGCTCGATGTCTGGATGAGCCACGGGGACCGGGTGGACAGCCTGCCGCCCGGCTTCAAGGCCATCTGCACCACCGACAACGCCCCCCTGGCGGGCATCGCCGACGAGGAGCGCGGACTCTACGGCCTCCAGTTCCACCCCGAGGTCACCCACACCCGCCAGGGCCAGCGCATCCTCTCCCGCTTCGTCCATGAGATCTGCGGCTGCGCCGGGCTCTGGACGCCACGGAACATCATCGACGACGCCATCGCCAGCATCCGCCGGCAGGTGGGCGAGGACGAGGTCCTGCTGGGCCTCTCCGGCGGCGTCGATTCCTCCGTGGTCGCCGCCCTGCTGCACCGGGCCATTGGGGAGCGCCTGACCTGCGTCTTCGTCGACAACGGCCTGCTGCGTCTGGGGGAGGGCGATCAGGTCATGAGCACCTTCGCCCGCCACATGGGGGTCAAGGTCATCCGCGTCGATGCCGGGCCGCGCTTCTTCGAGCGCCTGGCGGGGGTCGATGACCCGGAGCTCAAGCGCAAGATCATCGGCACCACCTTCATCGATGTCTTCGAGGCCGAGGCTGACAAACTGCCCAACGTCAGGTGGCTGGCCCAGGGCACCATCTACCCCGACGTCATCGAGTCCGCCGGCGCCAAGACCGGCAAGGCCAAGGTCATCAAGTCCCACCACAATGTCGGCGGTCTGCCGGACTACATGAAGCTGGGGCTGGTGGAGCCCTTGCGGGAACTGTTCAAGGACGAGGTGCGCAAGATCGGCATCGAACTCGGCCTGCCCACGGACATGGTCTATCGCCACCCCTTCCCCGGCCCCGGCCTGGGGGTGCGCATCCTCGGCGAGGTCCATGCCCACTATGCCGATACCCTGCGTCAGGCCGATCACATCTTCATCGAGGAACTGCGCCGGGCCGACCTTTATGACCAGGTCTCCCAGGCCTTCGCCGTTTTCCTGCCCATCAAGTCCGTCGGGGTGGTGGGCGATAACCGTCAGTATGCCCACGTCATCGCCCTGCGCGCCGTCGAGACCATCGACTTCATGACCGCCCGTTGGGCGCACCTGCCCTACGACTTTCTCGACCTGGTGTGTCGGCGGATCGCCAACGAGGTGCGCGGCGTTTCCCGCGTCGTCTATGACATTACTGGCAAGCCGCCGGGGACGATTGAGTGGGAGTGAAAATTCGATTGTAACTAATTGATATATATAGATATTTTACTTACACAAAACTTTCACACACCAAGCTAACCTCTTGCTTTAGCTGGGCCGCCGGCAGTAAAGTTACACGAAAAGCTACACACTGTTGTGGCTACTAAAAATCGTAGTAACTCTAAGCCGGCGTAGCTATGGCCTTAAAAAAGCAAAACTTTAGCGACGATGAAGTGCCAATATTTGACGACGCTGTAGCCTACAAGCGTGGTGAATATTGGCATTTTCGTATGTGGCTAACAAAAGAAGACAAGTATGCAAGAGTAAGCTTAAGAACGCGCAACAAAAGCACCGCCATAGATAAAGCCAAGCTCAAATATCATGAGATTATGGCGGCGCAACTTGTTGGTAAAAAATACTTTTCCAAAACTACTAAGCAAGGCGTTGAAGAGTATCTCGCTCAACGACAACTGGATGTGGACGCGGGCTTAATTGTTAAAGGACGCTTAAGCACCATACGCACCCATTTAGATCATTGGCTAGACTTCATTGGCAGAGATACCAAGCTAAAAGAACTGGAACGTACCGACTGCGAAAATTATCTCCATTCACGCACAAAAACTAAGAAAAATATCAGCGTCAGTCAAACCACCATTGCCAACGAACAAAGCTCCATTAACGCCTTAATGAGTTGGTTGTTTAAGCGCAATGAAACCACCATCGAAAAGTTTGAATTTAAGCCGCTGAAGCGTATTGACAAAGGTGAAGAAGCATATCGCCGCAATACATTTACTGACGCTGAAGTTGTGCAAATAGTTAAGGCGTTAGACGACTACATAAAAAGTGCTGAAAAGAACTTAAACAGCGAGGACAACGTCCAAAAAGCATTGGGTGGATACCACTTAGGTGTGTCGCTAATAACAGGACTAAGACGTGGAGAACAGCTACAGCTACGTTGGACAGACATCGAAAATGACTTAGGCTATAGAAAGGAAGGACAAAAGAACGAGCTTGTTAAAATCAGAGTACGAGGTGAAACGAGTAAAGTAAGGCAGACAAGACGCTTTATAGTAAAGGATGATGCCAAATACTTTGAAGGCTTAATGAAGCTACAGATAAAGCTACTTGAGCTTGGAATAGTCCGTGAAAGTGAGAGGCTGCGTGCGCTGGGCGACAGGCTTGTATTCTCCACAAACGGTCAGACAGCGATTACCGCACGTGCTATCGGCTATCACTTCGATAAGCTAATACTGTTAGCTAATGTAAGAACAAATGACAGAGATTTGGTGCCATATAGTTTTCGTCACTACTTTATTACTAAGCGTGTCAATAGCAACCTACCAATCGCATCAATCGCTGAGATGTGCGGCACAAGCATCACGCAAATTGAAAAGACTTACTACCATACAACAGAAGACAAAATGGTAAGCAATGCGCTAGCTGACTACGAG
This sequence comes from Candidatus Thiosymbion sp., assembly GCA_018435665.1. GTDB lineage: Bacteria > Pseudomonadota > Gammaproteobacteria > Chromatiales > Chromatiaceae > M0108. The sequence goes on along the minus strand of JAHDND010000116.1, from coordinate 6,914 downwards.
TATAGAGACGGAATGCTAGTTCCAAAGTAGCCAAATTCGGTTGTCCATCCCTATTTGGTGAATACATACTTGCTACCTAAGCAACATAGGAGCAAGCAATGAACGCAGCCGAACTTGAACAATCCCTTTCCCAATTCACTGGCACTACCCAATACTACCAATTCCATAGCGATGCCTGGCTGACGGATGGGGCGCTGTGGCTCGCTGATAATGCTCACTGCTACTGGCTGTTGGATGTGTTCTACAGCTACCTGTTTCTGCTTAACGGCGACGAAGAAAGCTTTACCACCCTCAAGCTCACCAAAACAGGACGCAGGGCGCTGGTAGTGATTGATGACGGTAATGCTAACTTGATCGCGCGCCAGGACATCGAGTACACGGATTTTCCGTTAGCGGAAATCACCCTCTATGCCGTGTGGGAAGGCGAACGCTGGGTCATTTTGCTGCCCAGCGAATATTGACCCCATTTTTTATAACTATGCCCTGCCCTCGTCCTCACCAGGTCGGAGACGTTGCGGGTTTGATGGGGGCTGGGATGGGGCTTTGGGGTTTGGCCAGACTTTGAAGGGGGGCGGCTGGCGCTGAGCAACGGGCGGGACTGGCGCTAAATTTCTGGGTGGTGCCACTGGTTGAGTAGGTCGCGCTGGCTTAGGGACAGGGGCGGGAGGTCGGGGAGCAGGACACACACAAGGGGCGCAACGTGGTGGGGCGGGAATGCGGCGGCGAAGTGGTTTAGGTGCGGGTCGTGCTACAGGCTGTGTTCGTCGTAGCACTGGCCTTTTAGCGAACCGGCGACGAAGGCGACTTCTTCCTCGCCAACCTCCTTCCGTCATCAAGTCCTCATAGTCCTCTTCTTCTAGTAACTCCCTGATCTGCATAGCGGTCTCCTTTTGCTTATTTAGCCAGAGACCGCTATGCGTTGGAAGCTAGAGTTCTCTTGGATTTACGTGAATATTCTCCCTGCCATACTTGCCTTGCAGCAGACACAAGGCGTCGTAGTAGGAACTGGCCTGCACAAAGGCTTCGACTAGCCGGGTGCCACTGAATCCATCCGGTACACGAACCCATGCCACATAGGTTTTCATCACTGGCCTCCTTTACGGGCTTGAGAAGCGGTTTGGCTGAGTTGCGACAAGGCAGCATCCAGTTCGCCGGCGTCAATGGCTTGTTCTAAGGTACTGAAGACCTTCAGCAACTCCCCTTCCGCGATTTCGATGCTGCGCTTGCCTTTGGCCAGTTCCAACGTGCGAGCGCCATACTTGACGGCAAGCAGGGTTTTGCCGGCTGTATCTTGCCACCACCACGCTTTAAGCCGTTTTGGCAAATGCAGGGTTTTCGCCTCACCTGTCTCGCTATCCACGACCTTTTTGGTGCGGGTCTGCACATAGCTTTCCCCTTTTGCATGCGCTTCGGCCATCAGCCGCTGTTGGGCGAGTTGCGCCTTGAGCTTGTGGCGGCGCTGGATAACAGGATCAGGTTGAGTGACACGCGGGCTGTCAGTCAATTTCAATGAACTCAATAACGTAGCCATCATATACCTCTATATAGTGTGGTTGTGATGCTACTGTATGGTCTGACGCGCTGATTGAGCAACCGCAAGATTTGAGTCTATCTGACTGTTTTACTGTGCTTCGATGTGCGTCTTTCTAACGATTTCGATAAGCTCTACTCCCATCATCGAAGCCTTCAACGAGTGGTTTGGGCGCTGCCAGTGCCCATTGCCGTTGCCGTTCACTGAGAGACGGATGTTCAGGCACCCACGCTACGCCTTGCGCTTTCGCTTCTTCTTCGGCAATGCGGCGACGATGCGCACGCGCTTCCGGCTCATCATCCGGATTAGGCGGTAAGTAAGGCCGGAGTTCCTTTGTGGTTAACCGCCAGTACGGGTTTTTCGTCTCGATCTGCATCTGGTATTCAATATCCTCTTTCAGGTCGGTGCCGAAACGGGGTTTCACCACAATCGCGTCATGGATGTTAGCGACGACTTGCCGGCCGTGTTCTTTCGCGACACGGCGGACAATGTTCATGACTCGGGTTTCGGCGTGTTGATAGCAGAAGGCGAGAACCTTCGCTTTGCTCGGCCGGCCGCTGGGGGTTTGTACAATCCGCTTTTGAAGTAACGTGGGGGCTATCTCTTTCGCGGCGGCGAAGAGGTAGTCGTCCAACAGTTTCTGCTCCTTAATGAAGCGGGAGATGATGTCTTGTTTCATGAAACGGTCGCGTTCTTCCTTGTTCCGAAAAATGTCCACTAAAGCGGGGTTGTGCCATTCACCGGCAGCATCTTGCCAGCCCGCGCTTCTCGCCGTGGCGCCGAAACTCAGTGCGGTCAGTGCTTGCTTGATTAAGCGGTTTTGATAGTCCTTGCTGAGGGCATGATCCTTGCCAAACACGTCACGGCGCACTTCGGCAAGGAGCATCTCCTTGTCTTCCAAATAGTAGATGGAGGAAAAAAATTCCTTCTCCAACTTGCGGTTAAGCTGGTAGTGGGCATGTGCCTCATCGGCATAGCCCATCTTCCACGCGACAACACTGGAACGGATGTCATACTCCCAGCAACCGCCTAACATGGCTTGGCGCAGTTCCTTGTTGATGTTCTGCACACTGAGTCCTTCGTAGTACATGCGGCCAAACGGACTCGGTTTTTTGCGTTGCAGGTAGCAGCCCAGTATCTCGGCGACCGTAAGGATCACCTGTGACTGCTGAAGATACTGCTCTTTCTGGGCCTGATTGAGGCGGGTGGCGCTGCTTTCTAGCCAGCGGCGATAGTTGCGCAAGGAGGCGATGTTGACTGGAACGCGATGATAATTCTTGATATTTTCCTCCCTGTCCTCCCCCATCAAGTCAGAATACAGACGCTTGATGAGGTCATCGCCTTCATCGAAGTCGCTCAGATCAAATGACGGCATCGGTGCCTGGTTAACGGCTGGCGACGCCAGTGAGTTGGTGGGCAGGATGGGTGCTGGATCGACATAAGCCACCAATGAGGTGAGCTTTACATTCGACATCTTCTCAGTGAGGTTGCTGCCGGTAGTCACCGTTTTGACCAGTTCTAACTGGTTCTCTCTGAGCCATTTATGCAGACGGACTTTCTGCGGCCCAAATTGGCCGCCTTGCTGTGCCAGGTCATGGAGCGAAACGGGGTAGAGTCCTAAGCGGAGTTGATAAAGGGTCCGACCCTTCACTTCTGCTCGCCATAGCTGCGACTCTAAGGCGCGAAGGTATTTCGTCAGGGCGCGTTGCGCGTTGTAGCCAGGGAACGCTTGCTGCAAGGCGGCTAGTACGCTGGGATCGGGGATGAGTATGCGTGACATGATGTTTTCCTCCTGTAGCTAAGTCACTTACTGGCTTATTTATGCGCTGTCGGTTGCTGGGTCGGCAAAAGTCACACACTTATAGTAATTATGCAGTCAGTCACTGAGAGACATCTCGTTGATTGGCGTGGAGAAAGTGAGTTGCCTTGCAAGTGCCACTCCTCTGTTTCTTGCTGACTTGCTTGGGGATGTAGTTGGCTGCTTGGGATGCAGTTTGAGGCAAAAGTCACACACTTATAGTAATTATGCAGGCAGTCAGTGAGGCCATCTAGTTGATTGAATAGGAGAAGTGAGTTGACTGCAAGTGCCACTCCTCTGTTTCTTGCTGACTTGCTTGAGGATGAAGTTGGCTGCTTGGGATACAGTTTGAGTCAAAAGTCAAACACTTATAGTAATTATGCAGTCAGTCAGTTAGTCAGCAAGGGCATCTCGTTGAAGTGAAATGGAGGCGTGAGATGGCTGCAAGTGCCACTCCTCGTCTGTCGTTTGCTGGTCCGTCAGTTTTTTTTGGGGGACATCAGCGATAACTTGGTCGCAGTGTCAACGAGATATGTTCGATTACAACAGGTTACACGGGGGCACCGAAGTATACGTACCGGGCATGGGGAGGTAAGTACTTCAGCGCTGAATTTCGTAGCGCAGGAATTTTTGGGCAGCAGGTCCAATTTGCTGCGCTGTGAGCGACGCGCTGTATTACCCGACAACGTCGCAACAGGGGCCAGTGAATGCTCAGCTAGCGGGTAGGGGACACGCGGGCTTGTCGGGCTGTGTCCCGTGTCGGGAAAAATGCCACAGTACTTGTGCTCGGGTTTTGGGCCAAAACCACATAGAACTGTGTTTCGCTGTGGTCTGTTGCTAACTACTTGAAGTTGTTAGGTCACGCGGTCCTCGTCACTACGGTTGTCCGCGCCGAACCACAGACTTTATGCTGTGCATGCGGTAACGTATTGATTAGGAGAAAAATTATGCCCCAAGCCAAAACACTGACCCAAGCAGAACTGCGGCGCGTGCTGGATTACGTGGCTACACGGCCCCATGCAGCACGCAATCGGGCGATTTTGCTGGCTGGGCACTTGTCGGGCATGCGAGTTGGGGAGTTGGCGTTGCTGCGGGTGGGTGATGTACTGGATGAAGCCGGACATGTCAAAGCGGAGATCCAGCTAGCGGCGTCTCAGACCAAAGGCAAGGCCGGGCGCACGGTGTTGGTCAGTGAGCGGTTGCGTAAGGAGTTGACCGCGTATGCGAAAACACTGGTGGGATCAGCGCGTGATGGGGCTTTTTTTCCGACACAGAAACAGCCCAAGCGCGGTTTTACGCCGAACACCTTAGCCCAGCACTTGCGCGCGTTGTACCGGAATGCGGGCATCGCGGGCGCGAGCAGTCATTCGATGAGAAGGACGTTCATCACCAACTTGGCAGCCAAAGGCGTTGGGGTGCGGGTGTTGATGGCACTGGCAGGACACAAAAACATCGCGACGACGCAAGCCTACATTGATGTCAACGACGACATGAAGCGCAAGGCGATCGAGTTGGCCTAGCTAACGGGCGGAAACTTCGTTGGTTGCTCCTCGCTGACAACCTGAGCGAAGTAAGGCGGTTAGAGCCTCATGCCAAGCGTAAATTTAATCGACGCTTGGGAGGATGAAAATCGCCTTAACCAGTTGTTCTTCCTAAACTTAATGGATGAAATGCTGCCGTTAACCGAGCGCCAACGAGCAAAACGAGGAAGGAATCCGAAAGCGATCCAGCTGTTGGGCTCTTCGGTTGAACGGCTTGATCAGCCAAGCTCAAGTTGGCATGCTCAGTTCATTTTGAAGCGGCAATTCGAGAACCGCCCAATAGCTTTACCCGTTTGCCAGTGAAGCACACTGAAGTTCACACATTTTCCGCTCTCGCCTGCAAGCAGAAAACAGTTGACGGTTTCCGCAAAGCCCTCCTTGCCATCAATCGGCATCTGAATAAATGTTCGTCCGACCACTACTTTAGGTTCTTTCGGGAGCTTCCAGTCGAGTTCATGTAACACGTCCAGTTTCTGTGCTTTGATCAGCTTCTTTCGGCAATCTTCGAACTGTATATCAGATGCCGCCCCCCCCCACAAAGGAGCTGCGACAAGAAAGCTTAGGATTGTTATGGATAATCGCATGTTGCAGCTCCGCTTGACCTAAGACGACACCGTATATTTAACGCATCAGCATGGCGCCGTCATGCATGCGCTAGAACGACGGGTTAACGTCATCGCTGACCATTCGACGCTATTCAAACGGCTTAATGTCTAGTTTGACTCCATACATCAGTTTCTCACCATTCCGCCGCGTTCCTCCCCCAACGATAAAAGCGTCACAGGTTGCACATTCTCCAGACAGTTTTTTGGCACCAAGGCGTCTCCGGTAGCTCCTGGCATCTTCACGTGAGAGATGCCCGACTTTACGACCGTTTACCAGCACGGCAACAGCCTTTGCATCATGCTTGTTGTCGTCTTCCAGGACGAGTTTTGCTACACATGGAACCTCTACGCTTCGTTCACCATGTTGGCCCGCAAGTTGTGCGAGATCTCGCTGATAAAACGACTCTCCGACTACTTCGAACTCAAAGGCTCCAGTTCCCGGCCAGTGAAATGTGTCAACGGCGGGAAGAGCAGAAGTCGGCGATACACGGTTTGCACGCACCTTCTGTCTGGGCGACGCATCTGATGTAACTGATCCGCGACTGCGTAGGAGCCGCCAACCTGTGCCAAGTAAGGCCACAACGAGCAGGACGGTAAGGAGTTCGACCATAGCAATAGCCTATGACGCCTAAAATCTGCCTATCTGTCTTAACCTAATGAATTAATGACGCTTTTCTGGTTCTGTTCCATTATACCTAGTATGCAATACGATCATAGAACATGACCTATACCCCAGCAAAGCGCATGGAAAAGATCAACTCCAAGCCTTTCTGCCATTGGAAAAGGTCCTACTTGGCTCGATGACTTTCTGAACTTCTCATGTCGATCTGCTTGACGCTGACAACAGCGTACATCGCTTAGCCCGTTCGCTCCCTCCTCCAGCATGACCGTCCTGCCTGACAGCTGGGCAGGAGACGGTTTAAGCTAACGCCGGGTTTCTCATGCAAAAATCCTGCTTGAGGCTAAACCGCTACTCGGCTCAACATAGCGGACAAACCAGGCTCAAGAGCGTAAATTAAATCGACGCTATACATTTTCATGCTGCTGAGTTCATTCTGAGGTGAATAATGCGATTCTGAATCAATTTAGCGCAAATGCCGTATTAAATCTAAAATTGCTACGGTCCAGTTCCGGTAGTAGTAAAGGGTGCAAATAGCTTTACAAATAAATAAATTGCAAGTCCAATAATATCACCTAAATCACTTTTTTCTTTTTTGACTATTACAATCTTGCTAAAAAACACTTTCACAACAGCCTTCTTGAAACTGGAGTTATTTTTTATAATTAAATAATAATTTTGGTAGTGCCCTGATTAGCAGGGCGACATCCCATCCAAAGTTTGATTCTGATTGACTGGACGTGTCGAATTGTAATGGTGAATAAAATACCATATTGCTCCGATATGATTTTCGAGCTTCTTTGAGAATGAAAGGGCTTTT
>JAHDND010000147.1 GCA_018435665.1 Candidatus Thiosymbion sp. | reverse complement strand
CAAGCAGGAAGGGATCAATGCCGTCGAGGTGGCCGAGCGCGTCATCGATCGCTTTGCCCAGCTCGATGGCACCTTCATCCCCGATGGCGTCGCGGTGACGGTGACCCGCAACTACGGCGCCACCGCCGACGCCAAGGCGCAAAAGCTGATCCAGAAGCTGACCTTCGCCACCCTGTCGGTGATCGTGCTGGTGGTCTTCGCCATCGGCTGGCGGGAGTCGATCATCGTCGGCGCCGCCATCGTCGTCACCCTGGCCCTGACCCTCTTCGCCTCCTGGGCCTGGGGCTTCACCCTCAACCGGGTCTCACTCTTCGCCCTGATCTTCTCCATCGGCATCCTGGTCGACGACGCCATCGTCGTGGTGGAGAACATCCACCGGCACATGGCGATGAGCCGCAAGCGGCTGCTCGACCTCATGCCCAAGGCGGTTGACGAGGTGGGTGGCCCGACCATCCTGGCGACCTTCACCGTCATCGCCGCCCTCTTGCCCATGGCCTTCGTCACCGGTCTCATGGGGCCCTACATGAGCCCCATCCCCATCAATGCCTCCACCGGCATGCTCATCTCCCTGGTCGTCGCCTTCGTCTTCACCCCCTGGATGACCAACTTCATGCTCGGCAAGCGGGTAGCGGCCCATGCCCAGACGGCCGGCCACGGGCAGGGCACGGGGCATGACGGTCATGAGCCGGCGGGCGGCGGTTGGCTGGCCGGGCTGTTCAATCGTCTCATCGCCCCCTTCCTCGTCGGACGCAAGGGGTGGATCAACCGCTGGCTCTTGCTGGGGGGCATCCTGCTGCTCATCGCCGGCTCCATCGGCCTGGTCACCGGCAAGGCCGTGATCCTCAAGATGCTGCCCTTCGACAACAAGTCCGAGTTCCAGGTCGTGCTGGATATGCCGGAAGGAGCCAGCCTGGAGCAGACGGCGCGGGTCCTGGCCGAACTGGGCGACTATCTGCGTACCGTCCCCGAGGTGACCGACTACCAGGTCTATGCCGGGACCGCCGCCCCCATCAACTTCAATGGCCTGGTGCGTCAGTACTACCTCCGGGAGGGCGCGCACCTGGGCGATATCCAGGTCAACCTGGTGGACAAGGCCCATCGCGCGCGCAAGAGCCACGAGATCGCCCTGGCGGTGCGCGAGCCCTTGCAGGCCATCGCCCGTCAGTACCAGGGCAATGCCAAGGTCGTCGAGATTCCGCCGGGGCCACCGGTGCTCTCACCCCTGGTGGCGGAGGTCTTTGGTCTCGACTATGCCGGTCAGATCGCCGTCGCCCGGCAGGTACGCGGGGTCTTCGAGCAGACGGCGGATATCGTCGATGTGGACGATTCGGTGGAATACCCCGCCGAAAAGCTCATCGTCGTCGTCGACCGCGCCAAGGCGGCGCGTCTCGGGGTGGCCCAGAGCAGCATCGCCCAGGCCCTGGCCACGGTCCTGGACGGTGAGGATATGAGCTTCCTCCATGGGGCCCACGTCAAGTACGCCGTGCCCCTGAGGGTCCAGTACAGCGAGGCCGACAAGGCCGATCTGGAGCAGGTCCTGGCCCTGCGGGTGCGCTCCCAGAGCGGGCAACTGGTCCCCCTCTCGGAACTGGTCAGTCTGGTGGAGACGACCCGCGAGCACAGCATCTACCACAAGGACTTGCTGCCGGTGGTGTACGTCCTGGGTGACATGGCGGGGGAAACGGACAGCCCGCTCTATGGGCTCTTCGAAATCTCGGCGACCCTGGCCGCGGATCTGGGACTGGAGCAATGGTTCGTCCAGGCGCCCCAGAATCCCTATGAATACAGCGTCAAGTGGGACGGCGAATGGCAGGTGACCTATGACACCTTCCGCGACATGGGCATCGCCTACGGCGTGGGCCTGATCCTCATCTACCTGCTGGTGGTGGCTCAGTTCCGCAGTTACCTGGTACCGCTGGTGATCATGGCGCCCATCCCCCTGACCATCATTGGCATCATGCCGGGCCATGCCCTGTTGGGCGCCCAGTTCACCGCCACCTCCATGATTGGCATGATCGCCCTCGCGGGCATCATCGTGCGCAACTCCATCCTGCTGGTGGACTTCATCAACCAGGAGGTGCGGGAAGGGGGCCTGAGCCTGGAGGCGGCGGTGATCCGCTCCGCGGTGGTGCGGGCCAAACCCATCGCCCTGACCGCCGTCGCCGCCATGGCCGGGGCCGTCTTCATCCTCGACGACCCCATCTTCTCTGGCCTGGCGGTGTCCCTGCTCTTTGGCCTCTTTGTCTCCACCGTTCTGACCCTGGTGGTCATCCCGGTGGTCTACTACGGGGTCATGCGCAATCGAGTGGAGTGGATCCGGACCGCGACGGGTTAGGGTTGTCACCCAGCCTGATGGTTGGGTGACAAAACTTTTTAGCTCCATCCGGATCGGGTAGCGTCCGGCGGGGGACAACCTGAATAGGTCTCTGTAGGCTTGACGACCGCATCCCTGCGGTCGACACCCCGCCGACGCCACCCGATCCTCCCTGGCCCGATCTCTGTAAGATCGTATCGGAAAGAACGAAACAATTCCGAGTCCAGGATTCGCCGACTACTAAAGGCGTACTCCCTTCACTGCTCAAAAATACCCAACTCGCCCCAGATGGCATCCACGCGCTGGCGCACGGCAGCGTCCATGACGATGGGCTTACCCCATTCCCGGTTGGTCTCTCCCGGCCATTTATTGGTGGCGTCAAAGCCGATCTTGGAGCCCAGGCCGGAGACGGGGGAGGCGAAGTCCAGGTAGTCGATGGGGGTGTTCTCGATGGTGACCATATCCCGCACCGGGTCCATGCGGGTGGTCATGGCCCAGATGACGTCCTTCCAGTCGCGGGTGTTGATGTCGTCGTCGACGACGATGACGAACTTGGTGTACATGAACTGCCGCAGGAAGGACCAGACACCCAGCATGATGCGCTTGGCGTGGCCGGGGTACTGCTTTTTCAGACTTACCACCGCCAGGCGGTAGGAGCAGCCCTCCGGCGGCAGGTAGAAGTCGGCGATCTCAGGGAACTGCTTCTGCAGGATGGGAACGAAGACCTCGTTGAGGGCTACCCCCAGGATGGCGGGCTCGTCCGGCGGCCGGCCGGTGTAGGTGCTGTGGTAGATGGGGTCGCGGCGATGGGTGATGCGGTCGAGGGTGAAGACCGGGAAACGGTCGACCTCGTTGTAGTAGCCGGTATGATCGCCGAAAGGGCCTTCCAGGGCGGTATCATCGGGATGGATGTGTCCCTCCAGCACGATCTCCGCCCTTGCCGGTACCTGGAGATCATTGCCGATGCTGGCGGTAACCTCGGTGCGACTGCCGCGCAGCAACCCGGCAAAGCCATATTCCGACAGGCTGTCTGGTACCGGGGTGACAGCGCCGAGGATGGTGGCCGGGTCCGCGCCGAGAGCTACTGATATAGGGAAGGGCTGTCCCGGGTGGACCCGACACCAGTCGCGAAAGTCCAAAGCCCCACCGCGATGAGCCAGCCAGCGCATGATGACCCGATTGCGGCCCAGGACCTGCATGCGATAGATGCCCAGGTTTTGCCGCGGCTTGTCTGGCCCGCGGGTGATGACCAGGCCCCAGGTGATCAGGGGCCCAGCATCTCCCGGCCAGCAAGTTTGGATGGGCAGCCGGCCCAGGTCGACATCGGCCCTCTCCAGCACCACTTCCTGACAGGGCGCCCCTTTGATCGCCCTAGGCGCCATGTCCAGGGCCTTGCGGAAGACGCCGAGCTTTTCCCAGGCATCCTTCATGCCCCGCGGGGGCTCCGGCTCCTTGAGTGTGGCTAGCAACTGGCCCACGCCGCGCAAGGCGGTCACCGATTCTTCGCCCATGCCCAGCGCCACCCGCCGCGGGGTACCGAAGAGATTGCCCAGCAAGGGAATAGCCGAACCTTTAGGACATTGGAACAAGAGCGCGGGTCCACCCATCCTGAGGGTGCGGTCACAAATTTCGGTAATCTCAAGATAGGGATCGGCCTCCCTTGAGATTCGCTTCATTTCCCCTTGCTCTTCCAGTTGACCAATGAATTCACGTAAATCGGCATATTTCATGATGATGACGGTTTTTTATAAGCGGAAGCTATTGGGATACGGAAAATTTAATATTTATGGCAGGCCTATTTTGGGGAGCATTTAAAAATTTATTCCTTAACTAGAATGCGTATAATGGGGATTTAATCAACGCTGAGGCCTAACAATAAAATTTCTTAACAACGCAAGCTTATCACTCCAGCTCCAATGCTGATCTAGCATATTCATAACATTAGCGCGCCCCTTGGCTGGCTTGATAGTCACAAGAACCTCTATAAACTCTGCTCGAATCCCTCGATCGAGATCGTCTATATAAATCAGGTGAGTGAAAAGCCCGCATGAGTAGAAGATATAATTAACAATATCAAAGCCCCAATCAATGGTCACCAATGAACGGCCATCTCCAACTGGATTACCATGATAGGATTCTGGTGCCAGATGAATAATTTGACCTTTATGCTTTTTAGCGCGAATTCTTGATGGAGTGGACTTGTTTACTAAAGGAACTGTAAAGATATGCATCCCCCCAGGTTTCAATGTTCGGGATATTTCTTTAAAAACCTTATCGGGTTGGAAAACATGCTCGATCACATCCTGAGTGACATGCAAATCAACAGACTCATCGGCAAACGTCAGAGTTTCCAGATTCTCGCAGCGCATATTACCAACCAAGCTGCCGGGACTTCGATCATGAAAGTACTGTGAAGGAATATAATGGGGACATTCCTTCGCAAGCCGCATGCTAGCTCCTCTAGGCCCCGGTGAAGACTCGTGTATTACTGCTTTCCGCCAATTTGGAAAGTAAATTTCAATCACTTGCATTAATGCTCGTTCGCGTGGAATACTACCGCAATTCGAGCAAATAAAGTGGTCCCTCAACCAGTTATGACGTGAGGAAAATTCAACGTCACGGTCACATGTTGAGCAATACCCTTTACTTCTAAGAACCTTGTTTTCCATGACTAACCCATAAAAACCAGTTACCATTAAGCCGCATTAGAAAAATTTCTACTCACATATGGCCAATCATTTATCAACGATACCGGTGAGCCGAAAATCATGTGGATTTAATTTTAGGGCCGATACCATTCTGCCTGAGCAGAGCAGCAATGGTAGGTTCACGCCCGCGAAAGGCGACATAGAGTTCCATGGCATCCCTAGAGCCACCCTGTTCCAGGATGTGCTGGCGGAAGACGCAGCCGGTGGCGGTATCGAGGATGCCCATTTCCTCGAACAGGGAAAAGGCATCGGCGGACAGGACCTCGGCCCACTTGTAGCTGTAGTAGCCAGCCGCGTAACCACCGGCAAAGATGTGAGAGAAACCATGGGCGAAGCGGTTGAAGGCCGGCGGCTTGAGGGGGGCGACCCGATCGCGGACCTCGTCCAGGATCTCGGCGATGCGCCCGCCCTGAACCGGATCGTATTCCAGGTGGATGCGGAAGTCGAAGAGGGCAAATTCGAGCTGGCGGGCCATCTGCATGGCGGACTGGAAGTTCTTGGCGGCCCGCATGCGCTGGAAGAGATCCTCAGGGATCGGCGCTCCGGTGTAGACATGGCCGGAAATCAGATCAAGAGACTCACGCTCCCAGCACCAGTTTTCGAGAAATTGGCTCGGCAGTTCGACGGCATCCCAGGGCACACCCGAGATACCGCCCACGGCCGGGTAGTCGATCCTGGTCAGCAGATGGTGCAGACCATGACCGCATTCATGAAACAGGGTCAGCACCTCGTTATGGGTGAGCAGCGATGGCTGATCGCCCACGGGCGGGGTGAAGTTGCACACCAGGTAGGCGCAGGGGATCTGGTCGACGGTGGCGGTGTGAAGGCGGTTGACGCAGACATCCATCCAGGCGCCACCACGCTTATGGGGGCGTGCGAAGGGGTCGAGGTAGAACTGACCCCGTAACTCCCCGCGATCAGCCGCGGCTTTGGCATTGTTCAGGGTTGATTTACCGACGCCAGGGGGGCTCGCTTCAGCATTGGCCTGATCGAGGACGGTGGCACCATCCCCGCTCCTGTCGCCCCCCCCGCTCGGATACCCGAACTCGGGAACGGTTTCGCCGCGGCTTTCCTGGCCATTGGCCGCCCGGATCTCGAAAAACCGGACATCCGAATGCCAGGTTTCGACCCCCTTCACTTCCTGGATGCTTATGTCAAAGAGTCGCTCCAGGACGGCAAAAAGCCCGCTAAGGACCCGGTCGAGAGGGAAGTAGGGCCTCAGTTCCTCCTGGGTGATGGCATATCGATGCTCGCGTAGCTTCTCGGAGAAGTAGGCCAGATCCCAGGGCGCGATTTCCGTGGTGCCGTCATGGGCGCGGGCAAAGTCACGCACCTCTTCCAATTCCTCCCGGGCCTTGGTGGCGACCCGGTCGGCAAGATCGTTGAGGAAACCCATCACCTCGTCGGGGGTCCGGGCCATCTTGGTGGCCAGGGAGCGCTCGGCATAATTGGCGAAACCCAGCAGTCGGGCCTGCTCATGCCGCAAGGCCAGTATCTGTTCCATCAGCGGGCCGTTGTCCCACTGGCCCGCTTGGGGACCGAGTTCGGAGGCACGGGTGACATAGGCCTCGTAGAGCTCCTGGCGAAGCGCCCGGTCATCAGCGTAGGTCATGACCGGGTGGTAGGAGGGAAAGTCGAGGGTCAGGACCCAGCCCTCTTCCCCACGCTGGGTAGCGGTCTGGCGCGCCAGGGCAAGGGCGGAGGCGGGAAGGCCGGCGAGGGCGGCCTCGTCCGCGAGGTGTTTGCTCCAGGCATGGGTGGCATCCAGCAGGTTTTCCGCGAACTTGGCGGTCAGGCGCGCCAGGGCCTGGTCGATTTCCTTGAAGCGGGCCTGTTTCTCCGGCGGCAGATCGACGCCGGAGAGGTGAAAGTCGCGCAGGGCGTTGGCGAGCAGTTGGCGTTGGGTGGCATCCAGATGCTCTTGGGCGGCCACGGCGCGGTAGGCTTCGAACAGCTCCCGGTTCTGGCCAAGCTCGGTGCCATAGTCGCTGAGCTTGGGCAGACAGGCGTTGTAGGCCGCGCGCAGTGCCTCGCTGTTCATGACGGCGTTGAGGTGCCCGACGGGCGACCAGGCCCGCTCCAGGGTATCCCCCAGTATCTCTAGGGGCTCGACGAAGCGCTCCCAGGTCGGCGGCTCCTCGCCACGAGTCAGATCACCGATGCGGGCCCGATTGCTGGCCAACAGGGCATCGATGGCGGGCTCAATGTGCTCGGGCAGGATGCGGCCAAAGGAGGGGAGGCCGGGCATATCGAGGAGTGGATTTTCCATGGCTCTGTGTCGGACCAGCGGTTGGGGTTGGGAGCGGAAAACGAGAACTCAATCCGTGAGGAAACCCGCGTTCTCGCGGACCTGGACCTGACCCTTGAAGGCACGGATCATGTCCTTGACGGGGCGGGGAGCGAAGGCGCGGGGCACGCAGAGGAAATGGCCGTGCAGTTCCTTGTGCAACCGGTCACCGGTTTGCAGGCTGATGGGCTGCCAGTCTCCCTCCTCGATGGGGATGAAGGCCCCGTTCGCCCCATAGGCATACTGCCGATAAGTCCCCTGAGCCGTGCAGCGCAGCCCCTCAACGGTCACATTGCGGGTGCCACTGGGCGCCTCGGCCACCAGAGTGTAGCGGACTACCTCATCGGCGCCGACCTGGAGGTGCCGACCATCGATAAAGTAACGAAAATTGCCGGGTGAGCGAAAATCCACCTTGAGTTCCACCAGGTCGCTGTCCGCGGGCCAGGGTGGGAGGTTGGCCCGAACCTCCGCCCACTGCTTGCCCTCCTGCAGGCTGGCCGGACCCGCTGGCTCGGCCTCATCGATAAAGGTGCCGAATTTTTTTTCCGCCCCGACCATGACAGACGGCAAGAGCAATGTCAGCATCAGGATCCAGGGAAAGCGCAGCATGAAACGCGGCATGGCAGGGGTCTCCGAAATGGGGCTCGCTAACGACGAATCATGAACCAGGCTCCCCGCGTCCCGCAATGGCCAGTGCGCCCATGCAGGTTAATGGCGGAAGTGGCCAACAGCGATTCCACCCCCTGGGGAGGCTACGAGGAGCCCGCGATAGGTCGCAGGGCTACCGTTTATCCTGGCACGATGCCTGAGTGGCTGATCCTGTTCATTTTGACCTCTTGGCCAACATTGCCGCCGTAATCCGCGTCTTGGCCAGGTGCCAGGGACTTGCTGACGCCTGACTTCGTTACTTCCTGATTTCCTGGAGGAAACCATGACCAACTTTCGTCCCTATCAGGGTATCCATCCGCGGATTGCCCCGGGCGCCTGGGTCGATCCAACCGCGCTGATAATCGGACAGGTGGCGGTGGGTGAACGCTCCTCGGTCTGGCCCATGGCCGTGATTCGGGGCGATGTCCATTTCATTCGCATCGGGGCGGAGACCAATATCCAGGACGGTTGCATATTGCACGTTTCTCACGACAGCAGCTTTCAGCCCGGCGGTGCGTCCCTGATCATTCACGATCGGGTCACCGTCGGGCATCAGGTGGTGCTCCATGGCTGCGAGATCCAGGAAGGGTGCCTGATCGGCAGCGGCGCTCGTGTCCTGGACCGGGCGCTGATCCAACCCCGAACCCTCCTCGGTGCGGGTTCGCTGGTGCCACCGGGCCAGAAATTGGATGGCGGCTACCTCTGGTACGGGGCACCGGTTCGGCGCATCCGGCTCTTGACGGATAGCGAACTGGAATATCTGGAGTAT
>JAHDND010000190.1 GCA_018435665.1 Candidatus Thiosymbion sp. | reverse complement strand
TCCATAAAACCAGACACTTAGGCCAAGCTAAACCCTTGGCCTTTTGTGTTTTTTGGGGATATGGTTGCCGTTTGGTTGCCGTTAGGCACAGCCTGGCAACCCGGACAGCCACGAACGAGCACGATCTTCCCCGTACCCTGGAAGGTCCGCTTCCCCCCTCCACCGCAACCAAACCCAACCCCTCGTTGACCCCTCGTTGACCTCACTGCCGGCCCTTGGAGCCTCCCAGGGTCAGCGCCAGCCTGCCCCTCCTCCTCCATCTGGCTGCTCCAACGGCTGTCCCCATAATCGGGCCGCCCTGTCCCCGCGTGTCCCCCATTTGGGGATTAGGCAATCGTCCTTATTTCAATGGGTTACTTGAAGTTGTCCCCGCTGTCCCCCTGTCCCGACCAAAACGAACAAGATGTACGAGCAGTACGAGGGTGACAAAACGAGGGACAAGTCAACCTGAACCCTCCGTAGGCCCCCTCAGCGCCCTTGAGGCCCTTCGTGGGGCTTCAAGGAGTACGGGAATAGCCCAACTTCGGGTAGCCACCGTGTAAGGCACCGGGAGCGCCCGTGGCCGTATGCCACCGATAGCAACGACGTTCCGACTTGGGGAACCCAAAGAACAGAACACCGGGTACCCAAAACACGCTGGCTTCTAACGGCTATCGCAGGTTGATGGCTACGCAGGGGGACAGAGCAAAGGTAAGTTATCCCGTTGCTTGGGCTGGTTTGTCCCCCTGTCCCCGTTGTTCCTCATGATCAGTACCTAACAAGATCATCGTTCAGCACCGGTCTGATCTATCGTCTCTGCCCCAAAAGGAAATTTTTGGCAAAATCACCACAGAAACCCACCCTTGGCTCGACAATGCGTTCCTTGAGCCCCTTGCAACCCCAGGTAATCACCCATGGATGTCCATCCGGCACAGGTCGAACGGGAGAAAGCCCACGCGGAAGTCGTCTTTCGCTATCAAAGCCAAGACAAAACCATGAGCGCGTCGCAACGGGCAGCCTTGAGCAACACCTTTCTTCGCCAGGAAATCCTCAAGGGTTTGAAGCCGGTCGCCACGACCGGGGACCCCGCCCAACCGGAAGGTACCGATATCCTGACCCTGCCGCTACTCAACTTTCGCCGTGAATTGGCCAAACTGCTGAGAATTACCCCGGAAACGGAGGAAACCCCTGAACTGCCCACGGCCAAGAGGAAAACCGGTCGTCCGCTAGGCGTCAAGCATTCGTTTCGACAACTCTGGATCAAACTGGGCCTGAGTCTGGAGAAGGAAGCCTTTCATCAGGATGCAGACTTATTTTTTCTGATCACGCTGTACACCCTGATTGATGAGACCTTGAAAAGAGTTACCGAAGAGGAAGCTATCGCCGGTAAAGTCAAAGACGAGGCAGCGGATGACCTGGCCGATACGCTCACTGACAGGGAAGACGATAATGATGACGAGGAAGAAACGGATGACGTGATTGACGAAGAATGCTACTCGATCTCACAGCAGACGTTCTACGCCAACCTGTGGGAGGCCCTGGCGCTGGAATTGGCGACCCGGCGAGAACGGGAGAGCCCAAGGCAGAAAGATACCAAAGAACAGACCAGTTACTTTCTGTCGGGTAAAACGTGGCATTCAACGGAAAGGATCATCAAGGCGTTTAATGATAATCAGGGCATCGAAGTAAACAAAGCCCTGGAATTTGCCCTTACCCTGGTTGATGTGGTCAATACCAGCTTTGAGGAAAAATGGTTCGACTTCGCGCTGGAAACGCGCAAGATAAAACACCTGAACAGCGAGATAAAAGTCATTCGTCCGGCGCCCCCCTTACTGCAACGGATCAAAGCCCTCAGAGCGGAAGAACTGACACTGTCCCATCAAGCGCCTTTGATTGAACGACCCCTTGATTGGGGACCTTATGGCATCTCCCGGGGGGGCTATCATTTTCGTACCCTGCCTTTTTTCAAATTCCATTGGAAAAACCAAAAAATCAGGGAGTTCCTGGACAAAATCAACGAACCGGACTGGTTTACCGAAGTCTTCGCCGCCACCAATGCCCTGCAACAAACGGCCTGGTGCATCAATCGCCGCGTCTGGGAAGTGGTGGAAATCTGTTATGAGTTAGCCGGGGTGCAGATCGCGGCGTTACGCGATGCGACCCTGTTTGCCCCCAAAACGGGCCAACACGGCACCGAGGAAGGCCCCACCGCTGCCGTAGACCCCGCCAATGATCACGAGGCAGACCTCCCGCCCAATGCCTTGCGCGAGCAACTGGACGCGCTGACCCCGAAACAACGTAACGCCTGGATGAAATGGTTAAAGAGCGAGGACAATTTCTACCATCGTCGCGGTGGCCGCCCCAAAGGACCGGGGGCGCAGATCACCTACCGGGTGGTATTGAGCACCTTGCTGGATGCCTTGCCGCGTCCGGAAATCTTTTATGCCTATCAAGCCGATGCGCGGGGACGGCTGTATCCCCTCGGCTCCATTCTCCATCCGCAAGGCGATGACCTGAATCGGGCACTCTTGGAGTTTGCCGACGCCTTGCCGCTCACGGCGGCAGGCGTTCGCCCGTTGGCGATCTATGGGAGTCAGCAGATCAAGGATGACACGATTCTCCAGCACTTCCGGATTGAGGGGCGGGACAAGCCGACCTTGGACGAACGGGTAGCCTGGATTGAAGCGCACAGTGAGCAGATCGTGCGTTGCGCCGCAAACCCCCTCGGTGAAACCTGGTGGCGTGGTAGCGATGGACAGCACGGGCCTCAGGTCAGCAAGCCCTTTACCTTTCTCGCCTTTTGTTTCGCCTGGGCTGATTATCAGCGCTATGGCGAACTAGCAAGCTGTGCCCTGCCGGTCCATGTCGATGGCACCTGCAACGGCCTGCAACATATTGGCGCCTTGATGCGGGACCGCTCGCTGGCTACGGCCACCAACGTCCTCCCCAGCCCCTTGCCGCGTGACATCTATAGTGAAGTGGCCAGCGCCGTGCGCGACCGCATGGTAAAACCCGCCATTCGGACCAAAGCCGCCAATAAATCCCCCTTGGACCTGGAGATGGCCCGTCGGCAGGACGAGTCAGCGCGCGAATTTTTTACGGAGTTCAGCCAGTTGGTAAATCGGGCCTTGGCAAAATCCGTGGTAATGATCATTCCTTACGGTGCGGGAGTCGACGAGTACCGGGCCAGTATCCATGAAAAACTTCGCGAGAAAATCCTGCCGAAAAAAGGCAGTCGCGGCTACCACTATAATGAATATGCGCAATGGATCATGGCGCAACCCCATTTCCCGGCCATGGAAACCGCCCTTGCCCATAAAAAACTTCCCGCCCAGAAACTCCGTTATCGCGCCCTCGACCTCTGGATCAGAAACCATGCCGCCTTCCATCTCACCTATCATTTCAATAAGGCTGTCCGGGAGAAATATCCCAATATCCATCTTTTCAAGCAACGTCTAATGACGAGCATCAAACCCTTACTGGCGCAGGATATCCCCGCCTTGTGGGTGGCTCCCAGTGGTTTGCCGGTCTTGCAGAAGGGTTTCAAGTACGAAAAATCCGAGGTCAATGTTCAGGTCCTGAACAGCGTGCGCTTCAGAATTAAGAAACTGACCAACGATGTGCAAAAATCCAAGCAACGCAGTGGCATCCTGCCCAATTTCATTCACAGTCTCGATGCGGCCCATTTGGTTAAGACCCTGCTGCGCGCGCAAACGGAAGGCATCAGCGCCGTGAGTACTGTGCATGATTCCTTTGCCACCCACGCCTGCCACGTGGACCTGCTAGGCGTCTGCCTACGGGAAGCCTTCTGTGAAATCTACCCGCCAGGAGAGGATCGGCTTTGCCAGTTTGAAGCCTGGTGTCACCAGTTAGCGATGCCCCCTGATCACCCCCGTCCCCCCGCCCTGACCCCGACGGAGCACGCCCTCCTGGATTTGGCGCAGTTGTGGCGGGCGGAACACACCACCACGGGGTCGGAGACCACGGCAGGGGCAACGACTGAGATCAACCTCGCGCAGCAGACCCTGCCCACGGAGAATCTTGGTCGCCCTCCCCGGGAAACTACCCAAACGCCCGGGGATGACTTCCCCGCGCCGGAGGAAGACTGGATCGAACAAGTCAAGGAATCGGCTTATTTTTTTGCCTGAAGGCAGCGCTAGCGACAAAGAAGCACCCGCCTCAAGCCGGGGCCAACCCCCGAACCTCGGGCTAGCCTCTAGAGAAGACCAGGGTGAAACCGGGTTATCCGGTACCCTATGCCCAGTTGACTGGCTTAACCTATTGCGCTGATAGATATACGATTTTTCCCGGCAGAGTTTTTTCCCGCCTATATGAGGAGGGGTCCCCGCGACTCCCTACCTTTTGGCATGATCCTCTGCTGGTTATGCCTTCCCCTGAGACGTTAGCTGGCTTCACGCTGGATTACGTCCATGCCCTTTTCCGGCACCCTTGCCGGACCATCATATATCGCTTCGGCGAAATTCAAAAAGCCGTAAGGCTATTAATATTTATGTCTCGTGAAAGCGAGATGATATTAATCATATCCCCAATATCCCATATATATTGTAAGTCATTTGATCATTTAAGACATATATACGTTTCACATTTAATTAGTTTCCCTTTTTCCTCTGGAGAAAAACATGTTGTTTCTGCCTTGTTCCAACCAGTTCTTTAAGGCCAACGCGGAAGATGCCGACGAGCTCGGCGGTTTCGCGGATGACACCCCCATGACCGCCCCGGCTGACGCGGTTGCGTCCACCGATGCGGACAACGACGAGGTGGACCTGGCCGGCGCCATCTGGGCGACGGCACAGCCCACCCCAACGGCTGCGACCACGGGCTCCCCGGTGGATCAGGCTGATCCCGAGGCGGGAACGCTTGCTGCGGTCCCGGCCAAGGAGGCCCCTCCGGAGCTGGTCGCCATGATCCAACAGATTGATGATCGGGCGGTGTTGAGCGCCGTGCAGGGGATCATCACGCAGCGCGACCAGGAGTTGTTCGCGTTCCAGGAGGTTGAAGCGGCGCGCCTCATGGAGATGATCCAGGCGGCGGGGCTTGAGGACCTGATGGCGCAGCGGTTGGGCATTGCCCCCAAGTCACAGGGTTCCAAGGGTTCGGCCAAGGCCAAGGGCAAGATGAAGCCCAAGTACCGCCTGCCGACGGGCGAGACCTGGACCGGTGTCGGCATGATGAAGCGCGAGTTCAAGGCGGCCCTGGAGCAGGGGGCCAAGCTGGACGACTTCCTCATCACGGAGGCCCTTGAGGAGCCGGCGCTCTAGGCCCTAAGCCACCCCCCGGGTCTGGCTGACCACCTTCGGGTGGTCAGCCGGTACCCGGCTTAGCGCCGATTTATGATGTATTGATGCAGTGAAAAATGATCTCGCCAGATCGTGATTAATACTTTGTATCCACTTGTAAATTAGTAGATTAAAGCCGAAAACCCAACGCCTAAGCCGATTTTGAGAAATCCGCGGGCATATGGGTAACGGCGAATGAATTTAAGTGGATCGCCGACCACGATTTTTACTATTCCCTTTTCTTGGACTACCCAGCGCGGCGAGGCTGGCATAGGAGAATGCTATGTTTGGTTGTGGTACCGAATCTGTTACGGAACCTACTTGGGAAGCGCATCTGGCACGTCACGGTTTCAAACGGGCCGATCACTTCTACCACGATGACACGGATGTCATCGACGCGGAGTACACCCGGGTCACCGACAACGATGCCCACCGGGGTGGGGGCAATGGGCATCAGGGGGGCGGTCAGTCGGGGGATACGGTTGACGCCAAGGACCGGGGCCTGGTGATCCGGGGACCCTGGGAACCGCCCCGGGACGAGGACACGCCAGATGTCGATGCGACCTGGGAATCCCCGGATGAGCCGCCACCGGGATGGATTTGCGCCGATGATGGGGTGTACTGCCGGACCGATAAGGGGCCTGTGAAAGTCTGTGGTCCCCTGAAGGTGATGCGGTTTGTCAAGACGCATGGCCAGTACGCCCGCGAAGTCAAGTTGCGCACCTTCCAGGGTGAGGACAAGACGCTGCAAATCCCCGAGGGTGATCTGCATGCCAGCGGGAAGGGCCTGGTGAAATTCTTGGCCAATCAGGGTCTGGAGATCAACCAGAAGGCGGACCACTTGGTCAGGCAGTACCTGCATGACTGGCGTCCTGTCACGGTCGCCCATGGCGTCGAGACCCCCGGCTGGCAGGATGGCCTGGGCAAGGACTTGATCTACGTGCTCCCGGATAAGACCGTGATCATGCCGGGCCAGCTCAAGACCACCATGACCCTGGTGCCCAACTTCCCGCTGCGGGAAGGGGCCAAGGCCCACGGGACCTTGGACGCCTGGCGGGAGAACGTCGCGAGCCCCGCTTGTCGGTTAAACGCGGGCATCCTGGCGTTGAGTAGCGGCTTTGCCCCCGTGTTGGTGAAGCTTGCCCCGGAAGGGATCAACTTCCTGATCAACTTCTACGGCAAATCCGGCGTCGGCAAAAGCACGATGTTGAAGCTTGCCGCGTCGATCTGGGGTCCTCACTGGGAGGAAATGAAGACCTGGAATGGCACCGAAAAGGGCCTGATCGACCTCGCTGGGACGCATCGGGATCGGGCTATGTTCCTGGACGAACTGGGGGCGAGAGAGCATGACCCCCGTGCGATGAGCAAGATGATCTATAGCCTGGCGGGGGGCCAAGGTCGGGTGCGGGCGAAAGCCATGGGTGGGGTCAGTGGGGGCGAGGTGTTTCGCACCTTGGTCATCTCCTCTGGCGAACATGCACTGCATGCCAACCTGAACAGTGATCGCACCCCACCGAATCGGGGCACGGTGCATCGGGGCATCGACATCGAGATTCACGACGCGGCGGCGGAGCTGCCTCAAGCGGAGCGCGAGCCGGCGATGAACCAGTTGCGTGAAGCCACGGATAGGGTGTATGGCCAGGCCGGGCGGGCGTTCCTCACGACCCTGGTCGAACAGTTCAAGGACGCCGATGATCTGAAGGCGTATCTGAGCGAACAGGTGGCTGAGGTGGTAAAGGAGTTCGGGGTGCCTAGGGACGACGCAGCCATCACGCGGGGGCTGTGGCGCTTCGCGCTGGTGGTGGTGGCGGGTGAACTGGCGGTGCAGTATGGGCTGATGCCGCTGACCGATCCGCGTGAGGTCCGCCTGGCGATCTTGCCCTTTGCCAAGGCATGGTACGAGCGGGTTTCGCTCCAGGCGAACCAGCAACGGTACCTCACGCGCATTAAGGACTTCATTCTCAAGTCGGAGAGGCGTTTTCAGCTGGTGAATGGCCCGATTCCCGCCAATCGGGCGGGATGGATCGTCTTTGTGGGGCCGGGGGCCACTCGGGAAAAATGCTTTGCGTTCACCGAGGAGGCATTGCTGGAAGCCGCGCAGGAACGCGACAAGCGTGCCGTCATCAAGGCGTTGGTCGAGGCGGAACTCCTGTTCAGGAATAACAGCGGTAGGCCCAAAGCAAAGATCACTCCGGTAGATGAGCGCTTGGACGCCTATGTCGTCAGGGCGGCAATCCTTGGTCACAACGCCAATCAGGACTAAGACCGGCTGAGTGCCCGCTTTAGCAGCGGGCGCTCAGACCGCCGTGGAGATGGGTTGACAATCGCGGGGGACAGCGGGACACGTCACAGCTGGGTGAGCCAGCAGGCGTGTTTCGTTGTCCCCCTTTTTTTTACCACCAGCGGATACGGTCAACGATTACGGGACCTTGGCGCTACTGGTGGTCAGGTGAAGCAGCCCTCAGGCACCCCTTGGCCAGGCAAACGGCTGTCCCCGACAGTGAGCGGACAGGGGGACAAGCTAGGGTGATTCCGGGGACAAAGTGGCAAAGCTACGATGATTGGGGACAGCAGATAACTCGTGAAGACAGGCAGTTATGCCATTCTGTCCCCCTGTCCCCGTTGTCCCCATGTCAGGTAGGCAAAGATGCATCAGGTCACCCACTCCCCCATCAACCCATCAGGAGTTTGTCGGTGGGGAGTGCAGTCGTGTCCCTACACGAAATCTGAGCCATCCGAGGGGAACAGATGGTGTCACCGGGGACAAAGCGGCAGAGCCACGATGAAAGGGGACAGCAGATATCTCGTGCAGACAGGCAGTTATGCCCTTCTGTCCCCCTGTCCCCGTTGTCCCCATGTCAGGTAGGCAAAGATGAATCAGATCACCCACCTTGCCCATACGACCATCCACGTGCCGTCAACACTATGCTGAGGGACCACTTGAACCTGGTGCCGTTAGAGCTGACACATCACCGTACCCACTCCCCCATCAACCCAACAAGAGTCAGGTCGGACCTGGAGAGCAGTCGTGTCCCTACACGAAATCTGAGCCGTCCGAGGGGAACAGCAGCCGCAAATCTTGCTGAGGAGCACCAAAGTTGACCAGTTCTTGACCAATCTTAGGGGCATCTGAGCGAAGGTCCGACAGGCTGCTAGGGACCCTAGAAAAGGTCCACCCACCCCTCGTTAGGCAAAAACAGGTCCCAGCGAAGGTCCCCGCGTAGGGTTCAGACAAGCGCTTGGCATGATGAAGAGAAATGGCACCCTGATCACGCCGTTGATCATCAAATAATCACCACAATGACCGCGATAAAGCACCATTCATCGGTAATAATCGAAAACCACAAAGAAAGAGAGAAGCCAGAATATTCAGATCATTAATACGGATAACACAGAAATCACGCATTAAAGTAACAAGGGCTCAGAAATATACCCGCAAAACGCCCGATCGAAGATTAGTGAGAATTTCAGTGAGTTGAGTAAACTCATGCTTGGTGGGCTAGGCTGCGTGGTGGCTAAGATTTAACCCGGCCCTGCTGTGCCGGACAGAATTTTTTTGGTTGACAGCCAGCATTGGTCGGCTCTAGATTATGGTGCAGGGTTTGGCGCGATTGACAAATTTTCGCTCTTGACAGAGCTGCCATCAGCGCCTAATCTTGCAATTGCTGGCGGAGCATTAAATTTGAAAACCCGTCAGCAAGGCGATGTTCAAACGCCGCGTTACTTTTCTTTAGCTCAAACTGACTAACTGGAAATAATCCAGGAGAATTAAAATGAACGAAACCAACATTAGATCAAATATTGATTCAGAAGTTTGCGATCAATCTCCAGAAAAAATCATCGAAGAGGTTGAAGAAGCGAAGTCTTTAGAAGAGAACACTAAAAGTACCGTGGAACCCCCTCGTAAGAGGAAATCCCCCGTTGCTCGTAAAAAACTTCCGCCTCCTGAAGAGGTCCTTCGCGCCGCTGCCCGAGTGAAGGGCTACGATTTCAATACCGAAGCCGGATGCCGCGAATACATGAACGAACTGGTCAATACCCTGGGTAGTGCTATTCTTCAGGGTGAAATCCGTAGCGAAGATCGGAAGTTACAAGAAATGCTTCTGACTCTTGGAGTCCTATCAATAATGGCATAATGTAATTCCATATCAAACTGCCATCTAGGGGTATCTGGCCTGTGAGCCAGATATCCCACCACTCTCGGGGGTGGAGAGGCACGTCAAAACTGGGCTGACCAGTGGGCGTGTTTCTCTACCCTTTTTTTTTGGGGCTCTCTGGTACAGGCTTACCGTTCGAAAGCAATGGGGCTGGACATGTCATCGAGCTTAGCCTTCCTGACCATGTCTCTATGCAGAGGGGAAAACGGCGGATTCGATTGACATGGCTTGCATTACTTTTTCTGTCACTGATGATTTTGCGCATCAAAAGCAGTTTGATTATTGGGTGATTTTCCTGATCAACGGCGAGTGTATATTGGGAAATCACTGGCTATATCAGTTGAATAAAAAATAGAAAAAATAAATACCCGAATTCTCCCAAAAGGGCTTGTAATTCTTTTCCGCGTCCCCCATAATTCGAAATAGGCCCAGGGCGTCCTTTGACGAATGGGCCACTAGCGCCTGGTCTGGGTATTTTGCCAGGCCAGGCTTTGAAGATGACGCACCGTGAGTCTCTTCATACTCGCATTGATGTTTGTATATTTGCCACTCGCATTCCTCGACTTTTCGGATCGTCATTGAAAATCTCCATTAGAGAGAAAAACAATGACTATATACAATGATAATGATCGCCTTTTACGCATCCAGCAGGTAAAGGCAATAACCGGCATCTCAAAAACTACTATTTACAAATTGATCGGACAGGGAAAGTTTCCCAAGGCAATACATGTGAGTGGTTCAAGGATTTCATCTTGGTCTTCTTCAGAACTTGATGACTGGATCACCGAGCAAAAAGCAGCAAGAAGCACCCCTGAAATTGATAGTACTCACAATATAGAAGATAACCCCACTCCAACCCCGCGTAACAGAAAACCTCGGGTTGATAAGCCAGTGAAGGCGTAATCCGATGGATTTTAAGTATGGAACGAATGAAGCGTATAAAATTTTGACGACCAGCAAGACGTTCAAGCGGCTGTTTGATTGGGGACAGGATATTTGTGAAAGCGGTGTGAATATTCGGGATAAGGATGCCCGGCATTTTGTACTACGCGATGTGACGGTCGACCTGATCAAAGGACTGGATCAGGGAAAGTTCAGTGCCGCATCAGTAGAAGATATGGCGACTTTGGAACTAATGGTGGTGCTTGCGCTGGAAGAGGTTTTTAACGGCAGAATGTAAGCCTAACGGCGGCTGGTAAAATGGGTTGATAAGCACGATACTCGGACGGCGCTTTAACGGCGCCGTTCGAGATCGTAAGTACAGTTGCAATCATGAGAGCATAAGAAAACCGGGTATCGCTACCCGGTTTTTTTTGTTCTACAACACGTGAAAACCCAAGATGTCTTCTGATAACCGCGAAATCAACCTTGACCTGGTGCTGAAGCCGTCCTTGGCTACTTACCACATACTTCTTTCAGTCTTCACCGAATCCCTGGCATAGCGTCAGGAGCATCTGCGCATAAATTACAAAGTGTCTGGATTAGCGAATTCAACTTCTAATATACTGTACTCATACCCGTCGTTATTGAATTCGCGACCATGACAGACGATTGAGACATAATGACCGGGTTGAGCATTCTGAATCCTAATTGCCTTGTCAATGTAGTCATTACGCCACACACCAATCTCCTCATCATCCTCAGTTTCAATGACAATAATGGAATGAGGCTGCCCATTATATCCAGGATAGAAATCATCTCTGATGTATTCGCCAACTAGATCATCTCCCTGCTGGAAAGGAGGATGGATACGAAGTTGACGCTTCTTACCTCTAATCTTCTTAAGCTTGTTGATTTTAGTTATATTGGCCATTGGATTATCCTTATAGGCTTATTATTGTTGCATTTGAATTTTTATTAACTCGTCCTTGCAATGTGCGGTTTTCCCTAGCTATCCGCCCAGTTATAGTTTGTTTCACCTCCCGCGAGAACGCTTCTGTTCCAACTAACACGAGTCTAAACGTGGACTCGATATTTCCAATTATAAGGGTCTCCGAAAGAAATGCAACCTCGATTTGAGAAAACAGAGCCACGAGATTTTCAAACGATAATTGTTCGCCTCAATTCGTAAGCGTTCGTCATTGTTCGCGATGGTCAATTTAAAGCCGCAAAAAAAAAATCATCTGCGCAGTATTTGGCATTTTTACAACAGCGCTGCGGGGCTGCTGGCATCATTGAGAGGCTTCCCGGTGGGTGGGACATGACCAATAGGCCCCCCTAGAGGCAGAGCGACCAGCCGGGCGAGGAGTGGAGTGTGTGGGGGGGGGGGGGGGGGCGGCAACCCTTGCCTACCGTGGCTACTGTATGGGGGTTGGTGCTGTTCGCTGGGGTCACTCCTGCCCCTGGGCCTAGTCTAGGTGCCGTGGCTTTCTGGGGGGAGTGGAGGTAACGGCGGGATGGCAATTTCAAGCCAGAGAGGCCGACGGGTATATCTAATGAGTCTGTCTCGGGTCGGGATAGCAGTGACTCCTACCAGTAGTCGCTCCTACTCTCTGAGCACTGGCTCTCCGACCGGCAAGACAACCACTCAAGCATCCCTGCACCCCAAAACAATCCCTCCCCTTCGGTTGACCTGATGACAGGCCATGATCCGGGCAGGCGGTATCTCGGCGTGAGTACCGATACCCAAGAAGGGTCAGTGGGAGACCGAGATCACGAAAAAATCTGATGGCATCTGGCCGATCGTAAGGGGATGCAGTCATAAGCACCACTTATGGGGTTAGTCTCCAGAGGAGTTGGCGCATGTGAAAACAGTAGGTTAGTAAGGAGCCATAAAAATAATTTGGTCAAATGTCGGATTTGGACGGATTTGGACGGATTTTCTGCGTTATTTTTCTGGGGGTTGAAAGGGGACCGAATTTTTGATAATTAAACTCCTACCACACTTCGTAAAAGTACAGTCTGTTCTCACCAATGAGTGGAGAGAACATTTTTCTAATGGTGCTGGAAATATGAAAAGATTTATTACCCTCTTATTCATTCTTAGCTTGGGCGTGGTGATACCCAGTTCCAATACGCTTGCATTCACATCCATGGCGGATGATGTAGCTAAAGCTGGCGCAAAACTGATCCAAATACTCGCAAAGTATGGCAAGGTTATCAAGAATGATGAATTAATAATCAAAATGGGGAAGAATATAGATGAATTTCTCCCCTATATGCGACAGTTACCAAAAGATGAAAGGGTCAAGTTGCTTTTAAATGTGGCTGAAGAAAATAAAGTTATCAAGGGCACAGATAAAATCAGGTACAACCGGCAAATCGTCCAAGGTAATTATACCGAAGATGAACTTATAAATGCTATAAAAGTAACTCAAAAAACCAGAAGTCCCATAAACAGCAAATATGCCGGTGGAGTCTATTCAGCAGACGATCTGGCAAAAAAATCACCCGAGTTAGCAAAAAAATATCCCAATGGGGTGAGGTTTTCCGATGATGGCTATCCTGACTTTGAACCGTATGCGAAAACTAAAGTGACATCAGATAAATTAAGCGGTGACCGTCTTAATGATGCCAAGTTGGCAAATAAGGAAGCGGGGTATGATCGCACACCGGAAGGGTATGTCTGGCATCATCATGAAAACTGTAAAACAATTCTACTTGTTCCATTGGATTTACACGATGCCGTTCGCCATTCCGGTGGTGCTGAAAAATTATTGAAGGGGGGTGAAAGATGTCCGTTGTAATTCGTGATTCAAAAGAAAAACTCAGCGAAAAGAAAATTGCAGAAGTAGAAACCAGGCTTGGGATTAATTTCCCATCAGAGTACAAAAGGTTCCTGCTAAAGCATAATGGTGGTTATCCTACGCCAAGTGAATTCTCTTTGAATGGAGAGAAGGATAAAAGCAACATCTCCTACTTCTTGGCAATTCATGAAGGAGAATCTTCGAATCTTCTAAGCATGGCGAATATCATGGCGGAAAGGATACCAGGTGATATGTTGCCAATCGCCTATGACGACTTTGGCAACTTAGTCTTGATCGGTGTGACGGGGCTTAGGTTGGGCCAAATTTTCTTCTGGGATCATGAACAGGAGAATCCGGAAGATGGTTCAGCCTCGCTCACCTATCTGGCAGATTCGCTTCCGGTCTTCTTAGGTACGCTACGTTAGGCCCCCAACAATCCTACTCACCCTTGTCGAAGCACCACAACAATGATGTCACCTCGCAAATCCCTTCCTGGCATTCTGGTCCTCTTGGCCTTAGTGGCGATTCCCGTCATCGCTGCGGTTGGCTATGCCGTTACCTTTGAGGAGGTCTATCCACCGACCATTTGGGATACCGCCCTCGGAAAGATGCTAATCGCTCTGGCCTTTGCCTTGGCTTTTGCAGGGGCTACAGCATTCATAGTTGCTACCGCCGGTACCGGTGGGGCGATGTTAGGCGCGGCAGGAGCATGGTTCACCACGGTTGGGTCATTTGTCGGGGGTCTGGCAGGTGTAGGGAGTGGCGCTGCCGCAGCAGGTCTCGCCATCCTCGGAGGCGGAACCATCGCGTCAGGGGGATTTGGGATTGCAGGTGGCGTTTTTGTTGTCTCCGCCCTGACAGGCGCGGCTACAGGGGTTATTACGGATATAGCAATAAATAAAGCGCAAGATGAACTCATTAATAAGCCTTATAAACGCTATGAGTTCATCAAGGTCCCACTGTCCGAAGAAGGCAGTGACCCCGTGACTGATCTGGTAGAACAATTTATGGAATTTGATGAGGAGTTAGAAGACGGTGATATCACCGTAGCAGAACATAAATCGAAAACCCAAGCCGTAGCATCTCAATTCAAACAGGTAACTGGTCAAGCCTGCGATAATATTAATGATGACGAGGAATCGGTATTTGATGCGGTGAATGCAGCAATATTTGCCCATAATAGCGGCGATGGCGCCAAAGTAAAAAAATGTCTTGACGCCTTAGAGCTAAAAGCAAGTAACGGCTCATTTTTAAGCTATTTGGCCGCTCTAGATCTTCTTGCGGATGGAGATTACCCTGAAGCCTTCAAAAATCTCAATTTGGCAATCGCTAGGGAACCTTCAGCACTACAGCCATATATTTTATATACCATGGCGTTGAATGACAAAAAGGAGTACAAGAAAGTAGTCAAGATAGCTAGCGATGGATTAGATAACGTTGATGATGATAATTTCCACTTATTGTATTCCAGGGGTGAAGCCTATTATCGCCTGGAAAGATATCTGGATGCCGCGGAAGATTTTAGTCAAGCCTACGATGAAGTTTCTGAAAACTTCGTGGAAGTAGACACGGCAATGATGGTAGCTGTTTCTTATCTAAAAGGAAAAGAAGTAGCCAAAGGCAGAAAGTGGTTCGACAAAGCACTGAAAAAAGTCGAGGTCAAGCTGGAAGATGATGAAAAGTCAGAGTTGGCCACAGAAAAGGCACGGCTGGCGATTACCAATCGCTGGAACTGCTTAGTGGATACGGATGATGATTCAAGGAAATGCCAATGCTACAGGGATGCAGATGATAATACGGAAGAGTGTCGGAAAATACGGGCTGGATAGCTAGTCACCTCGCATCTGATTAAATTAATGCCTCCCCAAAAGGGAGGCATTGTCCCAGTATATTATGCATTTAGGTATAAGCTCCCGTGTCGCAAAATCTCTCCTTAACTATCCCCTATCTGCGTATTCCGGAATTTGCCGATTGCGAGCGGATAAATGATAACTATAAATTGAAGGTCTTTCAGTTGTTATCGGGGATTGTAAACGCCGATGGCATATTAACGACACATGAATTCGAGAATTATAAAAAGGCGCTAAACTCCCTGTTAAAGGAATCCGACCTACAGAACGATTCGATCCGGATTATTGCGATGCAATCTCTGCTGAACCCCACCGATGATCCGGAAAAGATCATCGGGGAGTTAAAGCAGATCGCTGACTGTAATTTTGTATCTCAGGGAGCCAAAACAGAGCTGGTTACCCATGTCCTTGACGTGCTTGCGTCATCTTACCAAGCGGACGCGACGGGTTTCAGACTGGCCAAACAGCTCGTCACTAGCCTGGACGTGATTGATGAAAGGATTTCTAACCAGTTGGTCATGCTATCCAAGGCGATTAAGGTTTCGGACCCCGAATGCTGTGTAACTGATAATGGCTGGACGAAGATTTTGGATTGGTTTAACTTTAGGGACGCCAATGAAAAATCGAAGGGCTCAGTAAATCTCAGTTCGAGCTACAACGCGATAAACAAAAAATACCTCGAATCCGCATCAAATATTCTCACTCTGGCGAACATTATCGGCAATAAAAAGCTCATCGAGGACGTAAAATCGTTCACGGAGTTGCTTCACTATCAACCGGTCCGTATCGTACTGGCCGGGGAGATTAAACACGGGAAGAGTTCACTCTTCAATGCGCTCATGATGCGCGAATTGAGTCCAGTGGGCGAATCAATTGCCACGACAACGGCGGTTCTTGAATTGTCCTATGCAGATCAACCTTCTTTTGAAGGCGTCTGGATGGATCAGGATCAGATTGAGAAAATTCGCGCTTATATTAGGGACCATCAGGATTTCATCGAGATCAAGCGCTTTGCTGATGATTTTGAGAAGATGCTGCGCTCTAATTCTTTCCGCGCCGGACAAACCTTCTCCAATATTGATTCATTGCTGGATGTGAGTAACTACAGTTCTAGTACCAGTCCATTAGCCCAGGTGGTTAAAAAAGTTAAAATCAAGCTTCCCCTTTCCATTGTTGCGAATGGGGTGACGATCACGGATACGCCGGGTATCAATGACCCCAAGCATGTCCGCGATTTGATCACGCTTGAAGAAAGTCTAAACGCGGATGTCGTTATCTTTGTGATGCGCGCTGATAAGTTTGGAACGGAATCGGAACGTGCCTTTCTAGAAAAACTGGTCAAACAGGGAAGAATGGTAAGATTAATGCTAGTGATCACCCATATTGACTGTATCGTGGATAAAAATAGTGTTGTGGCCAAGGCTCAGGATTGGCTATCCGCTGTTACCCAGCGGATCAGTGAAGTCAATATTGTGGGCATTTTCTCCGTTGATACCAAAGTAGCCAGTCAATACCGTTGCGGAGACTGTTACGACGAGAGTGAAGATAAATCAGGCTTTCCCCTCTTTCTGAAATCACTCGATCAGGTTGTGAAATCAACCTGCAATACTGCGGAATATGAGCAGCGGATCGCGAATAACTTCAATGAAATAGTTGGTGAGACCCAGGTTCTGGCTAAACAGTTCCTACAGGCTTACGACCAGACTCTGCCTGACATGGAAATTTTGGATAGGTTGCAGAGTCAAGCCAAACGATTTGAACAACTCGCTCAGCAGTACACCAACCAAATCCGCTCCAGAGTAAAAACAGAAATGGCAATGCTGGAATCGGATTATAAGCAATTCCAGGAGGAGTTCGCGAGTCTGCATGCCAATATTCTGAACGCGCTAGCCAAAGCCATCGAAGCCAACGTCCGCAACTTGGGCAATGATTATCTGGATAGGGACAAATGGGTCGACTTTGATAATAATCAGGCTCAACTCATTGTCAAAAATCATCTTGAGCCCTTTTACGCCCGTTGGGTGGAGCGCTTTAATTTGTGGAATAAAAATATTCTCCGTTTCAGCGAAGAGTTGGAGGAGAGTATCTCGGTAGACTTGCAGACACTTTATGCAGCACGATCTGACTGGAACAATGTTTGCTTGACAAACTCGAATTTATCCTTAATCGTGAACAAGGTAGATAATGCCTTGTCCGTGGTCGATAACTTTACCAAAGCGTATGTGATTGGTGGTGCGGCCCTTGGTCTTGGAACAGGCAGTTTTATAGCCTTTAGCAGCATTGCCTCGCTCCTAACGGCAGGTAATTTCTTGATCCCCTTGATAGTGGCGGCTGCTGCTTTTTTTGGTCTAAGATTGATATTAAATCAAGATAAACGCAAAGCGGCATTTATTGAGAAGAAAATGGAAACCGCAAGTGAAAATATCACCACGGCCCTCGCGGGTGCCGAGGATGAGGTCAAACAAATTTTTGAGAATATTGCACAGAAATATAAGGAAATCGCCGAAGCGAAGTACACCCCCATCATCCAGGCATCATTACTGGAAGCGCATGAAACCCAACTACAAGTAAAGGTTATCGAGCGCTTGCGTGGAGATGCCAGAAAACTGATTGAAAAGTTGTTAGGTGCTTCCACTGCCTCAATCGAATATGTCCACACCCCGATGAGTGAGGTTGAAGTGGTTCCCGCTGGTGGGTTCTCGGGGGGGCTGACACAGATGGAGAAAGTCTGGAAATTGTGAGCACGTATTGAAGGATACGACACCAATGAAATTACGGCATCTCCTCTCAGCAACGAGTCTGTTGCTCGTCATCACTCCAGTTTCCAGCATCAGCCAACCTGAACCAGCGCCCTCTGTAGTCTTGGATGACTTTCTGCGAGGTGTGGATGATCAGTGTCGCTATGGAGAAGCCCTGGACCAGTTCTGGAATAGTCTGGTGAAGGTGGACGAACAGGGCCGGCCCACGTTGACCTATCAGGCAGCTCGCGACAAGGTACCTGCCGAGATTCGCCCATCCCTGGGGCAGGCATATTTCAAGGAGCAGAGTGCCAGTTACTTCTCGGTCTATGTGCCGGTAAGCGGAACCTGGCGGGGAGTACGAGTCGATACCCTCGGTTTCATCATCGGCAATGAAAGTGGCATGCACAGTCTGGCGGTGATCTTCCAGGACTCTCCCAAACATGTCAAAAAGGTCTTCGGTCCCCAGGTCCTGAGAGCGCAGAAAAAAATCGCGGCTGATGTCGAGAACGAGAATCCAGCGTCCATCGAGCTGGTCACGGACAAAGACAAAATCATGCTGGTCTGTGACGATTCGATGTAGGGGTCAACGGCGAAGTCGCCTGCTGGCTGTTTCTCCGTTCGGTCGTGGACTAACGGCGAAATTTTTCAGCCATTCAGTTGTACGGTCTCATTTCTAGTTTTTTCTGACAGGTAACGCAGGGCTTGCCATGTTCTACAACGCATTCCATCCCGCCCTCTTCCTAGTAGTCTGTGCAGGCTTTCTTCTTGGAACTGCGCCGGTAGCGAGTGCTGAGGATCACCAACTTACCCTAGTCACCGTGAACACCCCCGGGGATGGCTTTCTGGCTCTGCGTAGCGAGCCTTCGGCGAAAACGGGCGTCCGCTTGGCCAAGATACCCCATGGGACCCAACTGTCCTTGGGTACCTGTACGCCTAGCTCAAAAGGGAGCAACTGGTGTCAGGCCAGCTACAACGGCTTCAACGGGTGGGTCCTGGATCAGTATGTCCGACCGGTGCAGGCCGCCCATGTCCCCTCCATTCTGGGAGAGGATCAGCGACCGGTGATGATCGGCGGTGATCCCGAGTTCGATGCCTGCGGCATGTTGGGCGAGGTTTCCGGGCTGAACCCCGCTGGCGATGGGTTTCTTGCCCTGCGCTCCGCCCCGACTGGTCAAGCCAAGCTGCTGCACAAGTTGCAGGAGGGCGATGCGGTGTACATCTGCGAGGAGGTACCTGGCTGGATGGGGGTGGTGGTATATCCCAGTAATCCCATGATCAACTGCGATGTGAGCAGCCCCGTTATGCCCAGACAGCCTTATAGAGGCGAGTGCAAAAGTGGGTGGGTCAGTTCCAAGTGGATTGAGCTAGTGGCAGATTAGAAGCCATGATTAGGAACCTGCATTTTGGAGATTTGGAAGAACATTTCTGAAATATTAATTTTTGATGAATTGGCAGTTAGATTTTTTCATGATCTGGCATGACTGAAATGGGTTCAGAAATGGATGAGGATTATGATATGGCCCCTCTCGTAGCCGTCTATGACCATTTACCGCAATCTAGTAGCGGCTACTATCCGTTATTGATTGGTCTTGGCCCCCTAGCCGAAGAAATAGTTGATACCCTTCCAACGCGCCTTACCATCCCGGATGATGTGGGGATTTATCGGAGCGGAAACGTAAACTCACCAAGCCACCCTAATCACCTTGAGGAATGGCTGGCCAATACCGCTTGTGTCTTGGTGATAGTCGATGCCAAAGATGCGCTGGCTTGTGAACAGGCGAAATATTGGTCAAAAAGGTTAGCTGATGCGGAAGTCTATTTTCATACCACCTTGGTTTTGAATTATCAGACCAGTGAGACTAAGCCGGAGTTACTAGCACCACTACTCAATTCTTCAATCGTCGTGCGAGAACATGATGCTTGCTTGAGCCAAATAAACACCACGCTTGCATTACTACCTTGCGTTCCTTTTATGCAGCGAGGTCTCGTTTGCTATGATGTAGCAGATTTGCGCAGTCTTCTGGACCAAGGAACTCGCGCAACAACGACGGCTATCAGATGGTGGTCCTCTGATCAATCCGATCTGCTCATCAAAAATACTTTTTCCCTCTTGGATGAAGGGCGGTGTATATCAGCACTATTCTGTTTTAACGGCGGAATGGATATGACGTTAGATGAAATCGTGCAAATTACTGATTTAGCAGATGATTACTTTTCGCCTGAAGTAGTGCAAGGGGTATTAGCCACTCCAAGTAATGATTTTATGGATGGTGAAAGAATCCTCAATATCACCTTGGTTTTCAGTTGATCTTGATACGATTTACTCATCGCCCAGCCAGACTTTCTCTGTCAGAGCATGCTATCTCACAAGCACCACTGAGGAGAAAGTAGAGCCCTGATGAAAAATCGAAGCGACAAAGTCAGTTTATCAAGCCCACTTGCAAAGTAACTCATCAGGCCATGAAAGCCAAAGCAAATCAGATAATTGACCAAGTGGTATCCGATCTGCGACGGATGGAAGCGACGCTTTCCGGTGATGATACAGCATTAATGAGTGTCTGGGATGAAATCAAGGAACAGGTACAAAACGAGGAATCCTTCTATTGGGATACGTATGTAGAGACCATGAGGGATTTCATATCTTCCGCCATCATGGATGCCAAAGAGGCTGGCAACTTTGTACTTCCTCCCTACTGTGAGGAAGATGATCCTGATGACGAGATCGAGGAAGCCTATCTGCAACTGCTTTTATCGCGTGCTGAAAGTGAACCTATAGAGTGCCGGCCTTTCGATTTCAAGTATTTCTGCTATAGGTTACTGGACTTCACCGCGTATGGAATGGTGTTAAAAAGGACTGGCTTGAGTACTTGTCTGGCCAAAGTGTTCAGCACGGCCACTCCCTCGGGGGAAGCGGGAACCGTTGAAGTCTCCAGGATAGATTGTCTGTTGACTGAAGAAGAATTTAAGGCGGCTGAGAAACAAAGATGGCCGGAAACCTGGGATTGTGACTGACTT
>JAHDND010000012.1 GCA_018435665.1 Candidatus Thiosymbion sp. | reverse complement strand
GTGATCTTGCGCTTGGCGTCATACTCGGCTTGGGCAAAGGAGATCTGCTTGGACATGGGGCGACTCGCGGTCGGAGATAGCATGGGCAATATTTTATCACATACAATCCATGAGGTTGGAATAAATCAGTGTCTCCCTAATGGACCAATTGCTCGAAGCCATGCCCGCGGGGGCCATTGCAGCGCCAATGCCGACACCCGGGCCTAACAGCGTCGGGTTGGGTCTGGTGGAGGGTTGGCGCGGGGAGGTGTTGAGTTTTGTCCGCTTCGATGCGCAGGGACGCATCGCTCGCTTCTTCCCACGCGATCCGAGTTGGTTTACCTGGCCGGCCTTGGAGCGACTGATCCAAGGCAACATCGTTCCGGACTTTCCGGTCTGCAACAAATCGGTCAATGGCTCCTACTCGGGCCAGGATCTTTAGGAGGAACCATGTTCCGGATTCTGAGGCAATCCTTGCGCACGGGAGTCATCACCGAACGGGCACCCGCCTGCGATGACGCGGAACTCGAACGCCTCGGCATTGAACTGCGGCGCCAGATCGGCGAACGGTTTGCGCATAGTCTCGCCATCCGTCAGGTCGACGCGGGATCCTGTAACGGGTGCGAGTTAGAGATCCATGCCCTAAACAACCCCTATCACGACGTCGAACGGTTTGGCATCCATTTCGTGGCATCGCCTCGCCACGCCGACGCCCTGCTCGTGACGGGTCCTGTCTCGCGGCACATGGAAACGGCGCTGCTCCGCACTTGGCGCGCCACACCCTCGCCAAAGCTCGTCATCGCCGCCGGCACCTGCGCCTGCACAGGGGGCGAGTTCGGTGTCTCCTATGCCAGTTGTGGGGCAGTGGAGAATGTGATTCCCGTGGATGTCAAGATTCCCGGCTGTCCGCCAGCACCGATGGATCTTCTGCGGGGTTTGCTCGCGGCCATCTCGCGAGAAGGCCGCTGCCGACCCGGCGTTAAATTGCGCGCGCGCCGTCAGCCTGCGTCGCCGCAAACCCCAGTTTTGCGGCCCAACCATGAACGGGGATGAGCTCCGGCACCCTGCCCGCCCACCAGACTGAAGTTCAGTCGATCCCCACGCAGGCCCGCGTCGACAGGGGCGGGCACATCATGTCGTCCGTCGCCTCGCGGCCCAGGCGCTCGTAAGTGGCCGTCGGCGCGGCGCTGGTGCAGCAGCCCGGGGCGCTTTTCTATTGGTGTGAACGTCAGGCGGAAGTCGATTTCGTCTATCGGGACCGGGACCGGCTCCATGCCATCGAAGCGAAATCGGGTCGCAAAAAGTCCGCCAAGGGCCTCGAAGCTTTTTGTCAGCAGGTGCCCCATGTTGTTCGCCCTGCGGTCGCGGCGCTGAACCGGGATTAAGCTTTAAAAATCAGAGCGAAGCGCGCAACCCCGCCATTGCTCAACGGGTCAGGGGAGGAAGACTTCTTCCAGACACACGGCATCCAATACCCGGTCGACCCAACGGGTGATGTCCGCTTCCGAGGCCGCCGCAATACGGGCCAGCACCTCGTTCGGCAAGGGACCAAAGCGCCGAAACAGCAGTCGTTGCAAGACCAGGGTCTCGCCTTCCACGCGGCCTTCCATACGACCTTCCATGCGACCCTCCTGAAGGCCTTGGCGCTTGTGCTCCTCGGCCCACTGATCGAATTTTTCCGCCAGGGTCATTTTCAGTTCCTCCAGGCCACGAATCTCGGGGATGATCAGGGTGTTCTTGCTGCGCCGGCGCAGCAGGGCCCGGATCCAGAGGGCAAAGATGCGCTTGAGTTCCGGTTGGCCGGCCAGCCAGTCGTTGAGCAGGTCGATCAGTCGCAGCAGGTCCCGGTCTGCGGCCGGGTGCTCGAAGCGGATAACGGCGGCGACCAGGTTGCGCATGGCCGCCAGGTCCTCTGCCCCGTAGCTGTTCTCGTCAATGAGCAGGTAGCGCAACCGGGGCAGGTAGTCGGCCACCAGGCCGGGTACCTGGGGCATCATGGTGGCAAGGTCGATGGGCGCGGTCCAGCTCTGATCGCCGTTGTAGAGGACGATGGGCAGCACCGGGGGCAGGGGCCGTCCCGGTGTGACCTCCTGACGACGGATCAGGTCCTGATAGAGCAGGCCGACGTAGACCAGCATGCGCACTGCCATGAAGGGGTCGACGGCGCTCTGAAACTCAATGAGGAGGTACAGATACAGCCAGTCCTCCCCGGTCTTGACACGCCAGACCACATCGTCGCTGCGCTGGCGCAGGTCGTCCGCCACATAGCTGCCGGGGACCTTCTCCAACGTGGAATAGTCCAGCCCCTGGAGCCAGTCATCGGGGATGAAGCCCAGGACCAG
Organism: Candidatus Thiosymbion sp.; assembly: GCA_018435665.1. GTDB lineage: Bacteria > Pseudomonadota > Gammaproteobacteria > Chromatiales > Chromatiaceae > M0108. The sequence goes on along the minus strand of JAHDND010000012.1, from coordinate 36,265 downwards.
ATCCCGCACCACCTCGGGGGCGGAGAAGAGGAGTTTGTAACCGGCGTCATCGTCCTGGGGCATGGGGGCGATTGTAAGGAGGTGGTGATTCGGTGCCAACTCGCTGAGCGGTCACACGCCGGGCGGATATCCTGCTCGACAGGCGGTGATTGATTGCTGGAAAGGGTAGAGCTTGTAACACCACCCTGGTGATTGAAATCACCATGCTGAGGATGGGACTTCATAAAGTGAGGCAGAAACTCGGGTTGGCACAACCAGGGTCCTGAAAAGGGCAAAATTGCGAAACGAACCCATATTTGTTCGCCCCGGGACCGTGGCGCTGAACCGATATTAAGCGAGAAAAATCAATGCGAAGCGTGCGCAACGCCCGATTGCTCAGATGATCGGGGTCGAGCCCGACAGCGTGCAATCCATGCCGTGACGGCGAAAGACTTTCCCCTTTGCTACACCGAATCAGCCGGCATAAGCCGCTACATTCGGCCGTCCATCATCATCAGCCACCTTCGCCACCGTCCGCCCGCGCGCGCCCGGCTGCGCCTCCCACCCCAGGCAGGCCAACCAGACGGTTTTCGGGATCGACTTGGCCCCGGACAGGTAGTAATTCAGCATCCGGCGACTGATGCCAATGGCCTCGGCAGCTTGCGCCTGGGTCAATCCCGTGCGGTGCAGCCACGCCAGCAGGCGCTCCCAGCCGATGCCGCCGGCCTGTTCCACGGCCAGGTTGCGCAGATTGTCCGCCCCCAGCTCCAAGTCATCATCGAACCAGGCCACGGTGTGGCCCCATTCGCCGACATGGGCGCGGGCAAAGGTGTCCGCCACGGCTAGCCGCGCCAGGACAGTCGACCCCGCAATCCAGCCGCTCAGGTCCACCGTGGCGATGAAGCCATCGGCGAAGGTCAGCGTCAAACGCTGATCAGGCCGGGGGGTGACGGCAGTTAGCCGCATGGGGTCGGGGCGATTCATCGTTGTAATTCCTCGAAGCGGGCGATCAGTTCTTCCGCATGGGCGTCAATCCAGGCCAAGGCTTCCGCCAATTCGGTGGCGCGGATCTTCCGCCGGCTGGTAACCTGGCCGCTGGCCAAGTCCACCAGGGCCTCACGGCCATCGGCAAAGAGCACATGAACGTGGGGCGGCCGATGATCGCGAGGGCGGACCTCGATTTTGCAAGTGGGAAAGCGGATCAAGGTGGGCACGGAGTTATCCTTGTGCAGCGATTGCACATAGTCAAGCACTCCGTGATCCCGTTATCGCCCTTGGGGTGGGAGACCCCCGCCTAAGCCCGCGTCGGCAGGGGCGGGCACATCATGTCGTCCGCCGCCTCGGGGCCCAGGCGCTCGTAGATGGCCGCCAGGGCCTTGTTTTCGGTGGGGAAGATGTTCCCCTCACCGATCAGGTCGAAGAGCCCGGTGGCGCGCATCACGTCCAGGGTCTGCTTCTTGAGGCCGGAGAACAGGACATCCATGCCACTGGCCCGCAGCCGCTCCACCAGGTGATGGATCACCTCCTCGCCGGAGGCGTCGAGCCGGTTGATGCCGTTGCCCACCACCAGCAGGTATTTGGCCTGCTTGTGATCCGCCACCGCCTCCAGCACCGCGTCCTCGAAGTGGGCGACGTTGGCGAAGTAGAGGGCGCCGTCGAAGCGCAGGGCGATGACGTGCTCGCTGGTGATCAGGCCGGGGTTGACCTTGATGTCTCTTAGGGTGCCATCCGGGCAGCGGCCGAGGATGGCGACCCGGGGCTTCATGGTGCGATAGAGATATAGCAGGATGGCCAGGGCGGCGCCGATGAGGATGCCCTTGTCCAGGTGGGGGGCGGCGACCAGGGTGAGGACGAAGGTCGCCAGGGCGACGAAGCCGTCGGCGCGGCTGGCCTGCCAGGTGTGCTTGAGGGCCTTGGGGGTGATGAGGCTGGTCACCGCCAGCAGGATGATCACCGCCAGGGTCGCCTTGGGCAGGTGATAGAGGAAGGGCGTCAGGAACAGCAGGACGATGGCGACGAAGAGTCCATTGAAGACCATGGCGAAGCCGGTCTGGGCCCCAGCCTGGAGGTTGATGGCCGAGCCGGTGAAGGAGCCGCAGGCCGGGTAGGACTGGAAGAAGGAGCCACCGATATTGGCCAGGCCCTGGCCGATGAGCTCCTGGTTGGGGTCCAGCCGCTGCTTGGTCTTGGCCGCCAGGGCCTTGGCCATGGAGATCGACTCCATAAAGGCCACCAGGGCGATGATCAGGGCGGCGCTGAACAGTTGCACGATGGTGTCCAGGCTCAGGGGCGGGATGCGGAAGGCCGGCAGGCCAGCGGGGATCTTGCCGACGACGTCGCCGCCGCCGATGAGCTGCACCTCGCCCTTCTCGACCTTCTTGACATGCCAGCGACGCTCGCCGACGGTCACGCCCTCCGGCACGGCGTCCACCAGATAGACCGGGGCGGGCTGGTCTTCGGGCACCTGGCCGCGGACAAATTCGAGCTTGCGGATCTGGCGCAGCCGTTCCTTGTTCTCGATCTCCAGGGCGGCGATATCGACCCGGGCCAGGACGATGTGGTGCTGGAGATAGGCCGCGGAGCGTTCCTCCTCGACCTTCTGCAATTCCCGCAGATAGGTGGACTGGGAGGTCACCTCCGCCAGCAGGTCCTTGAGGCGCTGATCGGTCTCGGCGTAATGGGTCACCAGTTCCCGCGTCGCCGGGTCCGTGATCTGGTCCAGTTTGATCTTGGTCTTGTGCTCGTACTCCAGCAGGGCGCTCGCGCCGATGGTCACCACCACCGCGACCAGCACGCTCAGCTTGGCCAGGGGCTTGATCTTCTTCAGGCCCAGCATCAGGGCCAGGGCGAAGACCGACATCGCCAGGGTGGGCAGGTGGGTCTGGGGCAGATAGCTGAACATCTCCCAGATGTCCATGAGGAAGGAATCGCTGCGGCCCTTGGGGATGCCCAGCAGCATGTCGAGCTGGGACAGGGCGATGATGATGGCCGCCGCGTTCATAAAGCCGAGGATGACCGGGTGGGAGACGAAGTTGACGATCGTCCCCAGTTTCAGCACCCCCAGGGCGAGCTGGATGAGGCCCACCAGGAGGGCCAGGACCAGGGCCAGGCCGATGAACTCCTCGGTGAAGGGCACGGCGAAGGGGGTAATGGCCGCCGCCGTCATCAGGGAGACGATGGCCACCGGTCCGGTGGACAGTTGCCGCGACGAGCCCCACAGGGCCCCAAGGATGGCCGGCACCAGGGCGACGTAGAGGCCGTAATAGACCGGCAGACCGGAAAGCTGGGCATAGGCCATGGCCTTGGGCACCAGCACCAGGGCGCCGGTGATGCCGGCGATGACGTCACCACGCAGGATGCCGCCATTGATCGGCAACCAGGCGAGGAAGGGGAAGAGCCGCAGAAGCCAGTTGTTCATCATGGGGCGACGACCCGCGCGAAGGCTGGACCGGAAGGACCGGGGAGAGGGGGAAAGGCCTATCGTGGTGAGGGATTGGTTGCGGAATGCAATGGACCCGTTGCACAACGCCAAAAGTCTAACAAAGCCCGACCCGGCATGGCCATTTACCAATGGGAATAGAAGAAAATACTGATGAATGACCGGATGTCCGGGGTTGCGGGTAAATTTGCTCGGTTTACCGGCCGAACGCTGATTCTCCTGCTCCCTCCCCCCTGGCGGGGGAGGGTTGGGGAGAGGGGGGCTGAACCGTGACGAGGAGGATACCGACCGGGGCGGTTTGACCAGGCCCCGACCGGCGGGGCTACACTTAGAGGCATGGATTCCCTCCGCGCCAAGATCATCCTGGTTTATCTCGCCCTGGCGAGCCTGGCCGTGTGCCTGTCGCTGCTGGCCCTGGTGGAACTGCGGCTCATGACCGCCAAGGTCCAGGCCAGTGGCCTGGTGGCCGAGTTCTTTGACGCGGCCCTGGAGTTGCGTCGCTTCGAAAAGAATTTTTTCCTCTATGGTCAGCCGGAGGACCTGGTGGAGAACCGCCGCTATGCGGCACAGGCCCTGGCCTTGCTGCAACCCGATCCCGGGGTCTTCGCCGACCTCATGGGTGAACCGGCGGTGGTGACACTCAAGGAGCAACTGCGCCGCTACGCCGACCTGATGGCCAAGCTGGAAACCCACCCCCAGGACGAGGACCTGGCCGGCCAGGTGCGCGCCCTGGGCAAGGCGATCGTCACCGCCGGTGAGGAGCTGGCGCGCCGCGAACGGCAGGGCCTGAGCGCGGACCTGGCCGCCCATCAGCGCAACCTGCTGATCTCCTTCGCCACCGTCATCATCCTCCTGGCCCTGGCCGGTCTGCTGCTGGCCCACTGGGTGACCCGGCCCCTCAAGCGCATGGAGGCGCGCATGGGGGCCCTGGTCCGGGGCCGGCTGGCGCGGCTGGACCCGGAGGTCCGGGAGCGGGAACTGGTCTCCCTCTGCGGGGCCTTCAATCACGTCCTCGACGAACTGGAGCGGCGCCAGCGCACCCTGGTCCGTTCCGAGAAGCTGGCTTCCCTGGGCACCTTGCTCGCCGGCGTCGCCCATGAGCTGAACAACCCCCTCTCCAACATCTCCACCACCGCCCAGATCCTCACCGCGGAGCCGGACGCCGAGCCCGAGTTTCGCCGCGAGCTCATCGCCGACATCGACCAGGAGGTTCAGCGCGCCGCGCGCATCGTCCGCTCCCTGCTCGACTACACCCGGGAGCCCGGCGCCGGTCCCCAGCCGGTGGTCCTGGCCGAGCTGGTGGAAGAGACTCTGGGCTTTTTGCGCAACCAGCGGGGACCGGACATCGCCGTCCATCTCGTCATACCGCCGGACCTGCGCCTCGCCGTGGATCGGCCTCGCTTGCAGCAGGCCCTGGTCAACCTCATCGGCAACGCCCTGGAGGCCATGGGCCCGCGGGGCGAGCTGACCATCAGCGCCCATCGCGGACTGGCCCACCGCACCAGCCAAGAAGCGGGCGACACCTTCGCCCCCGACACCCCGGTCGTCGACATCCTGATCGAGGACACGGGGCCGGGCATCCCCGCCCACCTGCTGTCGCGCATCTTCGACCCCTTCTTCACCACCAAGGCCGTCGGCCAGGGCAGCGGTCTCGGGCTCTTCATCGTCCACCAGATCGTCGAGGAGCACGGCGGCTGGATCGGGGCCGGCAACCGGGACGGGGGTGGCGCCCGCTTCCACCTCCGCCTGCCGGACCGGCTCCCGTCACCCGCGGGCGATCAACCGGAGGCCGGGCCATGACGGCGCGTATCCTGATTGTCGACGATGAAAAGATCGCCCTGCGCAACCTGGATCACATCCTGACCCGCGAGGGCTACGCCATCACCACCACCCAGAGCGGCGCCCAGGCCCTGAGCCTGCTCGACAGCCAGCCCTTCGACCTGGTGCTGACCGACCTCAAGATGGACAAGGTGGACGGCCTGGAGGTGCTGCGCCGCTGCAAGGCCCGCTATCCGGACGTGGAGGTCATCCTCATCACCGCCTTCGCCACCCTGGAGACGGCGGTGGCGGCCATGCGCGAGGGCGCCTTCCACTACATCAGCAAGCCCTTCCGCCTGGAGGAGGTGCGGGCGACGGTAGCCGAGGCCCTGGAAAAGCGCCGCCTCAAGCGCGAGAACCAGGCCCTGCGCGACCAGCTCGCCGCCATCCAGGGCAAGACCCGCCTGGTGACCCGCGACGGGGCCATGCACAAGCTCCTCGACATGGCGCGGCAGATCGCCCCCTCGGGCTGCAACGTCCTCATCACCGGCGAGTCGGGGACCGGCAAGGAGGTCCTGGCGCGCTTCGTCCACGAGCATGGCCCGCGCCCCCAGGGACCCTTCCTGGCTATCAACTGCGCCGCCTTCAACGAAGAGCTCCTGGCCAACGAGCTCTTCGGCCACGAAAAGGGCGCCTTCACCGGCGCCGTCGGCAAGGCGGGCCTGATCGCCGCCGCGGATGGCGGCACCCTCTTTCTCGACGAGATCTCCGAGATGTCCCCGGCCATGCAGGCCAAGCTGCTGCGCGTCATCCAGGAGCGCGAGGTCTTGCCCCTGGGCGCCACCCGCCCCCTGCGGGTGGAGGTGCGCTTCCTCGCCGCCAGCAACCGGGACCTGAAGGCCTGGATCAGCGACGGGCGCTTCCGCCAGGACCTCTGGTTCCGCCTCAACGTCGTCAATCTCCACCTGCCGCCCCTGGCGGAACGGCGGGAAGACATCCCCCTGCTCGCCCAGTTTTTCCTCGGTCGCGCCGCGCCCCTCATGGGCAAGGACATCCGCGACTTCTCCGAGGAGGCCATGGCCCTGCTCAAGGCCCATGCCTGGCCCGGCAATGTGCGCGAACTGGAAAACGTCATCGAGCGCGGCGCCGCCCTCTGCCATGGCGAGCGCATCGAGGCCGCCCACCTGCCCGACGAATTGCGTCAGCTCAGCGTCCGCGCCTTCCGCCCCAAGGAAGGCCGGGTCCCGACCCTGGAGGAACAGGAGCGGGATTACATCCTCTGGGTCCTGGAAGAGGCCAACGGCAACCAGACCCTCGCCGCCCAGATGCTCGGCATCGACCGCGTCTCCCTGTGGCGCAAGCTGAAGCGTTACAAGACCTGAGAAACCCAGGTGAGGGGATGGGTTGAACACGCGCCAACCGTCATGAGGGCCGCGCCACGTCCCGGAAAATGAAGGACTTTGCCGTGAACCTCAGGCTGACTTCACGCTAACTGTCATCAGGGGATGCGCCACCCCCTGAAAATGAAAGACTTTGCCGTGACTTCCACGCTAACGACCCGTTTCGGGAGGATGACCGCAATGAAATGGTACCCAGCCGTCCTTTCCGCCCTGCTGTTGGGGCTCCTCCTGCCCGGCCTTCAGTTACAAGCCTTGGAGACGGACACCTTCCATGTCACCGATCTGACCGGCCACCTGCCACCGGAACGCCAGCAGGTGTTGACCCGACAGGCGCAAGACCAGTTGGATCGGATCCTGCGCTTCTACGGCGAACCGCCAGGGACTGGCCAGATGGGCAAAATCCACCTGGAATTCGATCAGCCGCGCAACGGCATCTATGCCACCGTCTTTCTCATGCAGAGGCAGGGCAACCGCAAGGTCCGCGTGGTGCGGGTATTCGGCGCCGAAAAGCCACCGCAACAGTTGGCCCACAAACTCACCCATGCCAGCTTCATCAGCCCCGACAAGCTCATCCGCAACATGATGGGCATCCCCATGGAGATGCGCTATGGCAATCCCCTCAGTTTCCCCATGTGCGGTTACCAGGCCGAGGAATGGGTGGCCGCCTTTCGCCGGCAGGGGGCTTATATCCCCCTCGCCGAACTGGGGCCGGATCATGAGCAGTGGGGCATGACCACGGAAAATGGGGTACCGGTCACCCGCAACCGCCCCCGGCAACACATCATGTATGCCGAATCCGCCGCCTTTGGCGACTATCTGTTGCAAACCCATGGCGCGGCAAAAATGAAGCGGTTCTGGGAACTGTCCTCCGGCGGCCAGCGATCCTGGACGGAGGCCTTTGGTGCCTCGCTGCCCCAATTGGAGGCGGCATGGCTCCAGGCCATGGACGCCAAGCCGGCGGATAAGCAACGGATCACCTACCTGCTGGGGCTGTTTGACCAGAACCCCCGCCAAGCCTGCACCCTGGCGCAGCGACAAGCCTGGCAAGGGAAGCAGGGGCGGAGATGAAGTGCCCCCTGCCCGCGCTGCGATGCTGCGATCGCGCGCCGGGGCCCGATTTTCAGGTCGCCTCCTCCAGGGCATCCAGATACCGCCATTGGCCATCCTCCCGCACGAACCGGCTGGTCTCGGTCAGGCGACGCGCGATGAACCCCCCAACCTTGTAACGGGCCACGAAGGCGACCTGACCCTCGGCGTCATGGGCCTTGCCCCCTGCCGTGTCGAGGACCTTGAGACCCAGCCAGCGCACCCCTTCCTCCTCCAGATTCAGCGCGCCGGGGCGCGTGTGCGGGTGCCAGGTCCGCAAGAGATAATCCTCACGGCGCAGGGTGTAGGCCACATAGCGGGAGCGCATCAGTTCCTCGGCGGTCACCGGCAGTTGCCCCCCGTCCAGAAAACGCCCACAGCATTCGGTATAGGGTTGCGGCAGGCCACAAGGGCAACTGGGAGGGATTGAGGGTTTGGGGGCCATAGGGGTTCACCTCGACGTGATGGCGGTTTGGTTTTCAGGCGGTCAGTTTACTAGCTGAAGTTTAGCGGTTTTGAAGAGTCTCTCCCCCCACCTGGCCCCAGAACTCCCTCCAAAAGTGCAAAATCTCAGTTTACTAGCGAGCGCGATTTGCCGGCATCAGGCGAGGCTTGTTGCCATTGCCTCCGACATCAACCCGCCCCCTTTCGCCCCAACCAGGTCAACCAGTCCCCTGTACGAAACGGCGGCGCAGCTTGGGTTGCACCATGCTTGCATGCCGGTATCATGTAACCAAACATGCAACCAATGGAGGGCAGCATGCCATCCACCCACGAATCGGCCGGCAAGGTAGCGCGCCATCGCGAGCGGATGCGCGCGGCGGGGCTGCGTCCTGTTCAGTTTTGGGTGCCGGACACCCGCGCGCCTGAGTTCGCGGCGCAGTTGCGACAGCAGTGCCAAAACCTCAATGGCGACCCGGCGGATGCCGAGGTTCTGCGCTTCACCGCAGAGGCGGCAACCCAGATTGAGGGTTGGGCATGACGCAACGCGGCGATTTGGTCAGGGTCTCTTTGCCGGGCGACGATGGCAAACCGCGCCCCGCCTTGGTCGTTCAATCCGACCGGCTGGAAAAGCTGTTCGAGATGTATATGAAGATGACCGGGGTGAAGACCGGGCAAGCCAATCCGGAACAAGGCTCGGCTTGAGCCTCAATCAAACTGGCCGAGGTGAAGGCAACTGCGCATGATCCAAGCCATCCAAGTCAAGATACGGGCTCGGCAGTACGAATTCTCCCGCCACGCCCTTGATCAGAGTATCCAGCGCGACATCAGTATCTCGGAATTTGAGGATGCGATGCTGGGCGATGTGGAGATCATCAAGGACTAACCGAATGACAAGTATGGTCCAAGTTGCCTGCTCTTGGGTGTCACCTGCCTGGGCAGGGCCCTACATGTGCTATGCGGTTACCCCAGTCATCCGCTACTGAAGGTCATCACCCTGTACGAGCCCGATCCAGCCCGGTGGATCGATTCCCGATTGAGACGCGACTCTTGATGACGGAGAGCACCATGCAAGAAACCCTGATCGAGACCACGGTGAACTACACCATCGAATATCAAGGCCAGCTCTACCTCATCGAGCAAGTCCCGGCGCGGGTGTGCCAGGAAACGGGCGAGGAATACTTCTCCCCGGATACGGTCGAGCATATCCAGGCCCTGATCAAGAGCGGTCGCCCGCCCGCGCGCGTCATTACCACCCCAGTCTATCGCTACGCCTGAACCCATGACCGAACCTCAGACCCGGCACACCCCTCGGTCTCCGTCACCCACGCCACCAACGGCTGCTCGACCCGGGCCAATGAACTCGGCATGCACCCCATGCAAGAGGGCGCCTACGAGAAGCGCGGCGAGCAATACCTGCTGATCAAGTCCCCCCCCGGTTTCGTGCACAAGAGCCGGGCGCTGATGTTCATCGCCCTTGACAAGCCCCGACAGCAAGCTCGGCGCCCATATCGGCTAGTTCATCGCCCGGGACCAGGTGCATCTGGTGGCCATGACCGGCTCCTATTTCCGCGGCGACGCCGAGGCGGTGCTCGCCCCCCAGGACGAGGCCCGATTTGATACCTATTACGAACAGCTCAACGGCTACCAGTACCTCAAGCAGCTCGACATCGGCTACTACTTCTACACCGGCGCCTATGCCAACGACATCCTCAAGGTGCTCGACCCGGCGGATAAGACCATCGTCCACATCCCCAACGTCAACTCCCGTGAAAGCACCAAGGACAAGATCCGCGAGGTCGAGCACCTGATCGAGGCCCTGGGTGACTGGCAGGGCACCGACCCGCCGACCGGCTTCCAGTTGGTTAGGACCCCCGCCGGCCGCCTGTTGCGCGTCGCCGATCTGGTGGACGACGACCCGGCCAAGCGCGAGCGGGTGGTCGCCGCCCTCAAGGACCCGGCGCACAAGTTCGACCGCGACCATGTGGACCTCATCATCGCCCTGGGCATGGCCAAGGAGGGTTTCGACTGGGTCTGGTGCGAGCATGCCCTCACCGTCGGCTACCGCGCCAGTCTTACCGAGAATGAGGGTAAGGGGTTACCTCTCTACATCGGGTAGCGGGAATGGTTGCGGATGTGAAACCGAGGGCCTGGAGCGGTCCTATCCTCCGGCCAGCTAGATCGACTTGAGGGGTAAAAAGAGTCGATGCCCCTGGGATTGCATGGAGACAAATCCATAGTGGTGGTAGAACCCGCGGGCATCCTCGTCGATGGCGTCGACCAGGATGGCGTAGATACCGATCTGATCACTGACGGCAAGCGTTCTGCGAATGGCGTTGGCTAACAGTAGACGGCCAAGGCCAGTGCGCTGCCGGGACCGACTGACGGCAAGCCGACCGAGTAACGCGGCTGGCAGTGGGTGTTTCGGGAGTTTTCGCGCCTGAGACTCCGGCAGGCTAATCAACTCAATCGCGCTGGTTGAGAGCGTATAGAACCCAAGAATGCTGGCCGGCGTGGCGGGATCGACGGCTACATACACACGGCAGATCCGCCGCTTGATATCCTGGCTTTGCCTGCTGCTTCAGATAGGTGTCGAGAGCGTCATTACCACATTGAAACCCTTGCCGATCATGAGTCTACTCCAGCGGCTCGATAACCAAAGCGGGTTCCTGACTCACTTGCTAACCACGCGGCGATCATGCTCCTCCAGAGCGGCGGTCAGGGAGTCATTGAACCTAACCGGCCGTCCCAGCGCGTCAAAAAAGGCCTCTGCATCGTGGGCACTCAGAACCATGACCTCATGGTCGTGGATGGTTTTCTCGGCGTGAGCCAGCGCGCTGGCGAGGATGAAGTTGCTGACGGTCTTGCCCTCGAAACTGGCTGCACGTTCAAGCAGTTGCTTGGCGTTGTGCCGAACGCGAAGGTTGATCCTCTCTTGTTTGATCTCTGTAGCAGCACTCATTAGGGCGTCTCCGATGATAATGCCCGGAAAATGTACGTCAAAACGGTGCCTACATCTAGGATTTGGTCGGCCAGACTGCATCCCCATCAAGGGTTAGCTGTCAAGACCGGGGTGTTCAGGCGCGGGGCTGATGGCGGCGCCGTTCCCGGAGCATGAACAAATAGAGCCCCTCCACCTTGGCCCGTGCCCACGGGGTCTGGCGCAGGAATTTCAGGCTGGAGGACAGGCTGGGCTCATGGGCAAAGCAGCGCAGGCGGATGCGCGCGGCCAGGTCTTCCCAGCCGTAATGCGCGACCAGGGCCGTCAGCATGGCCTCCAGGGTCACCCCATGCAGGGGATTGTTGGGTTGGGGGCGCGGCGACGGGGGCGGCTGGTCGGCGGAAGGGCGGTCGGCATGCTTGATCATGGCAGGGCTTGAATCAGGGGATGGAAGACGCCTCCCCCGGTCCATCCGGGGGAGTACGATCCTGGGCCGTCAAGGGACCCTCTTCGCGAGCGGTTAAGGGTCAACTGTAGCCGTATGCTAGAGCCATATGCTAGCCGTAGCCCAGCCGTTGCCTTGGCTGGTTCTATTTCGACTCGAACATCCGGTAAATCAGGCCCGCAATGACGGCGCCGAGGAGGGGGGCGACCCAGAACAGCCAGAGCTGCGCCAGCGCCAGGCCCTGTCCATTGAGGGCCAGCACCAGGGCGGGGCCGGTGCTGCGGGCGGGATTCACGGAGGTGTTGGTCACCGGAATGGAGATCAGGTGGATCAGAACTAGGGCCAGCCCGATGGCCAGCCCGGCGTGACTGCCGATCCCCCGCTTGTCGGTGGCGCCGAGGATGATGAACAGGAACATGGCGGTCATGACCACCTCGACGATCAGGCCGGTCATCATCCCGTACTTGCCGGGTGAGAGTTCACCAAAGCCATTGACCGCCAGACTACTGGCCGTCAGCGTGAAGGCGGGGTTGCCTTGCAGGATTAGGAGCAGAAGCAGGGCGGCCAGGATGGCGCCGATGGTTTGCAGGATGATGTACAGCGGGGCTTCACTGGCGGGAAACCGGCCGCCGACCACCAAACCCACCGTCACCGCCGGATTGAGATGGCAGCCTGAAATATGTCCGATGGCATACGCCATGGTCACCACGGTCAGACCAAAGGCCAGCGCGACACCGAGCAAGCCGATCCCAATGTCATTGGTACCGGCCATGAAGACGGCGGCCAAGGCGGCGCTACCGCATCCTCCCAGTACCAGCCAGAAAGTACCGATCATTTCCGCAAGGGCACGTGAAATCAAGGACATGACAACCTCCAGTGGATTCCGACTAGGGTCGCAGGCCTCCTCATGCGCTTCGGACCTGCACCCTAAGCATAGACCTTACGGTCAGTGACGGGGCCAGACCTTGATGGGTGCTTTCGTTGTTGGCCAGGGCGGCATAAAACAATGCTCAACCCGACACCGCGACTGGCAGCTCCGCCCAACAAGTCGTGTAACGCGGTGACATCCGCTGGCGTTTCATCTGCCAGGGCTGGACCAGCCCCTCGGCCAGGAAGCGCACCGTTCCCCGCCCCCAGCGGGTGTTGATGCCGTCCAGGACCGTCAGCAGGCGCTCCCGACGTTCCGGGCTAGCCGCGCAGGCGGCGTTGGCGGCGCCGACCGCGCCGACCGCGCCGACCTCGCAGACCGCACCGATCGTACCGATCGTACCGACCGTGCCAACCACACTGGCCGCGGCAAAGAGATCCCCGGTCACCGCCCCCACCGGCGCCAGGTCGAGCAGCACCACCCCGGCGCGTTTGTATTCGTAGCCCTCGCGGAAGAGATGCCGCAGGCCGACCCGGGCGGCCTTCAGCAGCCGGGTGGTGTTGGCGGTAGGCCAGGACAGGGGCACCGTCGCCCCCGGGTGATACTGGGGTGCCTCGGGCTTGAAGGGGTTGGTGCCGGCGAAGACCTGGATCAGACCCGCCTGGAGCCCCTCCTGCCGCAGCTTGGCCGCCGCCCGGGCGGTATGACTGGCTACCGCCTCGCTGAGCATCGCCAAGGTCGTCACCGGTTGCCCAAAGCTGCGGGAGGCGATGATCTGCTGCCGGGGTGGCGGCGCCTCCTCCAGCGGCAGGCACGAAATGCCGTTCAGTTCCAGCACCGTCTTGGCCAGGACGACGTTGAACTGGCGCTGGATCTGGTCGACATCCGCCCGCTGGAGCTCCGCCACCGTCGCGATCCCCCGCTGCTGGAGCCGGGCGCCCCAGCGACTGCCAATGCCCCAGACATCGTCCACCGCCAGCGCGGCGAAATAACCCGCCTGTTGCGCCGGGCTGAGGTCCAGCAGGTTACAGACCCCCACCTCACGGAAGTCCGGATGCTTCTTCGCCAGCCGGTTGGCCAGCTTGGCCAGGGTCTTGGTCGCGCCGATCCCCACCCCCACTGGCAGCCCCGTCCAGCGCAGGACCCGCGCCCGCAATTCCCGCCCATGGGCCGTCAGGTCCCAGTGGCCAAAGCCGGTGAAGCGCAGGAAGCTCTCGTCGATGGAGTAGATCTCCTGCTCCGGGCTGAACTGACCGATGACCGCCATCAGCCGCCGGCTCATGTCAGCATAGAGGCTGTAATTGGACGAGAGGGCCACCCCCCGGTTCTGCGCCAACAGGTCACGCACCTCGAAGAAGGGCTGCCCCATCCGGATCCCCAGGGCCTTGGCCTCCTCGCTGCGCGCCACGCAGCAGCCGTCGTTGTTGGACAGCACCACCACCGGCCGCGCATGCAGCCGGAAGTCGAAGACCCGCTCGCAGGAGACATAGAAATTGTTGGCGTCGACCAGGGCGAAGGGCGCCGGAGCGGGGGCGGGGGGCGGGACAAAACCGAGGGCCATGCTGGGTTTCCGATTGGCGTTACGTCAATCGGAGTATAGGCCCAGGATGCGACAGGGGTTGACTCAGCGTGGTGGGGCCGCCAGGCGGATCTGGGTATGGTCCTTGCTAAGGTCGTGGTGCCGTCACGGAGAGGACGCCTCCGCCGGGGTATGGCAAGCCCCTTTCGGCTACAGCCAGCCCGTCCCTGCCGCACACAGCCAAAGCGATGGTGACCAGGTCAGCGACCCCCGGAACCCGTATAGCTCACGCCAAAGATTTTTTAGAACGCTTTTTTTCAACGAGTTGGTCAGCGATAGGAGATCCCGCAGGACTCACGCTGAACAGGACTCACGCTTCAGGGTATTAAGATCCCACGACCGGCTGCCAGTTTTGGAAGGTGGCGGCCTGACCGCGTCGGTGTCCAGCGGCATCGATCAGATTCCATACCGTTGCCTGTTGAATCAGGAAGCGTTGCCCCGTGCTGGTGATGCGGACCCCGGCATAGTCGTCGATGAAGCCACGGGCGGTGACTTCCGCCAGCAGCCGCTCGCGGTCGGCGCGGTTGGGCGCCTCGGCGGTGAGGCGCGAGGGCATGCGGGTGAAGGCCTCCCAGGACAAGGCGAAGAGATCGAGGGCAAGCTGGTTGCCATAGGTCAGGATGGGATCCGGCGCCGTGTCGTGGGACAGCACGACGAAGGGCGCGGTAAACAGGGCCTCGGCGGCGGCCAGGGGCGAGAGGGACGGGTCCAGCAGGTGGCGGCCCGTCAGGGTGTGATAGGACTGGCGTAACAGCTCGGTATGTCCGACCTGGAAGTGATTGGCGGCGCAGGGCTTCAACATGCGAGGTTCCTCAGCGGAGGGCTTCACTCAGGGTGGATAAGGGTCGGGGGGCTGGGGGTTCGGATTCGGGCTGGCCAGTTCAGCGACGCCAGCGACTATGTACTAGACCTCATTCGTCAGGATCAGGAATATCAGCATAAGCGCAAGGTATTGCTGGGGGGGCCTGGATGCTGGTGAGGCCAGCGGCATCTCGGAACGAACACTGAGTGAGATCGGGGCTACCGTAAAAGCGCCACATCATCAGTGCTTAATCAGCAGTAACATCCGTATGCTCAGTGAAGAAGTGGTAAGAGGCGAAAGAGCACTTTGATTTGGATGATGCAGAGATTTTCGCCCTACCTCAGCCCCGCTCCTGAATGTATTTCAAGGCCCGGCTCAGGCTGAGCTCGATATTGGAGGGGCCGGTGCGGATGAGGAAGGCCTCCTCGTTATTTTTGGCGCGCAGAAAGACGGGGGTGCTGGAGCGTTCGCACTCCACGGCGCCGATCCGCTGGCCTTCCAGGTCGTAAAGCGCGAAGCGCACCAGCCGGGCATACTCAGGCCCCAGGTGCTGGTTGAGTAGGTTCTTGAAGTGCAGCCGGCACTTGTCGTCGTTCTCGAAGCCATCCGCGTCCAGGCCGAGCAGGGTGCCATCGTCGGCCACCCCCAGCAGGACGATGCCGCCATCGGTGTTGAGGAAGGCGGTAACCCCCTTGAGCCAGGCGAGTTCGATCTCCTTGCCGGCCTTGCCGGTGCGCAGGTTGTGGCGCATGGTGGACTTGAACTCGAGATGGGCATCCTCCCCGCGGCCGATGAGGTCATAGAGATCCGCCTCGGGATGGGCGGGGTCGATGCTCAAGCGGGGCAGGTCCTTCAACTGGCGGCTGTATTTGCGGATGACCAGGCCGGCGAGGGCGCTACCCAGGCCGACGATGACCAGGGTGACCAGGAGCAGCACCGGCCAGCGGCTGGCCAGGGCGTCACCGGGCAGAGACCGGGGGAGGGTGACGCCGATCCAGCCCCCCTCGGGGTTGGCGGTGAGGGGCAGAAAGGCCGCCAGCCAGGCACTGTTGCCGAGGTTGAAGCTGATCAACCGCTCGCTAGGCCGGCCGGTGGCGCGCCATGCCGCCGCGGCGGCGAAGATCTGGGGACCGCCGAAGTGCTCCTCGGCTGAAAAGAAGGGGTGCCGGTAATCCTGACCCTCGCCACCGCCACCGCCACCGCCACCGCCACCGCCACCGCCACCACCACCACCACCACCACGGTCGCTGTCGCTGTCGCCGACGGGGGACCCGCTGGTGCTGGGGGGCGGCTCGCCACGGTAGACACCCCCAACGGCATCCAGCAAAAAGGCGCTCCCCTCGCTGCTCAGGGGCAAGGCCTGGAGAAACGCCATCAGATCATCGAGCAGCAAGTCGAAGGCCAGGACCCGGGGCTTGCCCGCCATTTCCCAGGTCAGGGCGGCGGTGACCCCGGGCAGGCCGAGGCTCTCGAAGCGATAGGGCTCGCTCCAGGCGACCTGGCCCTGGGCCTTCCGGGCGGTGGCATACCAGGGGCGCTGACGGGGGTCGTAATCCAGTCGCTCCTCCCAGGTTTCGAGGATGGCGCCGCTAGCGTCCAGGCGGGTCAGGATCGCGCGCCCCGGCTGGTCGGGGGTGATGGCGCGCGCCAGCCACGCCTCGCCGTCGCGGCGGAGGAAATACTCGCCCCCGTTCTCGTCCGCCAGGAGGGCACCGGCGATCTGGTCCAGATGACGCAGGATGGGCAGGAGGCGGTTGGTGAGCTGGATGGGGGTCAGAGCCTCGGCCCCCGCCAGGGTCAGTTCATCCCGGGTGATGAGCAACTGGCGGGACAGGGGCTGGATGAAGTTGCGCAGTTCCTCCCGCGCCATGCGGGTGGCGTCGCTGATCCGGGTCGCCGCCAGGTCGCGGTTCAGGGCGCCGATTAGCCCCCAGGCCACCAGGGCCAGCAGGCCAACGGTGACCAGGACCAGCAGCACCAGGTCCCGGAACAGGCGGGAGCGGATGGGGCGGGAGGCGGAGCTGAAGGGGAGGGCGAGGGGCATGGTCAGGAGTATAGACGACCCCTCTCTGTTTTCGGCAACGCTGGGGAGGGTCGGGATGCGTCTGGCGGTGTTGACCGCCGGGAGGCGGTCGTCAAGCCTGCCGGGAGGGATTCAGCTTGTCCTCCATCAGACGCACCCCGAGCCGGGAAAACCGAAAATGACCCGCGATGGAGCAGCGGCGAGATTTCTCTTACAACCCGGGGCGGACCCCATCGGGAGGTGCATTGACTCTAGATACCCTCCCCCTCGGTTTGATTTTCCCCCGCCTGGGCGCAGCCCTCGCCAAGGCGTGTCAGGCGCTCCGGTCCCCCGGCACGATCAGCACCGGCCCCTGGGCCAGGCCCATGACGCGCTCGGAGACGCTGCCCAGCAGCAGGCGCTTCAGCCCGGTGCGACCGCGGTTGCCGATGACGATGAGGTCCGCGCCACGGCTGGCCGCGGTCGCCACCACCTCCGCTTCCGGGCGGCCCTCCGCCAGCACTGTCTCCCCTTCCAGCCCGGCCGCCTGGACCCGGGTCAGGAGCTGGTCGAGGGCGGCCTGGGCCTCGGCCTTGCGTTCGGCGTTATGGCTGGGGCTGGTGACCGAGACCAGGGTCAGGGGCAGCTGACAGAGCTGGGCCAGCCCAATGGCCAGGTCCTCGGCGCCGGCCGCCGCCGTCGAGCCATCGCTGGCGAGGAGGATGCGCCGCTGCCACAGCTCCCCGGCGCGCGGCACCATCAGCACCGGGCAGGGGGCCAGGCCGGCGACCTGGGCGGTGGCATGGCCAACCATGAAGCGGGCCAGGCCGCGCTTGCCGCGCCGGCCCATGACGATCAGGTCGGGTTCCAGCTCCTCGGCGGTGGTGATGATCTCCTGATGGGGCTGGTCGCCGTATACCAGTTGGGTCGCGCAGGCGACGCCCGCCGCCCCGGCCGCCGTCACTACTCCGTCGAGGATGGCCTGGGCCTCCCGCTCCAGTTGTTCCCGCAGGCCCTGGGTGCCGACCCCCTCCAGGTCCTGGGTCGAGAGGACGATGGTCATGGCGGTGAGCCGTGCCCCGCAGCGCTTGGCCAGGGCGATGGCCACCCGCTGGGCGCCGGTGGAGAATTCCGAGCCGTCGGTGGCGAAGAGAATGTGCTTCATGGAGTTGGCCATGGTTCAGACCTCCTGGGCCAGGCGATGGGCCGCCATGCCCTTGATCAGGGCGATGATGATCGTCAGGCCGCCGACCGCCAGGGCCAGCACCAGGGTGGCGTCACCCAGGATTTTCAGGGTGGTGATCATGGACTCGGGCAAGGGTTTGATCAACTCCAGGCGGGAAAGGTAGCCCGGCACATAGAAGAAGCGCGAGAAGAGCACGATGACCATGATCAGGCCCATCACCAGCTTGACCACCGAGTCCTTGACGTAGGTGGTGCCGATGGCGCCGATCTGGATGCCGAACAGGGAGCCGGCGAGGATGATCATGGCCAGGCGGATGTCCACCACCCCGTCCAGGGCGTAGAGGATAGTGCCACCCAGGCCCATGACGAAGGCGATGACCAGTTCGGTGGCGGAGGCCATCAGGGCCGGGGCGCCAAGGACATAAATCATGGCCGGGACGCCGATGAAGCCACCCACGGCGATGGTGGCCGCCAGCATGCCGGTGGCGAAGCCGAGGGGGGCGATGAACAGCAGCGAGACCCGGGCCTGGATGCTGGGGAACCAAACCATGGTCCCGGGGATGCGGATGGACTGGACCCAGCGCGCCAGAGGGGTGACCTGATGGGGTGCCTGGACACCCCCCGCCGCCTTTTCCTGCTGGAACATGCGGTAGGCGTCCCGCAGCACGAAGCCGCCGACGATGGCCAGGACGATGACGAAGACCACCGAGACATAGAGGCTGGTGCCCACGTCACCATAGGTATGTTTGATGCCGGTCATGACCTGCTTGCCGACCAGCATCCCCGCCTCGGCGAAGAGGCCCATGATCAGCCCCAGCTTGACGTCCACCTGGCCGTATTTATGGCGTTTCATGGCCCCGACCAGGGACTTGGGGAACTTGTGGCAGATATTGGAGGCCACGGCGACGATGCCGGGCACGCCCAGGGTCATCATGGCCGGGGTGAGCACGAAGGCCCCGCCGGAGCCGATGAAACCCGAGACCATGCCACCGACGAAGCCCACCACGAAGAGGGCCAGGCCGGAGGTGAGGGTGATATCGATGAAGAGACTGCTTTCCACTGGTTACAACTCCGTGGTTCAGGACTGGGCAAGGGGGCGGTTACGGGATGCTTTACCCTGCTGGTTGCGCTGGGGGTTGACGGCCTTGGGGGTGGCTGCCTTGCCGCCGGCCTTGCTGCTAGCTTTGCCGCCGGGCTGGTGGGCGCTGGGCTTGGCGCCAGTCTGGGTGCTGGTCTTGGCGGCACGCAAACCCAGGCTTTCCCAAAAATGCCCGGTGAAGGCGCCATGGAAATAGGAAAAGACGAAGGCCACGGCCACCGGGATCAGAAACAGCGATTTGTGCTCTTTGGTCTGCTCGGCCCAGGCGACGAACTGATCCGCGTAGACGAAGAGCAGGGCATAGAGCAGGAGACTGGCAGCCCCGTAGAGCAGGGTGGCGGTGACAGGGCGTTTGGCGTGCGGCATGGGTAATCCTCTGGGTCAGAAGGGGCTAGGGGTAAAGTCAGGTCAGGTCAGGTCAGTATTTGGTTTCATCGGGTCGGGTGGCTTCTGGCTGGGGACGCCGTAAATACGTCCCTGTAGGCTTGACGACCGCCTCCCAGCGGTCGACACCCCCGCCAGATGCCCCCCGACCCTCCTCATGTAGGCCGAAAACTGAGGTGCGTCGTCTAGGGTTGGGCGAAAAGCGGTTTCAGTTGGCGGCAGGCTGCCGGGTCGGCTCCTGGTGTTCGCCGACCACCACCACGGGCACGGGGGACTCCCCGCCGAACAGGCCGCCCTTGCCGGGCACCAGACACCGCACCGGGTCGTCGGGGGTGCCGCTGATGGCGAACAGGACCCGGGAGCGGCGCTCCAGGACTCGCGCCACGCTGCGACGGTTGACCCGGGGCAGGTCCTCCGCCTCGCAGCTGATGCCCGCCAGCAACTGCTGGTGGGCGCTGATCAGGGGGTGCAGGCGCTGGGCATCGGCGCAGAGCAACAGGAGATCGGCCTGAAGGCGGCGACAGACGCTGGCCGCGTATTCCAGGACGGCGAGGGGCAGGGAGGCGCCGATGCCGAGGGCGATCAGGCGCCGGCCCGGGGCGGGGGGGGGCAGGCGATTCGCCGCGGGGGCGGCAGCGAGGGCTGCCTCCATGCGATAACGCCCGCTGATCTCGCCGGTCGGGGTCTGGCCCAAGGCGGTGAAGGCTTGTTTGAGCTGGTCGGAAAAACTGGCCATGGGATTCCTCGGTGCTGACGGGGAACCATGGGTGACTGGGGTTCCCCTCTTGACACTGCATTAGCAGTTCGTGTGCCAAGAAAGGAATGTCAATTGATTCAATAACTCAATGAGCCTGATGGGCTGTCGCGCGGCTGGCGGCACGTTCCGATGCGTTGCGAAGCGCAACAGGCATGCGAATATGCAACGCTACCCCGGGAGCCAACCCTCGCCGGATCTGACCCCCGGACCTGACCCCGGGGATCTGGCCCCCCGGGATCTGGCCTCCGGGATCTGGCACACTGGGATCGAGCCCCCCTTGGCGCCACGGTGGGGCTGGGGTGACAATCCCGTCACTCACCCTTGCGAGGATGTCGTCCGATGGCCAACCCTTCTCCTGATCTCGACCGGGATTCGCCCTCGCCCTATGAGGCGTCACGGGACTTCCCCCGCCTGGTGGCCGGCCTGCGCCGGCCCGCGGCTTACCCACCGGGGCTGGTCGGTCCCGATGGGACCATCGAGCACCTGGAGACCCACATCTCCCACGTCTTCCTCGTCGGGGACCGAGCCTACAAGCTCAAGAAACCGGTCAATCTGGGCTTCCTCGACTTCTCCACTGCCGAGCGCCGCCTGGAATTTTGTCGCGAGGAGCTGCGCCTCAACCGTCGTCTCGCCCCCGAGCTCTATCTGGGTCTGGTGGCGGTCACGGGGACGCCAGACCAGCCACGGCTCGGCCGCGACGGGCCGGTGCTGGAGTATCTGGTGGAGATGCGGCGCTTCGATCAGCGGGACCGACTCGACCACTGCGTCCTCACCCCGGAACTGATCGACCGCCTCGCGACCCGTCTCGCCGCCTTCCATGCTGGCCTGCCGCCGGCCGCGGCGGACAGCCCCTACGGCACCCCGGAGGCGGTCCTGGCGCCCATGCAAGAGAACTTCCGCCAGATCCGCGCCCGCTCCCTGGGGGAGGAGTGCCAGGCCGGGCTGGACCGGCTGGAGGCCTGGACCCTAGCACGCTGGCAGGCCCTGACCCCGGTCCTCGCGCAGCGGCGTGCCGCGGGCCGTGTGCGGGAGTGCCACGGGGATCTTCACCGCGGCAACATCGCCTTGGTGAAGGGGGAGCCCCTGTTTTTCGATGCCCTGGAGTTCGCCCCCCACCTGCGCTGGATCGACACCGCCAGCGAACTGGCTTTTCTGCTCATGGACTTGCAGGAGGCGGGGGAGGAGGTTCTGGCACGGCGGCTGCTCAACGCCTATCTGGCGGAGAGCGGGGACTACGAGGCCTTGCAGGTCCTGGACCTCTACCAGGTCTACCGCGCCCTGGTGCGGGCCAAGGTCCTGGCCATCCGCCTGGGGCAGGGGGATCTGACGGACGAGGAGAGCGCCGCCGACCATCAGGCCTGCGCCGCTTACCTGGCCCTGGCCCAGTCCTATACCCGCCTGCGTGAGCGCCGCCCCCGGCTGCTCCTGACGTGCGGCCTGTCCGGCTCCGGCAAGAGTTGGCTGGCCAGCCGGTTGCGCGAGGCCCTGCCCCTGATCCATCTGCGCTCCGATGTCGAGCGCAAGCGCCTCTTCGGCTTCGCCGCGGAGGAGCGGACCGGGAGCCCGACCGATGGGGGCATCTACACCCCCGAGGCCGGCGCCCGGACTTATGACCGGTTGCGGGAATTGGCCGGGATGATCCTGGGCTGCGGCTATGACGTCCTGGTGGACGCCACCTTCCTACGGCGGGAGCAGCGCCAGGTCTTCCGCGCGCTGGCCGCAGACCGGGGGGCGGGCTTCGCCCTGCTGGTCCTGGAGGCCCCGATCGAGGTCCTGCGGGCGCGGGTCAACGCCCGCCTGGCGGTTGGTGCCGATCCCTCTGAGGCCGGGCTGGCGGTACTGGAGCGGCAGTTCCGTGGCCAGGAAGCGCTGGATGAGGCGGAGCGGTCCCAGGCCCTGGTCATCGACACCACCCATCCGCCGGTCATGGAGGACATATTGGCGGGGTTGGGGCGACTGACGGGACTGGGCCTGGATGAGTGAATTCGCCCCTGCGCAGCCTGGGATGTGAGTGGGCTGAGGGCGGAGGCCCCCAGCCCGGACAACGGCAGGCTAGCCTGTAACCGCTCTCCCTCAGCCCCGGCGGCGGGCGGCGACTCGCAGGCGCAGGGCGTTGAGGCGGATGAAGCCGGTGGCGTCGCCCTGGTGGTAGGCGCCGGCGTCCTCCTCGAAGGTGGCGATGCGGGTGTCGAACAGGCTGTTGGTTTCTGAGCGTCGGCCCACGGCCAGGACGTTGCCCTTGTAGAGCTTGAGCCGCACCTCACCGTTGACCACCTGCTGGGTCTGGTCGATGGCGGCCTGGAGCATCTCCCGCTCCGGGGCGAACCAGTAGCCGTTATAGACCAGGCTGGCGTAACGCGGCATCAGCTCGTCCTTGAGGTGAGCCGCCTCGCGGTCCAGGGTCAGAGACTCCATGGCGCGATGGGCCTTGAGCAGGATGGTGCCGCCGGGGGTCTCGTAGCAGCCGCGGGACTTCATGCCGACGTAGCGGTTCTCGACGATATCGGCCCGGCCGATGCCATTGGCGCCGCCGATGCGGTTCAGCTCCGCCAGCACCTGGGCCGGGCTCATGGCCTGGCCATCGATGGCTACCACGTCGCCCTGCTCGAAGGTCAGGGTGAGGTAGGTGGGCCGGTCCGGGGCCTGCTCCGGCGGCACCGTCCAGCGCCACATGTCGGCCCCCGGCTCGACCCAGGGGTCCTCCAGGTCATAGCCCTCGTAGGAGATGTGAAGCAGGTTGGCGTCCATGGAATAGGGCGACTTGGTGCCGTCGCGCTTCATCTCCACGGCGATGCCGCGGCTGGCGGCATAGTCCATCAGCTTCTCGCGGGACAGCAGGTCCCACTCACGCCAGGGGGCGATGATCTTGATCTCGGGGTTGAGGGCGAAGGCGGTGAGCTCGAAGCGCACCTGGTCGTTGCCCTTGCCGGTGGCGCCGTGGGCGATGGCGTCGGCGCCGGTCTCCGCGGCGATCTCGATCAGGCGCTTGGCGATCAGCGGCCGGGCGATGGAGGTGCCCAACAGGTACTCGCCCTCATAGAGGGCGTTAGCGCGGAACATGGGGAAGACGAAATCGCGGACGAACTCCTCGCGCAGGTCGTCGATGTAGATCTCCTTGATCCCCGCCGCCAGGGCCTTGGCGCGGGCCGGCTCCAGCTCCTCGCCCTGGCCGATGTCGGCGGTGAAGGTCACCACCTCGCAGCCGTATTCCTCTTGCAGCCATTTGAGAATGACCGAGGTGTCCAGGCCGCCGGAATAGGCCAGCACCACTTTCTTGATGTCGCTCTTCGCCATGGGGGCTCCCGCCAAAGTTCGCAAATTCGCAAAGGGGCGCAGTATATAGCGGGAGCGGGGTTGGGGAGAGACCAGATCCGCGCCCGGGGAGCGCAGCCAAGCACTTCTCCCCCCGTGGGAGAGGGGTTGGGGAGAGGGTGGAGAGAGGCCGTCTGAGCCAGCCATTTCTTCCGCGGTTGACTGGCTGGTCAGATGGCGGCAAGGAAGGGGGCGATGACCTCCGCGAAGGCCTCGGGCTGATCCGCATGGACCCAATGCCCGGCGCCGGGGATGGCGATCATCTGGGCGCGGGGAAACAGGGCCTGGATGGCCGGCATCTGGTCAGGGCGGACATAATCCGACTCGGCGCCGTGGATGAAGGCCGTCCGGCCATGGAAGCGGCGCCCCTGGGGATCGGGAAAGGCGCGCAGCCCTTCCATGGCCGCCGCCAGGGCGTGCAGGTTGAACCGCCAGGCCCAGCCGGCCTCGGTCTGGCGCAGGTTCTGCAGCAGGAAACCGCGCATGGCCGGCTCGGGGATGTCGGCGGCCAGGCGCGCGTCCGCCTCCCGCCGCGAGGCGAGGGTCTTCAGGTTCAGCCCCCGCAGGGCGGCGAACAGGCGACGGAAGCGGTAGGGATAGGTGACCGGCGCGATGTCCACCACCGCCAGGGTCTCGATCCGCTCCGAGTGCTCCAGGGCCAGCCACATGGCGACCTTGCCGCCCAGGCTGTGGCCGACCAGGCTGGCATGGTCGATCTTCAGGTGATCGAGCAGCCCGACCAGGTCCGTCGTCATGGCCTCGTAGCTGAAGACCGGGTCATGGGGTGATTGGCCGTGATTGCGCAGGTCGGGGACGATCAGGCGCTGGCCCGGACCCAGCAGGCGGTGCAGGCGGCCGGCGATGCCATGCCAGTTCATGGCGGAACCGAAGAGGCCATGGATCAGCAGGATCGGCGTGGCCGCATCACCGGGGTCGCCATAGACGCGATGGTGGAGTGCCAAAGGATGGGGAGAGAGGGGAGGCATGAGGTATCGAGGGGATGTACAAGCAAAAGGCCCGGAACCGGTCCGGGCCTTTTCCTTCAGTCAGCCATCAAACCAACGGCATCAGGAAGCGAAATTGGCCGCCACGAAGTCCCAGTTGACGATGTTCCACACGGTCTCCAGGTACTTGGGCCGGGCATTGCGGTAGTCGATGTAGTAGGCGTGCTCCCAGACATCCAGGGTCAGCAGGGCCTGCTTGCCGGAGGTCATGGGGGTGCCGGCGTTGGAGGTGTTGAAGATCTCCAGGGAGCCGTCGGCATTCTTCACCAGCCAGGTCCAGCCGGAGCCGAAGTTGGTGGCGCCCGCCTGGTTGAACTGCTTCTTGAACTCCTCGAAGGAACCGAACTTGGCATCGATGGCCGCGGCCAGGGCGCCGCTGGGGGCGCCACCGCCATTGGGGCTCAGGCAGTTCCAGTAGAAGGTATGGTTCCAGACCTGGGCGGCGTTGTTGAAGACGCCACCGGAGGACTTCATGACGATGTCCTCCAGGCTCATGGACTCGAACTCGGTGCCGGGTATCAGGTTGTTGAGGTTGGTGACGTAGGTCTGGTGGTGCTTGCCGTAGTGGTACTCCAGGGTCTCCTGGGACAAGGTGGGGGCCAGGGCGTCCAGGGCATAGGGCAGGGCGGGAAGTTCGTGTTTCATGTGGTGGAATCCTCAGGTCGCGGGTTTGGTTTGGATGAATTAGGTAGCGGAGGCCAAGATAGGCCCGTCAGGGCCAAAGCTCAAGCGTGGCGGGGACCCATGATGGTCCAAGTCCCTCACTTAATCCGGGTCATTTGGAGATCCGGGCCAATCGGTGACGACTGGCCTGAGCGAAGCGCTGTTCCGGCTTGCCACAGACATCGCGCATCCATTTAGGGTTTTCCCAGTTAGGGTTTTCCCGGGTCGAGTGACGTCTTGCGGGGGTGGCGGAGAGCAGGATGCGGCAGCCTTGGCGCAGGCGTCGTGCTCCAGCACGTCGACGTTGAGCTCGCCCCGCGCGGCCAGCCCGGCCCCGTCGCCCTTGACCGGACGGCAGTCACCCTTGGGATGGGCAAGACCGGGATCGAACGCCCTCCCCCGATGGCTAACGCCCTGCCCGGTCGGTGACTATACTGACAGCACCCTGCGAGCTCCGTCTGTCCGGTTTCCAAGCGCCAGCATGCATTGGCCTGTCCGCGAGGCCATCGCGCTGATTGCCGCACTGCGGCGAAGCTCGTCTCTCGCAACCCGCGCCCATGAGCATGATGCCAGCCCTGATCGTATCCAGCCTCTATCTGTTGGCGGGCATCTGCGCCTATGCGGGGTTGCTGCATGCCGTCGCCGGGCTGCGGCGACCGCGGGACTGGACGCAATTGCTGTACGCCGCGCTGTGCGGCCTGATTGTGCCATTCGCACTGACGCTGGCCGCGTCGCTGCAGGCCACCACTCCCGCGGCGATGGGGACCCTGCTGAAGGTCAATCTGAACTTCGGGCTGACCTTCTTCGCCCTGTTCCCCTGGTTCATCGCCGGCTACGCTCGCCGGGGGGCGCCGCTGGTGCTAGGCCTGCTGAGTCTGTTGGGCCTGCTGGCGCTGGCGGCCAATCTGGCCGCGCCCCAGGGCTTCCAGTTTGCCGAGGTGACCGGGTTGGGGGCGCTGCGGCTGCCGTGGGGCGAGGTAATCCATCTCGGCGAGGGTCCGCGCAACCCCTGGAACCTGCTCGGTGTCCTGCTGGTCGGCGGCGCGCTTGGGTTCTCTCTGTGGGCACTGGCCATGGCCTGGTACCAGACCCGCCGCCGCGCGCATCTGGCGATGCTGCTGGCGGTGCTGCTGTTCGCGGTGACGATTGCCGAGGGCATCCTGGTCCGACTCGGGGCCATCGAGTTTGCCCCGCTGGGGTTTCTTGGCTTCATTGTCGTGGTCCTGGTGATGGGCCTGATCCTCAGCGCCGACTACCGCGACAAGGTGATCGCCGCGGATCGCCTGCAACAGCGTGCCCGCCGCGCCCGCGTCCACTATCGCGCCAGCCTCGAGCGCGCGGCCCGGCAGGCCGCGGCGGAGCGCGAAGAGGCCCGCTCGGCGGCCGTCGCGGACGGTGAGGCGCACCTGCTGCGGCTGCTGGGGCGGCTGCACACCGGCATCGTCGTGCATGCCCTGGATACCCGCATCCTGTTCGCCAACGCCATGGCCGGCGAGCTGCTCGGCCTGACGGAGGCGCAAATGCTCGGCAAGACCGTCATTGACCCGGCCTGGTGTTTCGTCGATCAGGACGGGGCGTCGATGCCCCTGGCGGACTATCCGGTCAACCAGGTCATCGCCACCGGCCGGCCCTTGATCAATCAGGTGCTCGGGGTGCGGGTGCCGGAGCGGCCGGGGCCGCGCTGGCTGCTGGTCAGCGCCTTCCCGGATTGGGATTCGGCGGGCCGGCTCAGGCAGGTGGTGGTGAACTTTTACGACATCACCGAGCGTCGGCAGGCCGAGGTCCGGATCTGGCGCCAGGCCAATTTCGATGGCCTCACCGGGCTGCCGAATCGCGCCCGGGTGCGCGCCCTGTTGGCCGATGCGCTCGCCAACTGCCGGGAACATCTGGCAGTGATGTTCGTGGACCTCGACCGCTTCAAGGAGGTCAACGACACCCTCGGCCACGAGATCGGCGACGCGCTGCTGCAGGAGGTGGCCCAGCGCATGGGTGACTGTGTGCCGCCGACGGCCATCATCGGGCGCCTGGGGGGCGATGAGTTCATCATCATCCTGGACGGCGTGACCGATCAGGACGGCCCCGCCGGCGTCGCCGGGCAGGTGCTCGACCGCCTGGCCGCGCCCTACCGGGTGGACGGGGACCTCGCCTACATCTCCGCCAGCATCGGCATCACGCTGTTCCCGGACGACGGCGGCGACGTGACCACGCTGCTGAAGAACGCCGATCAGGCGATGTACGCCGCCAAGCGGGAGGGGCGCAATCGCTTCCAGTGCTATACCCCGCGCATGCAGGAGGCGGCAGACCGCCGGCTGCGCCTGGGCAACGATCTGCATGAGGCGCTCGGCGCCGGGCAGTTCGTGCTGCATTATCAGCCGATTGTGGCGCTGGCGACCGGTGCCGTCGTCAAGGCCGAGGCGCTGGTGCGCTGGCAGCACCCGACCCGCGGGCTGGTGCCCCCGGGCGAGTTCATCCCGCTGGCGGAGGAGACCGGCCTGATCGTCGGCCTGGGCGAGTGGGTGTTCGCGCGGGCGGCCCTGCAGGTGCGGGTCTGGCGGGAGCGGTACGCCCCGGCGTTTCAGGTCAGCATCAATGAATCACCGATGCAGTTTCGCGCCGGCCTGGGCGGCCGGACCCCGTGGCAGGAGCATCTGACCCGGATCGGGCTGGCCGGCACGGCCGTCGTCATCGAGATTACCGAGTCCGTGCTGATGGAGGCCCGCGAGGAGGTGATCGCGCAATTGCAGGCCTGGCGGGCGCAAAGCATGCAGATCGCGCTGGATGACTTTGGCACCGGGTACTCGTCCCTGTCCTATCTCAAGGACTTCGACATCGATTACATCAAGATCGACCGCTCCTTCGTCAGCAATCTCAGTGCCGGCAGCCAGGACCATGCCCTCTGTGAGGCGATGATCATCATGGCCCATGCCTTGGGCCTGGCGGTGGTCGCCGAAGGGGTCGAGACCCCCGAGCAGCGCCGGCTGCTGCAGAATCTGGGCTGCGACTATGGGCAGGGCTTCTTGTGGTCACCACCGCTGCCGCCAGCGGACTTTGAGCGGCTCTTGGCTGGTGGCTGAGTACCTGGCCCGTTCACGGGTTTGACGCGGATTCCATTGGGGGCTGAAAGTATAGGCCTGACCACCTCGGGTAACCGACAAGGGCCAATTGATGTTTGTGTCTTGACCGGGAGACGGTGATCCATGTGTGGTATCTGCGGAGAGTTGCGCTTCGACGGCGCGCCAGCGGATCTTGGGGCGGTCGATCGGATGATGGACCAGATCCAGCGGCGCGGGCCGGATCACGGCGGGAGCTGGAGCGACGGCAGCCTGGGCCTGGGCCACCGGCGCCTGAGCATCATCGACCTGTCCATCCGCGCCAACCAGCCGATGGTGGACCCGGAACTGGGCCTGGCCCTGGTCTTCAACGGCGCCATCTACAACTACCGCGAACTGCGCCAGGACCTGGTGGCTAAGGGTTACCGCTTCTTCTCCGAAGGTGACACGGAGGTCATCCTCAAGGCCTGGCACGCCTGGGGCGAGGGCTGCTGCGAGCGCCTGCATGGCATGTTCGCCTTCGGCCTCTGGGACATGCACCGCCGGGTCCTGTTCCTGGCCCGGGACCGTTTTGGCGTCAAGCCCCTCTACTGGACCCGCGACCACCGCCGCCTGCGCTTCGCCTCCAGCACCCAGGCCCTGCTGGCGGCGGAGGGGGTGGACACCGCTATCGACCCCGTCGCCCTCCATCACCTCTTCAGCCTCCACGCCGTGGTGCCGGCGCCGCGGACCATCCTCAATGGCGTGCGCAAGCTGGCCCCGGCCCACTGGCTACGCCTCAAGGCCGACGGCACCACCAACGAGCACCAGTATTGGAGCCTGGCCGGCATCGGCCCGGACTACAGCCTGAGCCCCGGCGACTGGGTGGAGGCCACCGGCGCCGCCCTGCGGGACGCGGTGCGCAAGCGCGAGGAGGTGGCGGACGTGCCAGTGGGGGTGCTGCTCTCCGGGGGCCTGGACTCCAGCCTGCTGGTAGCCCTGCTGGCGGAACTGGGCCACAGCGAGCTCCATACCTTCTCGGTGGGCTTCGAGGACACCCCGGAGGAGGCCGGCAGCGAGTTCGAGTACTCCGACCAGGTGGTGGCGCGCTATGGCACCCGCCACCACAAGTTCCACGTCCCCAACAGCGAGGTCCTGCGCCGCCTGCCGGAGGCGGTGGACGCCATGACCGAGCCCATGTTCGGCCAGGACGCCGTCGCCTTCTATCTCCTGGGCGAGCAGGTGTCCCGGGAGATCAAGGTGGTCCAGTCCGGCCAGGGGGCGGACGAGGTCTTCGGCGGTTATTTCTGGTATCCGCAACTGGCCGCGGCGAAGTCCCTCGACCGGACCGCTTGGCAAGAAACCTTCAGCCGCCACTATTTCGACCGCGATCACGCTGAGTACCTGCGCCTGGTCACCCCGGTCCATGCCGGGCCGGACCACACCGGCCTGCTGGTTGCCGACCTGCTCGACCGCACCGGGGCCACGGAGCTGGTCGACGCCGTGCTGCGCCTGGATGTGAGCACCCTGATCGTCGACGACCCGGTCAAGCGGGTGGACAACATGACCATGGCCTGGGGCCTGGAGGCGCGGGTGCCTTTCCTCGACCACCAGTTGGTCGAGCTGGCCACCCGCTGCCCGGCGGCGATCCGGCTGCGCGAGGGTGGCAAGTATCCCCTCAAGGCCTTGGCCCGCGGCCTGCTGCCGGACGGCGTCATCGACCGGCCCAAGGGTTATTTCCCCATGCCGGCCCTCAAGTACGTGCGCGGCGATTTCCTGACCCTGATGCGCGACCTGGTCAACTCCCAGGCCTGCCGTGAGCGGGGTCTCTATCAGCGGGCCTACGTCGACCAGCTCCTCGCCGCCCCCGACATGCACCACACCCGCATCCGCGGCAACAAGCTGTGGCACCTGGCCCTGCTGGAGCTGTGGCTGCAACGCAATCTGCCCGCAGGGCCCGGCGCGGGATGACCAGCGCGGGGCAATCGCCTATCCTTCCCTTTTCCCTCTTTCGCGCTGACGAGTTCCCCATGCCCGACACCACCAAGCCCCGCGTCCTGATCGTGGACGACAGGGCGGACAGCATCCAGATCATGGCTCGGGGGCTGGCCCCGGAGTTCGCCGCCGAATTTGCCCTCTCCGGTAAACAGGCCCTGGCGAAACTGGCCACGGGCGCACTGCCGGACCTGATCCTCCTCGACGTGGTCATGCCCGACATGGATGGCTACGAGGTCTGCCGCCAGCTCAAGGTCGAACCCCGCACCCGCGACATCCCGGTCATCCTGATCACCGCCAGCAACGACCTCGAGGACGACATGAGCGCCATGCTGGCCCTGGTGGCGGATGCGGCGGACTTCATCCAAAAGCCCGTCAACCCCCAGGTCCTGCGCCAGCGCGTGCGCACCCAGGTCCTGCTGCGGCAACGGGAGCGGGAACTGGTCAGGCTCCAGGCTGAACTCGACCAGCTCAAGGCCCAACTGGCCACGGCGATGGCGAAGCCGGATGCCGCCGACGCTACCCGACCCGGGATAACCGAAGATTGATGGGCGACAACTCTAGATGACCACTAATCTCGCCTACCGCCGCCAAAGGCCTTCTGGCCTGACCGCCATCCTGACCCTGTCCTTGCTGGCCCTGAGCTTCCGCGCGGGTCCCCTGGTCGCCGAGACCCATTCCTTCGGGGTCCTGTCCCAGCGCAGCGCGGTCCTCACCGCCCAGTACTGGAACCCCATCCTGGACTACGTCAAGGCCAGGACCGGGGTGGATCTCACCCTCAAGCTGGCGCGCACGGCCCCGGAGTCCAACGAGGCCACCGCCAAGGGCGAGTACGACTTCGTCTATTCCAACACCATCTTTCTGCCCAAGATGGCCCAGGCCGATTACCAGGTCATCCTGCAGCCCCGGGACGAGGCCATTCGCGGCCAGATCGTCACCCTGGCGGACTCGCCCATCCAGACCCTCCAGGACCTCGGGGGCCGGGAGGTGGGCTTCCCCTCCCTGGCGGCCTTCGTCGGCTACGCCGTGCCCATGGACCAACTGCTGCGGGAGGGCATCCAGGTCACCCCGGTCTTTGGCGGCAACCAGGAGGGCATCATGGGCCAGTTGAAGGCGGGCAAGATCATCGCCGCCGGGGTCAACAGCCAGGTGATGAAGGCCTTCGCCAACCGCGAAGGCCTCAGCTACCGGGTGCTCTGGGAGTCGGTGGCCTACAATAATCTGCCCATCTCCGCCCACCCCCGGGTGCCACAAGCCGTGGTTAGCGCCGTGCGGGACACCATCTCCGGCATGAACGAGGACCCCGAAGGCGCCAAGGTCCTGGAGGCCACGGCCCAGGTCATTGGCCAGAAGCCCCCCTATGGTTTCGTCGCCTCCAGTCCGGCGGATTACCGCAACTACGTCGACTTCTACGCCCAAACCCTGGTCAAGGACATCGAATAAACCCGAGAGCCCCGCAATCCTCCCCGCCTCTGATCCCCGGGTCCCTCGCTGCCGAGATCCTCGGAGACCGCTCCTCGTGCGACGCCTGTGGGAAAGCCTGCCTTTCATCGGGCGGCTGCTAGTCATCGCGAGCACCGCGATCCTGGTGGCCGGGGCCGCCATGGTCTTCGTCAGCGCTCGCCAGGAGGCGGCGGAGATCCGCGCGGATCTGCGCCTGGAACTCGACAAGGAGCTGGAAACCCTGCCGGCGGCCCTGGCCGAGACGGTGGTGGTCGGTGACTTCGCCACCCTCCAGCAGACCCTGGATCGCTACGTGGCACGCCCCCTGATCGCCAAGGTCAGCTTTCTCGATACCTCGGGGGTCATGCTGACCAGCGGAGGTCCCCCCAGCCCCTCCGCGGCCCCGGCCTGGTTCCTTGCTCTCTTCGATTTTTCCGATGTGGCGGGGCAGGCCCCGGTCATGGTCGGGGGGCGTAGCTACGGGGAACTGTCCCTGGTCCTCACGGCGCAGCGCCTGTCCGAGCGCGCCTGGAATCATCTCCAGAACCATCTGGGCATCCTGCTCCTGGCGATCTGCGTCGATTTCATCGGCATCTGGCTGGTGCTCAGGACCGGTCTCAGGCCATTGAAACAGTTGGAAGGCGGCGCCCGGGCCCTGGCCGCTGGCCGTCTCGACGTGCGACTGGCGCCGGAGGGCAGTCCCGACTTCAAGAGCCTTATCGATTCCTTCAACCGCATGGTCCAGTCGGTGCGCCAGAGTCAGGCGGACCTGCGCGAATCCGAGGAACGGCTGGCCTATGTCCTGGCCGCGACCGGGGAGGGGATCTGGGACTGGGATATCGCCCGGGATCGGGTAGCGCACAATCGGCAATGGGGTCGACTGATCGGCCAGGAAGCCATCCCCGCGGCCCATGCCGTGGCCCTCTTCGCCGACTACCTCCATCCCGAGGATCGCCCCTTGGTCATGGCCCGCATCCAGGATGCCCTCGCGGGTCGCGCCCCCTACACCTCCGAACATCGCATGCTGACGGCGGATGGGGAGAGTATTTGGGTCCTCGACCGGGGCAAGGTGGTGGAGCGGGGCCCCGACGGCAGCCCGTTGCGCATGGTGGGCGCCATTACCGACATCAGCGCCCGTAAAAGGGGGGAAGAGGCCCTGCTCCAGGCCAAGCGCGACGCCGAACGGGCCAATGCCGCCAAGAGCCAGTTCCTGGCCAACATGAGCCACGAAATCCGCACCCCCATGAATGCCGTGCTGGGCCTGGCGCAACTGCTGGAACAGGAGGACCTGGCCCCCCCGCAAGCGGAGATGGTGCGGCACATCCGCGCCGCCGGCCAAAGCCTGTTGGGGATCATCAACGGCATCCTCGACTTCTCCAAGATCGAACGGGGCCAGATCCACCTGGAATCCCGGCCCCTCGACCTGGTCGCCCTGCTGGCCAAGCTCCAGAGCCTGCTGGGCAAGATGGCCGTCGCCAAGGGACTCGCGTTTCGGATCGAGGCGCCCGAGCCGCTTCCGGAGCGGTTGCTGGGTGATCCGCTACGCCTGGAGCAGGTGCTCGTGAATCTGGTGGGTAACGCGGTGAAATTCACCGAAGGGGGGGAGGTCAGGCTGATCCTGCGCCAGGAGAACGATGACCAAGTGGTGGCTGGGGCTGATGGCGGCCCCGGCCCGGTGCGGTTGCGCTGCGAGGTCAGGGACACCGGGATCGGTATCGCCCCGGAAAAGCTGGTCAGCCTCGGCACCCCCTTTACCCAGGCCGATGGCACCATCACCCGTCGCTTTGGCGGCACCGGTCTGGGTCTCGCCATCTCCCGGCAGTTGGTCGAGCTCATGGGCGGCACCTTTGGCTGCGAGAGTACCCCAGGGGTCGGCAGTTGCTTCTGGTTTACGCTGACCTGTAAGCAGGCCCCACCGGTGGCATCCGCGGCAGAGGAGGGGAGAGATGAACGGCTGGCCCCCAGCCCGCCGGTGGTGTCCGCGGCGGGCAACCGGCTGGCGGGTCTGTGCGTCCTGGTGGTGGACGATCACCATTGGAACCGGGATGTGGTCCGCCAGGCCCTGGAGCGCGAGGGGGCCAGCGTGACCCTGGCCGCCGATGGCCAGCAGGCCCTGGACACGCTGCGCGCCGGGTCGGGGGATTTCGCCGCGGTCCTGATGGACATCCAGATGCCGGTGATGGACGGCCTGACCGCCACCCGGGCCATCCGCGGTGAACTCGGCCAGCCCGACCTGCCAGTGATCGCCTTTTCCGCCGGGGTCCTCGCCAATCAGCGACAGGAGGCCTTGGAGGCGGGGGTCAACGGCTTTCTCGCCAAGCCGGTGGACCTGGAGGAAATGGTCGCCATGCTCCAGCGCTGGACCCGCTATCCGCCCGGGGCCGGTGCTGGGTTTGGGGCTGGGTCAGGGGGCCGTGCTGGGGCCGAGGCCGGAAAATCGCCCGGCGCACCTCAAACCAGGGCCATCGGCCCCACGGTTTCCGGGCCGGTTTCCCAACCTCCGTCCGCCCAGCCCCCGATTGCGGAGATATCGGCGGCCTTTCCCGACATCCCCGGCCTCAATACCCGGCGGGCGGCCCTGCTGCTCGGCAACGACCAGGCCTTTTTTCTGCGCTTGCTGCGGGATTTCGTCACCGATTTCGGCAATGTCGTCGCACGGATGCGTGAGGATCTCGTCGCGGACCAGACGGTCAATGCCGCCCGACGCCTGCATGCCCTGCGTGGCCTGGCCGGCAATATCGGCGCCATCGGTCTGGCGCGGGCCTCCCAGGACCTAGAGGCCGCCGTCGGCGCCCGCCGCCCCGGGCTGGAGGCCGATCTCGAGGCCTTCGACTCCCAGGTGGTCGCCCTCGTCGAGGCCCTCACCCCGTGGCTGGAGCCCTCACGGGAGTCGTCGAGCGACTCGTCGTGGGAGCCGCCAAAGGGCCAGGAAAAGGCCTCGGCAAGGGGTCCGGCAGGGGACCGGGGAAGCAACCCGGCAAGGGACCCGGATAATGCCGCCAGGCTTCCTGAAATGGTTGTTCCCCTGGACCCGGAACGCCTGGCCAGCCTGCGCGCCGCCCTGGCCCGCTCCGACCTCGCGGCCATCGAGATCTTCCAAGAACTCAAACCCGCCCTGGCGTCCTCCCTCGACGCAGCGACCCTGGCGACATTGGAGGAGGCGATCCACGCCCTGCGCTTCGAGACGGCTCTCGCCCGGTTGCCGGGCTGATCGCGGCTGGTTTTCGGGGATAAGAATCTGAAATGGTTAATCCATTGTCCCAATCGAGGCTCAAATTCGGCGCCAGGGTGCTGACGAAGGCGCGCAGGCCATAGGTGATGCGCACCTTGCGCGGCAGGACCAGGCCAGTCGTCAAGGGGCGAAAGAGGTGATGGACATCCAGGATGCGCAGCTCGGGATAACGATCGGGCTGGAAGGAGTCATCGACGACGAAGCCGATCGCCAATCCGGACTGGACATAATCCAGGATGCTGAGGGTGCTATCGAGGGAGAAGGCGATGGGCGATTTTATCCCCGCCAGTTCAAAGGTTTGATCAATGATCTGGCGGGTGCGCGCCGACCGTTCAAAAGAACAGCAGGGATAGGCGGCGAGCACTTCCAGGGTCAGGGCCGGCAGCTCCGTACAGGGGTGTTGCGCCGGGACGACCAGTTGCAGGTGCCATTCGGCGAGGGGGCAATAGACCAGGTCCCCGAGGGGTTCGGTGGGTTCGGTGAGCAGTCCCAGGTCCGCCCTACCACCCTTGAGCATCTCCAGGGCGACCACTGGATCCTCCTGGCTGATCTCGACTTGGAGCCCCGGCATCTCCTGCCGGCAGCGGACGATGGCCTGATGCAGATTGCTGGCCATGGCATGCCGGCTGGCGACGATCCTCAGCGCCCCGCTTTCACCCAGGCGATGGGTCTCGGCGATTTGCTTGATGCGCCGGGTGATCCGGAGGGCATCCTCGGCCGCCTCCGCGATTTCTTTACCCACCTCGGTAAGCCCGACCAAGCGCCGGCCATGGTGGGTGAACAGTTCGACGCCCAACTCTTCGGTCAATTCCTGCAGTTGGCGGCTGATACCCGATTGTGAGGTGTAGAGGCTGTTGGCGGCGGCCGAAATATTGAAGGATTGCTGGACGACCTCGTTGAGGTAAACCAACTGTCTGAGCTTCATGTGCCGTTGTGATCGTAACTAAGGAAGGAGAGGCGAGGGGGGACCGGACTGGGGAATCGGCGCCGAGGAGGTTAGGGTCCCGAGGGAGTCAGGGAACATCCTCAGCTATCCTATGCGAATTCCGCATAGATGTATATCCAAAACAGATGGCCAGCATAGGATGCGGGCCCCTATTGCCTCCGAAACTTAACCACGCCCAGTCATGAATCCTCTCCCCGTCAGCGACCTGGCCCACATCCTGGTGGTGGACGACCAGATCCAGAACCTGCAACTGCTGATCAATGTGCTCGCCCCGCGCTATCAGGTGCACCCCTTCGCCGATGGCGCGGCCTGTCTGCGTTATCTGGAGGCCGGCCGCGCCGCCGACCTCCTCTTGCTCGACGTCGTCATGCCCGCCCCCGATGGCTACGAGGTCTGCCAGCGGGTGCGTGCCATGCCGGGTCGCGAGGAGCTGCCGATCGTCTTTCTCACCGCCCTCGACTCCCTGGAGGACGAGG
>JAHDND010000228.1 GCA_018435665.1 Candidatus Thiosymbion sp. | reverse complement strand
TCTAGCTTCAGGCTTCCCGCTCGGTGGCGGACATGCGCAACGGCTCGACGGTCGTGCCCCCAGGGCATTGATTAGGCTCAAGAAAATACCCAGGCCATCATCGAACACCGCAGGGAATGTCTGGACTAAAGACTATACGCTTTCCGTCCTTTGGTCCAGTTCTCTTTGCGTGTCCAGGGCGCCCGCGATCCGGCGTTGCAGGACGCCGAGTCGTCCCGAGTCAGCGCCCTCACCCACCGAACCCTGATGATGGCGCAACTGGATCAGTTCGTGAGCGATGTTGAGGGCCGCCATGACGGCGATTCGGTCAGCGCCGATAATGCGCCCGGATTGGCGCATTTCGCGCATGCGCCGGTCCACCAGTCGGGCGGACTCCAGCAGGCCATCCTGTTCCTGGGGGTCGCAGGCGACGCGGTACTCCTTATCCAGAATGCGTACCGTGACCGGGATCTGTTGTTGCTTCACAGGTCGTCCTCCATGGATTTGAGGCGGGTGATCATGGACTCGACCTTGCTGCGGGCGAGTTCCGTCTTCTCGACAAGCTGGGCGCGATCATCCGCGAGGGTCGCCTGCCGGGCGCGCAGCCAGGTATTTTCCTCACGCAGGCGATTGCAGATCTGGATGAGTTCATCCACCTGTTGTTCAAGGGCCTGAATATCGAATTGGCTCACGGTGTCGCTTCCAACGTTAGGTTAGGCCACTATAAAAGGGCCAACCGTCGGGGTCAATCGGTCGCATCCCGCGGTTCAGGTGAGTCAACGTCGCGCTAAGGGTAAGCGTTCAGACCCCCCTGCTGCCTGGGCTGGTTCAGAATGCATAACCTGCTGATTCTCTGCCCCCCCCGGCGGGGGAGGGGTTGTGGAGGGGGGCTGAACGGCTAACGCCAATTCGGGCATGCTATGATTCAAGCCCCTTGAATATTGCCCCGATCGTTGCGCCCAGCCATCCGGAGGACCTGGAATACAGTCATGACCACCGACCCGGATACCACTTACGCCCGACTTGCCCAGGGACTCCAGGACTCACCCCTAAATGCCTCCCCGGCAGAGGCCCATGGCCTGCTCTGTGGTCTGTTGTGCGGCGGCGTGCCGGATGCCGAGGCGCGCTGGGTCCGGGAGGTCTTCGGGAACGAGGCCGGGCTTGACACGGACATGGACAAGGCCATGGACGAGGACGCTCTGGTGCTGGAAGACCTGCCGCCCGCCCTGCGGCTCATGGCACGGGAGACGTGCGCCCAATTCGTGGGCGCTGACCTGGCCTTGTCCCTGGTTCTGCCCGCGGAGGATGCCCCCCTGCGGGAGCGGGCGGAGGGCCTCTATGACTGGACGCGTGGCCTGCTCCTCGGACTGGGCCTAGCCGGCCTCAAGGCTGAGGCCCTCTCGGACCAGGGCCGGGAATTGCTCGACGACCTGCTGGCCATCACCCGCCTGGACCTGGACAGCCTGGCCAGCGCCGCCGTGGAGCATGGCGCGGAGAACGGAGCTGAGAACGGCACTGAGAACGACGTGGGTCACGATGCTGGCGGGGAAGCCGAGGAAGACGAATCCGCCCTCATGGAGCTGCGGGAATTCCTGTGGGTTGCCGTCCGGCTGTTGCACGAAGAGACGGGCCCTGCCCGGAGCTGAGACCATGGTCGCCAACCCCACCCCCCTTCCTCCCACCC
>JAHDND010000128.1 GCA_018435665.1 Candidatus Thiosymbion sp. | reverse complement strand
CAAGCAGGAAGGGATCAATGCCGTCGAGGTGGCCGAGCGCGTCATCGATCGCTTTGCCCAGCTCGATGGCACCTTCATCCCCGATGGCGTCGCGGTGACGGTGACCCGCAACTACGGCGCCACCGCCGACGCCAAGGCGCAGAAGCTGATCCAAAAGCTCACCTTCGCCACCCTGTCGGTGATCGTGCTGGTGGTCTTCGCCATCGGCTGGCGGGAGTCGATCATCGTCGGCGCCGCCATCGTCGTGACCCTGGCCCTGACCCTCTTCGCCTCCTGGGCCTGGGGCTTCACCCTCAACCGGGTGTCGCTCTTCGCCCTGATCTTCTCCATCGGCATCCTGGTCGACGACGCCATCGTCGTGGTGGAGAACATCCACCGGCACATGGCGATGAGCCGCAAGAAACTCCTCGACCTGATGCCCAAGGCGGTGGATGAGGTGGGCGGACCGACCATCCTGGCGACCTTCACCGTCATCGCCGCCCTCTTGCCCATGGCCTTCGTCACCGGCCTCATGGGGCCCTACATGAGCCCCATCCCCATCAATGCCTCCACCGGCATGCTCATCTCCCTGATCGTCGCCTTCGTCTTTACCCCCTGGATGACCAACTTCATGCTCGGCAAGCGGGTGGCGGCCCAGGCCCAGGCGGGCGGTCATAGCCATGGTCACGGCCATGATGAGGCGAGCGGCGGCTGGCTGGCTGGCCTGTTCAACCGCCTAATCGCCCCCTTCCTCGTCGGGCGTAAGGGCTGGATCAACCGCTGGCTGTTGCTGGGGGGCATCCTGCTGCTCATCGCCGGCTCCATCGGCCTGGTCACCGGCAAGGCGGTGATCCTCAAGATGCTGCCCTTCGACAACAAATCCGAATTCCAGGTGGTGCTGGACATGCCGGAAGGGACCAGCCTGGAGCAGACGGCGAGGGTCCTGGCCGAACTGGGCGACTATCTGCGGACCGTCCCCGAGGTGACCGACTACCAAGTCTATGCCGGCACCGCCGCCCCCATCAATTTCAATGGCCTGGTGCGCCAGTACTACCTCCGGGAGGGTGCGCACCTAGGCGACATTCAGGTCAACCTGGTGGACAAGGCCCATCGCACGCGCAAGAGCCACGAGATCGCCCTGGCGGTGCGTGAACCCTTGCAGGCCATTGCCCGTCAGTACCAGGGCAATGCCAAGGTCGTCGAGATTCCGCCGGGGCCGCCGGTGCTCTCACCCCTGGTCGCGGAGGTTTATGGTCTCGACTATGCCGGTCAGATCGCCGTCGCCCGCCAGGTGCGCGGGGTCTTCGAGCAGACGGCGGATATCGTCGATGTGGACGATTCGGTGGAATACCCCGCCGACAAGCTCATCGTCGTCGTCGACCGCGCCAAGGCGGCGCGTCTCGGGGTAGCTCAGGGCAGCATCGCCCAGGCCCTGGCCACGGTACTGGACGGCGAGGATATGAGCTTTCTCCATGGGGCCCATGTCAAGTACGCCGTGCCCCTGAGGGTCGAATACAGTGAGGCCGACAAGGCCGATCTGGAGCAAGTACTGGCCCTGCGGGTGCGCTCCCAGAGCGGACAACTGGTCCCCCTCTCGGAACTGGTCAGTCTGGTGGAGACGAC
This sequence comes from Candidatus Thiosymbion sp., assembly GCA_018435665.1. GTDB lineage: Bacteria > Pseudomonadota > Gammaproteobacteria > Chromatiales > Chromatiaceae > M0108. Next base: position 6,193 of record JAHDND010000128.1, on the reverse strand, counting down.
CCGCGAGCACAGCATCTACCACAAGGATTTGCTGCCGGTGGTGTACGTCCTGGGGGACATGGCGGGGGAAACGGACAGCCCGCTCTATGGGCTCTTCGAAATCTCGGCGTCCCTGGCTGCGGATCTAGGACTGGAGCAATGGTTCGTCCAGGCGCCCCAGAATCCCTATGAATACAGCGTCAAGTGGGACGGCGAGTGGCAGGTGACCTACGACACCTTCCGCGACATGGGCATCGCCTACGGCGTGGGCCTGGTCCTCATCTATCTGCTGGTGGTGGCCCAGTTCCGCAGCTACCTGGTGCCCCTGGTGATCATGGCCCCCATCCCCCTGACCATCATCGGCATCATGCCCGGTCACGCCCTGCTGGGTGCCCAGTTCACCGCCACCTCCATGATCGGCATGATCGCCCTGGCGGGCATTATCGTGCGCAACTCCATCCTGCTGGTGGACTTCATCAATCAGGAGGTGCGGGAAGGGGGCCTGAGCCTGGAGGCGGCGGTGATCCGCTCCGCCGTGGTCCGCGCCAAGCCCATCGCCCTCACCGCCGTAGCCGCCATGGCCGGGGCCGTATTTATCCTCGACGATCCCATCTTCTCCGGACTGGCGGTGTCCCTGCTCTTTGGCCTCTTTGTCTCCACCGTCCTGACCCTGGTGGTCATCCCGGTGGTCTACTACGGGGTCATGCGCAACCGGGTGGAGTGGATCCGGACCGCGACGGGTTAGGATTGTCACCCAGCCTGATGGTTGGGTGACAATACGTTATAGCTCCATCCGGATCGGGTAGCGTCTGGCGGGGGACGCCGTGAATACATCCATGTAGGCTTGACGACCGCATCCCTGCGGTCGACACCCCCGACAGACCCCACCCGATCCTCCCTGGCCCGATTTCTGTAAGATCGTATCGGATAGAACGAAACAATTCCGAGTCCAGGATTCGCCGACTACTAAAGGCGTACTCCCTTCACTTCTCAAAAAATACCCAACTCGCCCCAGATGGCATCCACGTGCTGTCGCACCGCAGTGTCCATGACGATGGGCTTACCCCATTCCCGGTTAGTCTCTCCCGGACATTTATTGGTGGCGTCAAAGCCGATCTTGGAGCCCAGGCCGGAGACGGGAGAGGCGAAGTCCAGGTAGTCGATGGGGGTGTTCTCGATGGTGACCATATCCCGCACCGGGTCCATGCGGGTGGTCATGGCCCAGATGACGTCCTTCCAGTCGCGGGTGTTGATGTCGTCGTCGACGACAATGACGAACTTGGTGTACATGAACTGCCGCAGGAAGGACCAGACGCCGAGCATGATGCGCTTGGCATGGCCGGGGTACTGCTTTTTCAGGCTCACCACCGCCAGGCGGTAGGAGCAGCCCTCCGGGGGCAGGTAGAAATCGGCGATCTCGGGGAACTGCTTTTGCAGGATGGGGACGAAGACCTCGTTGAGGGCCACCCCCAGGATGGCGGGCTCGTCCGGCGGCCGGCCGGTGTAGGTGCTGTGGTAGATGGGGTCGCGGCGATGGGTGATACGGTCGAGGGTGAAGACCGGGAAACGGTCGACCTCGTTGTAGTAACCGGTGTGATCACCAAAGGGGCCTTCCAGTGCGGTGTCGTCGGGGTGGATGTGTCCCTCCAGCACGATCTCCGCCCTTGCCGGTACCTGGAGATCATTGCCGATGCTGGCGGTAACCTCGGTGCGACTGCCGCGCAGCAGCCCGGCAAAGCCATATTCCGACAGGCTGTCCGGTACCGGGGTGACGGCGCCGAGGATGGTGGCCGGATCCGCGCCCAGGGCCACCGAGATGGGGAAGGGCTTTCCGGGGTGGGCCCGGGTCCAATCCCGAAAGTCCAAGGCCCCGCCGCGATGGGCCAGCCAGCGCATGATGACCCGATTGCGACCCAGGACCTGCATGCGGTAGATGCCCAGGTTCTGGCGTGGTTTGTTCGGACCGCGGGTGATCACCAGGCCCCAGGTGATCAGGGGCCCGGCATCTCCCGGCCAACAGGTCTGGATGGGTAGTTGGCCCAGGTCGACGTCGGTCCCCTCCAGCACCACCTCCTGGCAGGGCGCCCCCTTGATCGCCTTGGGTGCCATGTCCAGAGCCTTGCGAAATACCCCGAGCTTCTCCCAGGCATCCCTCATGCCTCGTGGCGGCTCCGGCTCCTTGAGGGTGGCCAGCAACTCGCCCACGCCACGCAGGGCGGTGACCGACTCCTCGCCCATGCCCAGCGCCACACGCCGCGGGGTGCCGAAGAGATTGCCTAGCAGGGGAATAGCCGAACCCATTGGCCGTTCAAACAGGAGCGCGGGTCCCCCCGCCCTCAGGGTACGGTCACAAATCTCGGTGACCTCCAGGCAGGGATCGACCTCGGTGCGGATGCGTTTGAGTTCCCCCTGGGCCTCGAGTTGATGCATGAAGTCGCGCAGATCGACGTATTTCATCCTTTGAGGAATCCTCTCTTGTGCATTAAGCGGCATGAATCGCTCAGTTCCGTGCCTCGATCATAGGGGTGGATGCACCCCTCTAAAGATAGTAGGCAGCGAGGCATGCCTCCCCGGTTCCCAGGGTTCAGGCGGCGATACCGCAATGCCGCAGCAAGGCATCGATCGTCGGCTTGCGCCCACGAAAGGCGACAAAGAGCTCCATGGCATCGCGGGAGCCACCCTGTTCCAGGATGTGCTGGCGGAAGGCGCGGCCGGTGGCGGTATCGAGGATGCCCTGTTCCTCGAACAGTGAAAAGGCATCGGCGGACAGGACCTCGGCCCATTTGTAGCTGTAGTAGCCCGCCGCGTAACCACCGGCAAAGATGTGGGAGAAACCATGGGCGAAGCGGTTGAAGGGCGGCGGCTTGAGGGGGGCGACCCGATCGCGCACCTCGTCCAGGATCTCGGCAATGCGCCCACCCCGGACCGGATCGTATTCCAGATGAATGCGGAAGTCGAAGAGGGCAAATTCGAGCTGGCGGGCCATCTGCATAGCGGACTGGAAGTTCTTGGCGGCCCGCATGCGTTGGAAGAGGTCGTCAGGGATGGGCGCTCCGGTGTCGACATGGCCGGAAATCAGGTCCAGAGATTCGCGTTCCCAACACCAGTTTTCGAGAAATTGGCTCGGCAGTTCGACGGCATCCCAGGGCACACCCGAGATACCGCCCACGGCCGGGTAATCGATCCTGGTCAGCAGATGGTGCAGACCATGACCGCATTCATGAAATAGGGTCAGCACCTCGGTATGGGTGAGCAGCGACGGCTGATCGCCCACGGGCGGGGTGAAGTTGCACACCAGGTAGGCGCAGGGGATCTGGTCGACGGTAGCGGTGTGAAGGCGGTTGACGCAGACATCCATCCAGGCCCCGCCACGCTTATGGGGGCGGGCGAAGGGATCGAGGTAGAACTGACCCCGCAACTCCCCGCGACTGGCCGCGGCTTCGGCTTTGTTCAGGGTTGAGTTACCGATGCCAGGGGGGATCGATTCAGCATTGGCCTGATCGAGGACGGTGGCACCATCCCCCCTCCTATCGGCCCCCCCGCCCGGATGCCCGAAGTCGGGAAGGGTTTCGCCGCGGCTTTGCTGGCCGTTGGCCGCGCGGATTTCGAAAAACCGGACATCGGGATGCCAGGTTTCGACCCCCCTGACCTCCTGGATGCTGATGTCAAAGAGTCGCTCCAGGACGGCAAAGAGCCCGTCGAGGACCCGGTCAAGGGGGAAGTAGGGCCTCAGTTCCTCCTGGGTGATGGCATAGCGATGCTCGCGCAGCTTCTCGGAATAGTAGGCCAGATCCCAGGGCGCGATTTCCGCAGTGCCGTCATGGGCGCGGGCAAAGTCGCGCACCTCGTCCAATTCCTCCCGGGCCTTGGCGACGACCCGGTCGGCGAGATCGTTGAGGAAACCCATCACCTCGTCGGGGGTCCGGGCCATCTTGGTCGCCAGGGAGCGCTCGGCATAATTGGCGAAACCCAGCAGTCGGGCCTGCTCATACCGCAGGGCCAGGATCTCCTCCATCAGGGGGCCGTTATCCCACTGGCCCGCGTGGGGGCCGAGTTCAGAGGCACGGGTGACGTAGGCCTCGTAGAGCTCCTGGCGAAGCGCCCGGTCATCGGCGTAGGTCATGACCGGGTGGTAGGAGGGAAAGTCGAGGGTCAGGACCCAGCCCTCTTCTCCCCGTTGGGTAGCGGTCTGACGCGCCAGGGCAAGGGCGGAGGCGGGCAGGCCGGCGAGGGCGGCCTCGTCAGCGAGGTGCTTGCTCCAGGCATGGGTGGCATCCAGCAGGTTTTCCGCGAACTTGGCGGTCAGGCGCGACAGGGCCTGGTCGATTTCCTTGAAGCGGGCCTGTTTCTCCGGCGGCAGATCGACACCGGAGAGGTGAAAGTCGCGCAGGGCATTGGCAAGCAGTTGGCGTTGGGTGGCATCCAAATGCTCTTGGGCGGCCACGGCGCGGTAGCCCTCGAACAGCTCCCGGTTCTGGCCAAGCTCGGTGCCATAGTCGCTGAGCTTGGGCAGACAGGCGTTGTAGGCGGCGCGCAGGGCCTCGCTGTTCATGACGGCGTTGAGGTGCCCGATGGGCGACCAGGCCCGCTCCAGGGTATCCCCGAGTATCTCCAGGGGCTCGACGAAGCGCTCCCAGGTCGGTGGCTCCTCGCGACGAGTCAGATCAGCGATGCCGGCCCGGTTGCGGGCCAGCAGGGCATCGATGGCGGGTTCAACATGCTCGGGCTGGATGCGGCCAAAGGGGGGGAGGCCGGGCATGTCGAGAAGCGGATTTTCCATGGCTCTGTGTCGGACCAGCGGTTGGAGTTGGGAGCGGATAACGAGGACTCAATCCGTGAGGAAACCCGCGTTCTCACGGACCTGGACCTGACCCTTGAAGGCACGGATCATGTCCTTGACGGGACGGGGAGCGAAGGCGCGAGGCACGCAGAGGAAATGGCCATGCAGTTCCTTGTGCAACCGGTCACCGGTTTGCAGGCTGATGGGCTGCCAGTCTCCCTCCTCGATGGGGACGAAGGCCCCATTCGCCCCATAGGCATACTGCCGATAAGTCCCCTGAGCCGTGCAGCGCAGCCCCTCAAAAGTCACATTGCGGGTGCCACTGGGTGCCTCGGCTACCAGGGTGTAGCGGACTACCTCATCGGCGTCGACCCGGAGGTGCCGACCATCGATAAAGTAACGAAAATTGCCGGGTGAGCGAAAGTCCACCTTGAGTTCCACCAGGTCGCTGTCCGCGGGCCAGGGCGGAAGGTCGGCCCGACCCTCCGCCCACTGCTTGCTCTCTTGCAGGCTGGCAGGCGCCGCTGGCTCGGCCTCATCGATAAAGGTGCCGAATTTTTTTTCCGCCCCGACCATGACAGACGGGAAGAGCAATGTCAGCATCAGCATCCAGGGAAAGCGCGGCATCAAACGCGGCATGGGAAGGGTCTCCGAAATAGGGCTCGCTAACGGCGAATCATGAACTAGGCTCCCCGCGCCCCGCAATGGCCAGTGCGCCCACGCAGGTCAAGGACGGAAGTGGCCGACAGCGATTCCACCCCTGGGGAGGCTGCGAAGATCCCGCGATAGGTCGCAGGGCTACCGTTTATCCTGGCACGATGCCTGAGTGGCTGATCCTGATCAATTTGACCTCTTGGCCAGCTTTGCCGCCGTAAACCGCGTCTTGGCCCGGTGCCAGGGACTTGCTGACACCTGACTTCGATACTTCCTGACTTCCTGGAGGAAACCATGACCAACCTTCGTCCCTATCAGGGTATCCATCCGCGGATTGCCCCGAGCGCCTGGATCGATCCAACCGCGCTGGCAATCGGCCAGGTGGAGGTGGGTGAACGCTCCTCGGTCTGGCCCATGGCCGTGATCCGGGGCGATGTCCACTTCATCCGCATCGGGGCGGAGACCAATATCCAGGACGGCTGCATTCTGCACGTTTCTCACGACAGCCGCTTTCAGCCTGGCGGGGCGCCCCTGATCATTCACGATCGGGTCACTGTTGGGCATCAGGTGGTGCTCCATGGCTGCGAGATCCAGGATGGCAGCCTGATCGGCAGCGGCGCCCGCGTCCTGGACCGGGCACTGATCCAACCCCGAACCCTCCTCGGTGCGGGTTCGCTGGTGCCACCGGGCCAGAAATTGGATGGCGGCTACCTCTGGTACGGGGCACCGGTTCGGCGCATCCGGCTCTTGACGGATAGCGAACTGGAATATCTGGAGTAT
>JAHDND010000101.1 GCA_018435665.1 Candidatus Thiosymbion sp. | reverse complement strand
GGGCGTAATGGACCACAAGAGCCACTCAGAATACCCAAAATGAGCCCAAAAACGGGTTAAAACGGGCTGCTAAGTCAAAAATGACGCTCTCCAAGGGCGGAAAGAGAGAAATCGGGTCATTCTTCAGCGTTTCCTTAACGATTTGAAAATCATCTCATTGAAGGGCCGATGATTTGCCGTGGCGGAATGCGTCAATCCAGGGCACCCGAGAATTACCTTAAAATAATACCCACTTTTGTCGCATTTGGTCACTATCTTAGGCCCCAAAGGCTGTATTATTGAGTCGCGGGGAGATCCGTCCAGTCAGTCCCGCCTGCTCCCTCGGCGAGCCGGTAGGCGGATACGGGAAGGCTCATGGACGCGGACTACCCCTAAGTACCGCTTAAACCTCAGTCACACGAGCGGATCCGGATCATACCGGTTAACCCCAACGTCAAGAGATGAAAAAATGAAAAATCTGCTGCTGAAACTCTGGAAAGACGAAGAAGGCGCCGAAGTGGTGGAATGGGCCCTCGTGGTAGGCCTGGTCGTCATCGGCGCCATCGCCGGCTATAGCCTGCTTGGAACCACCGTGGAAAGCGCGGTCAACCAGGTTGCCACCAGCTTGAGCAACGCTATCAGCTAACCAATTCAAGCTCCTCGCAGTCTCGATCTCCCGCAAGCCGACTTCCCGCCAGCACACCGAGTTATCGGTCACTGGCGGGGAGCCTTTTCAGTTTCCCACTCATTCTTCGCCCCTCAGTTTTGCCCGCGCTTCTCCTGGTGGCACTGATCACGGTTGGCGTTGTCGCCTCCGTTCTCGACCTGGCCTGGCGCAGGATCCCCAACATCCTCACCCTTGGCGCCGCCCTGGTCGGGCTGGTCCTCGCCTTGGTTACGGGCGGCCTCCCGGCATTGGGCACCGGCATGCTTGGCCTGCTCACCGGCCTGGTGCTCATGTTGCCGGGTTTCATGCTGCGCATGACCGGGGGCGGGGATGTCAAACTCCTGGCCGCTTTCGGCACCTATCTGGGGCCCCTCCCGACCCTGTACGCCTTCCTGCTCTACATCCTGACCGCCCTGCTCTGGGCAGGCCTGTACGGGCTATATGCCTGGTATTTCCAGGGGGCGACCCCGCCCCTCCAGCGCTACGGGTCCATGGCCCGCACCCTTTTCCGCACGGGCCAAGTGTCCTACGTGCGTCCCGCCCCCACCGAAGCCATGGGCCGACGCGTGCCCATGGCCCCCGCCATCGCCTGTGGCGCCATCGCCGCCGCCCTGCTCTACTCCCCCTGATTCCCCCCCTTAAATAGCGATTGGCAGGGGAGTGCGTTAAACTCCCGATCGCTCGACTACCGGGGATCAGAGCCATCACCCTCCCGATGTCACTGCCCCCCTAGCGCCAGACGCGAAGTGCGCTAAGATAAATTAGGATCGCTAATCGGACTTGCCCCTTCAGGTTGATGCCGTTAGTCAATACCAAGAATAATTCTCAGCAGACAGGGACAAAATAATGAGCAAAAGCAACTGGATTCCCCTTCTGCTTTCCCTCGTGCTGGCGGCGTTCGTGGCCTGGCTGGGTAACGCCTGGATCGAGCAGCGCTATGGCGCTCAGGAAAAGCCACCGGACATGGTCAAGGTCCTCGTGGCCGCCAAGGATATCCCCATCGATACCAAGATCGACGCGACCCACCTCAAGGTGGTTGAGATGCCGCCCGCCAGCGCCCCGGCCGGACACCTGACCACCGCCGACCAGATCCTGGGCAAACGCCTCAAGGAGCCCGTCTATAATGGCGAGGCCATCCTTGCCCGCCGCCTGCTGGACGACTCGGCGGCCAGCATGCTGTCCGTCACCCTCACCCCTGGCAAGCGCGCGGTCGCGGTTCGGGTGGACGACATCATCGGCGTCTCCGGCTTCATCCTCCCTGGCAGCCACGTGGACGTCATCTCCTCCAGTGGCGGACAAGCGCAAACCGTGCTGCAAGACATCAAGGTCCTGACCGTCGGCCAGACCATGACCGCCGAGGGGGGCACCCTCAAGGCCGGTTCCGTAACCCTGGAGGTTGACCCCCGCCAGGCGGAAATCCTCTTGCAGACCACCGAACGGGGCAGCATCCGCCTGGCTTTGCGGCATCAACTGGACCGGGGCTACGTCGAATTGCCTGGCGCGGCCCCGGCGCCCCTCGGCCCCGAAATCGGCGGCCTCGAAACCCCGCCGGCGGCGACCCCCTCCCCCAGGTCACCACCCTTGTCGGTCATCGTCATCAAGGGCATGCTCCAAACCGTCGCGGGCCTGGAATCACCCCATCACCCAGCGGCAAGCCTGGATAACGCCGAGGAGGGAGAGCAGCCATGACAAGGGTTGATCAAGGCCCGGGATACGGACCCGGCGTTGCCCCCCTCTCGGCTCGACAGGGCCAGGCCCGGCCATGGCTTCCCCTCGCCCTGACCGCCCTCCTGGTCTGGCTGGGGTTCTGGCCGGAAACCGGCATCCCGCCCGCCCAGGGCGCGCCCCTCATCGACCAGCAGACCCTCATCGTGCCGGTCAACAAATCCCGTATCCTGGACCTCCGGGAGCCCATCGCCCGGGTCTCGGTGGCCAATCCCGCCATCGCCGACATCCTGGTCATCAACCCCAAGCAAATCTACATCAACGGCAAGGAAATGGGTGCCACCAACATGACCCTCTGGGACGACCAGGACCAGGTCAAGCGTCAGATCGCCCTGGAGGTGACCCAGGATCTCGAGGCCATCAAGGAGAAGCTCTACCGCGCCTTGCCCGGGGAACGCATCAAGGTCGAGGCGGCCAAGGATTCCGTCATCCTCAGCGGCACCGCCTCCACCCCGGGGCGGATGGAATCGGCCCTGAATATCGCCAGGAGCTACGCCGGCCCGGAGAAGGTCATCAACCTCCTCGGCGTCGGGGGCGCCCAGCAAGTCATGCTGGGCGTCAAGGTGGCGGAGGTGCAGCGGGATTTCGGCAAGGCCCTGGATAGCAACATGCTGGCCCTCTATGACGGCGGCAGCGTCAAGATTGGCCTCGTCAGCGGGGGCGTCACGGGGAACAGCACCTATGACTCCACGACCGGAGTCAGGGGCCGGGGCCTGAGTATCGGTTCCTTATTGAACATCGACGACACCGGCCTCCTGGCCAGTGTCGCCAGCGGTAATTTCATGCTGGACCTGGCCCTGGAGGCCGCCGAATCCCAAGGCCTCGTGCGTCTGCTGGCCGAACCCAATCTGACCACCCTCAGCGGCCAGGAGGCCGACTTCCTCTCCGGCGGCCAGTTCCCGGTACAAACCGTCTCGGGTAGCGACCAGACGCCCTCCATCGAATACAAGGACTACGGCGTCAAGCTCAAGTTCGTCCCCTACGTCCTGGACTCGGGCAAGATCAGCCTCAAGGTCAATGTGTCCGTCTCCGAATTGGGGCCGCAGATCCCCATGGGGTCCGCCGGCTTCGGTCAAAGCGTCCTGACCCGGGGCGCCAATGCCACGGTCGAGATCCCCAGCGGTCAGACCATCGCCATTGCTGGCATGCTGGATGAAAAGGCGCGCGACACGGCGGAAAAGTTTCCGGGTCTGGGCGACATCCCCATCCTCGGCGCCCTCTTTCGCAGCCAGGAATTTCAGAAGAGCCAGACCGAACTCGTCATTTTCGTCACCCCCCGCCTGGCTGGCGCCTTCGATCCCCAACAGGTCAAGCTGCCCACCGCGGGATTTATCGAGCCCAGCAACGAGGAATTCTATTTAATGGGGAAAATGTCCCGGCAGCGCTCAACGCCCGCCGGATCGACTGCCCCGAGCAACTCCAGGGGTAAACCCACTGCCGGACCTGGGCCCTCGGGGGCCGAGGGTCCCTTTGGTCATGGGTTCTGATCCCCTCGCGCCTGCCATCCGGTTTCCCTGAGGTTCTCATGGCCATGCCCCGCCTTGCCCCATCCAAGATGATCCCCCTGCCCTTCATCCCTACCCTGACGCTCCTGGTCGTTGGCGGGGTCTTGGGGGGTTGCGCCAACGACAATCTCACCGACCCCGACTTTGGCAACAGCGTCCGCGCCATGATCGCCCTTCAGACCGCCCACCCGGGTCGGGGGACCTCCGGCCTGGACGGGGAAAAGGCGGCCAAGACCTTGGAGGAATACCGCAAGGATGTCGCCAAACCGCAAAAGGTCGATCAGGAACAGCTGACCGCGGTCACCGGAGGTGGCGAGTAGGCGGGTAACTCCACCCACTCCTTCGCGCGTTCCGCTCATTGGCGCCGCCCCTTCCCGGCACGCTCAAAGGCACCAGGTTATTGCCCGGCATCGTTAACCCTCTAGCACCAGGAAATCATCAAGGATCACGCACTCCGATGTATGTCTCGCTCCGCTTACTGGTCATCGCCCAATCCCGCCAGGCGCTGACCCCCGTCATGGCCGCACTGGAAGGGCATCAGGGGATGGAACTCAGCCCCCTGATCCTCAACCCCGGCCAGCTCGTGCTGCCGGAACAACGGTGTCCGGTTAACGTCATAGGTAAGCCTTCAACATTGGCCCTAGCTCGCGTTCGTAGAGCCCTGGCGAGGCAGGTTTGAGAAAGCAATGTTTGAAGAAGCGCAGGACCTGGCGGCTCACCTTAGCGCTATAG
>JAHDND010000143.1 GCA_018435665.1 Candidatus Thiosymbion sp. | reverse complement strand
TGCTGGTCAGCATGAAGGTGGTCAGATCCTCGGTCATCTGCTTGACCTCGATGTTGTCGAGGACGATGAGCGGGTTCTGTGAGCCATCGGTGTAGTTCGCCGCGTCGGTGGCCTTCTTGTGCTGGGGCTCGCCGTAAAGCAATGTCGACGTGATCTTGCTGGCGGTGGTCTTGCCCGATCCGGCCGAGCCCTCGAAGCGGGTCATGGGCCGCGTCCCGGCGAAGTCGATTAGCAGGAAGCAGGAGAGCCAGGAAAGGATGAGAAAGCGATCTCCCTGCGGACAGGTCATGTTGCCCACCAGCAGATCGACCAGGAGCCGGTCCGCCTCTTCGAGGTCGGCGTCGGGCAGGAATTTCAGCGGCTTCATCTTCCGCGAGCCGTCCAGGATGATGCCGTCCTCGTTGCCGCCGTTCTTCATGATCTGAATTTCGTCCGGGGTGATCTTGGCGATCTCGTGCTCCGGATTGTTCAGGTTGAAATAGACGGTGTAGGAAGCCACATCCGTGTGGAGCCAAGAAAAATGGTCTCGCACCTGGCCACGGATCATGGCCAGGCTGGGCAGTACCTCGAAAAATGTCCGTCCGCCGTTGGATGTCGGCACCATGCCCGTGTGCTTGTAGAGCATGGCCGCGTAGTGGCGCTTGCGGCCCCGGTCCGGCGAATCCATCCAGTAGATGGCGTTGTCGAAATACATGAACGGCTCGCCCTGCAGGGTATGAAAGAACTGGGCACCGTTGGCGGTAAACCAGTCGTAGGCCGCCTCGGCGGCCAGGGTGTAGTCGGGAGCGCCGTTCTCCAGTTCCGTGTCGATCAGCACCTCGTCGACCCGGGCGCGGCATGATCCGGGCATCGCGCCGGACATCCGCTTGGCCTTTTTCTTTTCGTTGCGGAACTCGACCTTGCGGTCCTTCTGGATGGCGCGGATCTGTTCCTTCAGGGTGGCCATCGAAACACCACCGCCGATGCGCTCCTGCACCAGCTTCAGCAGGCGGGCCTGTTCCAGCGGCGACTGCTCGGAAATCTCCCCCAGGACCGGTTCGAGCAGGCGGTTGCGTTCCTCTTCCTCAGCGCCCTCGGGCAGCGAGCGCACGCCGAACTCGATGGGCGTGCTGGCTTCGGCGAGCAGACGTTCGAAATCCTCCCGGGTATGCCCGGCGGCAATGTAATCGTTGACGTCGATCTTGGCGGTGGCGAGAAGCGCCTCGGCCGCCTGAATCTCTTCGGCGGGCCGTCCCGCCAGCAGCTTGGCCAGCTCCTTCGGCCCCACGCTCGCCGTCAGGCCGAAGCGTTCGGTCAGCTCCTGCCGGGCCGAGATCTGTGTCTCCGACAAGGGCAGCGTCACCAGGCGGGTGTCGATCTTGTGTTCAGCCAGGGTGCGGGCGGTTTGCAGCGCCCCTTTGAGACCGGCCTGGGAAAGTTCGTTGTCCTGGCAGATGTAGACGGTTTCGACGCCGCGCAACTTGGGGATCAGGCGCTCCCAATCGGCGGCCCGGATGCGGACGGTGACCGGCGATACGGTGGGCAGGCCCAGTTGCATCAACGCCAGGCAATCGGTCACCCCCTCGGTGATGATCACCTTGCCGGGCCTGGCCAGCAGGCAGTCCTCGTTGAACAGCAGCGCGTTGTTGATGAAGTCGGCGACGTAGGGCCGCTGGTGTTCGTCGTGAACCGGCAGCTTCTTGTATTTCCCTTGCTCCCAGCCCACGTCCGGGGTCCACGGCGTCTTGCGGCCGATCATGAATACCACCCGGCCACGGCTCCAGTACGGAAAGACGATCCGGCGCTCGAAGAATGGCGTCAGGCCGTCCTGGCTGGTGGGCCTGAAAGCGCCGGTCGCGGCAAGCTCACGCTTGGAGAAGCCCTCTTCGCCCTCGGTCAGTTGGGCGACCGCGCCGGTCGCATTGTCCGCATAGCCGATCAGGAGATCGTCGATGGTCTCCTCGCTCAGGGCATATTTGGATTTCAGCCAGTCGAGGACCTCCGGCGACTCCTTGAGTCTGGCGTGGTAAAGCCTGGCCAGCGCGGTCAGCGCGTCCTTGACCCGCATCTCGAAGGCGCGGTCCGCCTCCGTCTGGGCCAGACGCTCCTGGCTCAGGCCATAGCGCGACAGCGGCGGCAAGCCCGCCTTCTTGGCGAGATAGTCCCGGGCCTGGCGGTGGCTGTCCGGCATCGGACCGGATTGCCCGGCGGTGACCGAGCCCGTCTGAATGAACTCCACGAGCTGCAGCACATCGCCGCCGACTCCGCAGCCGAAGCAGTACCAGCCCTGCTTGTCGAGCATCACGTGCAGCGACAGGCGCGACTGGCTCTGATGGTTGGGGCAGTCGCACATCAAGCGCTGGCCGGTCTCCTGGGTGATCCGTCCCGGCAGGAGTTCCCGGGCCACGTCACCGATGTCCATCTCGGTGACGAGCCGGTAATACTCCCTGACGTTATCCGTTCCGCCCATGCTCATTAGGCCTCCGCGACACGGGCGAAATCGGCATTCGCGTGCTGGGCGGCGTCCAGAAACAGGGGTAGAAAGGTCCGGCGGTCATCCACCTGGCATCGCTTGGCGCAGTTTTGGATGCCCCAGTGATCACCCAGGACGATGGCGGTGCGCCGGGCGCGGGTCACCCCGGTGTAGAGCAGATTGCGGTGGTGCATGAAGGAATGTGCCTTGTGAACCACCACCACGGCGCAGGGGAACTCGGAACCCTGAGTTTTGTGGATGGTGAGCGCATAGGCGAGCTGCAGATCCTGCAGGTCGGGCGACCCTTTCTCCAGTTCCACCGGCATGCCGTCGAAGTCGATGACCAGGGTGCCGTTCGCGAGGACATCGACCACATAGCCGATGGCACCGTTCATCACATTCAGGTCGTAATTGTTCCGGGTCTGGATGACCTTGTCGTGCTTGAGAAACGGGGCGCGGCGGCCCAAAGCGACCGGCGGCACCTCGGTGTTCCAGAGCTTGCGCTGGATGAGCCGCTGCAGTTCCTCGTTCAATTCCTTGGTGCCGAGCGGCCCCTTGTGGGTCGGCGTCAGCACCTGAACGTCCTTGATGATGTCGAAACCCAGGGCATCGAGCCGCTCCTGAAACAACTCCAGCAGGAACGAGCGTGCCGCCATCGGGTCGGTGAACTGATCCACCAGATACCAATCCCGGCATCCGCCCACCGACGCCTCGCTGGTCTTGCGCACCTCGCCCTTGAGAACGGCGGTGCAGTTCTCCTTGAGGACGCCAGCCTGACGCACGACCTTGTCGAGGATGACCGTGGGGATGGCGCGTGTCTGGATCAGATCGCGCAGGATGTTCCCTGGTCCCACCGGCGGAAGCTGGTTGTGGTCCCCGACCAGCAGCACTGTGGTCCGCGACAGATCGACCGCCTCGAACAGGTGCCAAGCCAACGGCACATCGACCATCGAAAACTCGTCGACCACCAGGACATCGGCATCGATGGGGTTCTCCTTGCTACGCGAGAAACCCTTGCCGTCATAGCCGAGCAGACGGTGGATGGTGGTGCCGCTGCGACCGCTGACTTCCTCCAGCCGCTTGGCCGCCTTGCCGGTCGGCGCGGCGAGCACGACCTCCAGATCGCTCTCCTCGCAGATGGTGTTGATGACTGAAATGGTGTAGCTCTTCCCCGAACCGGCTCCACCCGAAATCAGGCTGATGCTGTGTTGGAGGGCCGAGCGCACCGCTTCGAGCTGCTTCTCGTTCAGCGTTGATGCGCAGCGCCGAATCAGGGCATCGAGTTTCTTGACGGACTGGAAATGCGGGTTGGGTGTTTCGGCCTGGCCGAACAACGAGGCCAGCTCCCGCTCCATGCGGACGATCTCCGGCAGAGCGACCACGAAACGTCCGCCGTGGGAATCGCAGGAAAGCGCCTGTTCTTCGATGAGCGCGTCGAGGGCGCTCTCGATACGGACCCGGCTGTCCAGGGCATCCATGACCAGCAGCAGATTGGCCTGGTCCACCAGATCCTCGTATTCGATCCAGCAGTGGCCATTGTCCAGAGCTTCACGGACGCAGAAATTCAACCCGGCCCGGATACGTGGGGTGTGGTCCTTGGGGGTGCCCAGCTTGCGGGCGATCTTGTCGACCTTCTTGAAGCCGAATCCCCGGATCTCCCGAATGAGGATGTATGGGTCTTCCTTCAGAATATCGAGGCAGTTGCCGCCGAGTCTTTCGACCAGAGTGGTGACCTGATGATGGGTCAGTCCGAATGCCGACAACCAGGCCATGACGGCGTTGACGCTGCGGTTCTTCAACCATTCGTCACGCAGCCGCCGGGCAGCATCCAAGGGCAGCCGGGCTTTGAGCGCGATGCGCTCGGGGTCATTCAGAAGGGTTTCTTCAAAGGCGTCGCCGAAACTCTCGACGATCAATCTGGCCTTGGCCGGACCAATGCCCTTGATCTCCGGATGGTTGGCCAGATAGTGGATCAGCCCCTCCGGATCGAGTGCTAGGTCGTGCTCCATCCCGTCGACCTTGAACTGACGGCCGTATTTGGGATGGGTGGCCCACGACCCGAGCAGGACCACAGGCTGATTTTCCCGGGCGAACAAATTGCCCGCGAACTGGACTTCCTCACCGGTCTGGGTGAGCAGTCGGCCTGCGGAGAACTTGGGTCCGGCATAGTAAACGCGCTCTATTCTTCCCCGGAGTCGCGCCGGGTTACTCTCATTTCTTTTTGGCATCTCGCGATCCTCCGGTGAAAACGTGTCAGGTACTCCTCGACAAAACGGCAGGCGGCCTGCCGGTCCGAGCAGAAGTAGACGGGGACACCGAAGTCGACGACGATGGAGGCGACCGTTCCGATCAGCGCATGCGGGTGGGCATCGCTGCGGTAGCGGCCATCGACCAGATCGCGAAAGTTGCATTCGACAACCACGCAGGCGGATTCGTAGGCTGAGAGCTTTTCCAACTCGCGGTGAAACCGCTTTCGCCCCCGGATGACGGTGGAGACGAAATCCGTCAGGGATTTGCGCTCCACCGCCACCCGTTCCTCGAGGCCGACCAGTGAGTAATCACCGGCGGGCAGCGCCTTGCGAACCGCCGAAACCTTGTCGCTATCGAAGCTGTAGGGCTCCTGTTCGCGGGTGTCGACGACAACGGTGATCCGGTCCATCATCAGAACGGGATCATGTCGTCCATCGCCGCGCCGGGAGCCCCGGTATCGTCGGCCATGACAATGCGACGGTTGAAGTAGATGTTCTCGTTTTCACCGCGAGTGCGCTTGGTCACCTCCAGCTTGATGTTGAGAAGCTGCTCGAGGTGGCCCGGCAGGTCGGAGAGCTTCTGAAGCTGCAGCCCGCAGGTGTAGAGGTCCTGCTTGAGCCACTTGATGTTCTCGTTGCTGGCCATGACGTTGTTGCGCCAGAGCAGACGGCCCTTGTGGGTCGGCGCGAGAATGCGCAGGGTCCACTTGAGCATGGGATTGCCCGAGGTCTGGGCGCGGGTCAGTTCGACCCGGTCAACGTTGACCTGGTACTTGCCGTCGGGAACGGCCTCGAACTCGCGTTCCTCGACTTCGGCGGTTTCGAAGGCGTCGTCGAACTGCGCCAGGTCGAGGTTGCTGTTGGATTGGTTTTCGTAGTGTTCCATGGTCGGATCTCCTTACTGTTGGGGTTTCGCCGCCGCACTCGCGGTCGGCTCCGGCTTCGGCCGGGCGGCACTCGCCGCAGCTCCGGCTGCCGTGTTGTTGAACGCTTTCATGAAGCTCGAAAAATCGAGGGGGATGACTTCGGGGAGTCGGCCGGTGCGGTCACCGGCGTCGTAGTTGGGACTGGGCTTGGTGCGCATCACGCGCTGCCAGACCGGCTTGCCGTCCTCGCCGGTTTTCATGTCCAGGTCGCAGAACAGGATCAGGTCCACCAGACCGGTGACCAGCTTCCGCGCCTTTTCCGGCAGCGTCGGCACGATGCGGGTGTGTTTGCCGGTCCGGGTCTCGATGTCCCGTTCCTGGGAGTGGGAGATCAGGATCAACCCATAGGGCAGGAAGGCGAGCTTGTTGATGACGCGCTGGAACTCGTTGTTGATCAGCGCGTAGCCCTTGCCGTAGCCCAGGTCGGATTCGTGCTCGATCTTGAATTTCTTGCAGACGTAGTCCGAGCACATCTTGTAGGCGTTATCCACCGTGTCGACGACGATGGTCTTGAACTCGTGCTTGCCCTCGGCGATCTCCGCGCAGGCCTGCAGGAGGTCGTCCCAGCAGGTGATCGGGGTCTGGAACACCTCTAGGGCGTTCAGGCCCGGCTCGGTCGCCAGGAACAGTGCGTCATCGGCCTTGGAGCACCAGGTGCTCTTGCCGATCTTGCTCGGGCCGTACACCAGGGCGGTGAGGTCCGAGAGCGTGTGTTTGGGTTTGCTTTTGGTCTTGGGAAGCATGGCT
>JAHDND010000111.1 GCA_018435665.1 Candidatus Thiosymbion sp. | reverse complement strand
GAATTAGCCGGGCTGCTGCACATCCTGAGCTGGGCCAACCCGGGATCCAGGCAAGCCGCGGAGTTAGCGATGGAAGTGCGCGCCATTCTAGTGGACCCCTCAGACAGTCTGGCCAGGATTCGGTTACATCCGGGTAACAGTACCGATCTTTATCTCCTGCGTGCCCTGGCGGCTTGGGCGTGGCGGACACGCCATGTCCAGGATTTGGCGCTGATCCGGCAATTCCAGGATCTATGGCAAGAAGACCTATTTACCCGAACCGATCCGGGACCGATCGGCTACCTGTGCGCTTATCTGAATCTTTACCATCAGGCCACTGGACAGCAATTACCCACCGCGATATTGAGTTGGTCAGCCGCGCGCGAAATGCTCATCAATGATCGGTATTTCCTCGAAGTCGCACTATTCGATGCCCTGCTTGGCCAACAGGATCAGGGAGTAGCGTTACTTGGTCATTTTCAACAACAGGGAGCCACGCTGTACGACCAATTGCTCTCAATCTCTGCCCACACCGACAGCCTGTCTTCACTGGACCTGCCACAGACCGAATGGAAAGAATGGCAAGGGGAGATAGTCCAGAGATACCATGACCAAAAGACACTGATCGCAACCGCTGCGGAATCAAGCATCGCCCGGATGCTTCATAAAGGTATTATTCCCCTCTGATAGTTTTCATACGGATTATCCCAATCAAATGCGTCTTACCAGGAGCAATGAAAGCAACCCTTTGGCCGGCGGGCGGGACTTTCATGGTCGGGAAAGATGCGGGGTAGCCGGTTATTTTCATAGACCAGGATCGGGGGCAGCTCCTGGCGCCCGGTAAACTGATTGAGGAGCGTCTCGACGGACAGGGCCGCGAGCAGGGCGTTGAGGGTTTTCACGGCGGGCTCCTTCACCGTCTGGCCGCTGACATAGCCCCGCCGGGCGAGCTCAGCCCCCAGCTCAGCCATCGTCTCCGCCGCGACCTGGGTCGGGGCGATTCGTCCCAGACAATTGAGGCACAGGCGATCCCCCCACCGGGCGGTGATGATTTCCCCGCTCATGTCCGTGATGCGGCCCTCAGCGACCTGGATGTTGACCCCGGCCGAGATCAGCGGGATGCCAAAGCGCAGGGCGAGTTCCTGGGTGCGAAAACGGCTGGCATGGGTGTCCGTCGCGAGCAGCAACCAGTCGCATTGGGCCAGTGCCGGCAACAGGGAGGGGTCCTCGATCGTGGTGGGGTGGGCCTCGCTCCGCGCGGCGGGGTTGATGCGCAGCAGGTGATCGCGGACGGCCTCGACCTTGAGCCGGTGGTGGCGCGCATCCTCGGCCCCCGCGCCGACGATCCGGTTGAGATTGGTGGTTTCCACCTGGTCATGGTCAATGAGGTGCAGGTGATGAAAACCACTGTGGACCAGATTCTCGGCCAGGGCGGAACCGAGCCCACCCACCCCGATCACCGCGATCCGCTGGTCTTCCACAATCTGACGCAGGACGTCCAGACCCAAGGCCAACGCGCCCCGGGCCAGGAAGCCCGTTTCGGGGTCCAGGGCGGCGGCGGGGGATTGCGCCGGCCGCGCCTCGTCGGCACAGGGCCACTGTTCCAGGGCCGTCTGCGCCCGGGCCCGCGCGGGACGGGGATGGCTGACATCGCCCACCCGCTCCCACCCGCGGGCGGCATAATCCGAGCGACTCAGGACCAGGCTGGCGTAATGGACCTCCAGGGTATCGGTCAGCCAGCGATGAAAGGCGCGCTCGTCGGCATCATCCTGGCCGGAGAAGGCGGCACCCCGGCTGGCGAAGGGATGGGTATGGACGTCGATGACGGTATCCACCCCGCCGCGCGCCTGCATCGCCACCAGACGGTCATAGACATACTCGCGGCGCAGGCGCAGGTGAGCCAGGCTCCGGCTCTCGTAATCCGCCGGCTGCGGAAAATGGCTGTCGATGACCCGGATGACAACGGCGTCACCAGCCGCCTCCCGCTGCCCGAACAGAAGGGCGAAGGACTCCCGGCCCGGGTCGGCCAGCAGGCGGTCACGCAGGCGGGCGAATTCCCCTTGTGGAAAGCGGATGCGCAGCGGTGTCATGGCTCAGTTCCCCAGCACTTCCTTGATGAGATGGAAATAGGTGTAGAGGTTGTCCCCTTCGCGCCAGTTACGCGCTGGTTGCCAGGCGCCATCGTGGATGTAGGTGCAGTACCACTTCCAGCCGTGGGCGATGGGCTCCGCCCAGGCGTTGTGCGCGACACCGCTGAAGAAGTGGCCGTCGGGGGAGATCGGGATGTCCGCCATCATGTAGAAGCCGATCGG
>JAHDND010000016.1 GCA_018435665.1 Candidatus Thiosymbion sp. | reverse complement strand
CGGCAAGAAGCTGGACAACCTCTACAAACTGGCCTGGGTGCGGGGGCTCAAGACCACCTACTACCTGCGCTCCATGGGCGCCACCCATGTCGAGAAGTCGACCATGGCCGACCCCGGCAAGGGCCAGCGCCCCGGTCCCATTGCCGGTATTCAACTGGCTGGCAAGGTGGCCGCACAACTGACTGGCCACCTCAATGGCCACCTAAATGGCGAGATCCATGGCCAGCTAAATGGCCAAAAGGTATGCCAGACCGGTGAGCGGGATGAGGACCCTTACGCCAGCATCCCTGTCCCGCCCAAGGCCTGCTCTCTCCTCGACCCCGAGTGCGAGGCCTGCCAGTAAAGGACCGGAGGTCTAAAGAAACCGCACATTCATTTTCGGTTTTCCCGGGTCGGGGGGCGTCTGCCGGGGGACGCCGTGAATACGTCCCTGTAGGCTTGACGACCGCATCCCTGCGGTCGACACCCCCGGCAGACGCCCCCCGACCCTCCCCATTGCTGCCGAAAGCTGAATTGCGATGTTTACAACATCAGGGCCTCATTCGACCATGTTGATCTGGAAGCTGGGCGCGTTCTGGACATACTTTTTAACCGCGCACAGGTCGATGGCCTTGATGATGCTGGTCCGGTACTTGTCCGGGAAGCCCTCCGGCAGGCGCAGCAGATAGCGCACGCTGGCGTTGGCCGGGTTGGTCGGGTCCACCTCCCAGTCCATGCTCAGCCCCAGGCCCGCGGTCGGCAGATCGCGGGAGGTGCAGAAGTTGAGGGCGAAGATACCGGCGCAGGCCGCCATGGAACTCAGAAAGAGATCAAAGGGCTCCGGGGCGCTGGCCTCCCCGCCGCGCTTGAGGGATTGATCGGTGTGGATGACAAAGTCCCCGACGCGGACATCGACCCGCTTCCCGCCGGGGAACAGAACCTCATAACGCTCGCTCATAAAACCTCCTATGGATGGCTGTTGAAAGGATGGGGGGCTTGGGTTTCATAGTCATCGCACCTCAAACTTCGGTTTCCCGGGTCGGGTGGCGTCTGCCGGGGGACAACCTGAATACGTCCCTGTAGGCTTGACGACCGCCTCCTTGCGGTCGACACCCCCGCCAGACGCCACCCGACCCTCCCAATCAATGCCGAAAACAAATGCATATCAAATTGGAATCAGGTTAATCAACCCGACCACCGCGCCGGTGAAGGCGGTGGCCAGGGTACCGGCGACGATGGACCTGGGACCCAGGGCGATGATCTCGGCCCGGCGCTCGGGGGCCATGGCCCCCATGCCCCCGATCAGGATGCCCAGGCTGCCGAGGTTGGCAAAACCGCAGAGAGCATAGGTCATGATGAGCCGCGACCGCTCGCTCAGGGCCTCCGCCGGCAGGGCGGCCAGTTGCAGATAGGCCAGAAACTCGTTGAGGATGGTCTTGACGCCCATGAGACTACCTGCCGTCACTGCCTCGCTGGCGGGAATGCCCATGAGCCAGGTCAGGGGCGCCATGACCCAGCCCAGCAGGTGCTCCAGGCTCAGGGCCGCCCCACCCCAGGCGGGGAGCAGACCCAGGGCCTGGTTGACCAGGGACACCAGGGCCACCAGCACCACCAGCATGGCGACGATATTGACCAGCAGGGTCACCCCATCCCTCGTGCCCCGAGCGATGGCGTCCAGGCTGCTACTGGCCTGCCGGGGGGGCTCCCAGTGCCCATCCACACGGTCCGGCTCGGTTACCGGCACCATGAGGCGCGCCACCATCACCGCCGCCGGGGCGCTGATCAGCGAGGCGGTCAGCAGTTGCCCCAGGGCATCGGGGATGACCGTGGCCAGGATGCTGGCGTAGATGACCATGACCGTGCCCGCCACGGTTGCCATGCCCGCCGTCATGACCAGAAAGAGATCGCTGCGCGAGAGCCGCCCCAGATAGGGCCGGATCAGCAGGGGTGACTCAATGTGGCCCAGGAAGACATTGGCCGCCACCCCGACCCCCGCGGGTCCGCCCAGGCCCAGGGTCTTGCGCAGCAGCCAGGCGAAGGCGCGCACCACGGCGGGCAGCACCCGCCAATGGAAGAGCAGGGCGGAAAGGGCGCTGATCACCAGGACCATGGGCAGGGCCTGGAGGGCGAAGATGAAGGTGCTGCCCTCGGGCTGGACCCTAAAGGGCGGGTCAGCGCCGCCCAGATAGCCGAAGACGAAGCTGGTCCCCGCCCGGGTCGCCGTCTCCAGGCTGGTGACCATCTGGTTCAGCAGCGCGAAGAATTGCCGGAACAGGGGAACCTCCAGCAAGACCAGGGCGATCAGCAGTTGCAGGCCCAGGGCCACCAGGGCCGGCCCTGGCCGCACCGCCCGGCGGTTTTCACTGAACAACCAGGTCAGCAGGAAGAGGCCCAGCAGACCACTTAGGCTTTGCCACCACATCGCTTTCCACCATCCGGACGCTGGGCACCATGCGCCAGGAATGCGCCACAGCGGGAAAAAGCCTGGACATTCATTGTCCAGGCTTTTGTTTTTCCTTAGTTAATCTTTATTGCCCCCGAACATG
>JAHDND010000195.1 GCA_018435665.1 Candidatus Thiosymbion sp. | reverse complement strand
GCGTCACCGCCCTGCAGGGCCTGCTGGCCCTGGATGCCGCCGGCCTGGCGGCGGCTTACGACGCCTGGGCCACCGCCCCGGCCCGCACCCTCGCGGAGCGCGCCTTTATCCAGCGCGCCGGCCATTGGGCGCGGGACGACGCCACCCTGCTCAGTGCCGCCACCACCCTGGGCCTGAGCGCGGCGGACGTGGATGAGCTGTTCACCCTGGCGGCGACCCTCTGACCCGCCGCGGCCCGCGCACAGGCGCCTGACTGACGGACCCTGACCCATGCCCACCCCCGCCTACGGCAGTCTGCCCTTCGCCGAACAGATCCAGTTCTTCCGGCGCAAGGTCAACCTGCCCAGCCAGCACTGGACAGACCTGTGGCAGGCCGCTCATGATCGCGCCTTCGTCGTCGCCGGGGCCATGCAGGCCGACCTGTTGGCGGATCTCCATGCCGCCGTCCTCAAAGGCATCGAGCAGGGCACCACCCTGGAGACCTTCCGCCAGGACTTCGAGGCCATCGTTGCCAAGCGCGGTTGGACCGGTTGGACCGGGGAGGATACCCCCGCCGGCCGCGCCTGGCGGACCCGTGTCATCTACGAAACCAACCTGCGCACCAGTTACGCCGCCGGGCGCTGGGCGCAGATCCAGGCGGTGAAGAGCGAGCGCCCCTACCTGCTCTATCGCCACAACGATAACGTGCTCCACCCGCGCCCCCTGCATCAGGCATGGGACGGCAAGGTCATCCACGCCGATGATCCCTGGTGGCAGACCCATTACCCGCCCAACGGCTGGGGCTGCCAATGCACCGCCTTCGCCGTGGACGAGGCTTATCTCCGCCGGCAGGGGAAAATGGGACCTGACCCGGCCCCGGATGATGGGACCTACGACTGGCGAAATCCCAAGACCGGCGAACTGGTAAAGGGTATCCCAAACGGGATAGATCCCGGCTGGGCTTATACCCCGGGGGCGAGCCTGAACATGGATGAGTTCGTGGCGGGAAAAGTGGCGAAGCTGCCTGGGATGCTGGGGAAGGCGTTAAGTGAGGCAGTCTCCATGCTACCCGTCGCCCCCGTAGCGCCTGATCTACCATCAGACCAGGAACCCTAACCCATGGCCGGCATCACCATAACCATTGACGACACCGCGCTGCGCCAGCAACTTGGCCAACTGATCGGCGCCCTGACTGACCCCCAGCCCGCCCTGCGTCAGATCGGCGATGACCTGGTGCGAACCACCAAGGAACGCTTCCAACCAGGCAATAAACGCGCCCCAGACGGGACGCCCTGGGCGCGTAACAGCCCGGTCACTATTGCCCGCAAGGGGCGGGATAACCCGCTCTACCAGCGCGGCCACCTCCAGGGTTCCATCCGCTATCAACTTCTCGGCCAGAACGCCTTGGCCGTCGGCACCAACCGCATCTATGCCGCCGTCCAGCAGTTCGGCCAGCCCAAGGGCGCCTCCGGCCGCACCCGCCGCGGCGCCCCCATCCCCTGGGGCAACATCCCCGCCCGGCCCTTCCTTGGCCTCAGTGACCAGGACGCGGACGATGCGGTGCGCATCCTGCGCGACTATCTGGAGCGACAGACGGGCTGATTCAGCCCCGCTGGCCCGCTACGGCCGACCCCGCCCCGGCATTTCTTAACCGGGGTTAATTTCACCCCTCCCGCGCGCGCGCCATGCTGACGGCATGAAGCATCGCGCCCCCTTTGCCGCCCTGTCCCTGCCCCTGGCCACCGACGCTGGCGCCGGCCCGTCGCCCGTGGTCCTCATCCCCGATGGCACCTTCAAGGCCAGTGACGGCCGCCCCCAGGGCCTGCCCGGCTGGCGCCTCGATGCCGACATCGCCGCCCGGCTGATTCGCCGCGTCCAGGGGCGCAAGACCAAACTGGTGGTCAACTACGAGCACGCCGAGCCCAACGGCGCCCCCCTG
>JAHDND010000133.1 GCA_018435665.1 Candidatus Thiosymbion sp. | reverse complement strand
CGCGGCCAGTCCGGGGGGGCGCCCATCCCCATGGCCGGGGTCCCCTACCACGCCGTGGAGGGCTACCTGGCCAAGCTGGTGCGTCAGGGGGTCTCCGTCGCCTTGTGCGAACAGATCGGCGACCCGGCCAAGGCCAAGGGACCGGTCGCGCGGCAGGTGACCCGGATCGTCACCCCCGGCACCCTGAGTGACGAGGCCCTGCTGGAGGAGCGCCGTGAGAATCTGCTGCTAGCGGTGGCGGAGGCGAATGCAGAGCCGGAAAAAGGCCCGGAAGCAGCCTACTGGGAAAGCTCCTTCGGATTGGCCTGGATCGAGGTCTCCAGTGGCCGCTTCGCGGTCATGGAGGTGCGGGGCCTGGAGGCCCTGCGCGGCGAACTGGGCCGACTGAACCCGGCGGAGATCCTGCTCGCGGAAGACAGCCGTCTGCCCTCCGCCCTGGGCCTGGCCCGGGAGGCCCCGGGCCTGACCCAGAGCCTGACCCAGAGCCTCCCGGGTCAGGGCCAGCCCCAGGGTGCGGCTCCCGCCCCGGAGCGGGGCATCACCCGCCGCCCGGCCTGGCACTTCGACCGCGACAGCGGCGAGCGCCTACTCTGCGCCCAGTTCGGTAGCCTCAATCTCACCGGCTTTGGCTGCGCCGACCTGCCCCTGGCCATTGGCGCCGCCGGTTGTCTGTTGCAATACGTCAAGGACACCCAGTGCGCCGCCCTGCCCCACATCCGTGGCCTGACTACGGAACGCCGGGACGAGGCGGTGATCCTCGATGCCGCCACCCGCCGCAACCTGGAGATCGATCGCAGTCTCGCCGACCGCCCCGAGCACTGCCTGGCCGGGGTCATGGACCGCACCGTCACCCCCATGGGCAGCCGTCTGCTGCGCCGCTGGCTGGCGCGGCCCCTGCGCCACCTCCCCACCGTCCGCCAGCGTCACGCCGCCATCGCCGAACTACTGGAGGGCGGCCACGACCGCCCCCTGCACGAGCAACTGGCCGGCAGCGGCGACCTGGAGCGCATCCTCGCCCGGGTCGCCCTGGGCAGCGCCCGCCCCCGGGACCTGGCGGTGCTGCGCGACGCCCTGGCCCGTTTGCCGGCCCTCCAGTCCCTGCTGGCCCCCCGGGAGACCCCCCTGCTGCGGGAACTGGCCGCGGAGGCCGGCACCCACCCCGAGGTCGTCAACCTGCTGCAACGGGCCATCCTGGAACCCCCCCCTGCCCTGATCCGTGATGGCGGCGTCCTGGCCTCGGGCTATGACGCCGAGCTCGACGAACTTCGCGACCTGTCCACCAACGCCGATCGCTTCCTGCTCGACCTGGAGGCCCGGGAGCGGGCGCGCACCGGCCTGGCCAACCTGCGCGTCACCTACAACCGCGTCCACGGCTACGCCATCGAGATCAGCCGCAGCCAGGCCGATCAGGTGCCCCCGGACTATGTGCGCCGCCAGACCCTCAAGGGCAGCGAGCGCTACATCACCCCGGAGCTCAAGCGCTTCGAGGACCAGGTCCTATCGGCCCGCGAGCGCTCCCTGGCCCGGGAGAAGGCCCTGTACGAAGACCTGCTGCAGCAACTGCGGGCCTGGCTGGGGCCCATGCAGCTCAGCGCCGCCGCCCTCGCCACCCTCGACGCCCTCGCCAACCTGGCGGAGCGGGCGCGGACCCTGGACTGGAGCCGGCCGGAGCTCACCGAGGACCCGGCCCTCACCATCCGGGAAGGCCGCCACCCGGTGGTGGAGGGCGTCATCGACACCCCCTTCGTCGCCAACGATGTCCACTTCGACGGCGAACGGCGCATGCTGGTGGTCACCGGCCCCAACATGGGTGGCAAGTCCACCTACATGCGCCAGACCGCCCTCATCGTCCTCATGGCCCTGGCCGGCAGCTTCGTCCCCGCCGCCGCGGCCCGGCTGGGGCCGGTGGACCGCATCTTCTCCCGCATCGGCGCCTCCGACGACCTGGCTGGCGGGCGCTCAACCTTCTTGGTGGAGATGGAGGAAACCGCCAACATCCTGCACAACGCCACCGAGCACAGCCTGGTGCTCATGGACGAGATCGGCCGCGGCACCAGCACCTTCGACGGCCTGTCCCTGGCCTGGGCCTGCGGCGTCGAACTGGCCAGTCGCATCCGCGCCTTCACCCTCTTCGCCACCCACTACTTCGAGCTCACCACCCTGCCGGAGGAGTACCCAGGCATCGTCAACGTCCACCTGGACGCGGTGGAGTATGGGGAACGCATCGTCTTCCTCCATGCGGTGCGCGAGGGTCCCGCCAACCAGAGCTACGGCCTTCAGGTCGCCAGCCTGGCTGGCGTCCCCAAGGCCGTCATCGAGCGCGCCCGCCTGCGGCTGCGGGAACTGGAAGACGCCGCCCAGCGCCACAGCCAGCGGCAGTCCGTCCAGCTCTCCCTCTTCCCCGCAGAGGACTGCCGCCCCGAGCCCCACCCGGCCGTCACCGCCCTCCTCGCCCTGAACCCGGAGGCCCTCAGCCCCCGGGAAGCCCTGGACCAGCTCTTTCACCTGCGGGAACTGGCCGCCAGACAGGCCAAGGCCCCGGCCGCCCCCCTCCCCCAGCGTCGACGCCCTAGGCGTGCGGCAAGTCAGTAAGCCAGTCCTAGAGGTTACACTACCGTTAACAGCCCCTGTTCACCTTAGCGGCAACCTTGAAGATCCATGCGCATCACGGCGGCAACAGCGGATTTGATCACCCATCACATTCGCCGGCATCTCGGCCCGTCCGCCCGTATCTGGCTATTTGGTTCCCGCCTGGATGACGGCAAACGCGGCGGGGATCTCGATCTCTATGTCGAGGCGGAGCCCTGCCCCATCTGGGCGACTCTACGTTGTAAGCTCGACCTTGAGGAGGAACTTGACATGCCAGTTGATCTGATTGTCCGCGGTCACGGGGACGATTCGCCGATTGCCTCGATCGCCAAACAGGATGGACATGTCCTATGACCGGTCAACTGCTCCTGCTGTGGCAGAAACTTGATCATCTGCAGCGGATGCGTGCCTATCTGACGTTCTCGCGCGATCAGACCGCACCGCTGATGCCGATCGTGGACTGGACCCTGCTGACACCTGAGCACCACCAAATCCTTGCGGCCTTCCGGGTAAGATTTAGTGACTTTCAGGAACATCTCGGCAAGGCTATGCGGGCGATCGCCATCGAAGAAGAGCAGAGGACCGAGCCTTTCACGGCCATCCTGCTCTACATGGAGAAACTCGGGATTATCGACAGCGCGGAACGCTGGAAAGAAATTCGCGAGCTGAGAAATGCCATCAATCATGAATATGAGGATGATACCGCGCGCTTAGGCAGCTTCTTCGCCGCTTTGGTGCAGTCAGTTCCGGAGCTTTTGGCATGGCATGACCGGCTGGACGATTTTTGCCGACGTCATTACGCCATACCGGCAAATAATGGCCCCGATTCTATTGAGCTACACTGACACTAGTCCATGGATATTTTAGCGACGACCGGCAGGTCGGGATCCTCGACGCCCTAGGGCGCACCGCCAGCTTCACCGGCGCGCATTGTTTCGACTGGGCAGGTGCCACCCGCGGCGAGAACTGCTCAGCCCAGGGCAATATTTGCGGCAAGGGCCCCCTGAAGCGAAGAACGGCTCAGTCGCCATACCCTCCTTCCAGGTCGACCGCGAAGCGCAGCCATTCGGTGACCGGACAACCGTCGTGACCCACTCCCAGGCGATAGTCCTGGATCCTGAGGGTGCCCCGTCCGAACCGTTCCACCGCCGCGACTTCCTCCGGGGTCACCGCCGCCGGTGCGGCCGGTCCGGCAATGTCCTGGCCCACCGCTGGAGAGAAGATGAAGCTGCGTCGCTCCCCCGGGCCTTGCTCCGCCTGGTAAGGGCGCGCCGCGCAGGCACGGGGATCGCTCAGGAACTGCCATCCCTCGATCTCCAGGGGGTTGGGGAGGAAATGCAGCGGCGGGGTCAGGCGGGCCAGGTTCTCGACCCGTCCCACTTCCTCGACCTGGATCTCCCAGCCATCGGCCCGGGGTGCCAGGATCAGGGTGAAGCGGGCACCGAAGGGGTGGCGGAAGGCCTGCCCGGCCTCCACCTGCCCGCTGAGGTGGGTGCGAAAGGGCGGATAGCGCAGCCGCTGGCGCAACTCCGCCAGGGGCATAGTACGGGTCTGGTCCCGCTCGCCATCGAAGCTCCCCCACACCTGGTCGTCCGCCACGCGCAGCCAGAATTCCCCGCAGTGCGACAAGGCCCAGCCCTGGCCGGGCTTGGCGCCCGGGCCGTTGAGGGCCAGGACCCAGCGGCTGCCCGGGGTAAAATCCGCGACGCTAGCCGGCAGTGCATCCCGTCGCCCATCTGGACCCGCATCCCCGAATCCAGCAGGCCGCCCTTAAGCACCTCCCGCACCCACACCACCAGGGCCGGCGGTGGACCGGCCTCATGGCGTACGATGTCCCCGATCAGGATCAAGGGCGCCTGGGGGGCCACCTGAAAAAAGGGTCCCCGCCAGTCACAGGAACAGGCCCAGACCCGGGTGGGCGTCACCGCCTGACTTCCCATCAGCAGCGCCGCTCCGAGAATGGTATTGCCAAGAATCGCCACCCGCGCCGGGTTACCCCTTTTTTTCCGCTGCGCCACCTGTTCTCCCGGATTTTACGGTGGGGAGCGCCGGGGTGAGAGCGGTGTGATCGGATCTCCCGGGGGAGTGGTTCAGACCACGCCAGGGCCGTTACCGGCCGCGCCAGGCTCGCGGGGGTCCTCGGGGCTTATCCACCTTATGGCCTGTCCAGTCAGCGCGTCCTGGCCCTGAAGCGAGGGTGAGGGCGGGCGAGTTGTGGCTGGCCTGGGGATCTCCAGGTCCAGTGAGACACAGCGGAAGGGAGGCGACCGGGTGCAGAGGGCCGGACGTGACGAGAGCGGTACGGGTGCCCGGAGGTGTGCGGGAGAGGAGTGAGGCCGAGCGCGCCGGCGTGCGCGAGCGCGCGCCAGGGCCTCTAAACGCGCGATTGGGGTTTGGGTGCTTTCAGAGCGGGGTTGCCTCTTGCTTGAAAAATGGCTTTGCAGAGGTGTGCTGGAGTGTCTTGTTCTCAACGGTGTCCGGTCCAATTCGCCCGGCAGTAGTCTCAATGCCCTCTCTGAGTGGTCTTGAGGGGCCAGGAGGCCACCCCCGACAGGATTTGGTTTTTTTGTTTCCCCCTCAGACGGCGTACACCGCCTACCGGAAACGCCCAACTATTTTGCACCACAGCGAAATAAAGACTTGACAAACGGCTGGCGATGGGCTCGCGTTTTCTGTTGTATAACAGCAACATACGGGAGCCCGCCATGTTTGATCGTCTAAAGACCCTGATGCATCGCCTTACCCATCACACCGTCCTGGCTGACTTGCTCGACCCCGTGTCGCGGGCGTTGGCACGGGTGCGCCAGGCGACGGTGGGCCGCACCCTGACCATGCCGGATTTCATTGCGCTGGGGGTGCTGAGGCAATTGCAGGGCATACCGACCTTGCGCGAGCAGGTGCAGACCTTGCTGCATCTGGACTCCGAGACGGCCACGCGGGGGCCCTTGGCGCGCTCCACCTGGTCCGATGCGTTGGCCTCCCCCAGCCGGCAGGCGGCCTTGGCGGGGGGGATACCGGCCTTGGTCAAGGAGGCACAACAGGTGCTCCCGGATCGCCTGGTCGGTATTCCCGGACTGGAGGATCGCCCGGTGCGCGCCATCGATGGCACCTACCAGGTCGAAAGCGCCCATTTCCGGCGTTGCCCGCCCCGCCAGGGCGGTGAGGATAACCCGAAGGGCCATGCCTGGCTGAGCTTCTATAACCTGCGTTTGGGTCTTCCCGAAGACGTCCGGGTCGAAACCCGCAGCCGCCACGAAACCCGGATCCTGCGCGATTACGACGAGGATTCCCAGGCCCTGACCCGCGAGCGCCGGGGCCTGTGGCTGGTGGATCGCGGATTTATCGATGCCCCGTTCTGGGATGCCAAGCAACGGGCCTTGCAGATCACCATGATCACGCGCATGAAAAGCCATCTCTGTATCCATTCGACCGAGGGCCTGCCCATCGCGGCTGACCCGGCCAATGCCGGCGTGCTTCACGACCTGCGTGTCACCTTGGCGAGCTCACGGGAGGAATGGCGCCTCATCACCTACCGCGCGCGCCGGGGCCGCGTGCTGCAATTCCTCACCAACGACTTTGGCCTGCTGCCGGGTGTCGTCGCCTTTCTTTACTTCCGCCGCTGGGAGGAAGAAAAATGCTTCGATACCTGGAAAAACGACTTCGCCCACGCCAAGGCCTGGGGTAAGGGCACGGTAGCCATCGCCAATCAGGCGCGTCTGGCCATCATCACCAGCCTGCTGGTGGCGATCCTTCTCCACACCCGCCTGGGTACCGCGGGCGCCCACGACGAGAAGGCCTGGGCCAAACAGGAAAAGCGGCAGAAGGCCAAGGTGGATGACCCCGATGGCACCGATCGCCCGGACTGGACGGTCCCCTTGTTCCGCTATAGCGCTAAGGTGAGCCGCCAGGTCCTGCGCTTCTTCAAACATTGCTTTCT
>JAHDND010000066.1 GCA_018435665.1 Candidatus Thiosymbion sp. | reverse complement strand
TTGCCCCACAGTGAAGCATGAGCGTCATGGCTGTTCTCCTTTGTTAAAGAACATGCGGTCATTCACCGCGGGCGGGTTCGCCTTGGGGCGGACGCGCGCGCGGGGGACGACGCTCAGGGGCTCTCTTTAGAGCCTACCACCGAGGGGCGGGAGCGCAATGGGGGAGGGTGGATAGCGGAGAGAGGAAACGGGGTCGGTTAAGGGAGGGAGTTGACAGGGAAGTATCTGTGTGGGGATGCGGGGAGGGGTGTATGAGGGGAGGTGACCTCCCGCGGGTGCGGGGCTTGGAGATCAGTCGATGACGACGCGGATGGGCCAGGTGATGTTTTGCGGGAGGGGGCGGTCATGTTAGTCTTGCCCAAGCACATGTCGTTGCTATACTTATCGCATCGGAAGGAACACGAAATACGCTAACGCCCAGACCCGGAACGCATTGCCACTGCCATCTTCCGGCTTACCCAACGAAAGACATCGAGGAGAGTCCCAATGATCAAAAATGCGACGGCGCCGCTTCCCGTTATCGCAATCATGGCTGTGATCCCCTTGTTTTACTTTCCGGCGGTAGGTGCAGAAGACGCGATCTACAGTTGCGTAAAGATCGACAAGAACACTGGGAAACCGAAGAGTGGCCAGTCTATGCGCTATGCTGACGCCGAAGGAGAATGTAATAAAAATGAAGCAGAGATAAGCTGGAGTGTCGTTGGTCCTGCTGGACCTAAGGGAGACACCGGTCCGGAAGGGCCTCCTGGCCCCAAAGGTGATGCCGGCGAGCAGGGTCTAACGGGCCTGCCAGGCGCGCCGGGGACCAGTTGCTCCGTGCAGCAAATCGATAGCAGCGCAGTTATTACTTGCGAAGACGGCACAAGCGCAGCAATAGCCAGCGCAGGAACCGTCGTCAGCTACCCTGAAGGCCTGCTGGGTAAAGTAGACCCAACTATATACTCAACTGGCGATGTTGTCGTAGTCGATGCGGCGGGTACCGTTCTTGCGAAGGCAAGGGGGGTAGATGACCAAAAGTACGTTGTCGCTTTACCACCCACAACTAACGATTTCGACTTCTGGTCAGCAGCCATCGCAAATGGAATCGATAATTCGTTAGTGTTTGGTAGTTCCCAACCCCACCCGTTTCGCTATCTAGAGGGAGGCTGCCAAGGCCCCCGGTTCTTGAGCAGTGGCGGCGAGGTAAGCTGGGATGATCAGACCGGCCAATACTTCGTGCTAGAGCAACACCCTCAAGATCAAATCTTGTTCCGCTCTGAAAAATCGGGTGCATTTGTAGATGCAAGCGGCGTCGTTGTAAGTACCGGTCAATGCGTGGATCGGGAGATTATTAGCACAGGTTCGCTCGCAATCCCTTATTACCCTGCTCCCGAGATCCTCAACGCCGTATATCCGGTACATGCCGAGCAACTACCTTGAGCGGTGGTAGAAGTATACCCAACCGATACAGGTTTTCGGTCTTCAACAGTCGCGGATGATCTCGAAGTTATCCGTCAGCAGCGAGCGCAACTGCTCGGCTTCGACATCGAGCTTGGCGTCAAAGTTCGGCATGGCATTTTGAGATCCATAGCCACCCAAGAGCGCTTGCTGCGCGATCACAACCACCGCACCGTGCGCGCGGGTTCGCCGGTGGGCAGACGGCCGCGCGGTGTGACTTCCCCCTAGCGGGGGGGTGGGCAGGGGATGGGTGTGGGAGCGGACGGTATCCGTACTGCTTGGTATGTGGGATGAGGTTCAGTGGAGGGTAATCTTGCCGGTGAACCGCCCCTCCCATCTGTTCTCGCACCCGAGGATGCCGGTGAGGACGGCGCCGTCGCTTAACGAAAAGTTGCCTTTGCAGAATCTGTGAGCGAACGAAAGGGTGGTGCCGCTTACCTGGCCCTTGCCATTGTGTTCATAGTCAGTCGACTCGAAGGTGCCGGTCTTCTCGTCGAAGGATTGAATCTCGAAGGCATAGATGCCACCCCAGGAGGCAAGTACCTTCTTCTCGCCTTCCGTAGAGTTCTTGCCGGTTTCGACATCGATCACGAGGGTCTTCATCTCGCCGACCTTGCGCTTGAGGGCGATCGCGCGCATGGACTGGTCTTTGCTTGCAAAGGCGGTCTCGTAGGCGAACTGCCGGAGCGCAAGGTCGTCCGAGGCAAGGAGCGCATCGAGGGCGGCGAGGCGCGTGGCCTGGTCGTTGCTCTCCAGGAGCACGCGGAACTTTATGATCTCCATCGCACGCGCATCGATGCTCGCCTTGAGGTCGTCGGCGCTTTCTAGGGCGGGGACTGGGGTCGCAAGTGCGACGAAGAGGACTAGCGTTGCGGTAGAGAGGGGAAGGGTCTTACGCATGGCGGGTTCCGTGGGGTGGCTACGGAGAAGCTCAAACGTTTGAGCATCTCCGAAAAGGGAGTGTCGGTGGATGGGGTTCCGTACTCCTTATTATATAGGTGCGGGGAGCGGGGGTGCTTCTGTGTTTCCGTATTTCTGTATTTGCGTATTGTTGTTGGGGGCGCGGGTTCTTGAGTTACCTTCGGCTGGGTGCGAGACCTGGCGAATTCAACGCAGATGACGACTAACACAAGACTACAGCGGACGCGCTAAAGGTGCGCGCCGCTCATTAGCCCATCATAGCCACTAAGTGCAAAATGACGCAGCATCTTCTGATCTTGGAATTCGAAGAAGAGGAAGAAACGCTTCTTCTGGATATCACCAACCTTCTCTATGATCTAGAACTCGCACATGACCTCGGAGTTTTGTTAACAAACAAAGACTATGCAACCTATCAGTTTTCGCGGTTTTTTTGGTACAGGAATGGTAGGCGAGTGGCAAAAAATCATCGCCTTCGTGTGGCAAAAATTGCCAAGCAATCCCCGCTGGTTCTTGAAGTTGTAATACCTACATTAGGTGCAATATGGGTTCTCTTGCAAATTATAGAGAAAGTACACAATTGGCCTCTAACAAGAAGAAAGCTAGAGCTTGAAGTCGACAAACTGACTCGTGAACGGGAGCAGTACCGAGAACAAATCAAGGATCAGTATGCTGAACAGCTCAGCGTCTTGATGCACGAGCGGGATGCTAGCGCGATTAGTGAGAGCCTTGCTAAGCGCCTCTCGGAGAACCCAGCGAAGCTTGCTCGTCTGGAAGTAAAGAAAATCGATTGAGCCTTAAAATAGATAGCAAAAAAGAGCTGAAGCTCAATGAGTTCGACCAAGGTTAAGAATGGCCTAACCACGGCCTCAGCCCGACCCCTGCCAGCGCGTCGAGTTCCGCGCCGGTGGCGATCATGGTCGGGCTACGCATACCGTTAGGGCAAAAGGATCATGAGCAAGAGATCATTGGAATACAATATCCTTAGCCAGTTTTTGGCAATTGATCTTTGCATTGAAAAAAGATTTTTCATGCCATCCCTGATACTCATCTATAGTGGAATCGATGCGCTCGCATCATTAAATCGTTCAGAAGAAAAAGAAACCGTTACACGAAGTGATTTCAAGAAATGGTGCACTGATTACCTTTTGCCTAGCAGCAACTTAACTTGCACTGCTACTGATTTGTATGCCGCAAGATGCGGCATATTGCACACAAATATGGCAGTATCAGACTTAAGCAAAAAAGATGAGGCGTCAGAACTCATTTATTATATTGGTGACATTTCAGAACAACAAAGCACGTATGAGAAAATAATCGATGAGAAATATCCAAGGAAAACGATAATAGTAGACATTGTAAATCTGGGAAAGGCATTCAAAAGTTCATATTTTACATTTGCTGAAGAACTGGAGAAAAATCAGGATAAGAGGGAATTGGTTTATGATCGGGCAAAATATTATTTTGTTGAAAGCGCAATAATTAGCCCTAACACGGCATTCCAACTGACTGCCTAAAGCTGCGCCGCTCGTACCTCGCTATGCACCTTTGGGCAGCAGGTGAGTTAGGCGTTCTCCCCCCCTACGCTGAGAGCAAGTGCAGCACGGGAACAGACACCCGCATGACCTCCGCGGCGCCGGCAACAGGGGTATCGCTCTGTCCTAGATTCGGATTCGCTCCGTAGCGCTATGACCTAGCTACCGATAGCCACGGATAAGAGGGTTCCAATGTAGGTATCCTTCTCGTCTTTCTGGAAAAGCACATGGTTGCTGGCGAAGTCCTGTTCGGTAGCGGAGCCGTCCTTCCACCATTTGACGTTGCTGCGATTCGTGTTGGAGACGATGAAGGAGTTGAGCGCGATTGTGGGGTCCCCGAGGCGAGCCTCGATATCCTTGACCTTCGCGTGAAAGTGGATCTTGGGATCATCGAAACCATGGACACGTCCGAGACCCTTTGGATCGACAAAAGCGACGTACTGCTTCACGCCAGCGATCACCCAGAGGATGAAGTCGGGGAAGAAGTTGCCAGCCTCGAAGAAGCCGACACCCTTGCCGCGGCTCTGGTTGCGCATCAAGAACAGCTCCTTGTCGGCGAAGAACGCCGCGTTCTTGCTGTGGTAGTCCTTGAGGTCCTTTACAAAGTCGCGCTCACCTTCGTTCAGGGCAACTGGCGCGACCTTGACCACCTCGTTCTTGCCGATGTAGATCAGCGGCTGGTAGAGATGGCGTGAGAAGTCGAACGCCTCGAAGGTACCGAAGGCCCACCGATCACGGAAGGTCTTATCTTCCAGCTTGGTCTTTAGCTCGTTAAGCGCATTGATCCATGCGGTCTCAGAGCGCTCGATGGTGGCGCGATACTCATCGATGAAGTTGTTGTCGGTGTCGCGAACCGCGTAGTACTCCAGGTGGGGGCCTTCGTACTCGGCCTTGCGGAAGCTGACGTAGCGCTCGGCGTACTTCTTCAGCAGCGCAAGGGCGATCTCCTGCCACATGCCAACGCGCGCGAAGTCCCGCACCTCTAACAGATCTGCTGGGATCAGCAGCCGGTACCAGCTCGGATCGGCCAGAAGGGCGGGGATGGTGTGGCGGTTGAGCTGAAGGTTGTACCAGGCCTTCTCATTCTTGTACTGGGCCAGGGCGAA
Source organism: Candidatus Thiosymbion sp. (assembly GCA_018435665.1). Classification (GTDB taxonomy): domain Bacteria; phylum Pseudomonadota; class Gammaproteobacteria; order Chromatiales; family Chromatiaceae; genus M0108. The sequence continues at coordinate 42,646 of JAHDND010000066.1, read as the reverse complement.
GTAGAGCGCCTCCATGTCCAGGAACGCCAGGTGGCGGCTGTCCAGAGCGCCCTCGTTGAGATCTACGTCGGCCACTGCCGCGACGGTGCCAGCGGATCGCCTGGCCTGGATCTTCGGGTACCAGTTCAAAGTCACGCGGCCGGACATGTCGGCCGGCGGCTTCTCCAGCCAGGGCCGTTCGGCCTGCTTGAAGGGCGTGATGTCGCGCTTCAGCCGGATCAACCGTAGGTCGTTGCGGGTCAGACGCTTCAGCACGGGGAGCACGATCTGCTCGGTCGTCTCCTCGCCGACGCCTTCCTCCTCCAGATACTCCTCGAACTCCTTCATGTAGTCCGAGCGGATGCCGAAGACGTTCAGGGTCTCCAGCAGCGTGATGTGCGGAGGATGCTTCAGGGCCTGGATGTGGCTGCTGCGCTTCAGCGTGAAGTCATAACCCTTGAGCCGGACCCCGCGGCCGAAAAGCTGGATGATCTCGGAGCCCTCGGAGCGCCCCACGTTCATCAGGCCCATGGTGCTCACGCGCCAGGAGCTCCAGCCTTCGGTGAACTTCTTCGCGCCGACCAACAGGTTGATGGTGGAGTCCGGTTTGTTGATGCGCTCGAACAGCGAGGTGGCGTAGCTCTGGTCCGTGACCACCATGTTCGTGTCCCGGTCAGCGTCGAGCTGCTTGATCAGCTTCGCCGCATCGCCGACGTTGATGACGCCGAACCAGTCGTTCTCGCCGACCCGCAGGCCGATCTCGCCGGTGCCGCCGCCTTTCAGATGCACGACGTGCAGCAGGCCCTGTCCCGCAGCGCGGAACACGACTTGGAGCAGATCCTGGAACAGTTCCCGTGCCTGGCTCGTGGCCCAAGCCGTTTGCACGTAGGGGAACGCCTTGCCGAAGATGCGCCGATCGCGCTCGTCGCGCAGGTCGTCGCGCTGGGTCAGCAGCAGATCGAGAAACTCCACCGACTCGCCGCCGCGGTTGGCGAGGAAGCGCGCGAGAAACTGGAGGATGGCGTGGATGTCACTGACCGTCTCGGCGTTGGCCTCGTTCTGGGCGGTGACCTTGCCGCCGACGAATATCCACAGCGGATCGGCGAGCAGGTAGGGCATTAGCGACTTGTGCTGGTCCGCGAACAGCCGTTTCTGCTGGTAGAAGGCGAGCAGACAGGCGGCTAGATAGAGCTGGCGTTGCGCCGCGAGCTGCTCCTCGCGGAGATTCAGGATCAGGTGGTCCTTGCCGTAACCGTCCGCGTGGAAGAACTTGTAGGAGTAATCGAACAGGATGCAACGAGCATACTGCTGCACCAGGCGGTAACGCTTCGAAGTCGGTTGGCCGGCACGGGCGGGCGCCAGTTCGCTGCCGGTGGTGGCCTTGATCGCCTGGCCGAAGGTGGCCGAGTACTCGAACGAGAAGCCGTTCTCGCAGAGTTGGTTGCGCTTGGCCATCCAGTCCTCGCCGCCGGCGCCCCGGTGGCCCTCGTCGACAAGCACCAGGTTGTTGGACTCGAAGGCCTCGACGGCGACGGTCACCTCGCCGGACTTCTCCTTGAGCTTGTGGATGTCGATGATCTCCACCGCGCCCGCCGACAGGAGCGAGCCGCCGTCCTTGACGAACAGATCCCCATGGATGCCGGCCAGGTCCAACTCTTCCTTGTGTTGCAGCGAGAGGCCCTCGTTCGGGGTTAGCAGGATGGTGCGGTTGAACTCCCGGGCACGCTTCGCCCGCGCCAAGTAGTGCTGAAATTGCAGGATGTTGACCTGCATAATCAGCGTCTTGCCGCCGCCAGTGGCGATCCAGATTGCCAGCTTGTTCAGGTCCTCCTCGCGGAAGGGCTCGATCTGCTCCCGCCCCGGGAGATTGGCATTGAACTGCTCGCGAAAGTCGTTCAGGTCCGCGCACAAGGCGGCGCGGTCCGTGAAGTAGCGGTCCAGGTAGTGCTCGGTGAAGAGCAGGGCCAAATACTGGAAGTACAGCGGATACAGGGTGCTGCCGGCCTGGTTGCGGCGTTCCGTGATGCGCCGCCAGTGGCGGACGACGTTCTCGTCGTAGAGCCGCAGGGTGTCATCCGACATCGCCCGCGCACGAAACGGCTTGTTGATCAGCTCGTAGTGGAAGAGCGATGTGTTCTCCTCGTCGAAGCCGACCAGGTTCGGATCGGACAGCAGCCCCTTGAAGGTCTCCAGCGTCTCGACGCCGAACTGCTCCAGCATCCAGGCCCCGAGCACCAACTTGTCGGTAAAGTGCGCCATTCCAGTGTCTCCCTACACGTCCTGCACGTCGAACATCAGCCGCTTGAACTCGATCTCGGTCATCTTGACCTTCGAGTGGGGGTCCTCCAGGGTATGGTCGCCATTGACATAGATGCGGTCGAACTCGGTGTCCCTCGGGTTGTAGCCTTGCTTGTCCATGAAGGCCTCCAGCGCCGCATTGTCCTGCTCCTTCACCTTGCGCCAGATCACCAGGACCGATTCGTCCTGTGGGTTGTGGCCAGTCACCACCTTGAAGCCGCGGATGGTGTCGATGTGCTTCACGCGCAGCCCGATCAGGTAGTTGAAGGTCTCCACCAGGTCCACGACCGTTGGCTTGAATGCGCCCACGCTTCCCGTGGCGATGTTCAGCTTGTAGTTGAAGGGGTCCTCGAACTGGTCGATGTTCAGCAGCGACGGGCTATCGGATGTCTCCGTGTCCAACCAATAACCCAGCATGTAGTCTTCGAGTAGCGCGGGGTTATCGTCGAGCATGTCCTGCTGACGCTTGGTGCGAGAATGAATCATTAGGTTGTTTAGGGCATCCTCGTAGGACTCCAGGCGAATATACTTGAAGCAGTGAGACACTCCAGTCGTTCTGCTAACCGGCTTTCCGCCCTTCCACTCACTGGCGTAAACGACCTTGCAGATTCTAGGCACTAGCACGGCGTCAAAGTAATCACCCATTTCTACCAATATGTACCGCCGTTGCCCATCATGTTCTCTGTCCAGCTGAATTATCGAATGCGCGGTGGTCCCCGAGCCCGCGAAATAATCCAAGACTGTTCCCTCCTCACGATCATTGATTCCGGAAATCCAGATGGCATCGCGCACCGCGGCGGGTGATTTTGCGAACGCGAATACGGAACCCCCAAAAAGCCTCGTCAGTTCTGCGCTCCCGTGCTCTCTCGCTGCATATTCTGTTCTGTCCCACCAGGTCCTCGGAAGTATCCCATCTGACGGTATATGGCGTCTCATCACGCGAAGTGCGCCGTCACGCCCATATTCTGCTTTAAGATCCACAAGTTGCTCCTTAGCGGACACATGATTGAGGCTCCACACGCGTTCCTGCCCCTTCTCGTCGATTGGCAGAAGCTCAAGTTCATCTAAAGCTACTTCAGAAATCACTTCCCATTTCCTATCAGTCGGCCGCCACTCCATTTCTGGGACGCGTATTTCCATGGAGTCTTTGTTTATGTAGATCGGGTAGAACTGCTTCGGCCTTTCGGCTCGATGGGTCACAGCGCCGCCGTCCTTTCTAAAATTTCGCCAATTGACAAATTCTCCATCTTCTCTTGTGAATCGCTCAAGCTGCTTCTCGGTACGCGGTAGACGCGAGAGCGTTGCGCTCGGGCCGGCTTTATGGAATACGGCATACTCGTGGCAAACAGAGAACCCGCTAACGGTCGATCGACCGGACGGATTATTTCTAATTACCGCAGTTCCGATATAGTTCTCGTCTGAAAACTCTTGATCAAGCAACGCCAGCAGTTCTTGGCATTGATAGTCGTCTATCGTAACGCAGTGGATTCCGTCATCGCTGAAAAATGGCATTGCGGCACGCAGTCTGCTTGCCATAAGGGAAAGCCAAGAAGAGCTTCTATAGCCGTTTTTGTATGCAATAGGACCGGCATCGGTATTGTATGGGGGATCGATGTAGACGGACTTCACTTGGTGTTGAAATCTGGCGCGTAACAGGTGTAGTGCCTGGAAGTTGTCTCCGTGAACAAGGGTGCCGTTACATTGCTCATCAACGTTGTTAATAGAGGCTAGCAAGCGGTTCTTGAAGTCTTGCTCAAAGAACCTGGTATCTAGGGCGAGAAATGGTTGAGACTTGAGAAAGGATACAGAAAGTGGCTCGGTATACCCTGGCTGTGTGGGTGCTTCTGTGATTGAGTCGATTGCGTACAGGAGAACCCATTGTTCTCTCTGTTGGGTATTGTTGGCGATGTCGCCATATAAGTCTTCGGGTACTCGATCCAGGGTAATGCAATAGTCGGTGCTTACGACGAATTTGCGCTTTAGCCAAAGGCGCTTTTGAAAGTCCTCAATGAGGGAGAGCATGCGAATGATCTTGTGTGCAATGGATCGCAGCACCCTGATCTTACGTAGATGCGCTTCCGTCACGGCGAAGGCGGCATCGTCTACGTCATCCAGGTGCAACACTTCGCTCTTGATGTAGAAGTCCAGCTCGCGGCGCAGAAAGCCGCCCAGGTCTTTGTGAATGAAGTAGTCGAAGGTGTTGCGGGCGGTGTAGTCGTTCAGGTGCTTTTCGAGCAGGGTGCGTTTGGGATTGGCCTCGGTCGGGGCCGGTTTGCGGAGCAGGTTCAGCCAGTCATTGAAGCCTTTCTGGGCGAAGATGGCCGCCACGGCCTCGGCGTTCAGGGCATCCTGCTTCTTGCGTCCGGCGGGTACGTAGTGGAATCGGATCTGTAGCTCGTCGCCTTCCAGATGCAACGGTTGCGCGGCATCGAGCACGAAGCGGCGCTCCTGGTCGGCGGCGGCCTTGACGTTGTCCTTTTCGGTGTCGGCCTCGACCAGCTTGATCCTGACCGTCTTGCCGTCGTCGCCGTGGACTGTGAAGGCGTAGTCGCGCAGGTGCTCGGAGGACTTGACGTAATACTGGTCATGGTTGGCCCAGTACAGCTTGACCTCTTCGCCCTCGTAGGGGATGGCGTAGGTGTCGGCCTTGTAACGGCGCTGGGAGATGAAGTCTCCCTGGTCGTAGTAGCGGCTGAAGAAGGTGTGCAGGTGAGAATAGACCTCGTTCTCCACGGCGGTGATGTCCACGGCCGAGGCGATCTTGGCCTTGATCGCCAGCACCGGCGGCGCCTGCTCGGGATCGGGCACGCCGAACTGCTTGGCCTGCTCGATGGCCTTCTCCAGCTCGGCTTGCAGCTCGGCCTTGCCACCGCCCGCATAGTCGGCGAAGGCGGCCTTGACTTGGGGTAACAGGTCCTCGTCAAGAAACCGGCTGATCTCGTCACGCTTCTGGTTGAGGATTCGGTAGATGCCGAAGTCCAGGTCCGCCTTGTCCATTTCGAACAGGGTGCGGAGGGTCTTGGTTAGCTTCTTGTAGGCTTCGCTCATGGGGGTTCCCTGGGTAATGGGGCGACCTGCTAGACCACGGTCCAGCGGACTCCAAATAGGCGTTTAGTGTCGGTACGCTGCTGGAGGCGCTGCTCCAGGGCGTCGATCAAGGCGTCGCGCTTCTCGATGATCTCGTCCTCGACGTCGAAGATGGCCTGACGCTGGCGGCGCTGGTCGCGCTCCGCCTCGCGGATGCGGACCTGGATGTCGTGTTGTTCCTCGGTGGACGTGGCCTGGCGTGACTCGCGCTTGAGGGCACGCAGCTTGGCCTTGGTGTCCAGGAGGGCCTGCTCGGCGGCCAAGATCTTATCCTCGGCCCACTTCTCGAGCTTCTCGCGCTCATCTTGGAAGAAGCGGTTGTTGGCCTCGACGACGCGACTGATGATGGCTTCGCGGTGGCGCCGTGCGTTGGCGTCGAGGCGCGATGGGGTCGTCGTGTCGGGCAACGGGGTCGGGGCGCTTTTGGCACGGCAGTGGAACAGCTTCTCGCAGGTCTCTTGATCCAGCGGCGTTCCGGCATCGGTCAGTGCGGTGAAGACCAGATGTTCTTCCAGTTGCAGGGACTCGACTCTGAGCAGATCCAGGGCCAACCAGCCGCGCTCGCCTTTCAGGGCCTCCACCACCGAGAGCTTGGTGGGGTGGCCGCTGATGTCGAAGGCCAGCTCGGCGATTGGGGTGTCGGCGGCCTGGCCGGCGGCGAGAACCAGCTCGCCCAGCGGATGGGTCAGCCGGTAGACGTGCTCGGCGCCGTCCTCGGGGATGTTGGATGTGTCCCGGATCAAGCGGTACCGCCCGCCCGGGATGGAAGGCGCTGGCGGTTCCTGCAGCGTGAAGCGAGGGGCTTCCTCGTCGAACGCGGCGCGGTCGGCTAACACGAAGCGGGTCAGGGCCCAGAACAGGCGGCCGACGTAATCGAGCCGCTCGCGGGCGCGGTCGAGCTGGACGCGCAAGAGGTCGTGGATGTCTTCGTCGAAGTGCTCGATGAGCAGTTGCCGGGTCTCGTCCATGCGAGCGACGATGTCGGCCTCCAGCTCCTGTTGCAGGGCGGCGAAGGCCTGCTCGATCTCGGCCTCGGTGCGGCAGGACTGGTAGATGGCGAGGATGCGGTTCTCGAAGTCGATGCCGCTCTCGATGCGCCCGAGGACTTCATCGGAGGCGCCAAAGACACCGTCGAACAGCCGGAACTTGTCCGTCAGCAGTTCCAGCACGCGCTGATCGGCCTGGTTGCGGGTGTTGACGAAGTTCACCACCACCACATCGTGCTTCTGGCCGTAACGGTGGCAGCGGCCGATGCGTTGTTCGATGCGCTGGGGGTTCCAGGGGAGGTCATAGTTGATGACCAGGGAACAGAATTGCAGGTTGACTCCTTCGGCCGCGGCCTCGGTGGCGATCATGATCTCGGCGGCATCGCGGAAGTGCTCGATGAGCGCCGTGCGCCGATCTACCGGCCGGGAGCCGGTGACCTTGTCGGTGCCCTGGTTCGCGGCGAGCCAGTCCTGATAGATCGCCGTCGAGTCCGGATCGGTATTGGACCCATTGAACGTGACTAGCTTGCCCGCGAAGCCGTTGGCGGCGAGAAAATCGCGGAGATAGACTTGGGTGCGACGCGACTCGGTGAAGATGATGGCTTTGCGAGCGGCGCCGGTCTGGGCCATGGCTTGAAAGCCATGGCCCAGGGCGGTAAGTAGCTGGGTCGTTTTGCCGTCGGTCTTAATCGCCTTGGCCCAGTCGATGTACTGCGCCAGCTCGGCGATCTCGGCCTGCAGATGCTCAAGATCGATGGCTGGGGCATCTTCCCCGGGCACATCTTCGGCGTCTTCGAGGGCCTCCCGATAGTCGTCGTCCAGATCGTCCTCGTCGATCAGCTCGTCGATGACGTTACCAGCCAGGCGTTGGCCTTGCTGCAACGCAATCAGGCGCTTGTGGATACGCACGAGGGTTCCGGCCACCGCGGGTGAGCTGGATGCCAGCAGCTTACGCAGAATCAGGGTCGTCAGGTGGCGCTGGCTCTTAGGCAGCGCGAAGGCGTCTTCGCGCAGCATGAAGGCGGAGACGGCCTCGTAGAGTCGCTGCTCGTCGTCGCTGGGCGTGAAGGGCTGTGTGATGGCCCGGCGCTCGGTGTAGCGGACGTACTCCAGGACTTGCCTGCGCAGACTGCGCTTCACGAAGCCGGTCAGGCGCTGGCGCAGCTCGGCGATGTCCCCGCCGGCCTGCATGTACTGCTTGCGAAATGCCTTGTCGTCGCCGAACAGATGCTCGTCGATCAGGCTGGCGAGGCCGAACAGCTCCATCAGGCTGTTCTGGAGAGGGGTCGCAGTCAGTAGCAGCTTGCGCCGGCCGTCGAAGGTGCGTCGCAAGGTCTGCCCCATGCGGTTGCTCGGCTGGTGCGCGTTACGGAGCTTGTGCGCCTCGTCCATGACGACGAGATCCCAGGGCACCGCGCGCAGGTCGTCTTCGACGCGGTTGGCGTAGTGGTAGGAGAGGATCACTACGGCGCGTTGCTCGAAGGGCCGGATCGCTCCGTCCTTGCGGCGCTGGCGGACGGCTTGGGCGTCCAGGATCACGGCGGGCAGGTTGAACTTCTCGGACAGCTCGGCGGCCCACTGACGACGCAACGCGGCCGGGCAGATGACGATCAGGCGCCGTTTGCGCTCGGCCCAATACTGGCAAAGAACCAGGCCAGCCTCGATGGTCTTGCCGAGGCCCACTTCGTCGGCGAGGACAACGCCCTTCGACAGCGGGGAGCGCAGGGCGAAGAGGGCGGCCTCGATCTGGTGGGGGTTGAGATCGACGCTGGCATCAAACAGCGACGTGGATAGGCGATCAACGCCGTCGCCGCCGGCAAGGCGGGTTAGCTCGTGCGCGTAGTATTTGGCGTGGTAGCTGGAGATCACGAGGGGCCTGGCTTTGCCCGAGCAGTATTCTGGTTCCTATGAATCACCACCTAAACCTATGCATGCTGTTTCCTGACCCACTCGTCGATGAATGCTCGCTCCTTGTTTTATGGAGCGGGATACCTTCGCCTGCAGGATGCACCTGAGCGCGTCGTTCAGCAATGCCCGGCCATGGCCCCGGTCTTGCCAATAATGATCATCGGAATCGGGTAGGGCTTCTTCTGTCTTTCACGAGTTTCCTGCCCTTGCCGCGAATCCGTCCCATGCAGGAGTGAGTGTGTCCGTCACCGGCTCGTACAGTTTACCAGCCTGATGGGCTGATTTATTGTTTCTTCGTTTCCTCGGAGAATCATTGTGTTATACCACGCTACCAGCCACGGGGCTGGAGGCAAGGATTGGGGTATGTGTTTCCGTATTTCCGTATTTCCGTATTTGCTGTAGAGTAGAGGGGTATTATCAGGGAGTAAAAACAATGGCTTCTGCAAAACAAGAACAACCAACCAAGGAACGCAAATCTTCACAAAGCCGCCCAAGCCAAGAATGATGAGTTCTATACGCAGTGGCACGATATTCAAAAAGAAATAGAGGCGTACCTTGACTACAACCCCGATGTTTTTCGGGGCAAAACCATTCTGTTACCGTGTGATGATCCCGAGTGGAGCAACTTCACCAAGTTCTTTGCGCAGAAATTTGAAGAGTTTGGGCTTAAGAAACTCATCAGCACGAGTTTTGCGGTGGAAAGCAAGACGTACAATACTGAGTATCAACCAACCTCCTTTGAAACCAGCGATCCGCAGTACGACGCCATCAAGACAAGAAAGAACGGCAAGATATTTACCCTCACGCGAGACAAGACCGGCAACGGCAAGACCGACGTGGAGGACTTGGAGTGGCACTATCTCATGGGCAATGGGGATTTCAGGAGTGAGGAGATAAAGAAACTGCGCGACGAGGCGGACATCATCATCACCAATCCGCCGTTTTCACTTTTTCGCGAGTTTTTATCGTGGATAGTGGAAGCCGATAAGCGGTTCCTGATCATCGGCAACATGAATGCAATCACGTATAAAGAGGTTTTCCCTTTGATAAGGGAGAATAGATTGTGGCTTGGACCCACTATAAGTAGTGGAGATCGTGAATTTGAGGTGCCCGTGAGTTACCCTATAAACGCTGCGGGCTGGCGAATTGACGACGCAGGTAGGAAATTTTTGCGCATAAAAGGAGTGCGTTGGTTCACCAACATCGACCATGGACGCCGGCATCAGCCACTCCCCCTCATGACCATGGAGGAAAACTTGAAGTACAGCAAACACAAGGAGCTTCATGGCAAAGCCTCGTACGACAAGTATGACAACTACGACGCTATCGAGGTGCCGTTTACCGACGCCATTCCGAGCGATTACGTCGGCGTCATGGGCGTGCCAATAAGTTTTCTAGATAAGTACTCACCGGAGCAGTTTGAGATTTTAGGCGTTACACAGAGAAACGATGATCCGTATAAAATCAAACAGTATACGAAGGCAGATTATCCGAATGCGAACGATTTGAACGCGCGTGGCGTCATTATTCTCGATGGAACTCCCAAGTCTATGTATGCGCGGGTTTTAATTAAAAATAAGAAACCACGAAAATGAAAACGACTCTTAAAACCGACATCACCGTGAAGGAGGTGTGTGAGGGTTTTGTGTACAACGAACTGGAAGGGAGGGGATTATTCGGACTATCGGGTAAGCTCACGATTCAGCCCGAGTACCAAAGGAACTACATCTACGCGGACGGAAAAAAAGACGTTGCGGTGATCGAGTCTATCCTCAAGGGTTATCCGCTCGGACTTATCTACTTCAACAAGGTGGCGGAGGAGAAGTTTGAAGTACTTGACGGCCAGCAACGCATCACGAGTATCGGGCGCTATGTCACCAACAAATTCGCAGTGAAGGATGAGCGGGGTATGGAGCAATTCTTTAGCGGTATCGCCGAAGACAAGCAGGCGAAGATACTGGAGACGAAGCTCCTCATCTATGAGTGCGAGGGCACCGAGAGCGAGATCAAAGAGTGGTTCCGAACCATCAACATCGCCGGTGTACCACTTAACCCGCAGGAATTATTGAATGCCGTGTACTCCGGGCCGTTTGTTACCTTGGGCAAAGAGGAGTTCAGTAACAGCCAAAACGCCAACATCCAAAAGTGGAGCGCTTACATCGCGGGGAGTGCAAACCGACAGGATTTCTTGGAGCGTGCGCTCCAGTGGGTGAGTCGGGACAACGTGGGCGAGTACATGAGCAAGCACCGCTCCGATACAAACATCAACGAGCTAAAAACCCACTTTAACAGCGTGATAGGTTGGGTATCGGGTGTTTTTAGCGACGTGGAAAGTGAGATGCGGGGGCTCGAATGGGGGCGTCTATATGAGACATATCACAAGCAGCCGTATGATCCCGCGAAGGTGTCTAAAGCGGTGCATCGTCTCTACGCCGATCTGTATGTCAAAAACCGGAAGGGGATATTTGAGTATATTCTTGGCGGTGAAACGGACACCAAACTCCTAGATGTGCGCATGTTTGATGAGGCGACCAAAAAGTCGGTATATGCGCAACAGACCACGAAGGCGGAAGAAAAAGGGGTATCAAACTGTCCGCTCTGCGCCGTGGGCCATGACGCGAACAAGGAGAAAATCTGGAGCTTGAGTGACATGGACGCCGACCACGTGCAGGCGTGGAGCAAGGGTGGCAGTGGTGATATCAAGAACTGTCAGGTACTGTGCAAAACGCACAATCGAGCAAAAGGAAATCGGTAAGGTAAGGTTAGGAGGGGTAGGTAGGGCGGGGGAGATAGAAGAAAGCCCCGTCCTTGGGGCCTTCCGGACGTACTCCTGTAGGGACAGTGCTTCCGTTCTCGGCGTCCGTACCCTTGGACAGGGGTAAGTGTAGACCACCTACCTTCCGGCCTTCACCCCTTCTTCAGGCAATTCACCACGGTACCGACGGATACCCCGCATTCCCGCGCGATCATGCGCACGGAGCGGGCGGGGTCGGTTCGCTTCAGGGACAGGATGCGATGCTTCACCTCGACGGGGACTTTCGGCCGGCCGATGCGGATGCCCTCGGCCCGGGCCCGGGCCATGCCCGCCTTCACACGCTCGGCGATGAGCGCGCTCTCGAACTCAGCGAGGGAGGCCATGATGGCGAAGACCATCTTGCCCTGCGAGGTGGTGGTGTCGATGTTCTCCTGGTAGCTCATGAAGTCCACCCCGAGATCCCGAAACTCGACGAGTGCGTTTACCAGTGCCTGGGTCGAGCGGGCGAAGCGGTCGTAGCGCCAGACGAGGACGACGTCGATCGCGCGCTTGCGCGCAAGCTCGAAGAGGAGGCGGTAGTTCGGGCGGCTGTCCCGCGTGCCGCTTGCGATGTCGACCAGTTCATGGGCGACCGTTAGGCCGCGGGCCTCGGCGAAGCGCCGCAATTCCCGCAGTTGGGTCTCGGGGTTCTGGCCCTTGTCGAAGGTCGAGACGCGGGCGTAGATCGCCGCGCGGCGAGCGACGGGGTTCTGTGTCCCGTTCATAAACGATCTCTTTTCTGAACGCCACGCTCGGGGTAGGGCGGGGCTTGAAACGAAAGGGCTTTTGGTGGCCTCTGCAGGATACCCTTTTTGAACACGCTTAGCGGGCACGGTCGTGCCCCGCTTTTGGGGACGTACTACGTCTCCTCGAGGTCGCCGAATATTCTCTCCAAGAGTTCCAGGTGCATGGAACTGACTTCCCGTATCCGACTCCTTGCTTCCTCGGAGTTGATCTCTCCGCGTGCGCGAAGGTCGATGATTTCCGTCATCGCTTGCATGTGGCGCAGCCTCGCCTCCTCGGCGAGGTTTACCCGGGGAATCAGGGGATCATTGGCCCAAATGATACTCATAGGTTTCCTCAAGGATGCCTTGGTGGTATGACTTGTTCATACCGTACCCTAAAGAACGCGCAACGCACTGAACGGGCTTGAGAGGGGAAGGGTCTGGACAGAATACGTCCAAGGTGTAGGATGTCAGTATGTCAAAGATTGTCAGATATTGACATATTATCAATAGGATATATGCGTATGGATGCCACCACCACATTACATATCTCGCTCCCGAAGGCGCTAAAGACGTACGTCAAGAAGCGCGTGGGCGAGAAACAGTACAGCAATCCGAGCGATTATGTGCGAACGTTGATCCGCGAGGATCAGGTGCGACGGGATGAGGAGTTGTTGGAGCGGATGCTCCTTGAGGGTCTCGCGTCAGGGAAGGGTGAGCCAATGACCGATGAAGACTGGAAGGCGATGCGTCGATCGGTTCGCACGGGGTTCTCGAACCGCTCACGGAAGGTATGAGCGGAGAACACTGCCGGTTTCTCCCGCAGGCACGGACGGACATCTACGAACATGCGCGTTACATCGGCAGAGACAGTTCCGCCGCGGCCGAGCGTTTCTTGGACGCGGTCGCTGGGACATGCGCCATGCTTGCCGAGTTACCGAAAAGTGGAGTGGCGCGGTCGTTCAAACACCCCGCGCTTGCGAAGATCCGTATGATGCGAGTCGATGGGTTTCCCCACTACCTGGTCTTCTACCTGCCGGCTCGAACGGGGATCGTCGTGGTGCGCGTGGTGCATGGCACCCGCGACCTGCCGACCTTGTTCTTGTGAACGTGGAACGTACCCGACGGGCTTGAGAGGGGAAGGGTTGGGCTAGAGTGGAAGTTTCTAACCGAGATGTAACTTTTTTCAAACATGGCTGTGTCACGCATTTCCAAGAACCCGGGGTCTTTCGTCCCGACGCGCATGACCGAAGAAATCGAGCTTGATGCCAAGGTGGAGCAGTTGATCCTCGAAGCGCGGGAAGCGGAGCGGGAAAATCCCTTAAGCGGTGATGAGTTCGCGCGGGAGATGGACGCGCTCAGACAGTATGGCGCGGAACGCGCCCGTGCGCTCGGTATCGCTTCAGAGGACGATGTCGACCGGATCGTCTATGATCTACGATCGAACGGGTAACGCACCTCCCTCGAAACGGGAACGATTGTAAGAACGACAAAGGCGGATCTGTGATGAACGAAGAAACGACGAACGTGAAAGCGAAACTGGATCTCGCGATCTTTTCCGACAAGGAACTGGAGAACCTGGTGCCGATGATCGAGAAGGAACTCGGCAAGCGCCGCGAGACGCGGCGAAAGGAAGCGGTGGAGAAGATGCGGGCGATCGCGGAGAGTGTCGGGATGACGCCCGAGGAATTGCTCGGACTCGAAGGCGGTCGCCGGCCACGTGCGGCCAAGCGCGCGGCCGCCGGTGTTGCATGGCAACACCCCGATGATCCCTCGAAGGTCTACCGTGGCGGCAGAAGACCGGAGTGGTTGAAGGCCCTCACGGCGGAAGGACGGGAGCCGATCAAAGTGGCGTAAGGGTTACGCCGTGGGTGGAGCCGTGCCTGCGCCCACGGCGGCGAGTGGGGAAAATGGCTCAGTTCCGCGCTGTTTGGCGTGTCGCACAATATCTGTTTTGCGACCGTACGGTGGTGTGCTTGGAATCTGTAGCACGAGCGCCGTGGTGTTGAGCAAGTAACGCCTTGATACTATTGAGCTAAACAGTCCGGATTCGGATGTCGACCGGAAGTGAAGCGTGAGATCGATCACCTGTATGCCATGTATGCCAAATGAAAAAACCTCGCCGCGGCGAGGTTTGAAAAGTGGGTGCCCCTAAAGGCAGGTGAAAGAACGGATTGGAAATATCAGCATCTACCTGCAATCTACACCCGTGCGAGAAATCGTCAATCGGGGCGATCGCGCTTCCCCACGCTTCCATTTCTCTGTCAACGCTCCTCCTTTTCGCTCCCTGTTTCTGCACGGTCATACACGCGGCCCCGACTTTACATAAAGTATGTTATGCGAAACAGACAGACATAAGAAAAACCCGCCGACTTCGGCGGGTGCGCCCACTGGCGCAACGGATCGGGTCACGTGGCGGCCATGGGTTCCGGACGCTCACGAACACGGTTATGTCCTTACGTACTTCACGAAGTACCGTTCGAGAAGACGCCCCAGGATATCGATCGCGTGCAAGTCTTCCCGTGCGGCGATAAAGAGGAGCTGCTCTCGTCCGTTCATCAGGTCGGCAAGAACGTCCTCCTGGTATGCCGATAGCGTATCGGTCGTGATCGCGATCGGTATCACCGCCGGATACGCCGAACGGTACTGAAGTGCCGCAAGCGGTGTCCGGCACACCGCGAGCATGTCCACTCCGGCACCGTCATCCTTGGCCTGGTACATCCCGAAGACCGCCCGGGCCGGATTGAACTTGTCTGCCGCCGGATACTTCCACGATCGGTCGTGTGCCTCGTAGCCGGCGTAGCCGACGATCTGCCCGCCTTCGTCATGGAACGGGAAGACGACCCGACCGGCCATGGAGCCCTTCCCCGTGAAATACCCTGCACCGTAACGCGTGGCAATAGCTGCGGTGACCCCGAGCGCGACCATTTCCTCATGGCCGGCGTCGATCCCCTTGAGGGCGAACGACAGCGGTTTGTTCTCGAAATCGAAAAAATCAGGCACGCTGGGAGCCGCTCTGGGCGCTTCCTTAGGGGTGGGTAAGGGTTTGCTATTCCCCTCCCCTCCCGTCGCTCCTGCGGGCTCCTGTCGCCTCGGTGCCGCATCCTCTTGTTTCTGCATGGGTTCGTTTCCTCCCTTCTCCTCGGGAAACCAGGCCACGATCCGCGCGGCCGCTTCTTTCACCGAGACCCGCTCCATGCGCGCCACGAAGTCGAGAATGTTCCCGCCGGCCTGCTCCCCTTTCGCCTTGGCCTCCGCCTTGCACGTCCCGAAACAGAACCAGGCGTTCTTCTCGACATTCACCTTGAATGCCTTGCTCCCGCAAAGCGGGCACACGCCCTCGAAGCCGTGAGCCGTGTCGGTCAATTCTCCCAGGAGACCGTAGTGCGCGAGGATCTCGCGTAACGAGACGCGCGCCTTGAGTTTCTTCCAGTCGATGTAAGGCATCGCTCATTCCTCCCTCAAAGCAGACCGCGTTCAGCGAACGAGGTGCTGCCTTCGAAACCCACGATCAGGTGATCGATCACGCGCACCTCCACCATGGCGAGAGCGTCTTTCAGGCGCTGGGTGATGCGAATATCGGCCTGTGAGGGATCGACAACCCCCGATGGATGATTGTGGAAGAAGATGACCGCGGCGGCATTGTGCACCGTGAGGGCCTGCTGCACCACGACCCGCGGATGCACGGACGCTCCGTCGATGGTTCCCTGGAACAACTCGGTGATTGCGATCACGCGATGACGGTTATCGAGAAAGATGCAACCGAACATCTCGTTGGGTTTCTCGGCGAGCCAGAGCCGCAGGAAATTCCGCGTGCTCTCGGGGGAAGTCAACAGACTCCCCGGTTGATGACGATTGCGGAGAATCTGAAAGGCTGCCGCGATCACCGCATCGTCTTTCACCGACAGTGATTCCGGCTGTGCCTCGACCGGTCGGTCGAATGGAAGGGTGTATTGGTGTGGACACATGATCAGACACCTCCCGTGTTATGGTAAAGAACGGTAACTGCCTGTTTCTACGATATACCCCTCCCCTCCTCTGTCAATCGTGTTTCCGTGTTTCTGTGTTTAAGTCGTCGTCGCCGTCGTCGTGACCCCCGACGGGTGGGTGGGGGCCGTGGCGCCGCGCCCGAACAGAGAGAAAGGGGGGCGTGGTAGCCCCCCTCCCCTCTGCCCTACCCCTGTGCGCTACCGAAGCGCCGAAAGCGGACAAGGCGTGAACCAGAAGTCACGTTCTATCTCCAAGCCCAACTTGCCTCGATTCTCCATCAGCTCCGAGAGTCGGAAGTACCCGAGCTCTTTCTCGAAGCCATCCACGAAACCGTAGAAGAGATCGTCGCCATCGAACTCAATGGCGTACCACGTCCACGAGAAGTCGGGAAAGAAGAACTTCACTTGCACGATGGGGTCGGGCTGCTCATCCGTGCTGCCCAACGGCGGCAAACTAGAAAGAACGTTCGTAGGTAGCAATTCCTCTCTTGTCATAGATGGCGATGAGATTAACGATAAAGCGGATGTCCTTGCCGAAACAATCGACCAGCATTTCCGCGATGACCGATAGGGGGAGTTGCGTGTCCCCGTCACGTGCTGCGCGTCTGAGCGCGTAGTAGAGGTCGACTTGGCACAGGTCGGCACTTGACGGTTCGCTGCGCTCTGATACGCTGGAATGGAGGTTATCCATAAGTCTTGAGGGATTAACCGATAATGGTTGCGCAAGGGGCTCGTGGTGGAGCCCCTTTGTTCATATCGTGCGCTTCTTCCACGCCCGATGATTCGGGCGCTTGGCGGAACTTCCGCCTTCCTTCTTGCTCGCGCGCGCCTCTTCTTGCGCGCTCTTCTGCCCGTTGCGGTAGGACTCCAGCAACGCATTGCAGGCGATGTTCAATGCCTCCTTCATCTCCTCGGGATCGAGGGCGTTGAGGCGTTTCGCGAACGACTCGCGAAAGTCTTTGAGGTATCCCATGCTGTCTTAAGGTTAAAGCTCGTAACGCATCGCGAGCTCGACCTGCCTCGCGATGTCTCTCCAGCGGGACCGCCGGAGAGGCTCGCGTGTCAAATGTCCCCGGTTGCGCAGCAGCCGGACGCACCGTTTCGCCTGCGGGTCAATGCGTGTAACGCTTGACGCGCAGGTCGAAACGGTCGTCATTTGACACGTGAGGGTGGGCGGTACAATGGAGAGACAAGCGAGAGCAGGATCAATCTTCCCGCTCACCGGCTCGACCGAAGAGGCGCTCGCTTCCACGGCCCGCCGAAACAAGACGGCACGGACGTTTCCTCGGGAGCGCATGCGACCAAGGAAACGAGGCCGGCGTCGGGTCGGGCAAGGCCGCAGCCGCCGCCCGATCGGACGCCAAGGCCGCGCCGTGACGGCGTGAGGCGGGCCCGTGGGAGGGAGCGCGGACTCGGCGGCGAACGGTTCGGGTTCGGGCGCGGCGTCACGGCAAAGATGGGTATGGCCGCCCGTAGGGCGGGCATTCCTTTGAGGCGACCCAACGACGGGCGTCGCCCTTTCAAGAGCGCAGCGAAGGAAAGGGGGGCGCACGGCGGACGGGGCGCCGTGGGGAGCGGAGGGGGTCACGTTCATGCCACCCCGAGTCGCGCGAGGGGTGACCTTCGGCGGCCCCAAGAGGGCCGCCAACCGTTACAAGAGCCGCGTCTCCTTCCCCGCCACGTTCACCCAGGTGTGGGTGTGTGGGCTCTCGCTGGCCTTGAGTCGATCGAAGGTGGTGAAGAGGAACAGCTCGGTGATCCGCCCTTCGGTCACCTGCCCCGCCGTCTCGATGAAGTTCTCCAGCCGCGTCTTCCCATCGCTTGCCTTGCCCGTGGAATCGACGACGAACAGCACGCGGAAGTTACGCATCCAATCGCCAAAGACACCCTGATGCACCTTTTGCAGGTGGGTGTGATAGTAGCCGAGCATCTTCTTGTAGATCGTGGCCTTCAAGAGATGCCTGGTTACGGGACGTACCGTCTCCGAAGCCCGATCGGCTTCCAGAAAGAAGTAGCGGGTATTGCGTCCCTCCGGACGGTTCCGGTAGATGACTCCGAACATCTGATCGGGGTTGTTGCCGATCACGACCGGTTCGCCTTTGACGAGGATCTTGTGGTTCCACTGGGTCGGCGTGCGTCGGTTGCGCGTCACCTCGGGGGCGCTGGCGAGCATCTCCTGTTGCGAAATGAACGCCACCTCCGTCGGGCGGAAGTAGGCGCTGAGTTCGAACCGCAACATGATCTCCGCGACCATGAGCGTATGCGGAATGGTCGAGAGGGTGCGTCGTGCATTCCGCTCGTTATAGCGGGTATGCTGCCGTTCGATATCGGTTCGATGCGTGGAGAGCCAATCGGCGCCACGGTCGGTGAGCGCGTAGACCACCGGCTCCGAGCCTGGTACGGTCATGTCGGTCTTGGTGTGGAATCGCTCCAGAAAACCGGCGTCGAACAGTTCCCGTAGACGCCAGCGCGTTTTTTGCTCGCTCCCCTGATGAACGGCGACGATCTGATGCGTCGTGAGGAGATGATATTTGTAGAGGGTGTGCAGGATCGTGAAATCACGCGGCGTGAAGCACAACGGTTTGTCGAACACCCGCCGCTTGTAGCGGGACATCCGCTTACAGGAGTTTGTCTCTTCGCTCAAGGCGTTCATGCTTGTATCCTAGCATGCGATCCCGTTCCACTTTACGGTTATCCCCCATCACACCGGATCGTTATCGAAGGGATCAGACTCGACTTCCTCTATCACAGCCGGCAAGATCCCCGCAGCCTGCTTGAGCCGTAAGGTGCGATCCTCGATGTTACGCCATGCCTGCGCTTCCGACTGAACGAAGGGGAGCGCCTCGAAGCGCCTGCGCTCGAACCGCTCCTTGCGCTGCTCGCTCACCTTGGGTTCGCGCACGCTGGGGACATGGAACGGGGTGAGGTCGTAACTCGGCAGAACCAGCAAGGCGGTCTGTACCGGTTGCCGTTTCAACCAGGCGCCTTTGCGAAAGCGTTGCTCTTCCAGGCTGTAGGTGCCGCCGATCACGTCCTCATAGATCGTCTTGTAGCTCTCCGCCCAACTCTTCATCTCGGAGATCGCTTCGGCCTCGGCTTCGGAATGAACCTCGGAGTGCATGGTGGAGGAGGAGGACGAGGAGCTTCTGCTTTCACCCAAGGCGCTCATCGCGCCGAGACTCTCGGCGCCATCCGCGAAAATCCGGTGGCTCATGAGCTCGCTTGCGCCTTGACCGACCATGGTCGCCGCCCCCTCCCCTATCCCGCGCGCATGGCCGCGGCTCTTCACCAGCGCCTTACCCTCACCCCCTCCATGCATGATGACAAGCTCCTGCCCCACGGCGGCCTTCTTCGTGAGAGAGGGTTTGGGCTCCTCCAGGTTAAGATCGAGGAAGACCTCCTTGACCATGGTATCGACATCCTCAAAGGCACCGCCACCGAAGATGACCTTGGTCTGCGCCCCGCCCATGACCGCTTTGTACACGGTCTCCCCCGCTTTGCGCAGTTGCGAGAGATCTTGGTTGGCAAGGATGAGGTGCAGGCCGCGCTTGCGGGATTCGGTGAAGATGCGCTCGATGGTCTCATTGAGGTAACGGGCGCACTCGTCGATGTAGAAGTAGAAGGGCCGGCTGCCCTCCGGTCGGGTCTGGGCCTTGAGGAAGAGATCGTTGGTGATGAGGGTACCCAAGGTACGTGCATTGAAATCGGACAGCTTGTTGCGCGATTCCAGATTGACGAGCACCACCCCGCCCTTATCCATGACCTTGCGGAAGTCGATCACCTTTTCGTCCTGACCGACGATCGAGCGCAAGGTGGGGGCCGCCAAAAA
Source organism: Candidatus Thiosymbion sp. (assembly GCA_018435665.1). Taxonomy (GTDB): domain Bacteria; phylum Pseudomonadota; class Gammaproteobacteria; order Chromatiales; family Chromatiaceae; genus M0108. Next base: position 23,051 of record JAHDND010000066.1, on the reverse strand, counting down.
CTCGATGATCCGGTTATTGGTACTCTCGAATTTCTCCGCCACCTCATTGGGCCTGGCCTCATGCCAGCTCTCCCACTGGTTGCGGATGATCGGGTCTTCGACCCGACCGGTGATGTACCTCCGTAACGGACGGAAGTCTTCGCGCGCCACGACGAGATACTCGGCCTCCCGCAAGGTGAGGCCGCTCTCCACCAAGGCATGGATGAGACTGCGCAACACGCGCTTTAACAGCGGCGTCGCGTTGGAATCCTCCCCGCCCCACACCTGGGCGCAGGCGGATACCATCGAATCCACGCTGAATGACGTGTCCGCTTCTTCCCCGAAGCGCAGCGGATTGAACCCGCAGCACCACCCGGGCGCGGTCGCATCGAACAGCATCAGCTTGTCCCAGTTCACGAGATCGGGATGCTCGGCGCACCAAGCGACGATCTTGTGATAGAGGGTGCCGTGCGGATCGATGAGGCACAGCCCGTCTCCATTCTTGATGTCCTGACGGATCAGATATTCGAGAAAGTAGCTCTTGCCCTTTCCCGAGACCCCGAGGACGTGCATGTGGGTCTTGCGGGCATGCGGATCTAAGGTGAGAGGGGTGCCGTCTTCTCGATCGCCGAGATACAGGGCGCGCGGTTTCCGGCTCATGGTTTAAGCAGGCTATCACGGATCATCTGTTCGATATCTTCCTTCATGTCCTCGGCCATCTCTTCGGACAACTCCCCACGCGCAAGATCGGCGTCGATCTGGGCGAACCACTTTTTCTTGTCAGCGCCAAGATCGCGTTTCCGTTCCATGTACCGCTGAATTCCGTCCCGTGCTTTCGTGATATGCGAATCGGCGACCGGCTCCTCCGCCTTTTTCGCGCTCTCATCGAGCGCGGCCATTTTCTTCTTGAGTTCCGCGATCTCATAGTCAAGTTCAAGCTTCTTAAGCTCCTTTTGCTTATCCAACAACTCCTTTGCGTCCTTTTCCTCTTGGATCTCTCGCAGAAGACGGTTTTGATCGCGGTCTAGTTGCAGCGTCTTGATCGCGAACTCCATTCCCCTCGTTGCATAGTCGGCCTCTTGAAGTTTCTGTTCTTTCTCCAATCGCGCCGGTGTATTTTCTAACCTGGTGAGCTCTTCCTGTGCTAACCGCACGGCCTCAAACAGCTCTTTTTGAGCGTACGTTTTTCGCTTTTGGATCTGTAAGCCGATAAAGGATTCGTTCAGCGCATAATCCACTATCCATGGCAGATTTTTCGTAGTGGCTATTCCCTTCTCTTTTGTGACATCCAACGACTTATTGCCGGTACTTCCCTTGGGCTTATCGTCCGGCCGTCTTTCCCCATCATCATCTGTGCTCATCTCGCTCTCCTTCCGCGCTCATCTTCGCTTTTGCCTCCGCCGACTCCCGCAGCGTGCGTGCGGTCGCGGCGATCCCTCGGTGATACGCCGCCATTGCCTTGGCCCTCCGCGCGGCTATCTCATCGGCAAAGACCTTGTGTTGTCGACCAAAGGATGCCCTCTTCCACCCGGCCATTTTCTGTTTCACCACCGCCTCATATTCCTCGCGCAGTGCCGTCGAGACTCTCCGGATCTTTTCTTCCTCCGGTAGGGTGGAACGTAAGGTCTCCCGGATCTCTTTGACCGACGGGGGATGCACGAAGAGATCGACGACGAATTGTACGAACCGGATCGGATATTCACGCCACCGCCAGAGTGCCTCTCCGGCATTAACGAAAAGATCCTTGACGAGCACCCTCTGTACAAAGAATTCCGCGCAGAACAACAACCAGAAGACCGCAACCGCGCCAACTAGCAGAAACAGGATGATGTAGTCGAGGAGCCCCATGATCGGCGCCCCGAGCCACGCTTTCAAGAAGGCAAACGGCGACCCTCCTACATTGGAACGCCACATGGCTTCATGCATGAGTTCAGTCCCAAGCCCGCCCAACGGTTGGAAGTCGCGGTAGATCAACCACCACAAGATCACGACGGATAGGAGGCCATACCCGAATTGCGGCCATAAATCTTCAAGGAACTCCTTGGCGAACGGACGCTTCTTAGGGTCGATAGCAACGACGAGAAAGACCGCCACATAGAGGCTTAACAGATAAGCCATCAGGTTCAAGATAATCACGATACCCCCCCGGCCGGCGCAGAAGATTTCACCGGAATTGTAAGCAAAATCCGCAAAAGTGCGAGAAAATCACCTCTTCTTCGCCGAACGCACCACCCTCAGTGCGCAAGCCAGGTGGCGATCTTGCGCTCCACCTCCGCCCGCGGTGTCGCGTACTTGCGCCTCGACTCTTTCACCACCGTCCCCGCCCTCCCCCACCGCGGCGTCACCGGCCCATAGAGCTCGGCGAAGGTGGGCTCCAGCATGGTGCCCCCCGACAACCGACGTACCCAGCATCGATGCGGGTCGAGTTCGGTAAGGCTATGTGGTGAGAGGGGGTCGAGTTGCTCCGCAAGCAGGTGCGCATCCTCGAAGCCGATCCGCAGGCACAAGAGGGTGCCCACGTTTCCGAACACCGCCGCCCGCAGGGCCTCACCGAGCTGCGCCGTATACTGATGGGCGAGCGTGAGCGCGAGTCGGTACTTGCGCGCCTCGGACAGGATCGATGCCAAGGACGCCACGTTGGTGAAGTTCTGGAACTCGTCGATGTACAGGTAGAAGGGCCGACGCGCGTCCTCGCTCACGTCGGCCCGCGATAGGGCCGCCAGTTGAAACTGAGCGACCAGAAAGGAACCGATGAGACGGCTGTTGTCCTCGCCCATCGTGCCCTTGCCCAGGTTCGCGATGAACACCTGCCCGCGGTCGATGACCGCGCGGAAATCGATTGCGTTGTGCACCTGCCCCAGGATGTTGCGTGTCATGCGGGTCGTGGCGAACTGCCCGACCTTGTTCTGGATCGGCGCCACCGCCTCGGCCCGCAGCCGCGAGTCGAACCGCTCGAACTCCAGGTTCCAGAACGCAAGCAGGATCGGGTCTTTGACCCTGGCGAGCACCTTCCTGCGGAAGGGCTTGTCGGCAAGCAGCCGATTCACCCCGAGCAAGGTCGCGTGGTCGTAATACAAAAGCGACGAGAGCGTGTTGGTGAGGATGTACTGCATCCGCCCCAGACCCCACACGTCGCTCCACAATCCGCGCAGGGCGGATACGGTATTCAACACCACCAGATGATGGTGGCCAGGATCGGTCTTCGCGATCGGATTCAGTCCGATCGGAAACTCGCAGTCGGCGGGATTGAAGTAAATGACATCGTTGGTGCGATAGCTGGGGATCATCTCCAACAGATCCAGCGCGAGATCGCCATGCGGGTCGATGATCCCCACTCCCCTCCCCGCCTCGATGTCCTGCAACACGGCATTGCGCAGCACGGTGGTCTTGCCGGTGCCGGTCTGACCGATCAGGTAGACATGGTGGAGACGATCGCGCTCATCCAACGCGAGAGTGCGTTTGGTACCGAACTGTTCGTATGTCCCCAAGATAACGCCCATGCCACCCCTTGTTTGGCCTTCGCATTATGGTGTGGGTCGCCAAGCGAGGACGATAACAAGGGGAGGTGTGGGTGCTACCTCCGTAGCCCCACGATCATGCGTCGATTTCATTGTACGCCCGCCCGTCTCGCCCCGCTTTGAGTTATCCACCGCCGTAGTCTCCGCATCCGTTTCGAGGATGGCGTCGGGCAGTCGCTCCTGCTTCATCGGGCGAGGCGCTCCCCCGGAGCAACAGAGGCGGTCGCCGTCGTTGTGACGGGGGGCAACAATGCCCGTGGAGCAGGTGCGTCTGTCCGCGCCTTATCCTCGCGGTGCGGAGACGGGATCGCAGCCGCGCCGCGTGCCGGCCTCTAGTGGGCCGAATGAGGGTCTGGATGGCGCGTCAGGGCAAGGCGCCGCGAGGAGTCAACAGAAGCGCGACCGGTTCTCGGCGCGCTGTCGTTGTGACGAGTGGTAACGAAGCCATGGCGTGCTAGACAGCACTCTTTCGGCTCCACGCCGGCAACGCGGCGGATCTCCGACCCCGCGCGGCGGGGTTTCCCGCAGGGCGCCTCGTTCAGGGAGACGCGATCGCGTCGACCGTGGTGGGCGCGTCGGTCGAACGCGCCCCGGGTCTCGTCACCGTTAGGTGCGGGTGTCCGCGGTGTTAACCGGGCACCCGTTGCCGAAGGCGGTATGTACGATGACCCTTAGTCCCCCTCGTTGTCGGGCCGGTACGTCCCGCGAGGCCAAGCGCAACGCAGTGGAGCGCAGGCGGAGCGGAAGACGTACCGAGCGGCCGACTCCGATGCTCTCGGTTGAAGCCGTCCATTGCTAAAGGACAGGGCGAGACCCGATAGTCGAAGAACCGGAGACGTGATAACGGAAACGGGACTGCGAGAGAGCATCGGAGTCGGGCGCATGCCCGACAACGAGGGGGACAAGTTTTTCTTGCCTGATAAGGACTTCTGCGAGTAGCAGACGGTGATTTGGATACAAATCTAAGGGTGTACCCTCATTTGTACCCTATGCTCGTGGTAACTGGGCATGTGGGCCAGTCCATGAGATCGGACGGCCGATAGGACGTCCGCTAGTTTACTCGTAGGTCAGCCGTGCGACCAGTTGCTGTCGACTTTCGCGCAGCACTCGTGCACGGCTATCAAGGTCGGCATCGACCTTCGTCTTCGCGTAGCGCATCATCTCGCTGGTGAAGAGTTTCGGCTTGTTAAGCACCCTACCCTCTTTCAATTCCGCCAATGCCTTTCGGATCACCGGCTCCGGAATTTTCCGGGCCACCAGTCGATAAAACCGTATCGACTGTCGGTCGCCCAGCGCGGACAGGATATCGTCCGCGATTAGTTCGATGTGTGCGTGCTCCGTACACAGGTCGGGAAGCAGGTGGAGCGGATTCGGCGGATTCTTCGTCGCGCTAGCAACGTTAACGTTGTTGGATTCCTGTTTCTTGGTAACTGTTTCTTGTATGTCTCGTTTTTTTACCAAGGGCTTGGTCAAGTTTTGGGACAAGCCCTTGGTAAAATTTTGAGACAACCCCCCTTGTCTCATTTTTTTACCAAGGGTATCGGCATCTCCCGCCGGTACCTCTTCTTCCACCTTCTCTTTCGTTTCAGCCTTACTGTCGGTCGACGTCATGCCGCCCATGTTGAGCTGGTAACAGGTCGCCAAGTTACCGCCGTTGTAGTCGAACTGTCGCGTCGCGATGATGATCTTCTTCTCCGCGAGCGTCGAGATCGCTCGACACAAGGTCGGCTTGCTCAAACCGGCCCCGTGGTCGAGGCGTTCGCCATTCTTCTTGACGATGCCATCGAGCATCTGACTGATCGAGATGTTGTCCCGATCCTTCTTGAAACCGAAGGTGCGGCGAACGATGTAGAGGAGCACCTTCACCTCGGCGCCGCTCAGTCTCGGTACGAGATCATCGAACAACTCGTCCGGAACGGTCGTGAAGTTCGGGCTGCGAAACCCCTCGAACTGCCATGTCTCATCATTGTGCTCCATAGGAATGATTGCGACCGTGCTTATGGAGAAGCGCGTAGTCGGTTCGACGGCCCGAGCCGATCTTGCGTTTTTCGATGTAACCGCCCTCCTCCAATTCCTTGAGATAGGTGATCACGCTGCGCTCCGAGGCGTTCATGTGGTTTGCGATCTGCGGTTGCGTGGGGTGAGGAGTTCGTGTCGTCTTGAGCCACACCAAAGTCAAATAGGTCTTGGTCGCACCCGGGCTCAACTGAGAAAGGCGGTCGACGAATGCCGCCGGCAGCGTGAGGTTCATACTGAAAGTATTGCACGTAAGGGCAATCGCTCAAAATGCCGAGTTGTGGATAACATACTGAAAGATTTGCGCATTGATAGTTACAATGAAGTGACCATGAATGACAATCTCACCGACGGCAACGTCCCCGATATTCAGAACGCTTCCGAACCGTTCGGAACGGTTCGGAACGAAACGGCGATTCCTTCGGAAGACGTTCGGAACGGTTCGGAAGCATTCGGAACGGTTCCGAACGAAAGCCTGGATGTTTCCGCACCTGTTCGGAACGGTTCCGAACCAGAACAAAAAAATGGCGTATCTCCTTCGGAACGGATGCCGCAGACTTCGGAATCGTTCGGAACGGTTCGGAACGAAACGGCGATTCCTTCGGAAGACGTTCGGAACGGTTCGGAAGCGTTCGGAACGGTTCGGAACGAAAGTCAAAATGCTTCCGAAGCGTTCCGAACGGTTCGGAACGAACCGGCTCCCCGTGCGGAACAAGAAGGCCGAGAGGGGATTCCGGAACCCACTTCGGCAGAGCGCATCGAGGCGGTGGAGCGTTCCGCGCCCGCCTGCGGCCCCGAACACGAGGGCTTGACGATCACCGTGCGGGAGGCGGCTCGCATCTTCGAGGAAGCGGGGGTACCGCGCACCGAACGAGCCATCACCAACTGGTGCAACCCGAACGGTCGAGGGATCGTGCGCCTAGACTGCTGTTATCACGAGGGGGAGCGCAAGTACTACCTCAGCCCTGAGAGTGTCCAGCGGGCGATCATGGAGGAGCGCAAGAAGATGCAGTTCCTGGAGTACCGCGACGGACATCTGCTATCGGTCGAGGCCGAGTCGCTCTCGGATCAGCTCCGAGCCGAACGTATCAGTGCGGAAGATGCCAGCCACCAGGTCGACCCCACAACCGCCGACCTGGCGGGGAAGGGTTCTCCCCAGGAACCCCAAAGGGGTCAACCGGAACCCTCGGCTCCGGTAAAGGAAGAACCGAAAGGGGAGTCGCAACCTTCACTCTCGGAGGCCGAACTCGCCGAACTCAAGGAACTGCGCATGACCAACTTCGAACTCCGTGTCCAACTCGAAGGGCAGAAGTATCTGGTACGGCAATTCGATTCGCTCGTCGCGGGAGAACGGGAGCGTCATGAACGGGAAAAGATGGCGCTTGTCGATCGCTTGACGGATGCACGTCATCAGATCGGCAGCCTGGAGCAGAAACTCCTTCAACTCGACGCGCCACGTGGGAACGTGCGGGATATCGACTAGCCGCCGAGGCCTCCCTCTCGCTAGAGCGGTCTGATCCCACTTCTTCTCCCTCCCCTCTCATTATTTTTTCTAAAACCGGACGGCCCCCCCAAGGGGCCTTTTCTCTTGTTTTTAATTGCTTTTTAATCTTGTTTTTAAGGGCCTCCGCGAGAGCCTAAAAAAGTAACAAAGACATGAGCTTATGCGTGGTTCGTGCGAGGCTCGTGCTACAGATTCCAAGCGAACCGCTACAGATCCCAAGCATTCGTGCTACGGATTCCAAGCGATCTGCTACGGATTCCAAGAATTATCCCCAGGCAAAGGGCTTATCAACAGGGTTTCAGCTACAGGAAAAAAACCTGTAGCAGAGAGGGGCAACATCCCGCTAGAATCGGCTTCGGCATGGACATCACCGTCACCAAATCGAATGTTCTTATTCGAGCCAGCTACTCGCTCACCGTGAACGAGCAACGGCTCATCCTCGCGTGCATCGCGCAACTCGACCCGCGCACACCCATCCCCAAGGATCGTAACGGCGACATCAAACCGATGCGGGTGACGGTCGGTGAATTCGCTGAAACCTACGGCATCTCCGATCGCTCTACTGCCTATACCGCGCTCCAGGATGCGGCGAACCGGCTATTCGAACGGGACGTTAAAACCTATGACGATCGGGGGCGGCGTTACGGCCGCATGCGCTGGGTGCAGTCAATCGAGTATCACCAAGGTAACGGCTATGTCGAGCTGACCTTCACCCAACACGTGGCACCCTATATCAGCCTGCTCCATAAGCAGTTCACGAGCTACATGCTGCGGAAGATCGCCCGCGTCACGTCGAGTTACGCGATCCGGATCTTCGAGTTTCTCATGCAGTACAAGAACACCGGCCTGGTCGTGATGGGACTCGATGAGTTCAAACTGCTCCTGGAGCTCGATCAGAAGTACGATCGCTTTTCCAACCTCAAGGCGCGCGTGATCGATCCCGCAGTACGGGAGTTGGTCGTCAAGGCAGGGTTGGATATCACCTGGGAGCCGATCCGCACGGGGCGGACGGTGACGAAGCTACGCTTCTCTTTTAGGGAGCAACCCCAGATCCCGCTATCCCTGGATTAGATCTCACAGCGCTCCGTGATCCATGAGCGCACCAGGTCGGCCATCTTCACCCCGTCGGTCGCGGCCTTCACCTTGAGAGCGCGATGGAGGTCTTCGGGAATGTCGATCGTGAGACGCTTCATGACAACGGGCGGAACGCCCTCCTCCGGTGGCGCCGTGGCGGAATCGCTCACCCAATCATCCGCACGTTTTTGAGCGCCGGGCTTGAGACCGATAGAGACGCGCTTGCCGATCATACCTACCTCCTGAAGGGTTCCGAACGAGAGCGGCCGAACAGCTCAAGCAGTTCCGCACCCAGCACCTCGATCTCCGCGATTGCCTTCACATCACTCTTGGTCTCGAAGACGGTTTGACCGTTCGCGAGGCTCTCGGCAAAAGCGACCCGTTGGGAGACATGGGACGAGAGCACGGGAACCTGACTCTCACCGAGGGCCGTGGCGACGTCGCGCCCGATCGCCGTATGTACGATTTCACGATTTATCACAAACACGCTTTTCAGTGTTTCCTTAAACACGAGTGCGTCATTGACGAGGCGTACGGTGTCCTGGGCCGCCCACACGTCGAGGGGTGATGGCTGCACGGGAATGATTACCAGGTCGGCGGCGAGGATGGCGCTGCGGGCGATGTCCGTCACACGCGGCGGGGCATCGATCACCGCGACGTCGTAACCGCGCAGCAGATTCTCGATGTCGCGATGCACAGTCGGCCGGTCGAGACCGACGACGCTGAACGGTGCCTCCGCGACCCTCGCCTGCAACCAGTCCCGGGCCGAACCTTGAGGGTCGGCATCGACCACGAGCACGCGCCCGCCCAGGCCGGTGAAATACTGCGCGAGGTGGAGCGACAGCGTGGTCTTACCGACGCCCCCCTTCTGGTTTTGTAACGTAATGATCACAGCAGCGACTCCAAATACTTGACGGCAAGGCGCCTACCATACCGCCTGTGAGTGGCGGTTGCGCTCTCGAAGTGCAGGTACACCTGCTCGCTGTCCCAACCGTGTCGCTTGGCCCGCTCGTTGAGGAACGCGAGAAGCGCGTGGACATCAGCCTGGGGCTCCTCGAAGAAGGAAGCCATATCGGTTTCTTGCCTCATCATCGCCTTTCCGTATCGTCGTAAAAAGGTAAAGCCGCAAGGTCGTATAAGCGTGAATGCGTTGATACGGAAAACCATATACGCGTATTTCCGTAAAAATGCAAATGAGGGGTTGCGACCCTTATCCTGCTTCGGAACGGTTCGGAACGGCCGGCCAGACGATGGGGACGCTGCCGTTCGGAACGGTTCCGAACCGGCCGCGATCCATTACCCTCGTCCGTGCGGAACGAGCCGAAGAAGGTTGTTCAGAACGGTTCGGAACCTTCAAGCCGTGGGCCGGAAGTTAACGCCGCACCACATGGAAGGGGTAAAACTCGAAGTAGTCGCGGTCGTCGAACCAAGCGCATCGGAAGTGGTAGAGCAAGAGATGACTACGGCGCGCGAGGGCAAGCGCGTAGATCATGAGTTGCTCGATCGGCTTCACGCGGGTCGCATCGGGTTTGTAGTCGAGGATATGCACCTGGCCGTTACGGATCTGCACAAGGTCGATATGACCCGTGTACACATCATCGGCCCCGAGGGGCAGGGGAACATCGAACCCGAGGACGGTGCGATAGTGGTGGACGTCTGCGTGGGTAAGGACGATGGGGACTTCGACGGCGACGGTGGCCGAGTCGTTCACCAGCATGAATTCCTGCAAGGTCTCGTGACGGAGTTTGTTCTTGGTCACGGTCTGGAGCACGAAGCGCGCGCTCTCGACCGCCGCATTGTCCTGCCGCTTGGTGATACGAACGTCCCCGACTTGAAAGACCCCCTTCGCTTGCGAGGCCCGCGGAGTCTCCTTAAGGAAGAGTTCATGCGGGCAGGCCTGCGGAATGGAGTCGAGGTAGGTGCGCAGCGGGGCGAGGGGTTCGTTGCTGCGGTGGGTGGTGAGCAAGAGATCTGTCTTGGTGCGGTGGTACTTGAAGTCGTAGACCTGACCGTGAAAGAGGCGATGCTCGAAGATCGCCTGGTGCGCGGGAATGGAGTGATGACGCGCCGACTCGCGCAAGCGGAGGAAGGGAAGGTAGCCGGAAAACTCCTGAAGCCAAGAGCGGGCGGTCGACGTCGGTACCCGCACGCCGAACTTTTTGCGCACGCCTTCGAGGGTAGCGGTGAGAGATTGCAGCCGATTGTAGCGCGAGAGGGTCTCCACGATGACGCGCATCGGGTAGGTGCGATGTTGGGTGGTGCCAGGAGTGAACCGGCGGTCGCAGAAGTGGCAGCGGTAGAGTTGTACCGTCCCGTGCTTCGTGGCACGAGAGCCGTCCTTCACGATCTTCACGTCCTCGCAGTACGGGCAGGCGATGGTCGGTTTGACTTGGTGGTGGGGGGCTCGGTACGAACGGGTGAGACCCTTGGTGTTTGTGCTTGCGACAGTCTGGTTTTGGTTGGGCATGGTCGGGGGCTTCGTGCCTCTGTCATACCATACCCCTTGAAGTTGGCAAGCCATCCGCGCGGAAGAGATGATGGTCGATGTGGTGCGATCCTTCGACGTCGGTGTGTACGGAGTGATGCCGGCAGGAGAGAAGCCGGAGATGCAGGACTACACCATGCCCCCGTGTACGGGGGGGAGGGTGTAAGCCCATGATGGGAAAACGGGCGTGCTTGGCATGTGTAGTATCGCGGGCTTTGATACGTAATCACGGAAATACGGAATTCTGTATTTCCGTGATTACGCCAAAGCGTGGTTCAGTAACGTCGTGGCGCTTCCCGTTCTACGGTGTTCTGTGATCGGCGAAAGGTCGATGAGGTGTCGGTGGGTGACTTGCTGCGGTTGAGGTTGGGTTGAAGTTGGAGAGTGGGCGAGGGTGACCTCCCGCGGGTTGGATGGTCGACCTCTCGAATTCTGTATGGTGGGGGAGGGGAGTGACCTCTCGGATTCTGTATGCCCGACCTCCCGAGTTTTGGACGGTTGTGACCTCCCGAGTTCTGGAGGGGGAGTGGGCGGGAGGTGGCGGGGTTGAGGGGTTTTGGGGGTTGGGTAGAGAGGGACTGAGGGGTTAGGGATTTGGAGGGGGAGATGGGTGGAGAGGAACCCAAGCGGGTTTTGCGGGGGGCTGTGAGGCCAGCGAAAATAAAGTTGCGTACATTAGAATTTACTAATATTCTACTACTCATGGACGGCGCACCAAGACGCCGCCGCTTGCAGAACCCAGAAACGTCTACAGAGAATCACAAATGAAAAAGCTTGCTACCGCTGCCGCGATCATCGCCCTGTTGGGTGTCTCCGCCTCCGCTTCCGCCTTCTGGGGTGGCCCGTGGGGCAACAACGGTTGGGGTGATAACTCCAACAACTGGATGAGCGACATGTTCGGAGATGGATATGGCGACTTCAACATGGACATGTCCGGTGGTGGCCGTGGCCATGGACGTGGCTACAACCGCTACTACGACAACTATTACGGTGGCTATGGCCCCTATGGCTACGGTGCTCCCTACGGCTATGCCCCCTACGGCTATGCCCCCTACGGCACCCCGTACGGTGTGCCCTATGCCCCGCCCGCGCCTCCTGTCGCTCCGGCTGCTCCTGTCGCCTCGACCAAGTAACTTGACCGAACCGGTGCCGGTGGCTGGCAGTGAACTAAGCAGCAAGGCTGTATCGCGGTAGCAAGCTCCCGTCTTCGGCACCACCTTTTCGCGAAAAAGAAACCCCGGGCAGAGATGCTCGGGGTTTTTGCATTTGGGGGTAGAGCAAGGGGTTCTGTACTTCCTTGCTTCCGTGTTTCTGTATTTCTGTGCTTCTTGATTTTCGTACTTCTGTATGTACGGTAGTACAGAAAACAATGAGGGTGATGCGGAGGGTTTGAGAATAAGGAGACGATGCGGCGGTGGCGCCGTCGGGCGGGAGAGGCAGAGCGAGGGGCGGCGTGCCGCCTCCCCGATGGCGCAGTTAGCCCTTGGCTTTCTTTGCCTTCTGTTCCTTCTGTTCCTTTTGTTCCTGTTTCGCCTTCTTGGGCGCTGGCGTGGCGGATGCAGGTGCCGGCGCGGCAGGCGCGGCAGCGGGGGCCTGCTCGGCCACGGGGGCTGCGGTCGGCTTCTTGGGTTTCTTTGCAGTTGCCATTCGGTTCTTCTCCTTTGGTGGTTATGTGTTGTTGATGGGGATCGGTCTTACGGGTGTTCGACGTCGGAACGTCGGCCGCGTACCTCCCCGGGCGCAGTATCCTCTATTGCGGACTCTGCGCACATGCCTTGTTGGCGTGGCCGTGGGGAGGTGCGAGGTTCTGTGTTTCCTGTTTTCCTTTCTTCTGTGATTCCTTTTTCTGTATATCTGTATTTCTGTATTTCCGTGCTTCTGTAAGCGATCCGGTGGGTTCTGGCCCGATGGCGATCATCTCAATCAGTCAGCCGGGTTGGGGTATCATCCGGTGCCACACGCCCCGCAGAGACTCCCATCCCAATGCAGACACTCCCCCTGGTCGGCATGGCCCTCTTGATGTCCGGATGCAGTCCGAGTATCGACCAGACCCCGACGGAAGTCTTCATGGCGATGAACAACGCCCTGTGCCGGACGCGCGATGCCACGGTGATGCTCGAATATGTCACGGCAGCCTCCAAGCCCATCGTGGTGCACCTGATCTTGCCGGTGCAACAGATCGCCAAGACCCTGCCCGTTGATGTGATCTTTGAGCAAAGCTGTGTTGGCGAGAAAGCCAACCTGCAGGTTCTGCGCGAGATCACGGATAAGCAGGTCGCCGCGATCACCTACCTGGAAGGCAAAGACATCAAATCCATGCGGCTGTTAAAAGAAAACGGCACCTGGAAACTCAATCTCACCCCGCCGGCGGGTAGCTTTCCGGGTGTGCACGGTGCCATCCCGATTCCGTCGTTAACGTCGTATCACACATCGGTGCAGATTTAGGTGGGGGCGAGGGGTTGTTGCTGTGTTGCTTTCCTTGCTTCTGTATTTCTTCACTTCCGTATTTCTGTGTTTGCGATGGGCGTGATTTTCGCGATGTGTTGACGGGGGTCAAGTGGCGGGGGGCGAGGGTGCTTGACGTGGGGAGTTTCTCTATTAATAGTGATTGAATTGCTGCTCTCCTCTCCGCTCTGGAGGAGGGGAGGGTGTACCGCCGCTCGCCTGAAGGGGAAGGCAGGTGGGGTTCGGCTTTTTGGTAGCCGAGTGGTTTTCTTGGTTCTGCTAATGGGCACCTGTTCTAGCGGCAGGGCGAGGGTAGTCAGTATGGTTAGCGTGAAAGTCACGGCTGAGACTTTCATCTTCCGGGGTGTGGCGCGCCCCCTCATGACAGTTAGGGCGGCAGCCTGGATCCTCGAAGGAATCCGGTCTAGTAACCTTGTGGCCCGTGACAAGCTAGCTCATAAGGGGCGCGCGGCGATTTAGGCTGCACGTTAGGCAATGAGGTTCCCCGGTCATTGCGTAACGCCATTATCACGGGGATAAGGGGTTAACATGAAGAAAAGTGCTTTAACGGTTACGGTCGGCGTTCTGCTTATTATCTACGCCTTGATTAATTTTGGTTCCGGCTACGCCCAGTTCACCAAGGCAACAATGGCTGATGGAGCCGGCTCAGCTTTTTCTGGTCTCGCGAGTTTCGCGGGTGATTCGGCTTCGGCCGGAAGAATGCAGAGCTCAGCATCTTCCATAAGTATGGGTATGCGTGTGATAGGGCTATTCATACTGGCGACGGCAGTGCTGCAAATTGTCGCAAGCATCGGTTTGTTTTCTGGGAAACATTGGGCATTTGCGATAGTTGTGGTTGCCGCTATATGCGGCATTATTATAGAAATTCAAGATCTTATTGAAGATGGTTTCAGCATCTGGTTGGCCGTATTCCTCGGTATAAATGCCCTTGCTTTGTTTGCAGCATTTTCTGCCCGTGAATCGAAAACGGTAACAGCATAGATCCGTAGGGCGAGTTGTCGCAGCGTAACCCGCCGCTCCCGAGAGGAAAATTCGGCAGAAGATGTACCCAAAAGGATGAAAAACCCCGAGGGTGGCTCGGGGTTTGGTGGGGGGGAAGGAGAATCAGGCGATGATGCGGCCGGCTTGGTGGGCTTCGCGGGCGTAGGCGCTCAAGGTCTTCGTCGCGAGGAAGCCGCGGTCGCGTTCCACGGAGAGGCCGAAGGGGCCGCGGACTTCTGTATTTCCGTATTTCTGGAATTGCTGAGGTGGGGGATTGCGGGATTTTTTGACGGGGGTCAAGTGGCGGGGTGCGAGGGTGCTTGACGTGGGGAGTTTCTCTACTAATAGTAATTGAATTGCTGCTCTCCTCTCCGCTCTGGAGGAGGGGAGGGTGTACCGCCGGATGCCTGAAGGGGAAGGCAGGTGGGGTTGGATGTTGGTGGGTGTGTGGTTTACTTGGTTTGATTTGAGGGGGTAGGGGGATGAGTAAGCGGTTCTTGTGGGCGGCTCTTCTATTGCTCATGATGGGTCTTGGGCAAGTGGGAGTGAGCGGCCAGGCTGACGTCAAGGGCACGGGCGATTCTGCAATTCGGCGCATAGATTTCCTAAACTTCACTTATCATCCGAGCCTCTGTACTGAAGAGTACGCGAAAGGAGGGATTGGAAAAGTGCTCCGGGTGCACAACGGAGAATTCAAGAACAACGAGGTCTATTACGGTGTTGTCAATGATAAAGTTATTTATGGAGATTTGACGCATGATCGCAGCGAAGATGCTGTAGTCCATATTGGCTGTGGATATTTCTCAGCAAATTTTGGTCTTTCAGAGATTTTTTTATTCGCCCCTAATGGTAAAGAAGCGATTCTGCTTGCATCTTTAAATGATAATGACATTCAGCGTGATTATCAACGCTCCTATCCTGGGGGCATAACTTGGCGCATAATCGATGAAGGCGTTAAAGTTGTTAAGGGTGATCTGGTTGTCAAGTTGTATACAGAAGGTGCGCACTGTTGTCCTGAATACATTGCAACAATCCGGTACCGTTGGAACGGTAGTGCGTTCATTCAAGTGGGCAAGATCGAGCGAAAGAAAATTGCCGCTAATCAATCCGCCACAGGCGAAAGTGATACTCGTCACGATCAAGGCGAGGGAATACAAATAGGAATACTTAAAAATAAGTCACCAGCGGATTGTGGTTGCTATTTCTATCCGATCGTAGCCGGTGGAAAGCGGGATTATGACAAATTTCTATTTATCTCAGATAGCACCGGAAAAGCCTGGATCAACATTAATGGTCGGAACTTGGAATTAAAAGAGGTCGGACGAAAGCAGGCAAAAGGGGAATACGGATACTGTGCGGGAAAACGCTGTACGTATCGGGATAGGGAAGTTACGGTCAGCATCGATTTTCGCGTGACCAGAAAGTGCCCACCGGAGCCGAGTGGATGCGAAGTAACTGACTATGATGCAAAAATATCGGTTGAAAAAGATGGAATTAAGAAAAGTGTACAGAGCCAGGGGTCGTGCGGTTGCTAGCTGTTTGGCTGCCGACTCATAGGTCAACCAGGTCAATAAACACATAGGTAACGATAATGAAGTACGTAATGCAACTTGGTGTTGCGGTTTTGACTGCGGCAATTCTTACCACAGGCTGTATGCCACCAGGGGCGATGAACTCTGCACTTTATCCGCGCAGTGGGCTTGAGCAACCAAGGGCGAATAATAACGGACAGCAGAACTATTTACCGCTTGATTGGGATAGGTGGAGTAGCAAGCTTTATCCTGAGGAGTTTTTTGGTAAATCGTTTGTTGTCGAGGGATATTATTATCGTGGCGAAACGGCATTCGGTATCACCGATAGTATTTCATTTGTAGTTTACGAAAAGTCTCTAACCGATTGGGGAAAAGATGCGATGGCGGCAGCCAAACGCGGACAATATCCCTCTTTGGACAATCAACCGTATGAACGTTCTGTTGCTGTAAATGCACCACTTTCAATGCGGGATACTTTCTATAAACTCAAATCAGGGAGCCGCATCCGTGTTTATGGCCATGTAGTAAACCCTTATGCACGTAGTGTATTCCATGGGGGTGTTGTTATGAGCTTGTTAGTACTCCAAGCGGAACGCGTGGAGGTGCTATAAGGCGGAAAGGCGGAAAATGAACAGCCGAGTGTTTGTGAAAAACCCGCTTCTAGGTGGTCAGTAGCGCGCCAATTATTCATAGGAAATTGCAATATTTATTACTATCTACCAGTATTACATCGAATTTAGGTGTGCGACTCCTTTGGACACCTAGATCCAGAGGAGAATCGTTTGTGAGTGGCAATCAGTGTGGGAGAATCAATCATGAAGCGAACTATCGCTGTATTGGGGTTAGTACTAACTATATGCGTCGTAGGTAGCACCATCGACGTGTATGCCGGCCAACCAAGTCCATCCGGCAACCCTTGCTCTGGGTTGGAGGGGCAAGCGCGTAAGAACTGCCTTAAAAAGGATCAGGAGTATTGGAAACGCGAGGCAGAAAAAAGCGCGAAGAAGGCTGATAGGTATGACAAAGCACTGAAATACGGCTGCATGATGGATAAAGGGGCTCCTGCCGCCGCAGGAGCTGCAGCAAAAGGTGGTGGGCTAGCCTACAAGTCAGGAAGGGTGATTGGAGAGAAGTTGACCGGCACGCAGCCCTGCAAGTAACCACCCCTGCCGCCTCACTTCAGGCCCGCTACCTCTGAGCCCTGCTTTGGCGTTGTTGTCAAGGAAGATATGTGTGCCGCAGCATTGTGGCTCCGGCTGGCAGGGAGTTGACCGGAGTGTACGAGAACCTGCAGAAATGATGGAAGTACCGACTCGCGGTTAGAGGAGCACGGTGAGTCGAGTGCCTCACGCCAGGTTCTGTGAGCGGCCGAGGGGGCAGTTCCCTCGGCCGACTCGACCGCATAAACTAGGTTTCGTTACGGGTATGGTTAGCCCCCTGTTAGGGGAGTCGACTGGGGTTCAGGCTGATGGTGGAGACAGGCCCTCAATCGCGGATCGCCCCCGATCAGGGCTCGGGATGGCGGGTCTTGACCGCGCCATCGGCAGGTATGAGAAACGAGCAGGTTGTGGGGCCGGTGTACAGCTTTTATATTAGGTGTTGCCCAAACTTGGAAATAAAATTTGATGATTAAATTTAATCAATATTATGTAGCGTCTATCTCATTGGTGGTTGCGGTAATTATTTTTACCCATGATAGCCACGCTGAATCCCGGCGAGACAGCGATATCCAGAGTATCGATTTCAAGAATTTCGCCTATCCCGCATCAGATGTTGCAGCAGAGATTACCAAAAAGAAATCGATCCGCGTGCAAAATGGGGAGTACAAGAACTTTAAGGATGATGAGTTCCGCGAGGATTCATTTTCCTTCTCTGTGGAGTCTGTGTCCTATGGAGACATCACCGGTGACGGCAAAGAAGAGGCGGTCGTAGACACCTCTCTT
Organism: Candidatus Thiosymbion sp.; assembly: GCA_018435665.1. GTDB lineage: Bacteria > Pseudomonadota > Gammaproteobacteria > Chromatiales > Chromatiaceae > M0108. Next base: position 5,553 of record JAHDND010000066.1, on the reverse strand, counting down.
ACTTGGATGGGAGGTGTTCAGCAGGACGAGTCTCGTATCTACGTCTATACGATGACTGAAGGCAAGCCGAAGCTAGTCTTAGTTCCCGATATCGCAAACCAGATAGATCGAGATTTTTCACGATACAATAAATCCAATGATCCGTGTGAGGACGGGGTCTTCACATTTTCCGCGATAGCAAGTAAGGGAGGGTTACTCAAGGTGGACGCGGTGCTTGGTAATCCGCACGCCTGCTACGATGAGAGAAAAGGCTACCCTATGGCTTCGATGAGTTACCGTATAAGCGATAATCGATGGATACTTGTGGAACCGCCGACATTCTGGCGGCAAAAGTGATCGGCGAAACGAAATCACAGATAAAGTGCTTGGTTTGGCAGACAGGGCGAGTGCCGCGTTGTTTCTTGTCTAGGTGTTTCTTTTAGTGGCCCGTTTTTCTTTCGGCCCCATGGCCCTGAGATAAAACCCCGAGCGGGTGACTCGGGGTTTTTTGTTGGGGGGGAAGGAGAATCAGGCGATGATGCGGCGGGCAGTGATTTACGATTTTTTCCATGGTACCGATAAGATGTTGAATATCAGGAAACGTGTTTTCATCACCTGCCTAAGCTGTATTGCAGTGATGCCAGTTCCGGCACAACCGGAAGTGAGTTTTCCTCGGGTCATTCAAGATCTACGTGGCAACGCGCACGCGCAACGCTCGGCCACACCCTCACCCGATGTCGGCAGTAAGACGCTAGCTGTGGAGGAAAAGCAGGTAACGTACTCTGTCGATTCATCTGGCCTTGTCCGATTCTCGTTCGATGCGAAGGGCTACCGGAACACGTACATGCTCGACTGCGAGAAACGTCTGTTCCTATGGATAGAGAATGTTCGTCTTTCTACGGGGGAAGTCACCGATAACAATGCGGGAGCGGAGTGGAAGCCGCTTACTCCCAACAGCACGATATCGAATGCGGTACATGAGGTGGGTTGCCGGCCAGTTCTTGCTGGTATAGGAGAAGGCGACGGTAACAAAGCGGGAACGAATGCGCAGGAGCCGAGCTTCGATTGCTCGCAAGCGAAGAGCTGGTCAGAGAAGACTGTTTGCAACAATCCGACCGCTGCAGCTCTCGACCTACAGGTGTCTCGCCTTTATAACACTGCGAGAGCACAAGCCACCGATACCAGGAAGGTAGAGCTTAAGAATGCCCAGATGGAGTGGCTGCGTAAGCGCGAGAATTGCGAACAGTATTCGGATAAGACAGAGTGCCTCTTGAATGTTTACCACGACCGTGTCGCTGAGTTGGGCTCTTTGATACCCGCTGCGGAGGATATGGAAAAAGCCGCACCCGATGGGTATACGGTACCAAAGCTTGCTAAGATAACGTTGGAGACGGATACGTTAGAAATAGAGGACTTGGATAGTTTCTTGGGTATTTGGGAATACCCAGATACGGATTCTAAAGAGCCCACAAATTATCTTAAAGTAATTCGCATTAGTGCTCATAAATTTCGTTTAATAGAAGGCTATAAGAATTGGTATGTGAACGACAAAGATAAGATCAGGTGGTTCGACCGGAGCCAAGATACTTTTGAGCCTGAGCCGCCGATTATCTATTTACAGCCATCGGAGGGCAAATTAGTAGGTCAATTTGTGTCGGGTAATTTCCGACCCACACATGGTGTAGATTTTACCTACAGAGTCACGCTTGAGAAGGAGTCTCCGAACACGCTGCGATATTCGGTGTGGTTGTCTGGAAATGGAAAAGACGGCAGAACGGAGACATTTGAAGCAACCAAAGTGGCGGGAGATGTTGAGATCTCCGTCCCTAATACTGCGGAGAATGGGGCGGTCGTCCCAGTCACGGTCAGCATTCATCACGAAAATATTCGCGATATCGTAATTTACTCTGGTGATCTATCACGTATGGCGATAAAAGTGGTTCTTGCGCCACTTGCTTCACCGTGGCTTTCGACAAGAATAAGGATGCCACAAACAGGCCCGGTTATCGTGGTTGCCACGACCATCGACGGCCGTGAACTAACGGCGGAAAAAGAAGTAGTAGTGATCGGGGGCAAGGGATTTCCGAGCGACGAAGTGGGGGGCGTGCTTGATGACAATACGATTAAGATGAGAGGTAGGAATGACGAAGTAAAGATGCTGGTCACTTCAGCAATGAGTACCCGAAGCCACGTGTCTTCGTTACGGGTTAGCGCGGGAGACGCGTTGCTTGCCGATGCCGTAGTCACGCCATGGGTATCGGAGAATCCGTACTTTGCCTTTAAAAGTGTGCGCGATGTCGGGGGCCAATTCAAGGTAGAACTTGGGCTTAATACAGGAGAACGCGTCACTACATCTAAAGACGGGACGTCAGAGATCACGCAAGTAGCGAGCACGGTGCAGCCTCCGGGGCCCGCGAAACACAGTGAACGTAAAAGTAGTTCTTCTAGTACAGGAATTGAGGTGCCGGCAGACAAAATCCAGGTGAAGGATGGCAGCACGGTCTCAGGAAAAATCGCTGGGGGGAAGGTGCCATTCAAGTCCTCGCTGGGCACGGTTGAGGTCAATGTGAAGGATGTTAAAAGTTTCTCGGGCGGGAAGCTCCATCTTGCAGACGGGACGGTACTTACCGGAACGTTCACGGGTGGTGCAATTGAGGTGGTTGCCAGTGTCGGGACATTACAGGTGCCAGCCGACAACGTTCTGTCGATCGTTCGCGCAGGCCAAAGCGAGGAGGAACTGGACCGGAGCACGGCGCAGCATATATTGCTCGAACACGCTAGCGTCCAATCTCTTCGGAAAAACATCCCGCTGCATATTAGTGGCCTTGATAAAGCAATAAATCAAGAATTTCTTGTGCGGGATAGAGATGGGTCTAATCCATCTCTAACTTCTCTTTCGCAACCTGTCTTAGAATCGGCTTCTTCTTTATCGCTTGGCGTTAAGGTGCCTTTAACAGTAGAAATAGACGTTACTGGTATAACCTCGGCTTTACCGGCACTTCAAGCAACAGCCGATCAGTCATCGATCAGATTGGTGGAATTCAACTGGCAGTACAAGAATGTCAACAGTCTTTTACGTCGATTTTGCATTAGCGGCGGTTCCGGGAAAGCGCTATTTCAGCGGTATGATGACGGGTGGCGACTCAAAGATGTATCTCTAGATATCGACAAGACACCGCCAGCCATGTCGAAAAGTGAACTAAACGACGAACAAGCGCATATAGACGAGATTCGCAAAAAAAGAGAAGAGACTCGCAAGAGACTCTTAGGTGAGATGATGGACCTCCTAAAGCGTACTCCGCCCCCTTACGGCATGGTACGGCAAAGGCAACTTCATACTGAGAGGCCATTTAAATTGTTAATCGACGACTCAAATAGGGATACGGGAGAAGTGCGTGGTCGGCTCGAATTCTACCACCCCAAAGATGGCTCAGTTTTCGCTCTTAACGGAACAGTGACTCCTACCCAGCTTATCTTCCGCACCACGAATGTGCTGAATCAGGGCAAGAGCAATAATTTGGCCGATCAATATTCGTATAACTTGGATGATGAGGGAAATTTCAAAGGAGAAAACGAAAAGGCGGGCTATGCTAGCGATTATTCCATTATATATTTGGGGATGGATAAGCGCACAGAACTTGCGCGCGCCGACGACGAATACGAAATCTTGCGAGAATCCAGAAAGGCATTAGAGCCTTCACGGAATTTTCACTGCGTGGATGAGTTCAGCGGCGAATCCGAAGGTTGCGCGATTAAAATCACAGACGTCGACCTTTTATCAAGCTACGAAGTTGGAAAAAGAAGCACTTTGGTGTGGTATGGCGACATAAAGGGATACAAAAAAGCGAAGTGTGAGTCGCCATCTAATACGTTTCATAACCCGTTGAGCACCCCGCGGAAACCTTGTTTAACACTCAAGCCGATGAACTTAAACCTTGTTTTCGCAAGCGAGAGGGAGCGCGATGCGTTTTATACGGAATTGGATGTTAGTGTGTCCGCTTGGAGAAAGAAGTATCCGAGCTTGCCGCGAGCCGTGGAATAGGGAAAACCGAGGGGAAATCGGGAAAACAGGCGAAAAGAGAAATGGGGCCAAGAGTATAGGACACCGACATACGTGACCCGTCATTGTTTCAGGCGGTTGTGGATCAAGTGATCTATGCGGTCTTACGCCAATTCGAGGCGCAGTGCCCTTCATTTGCCACACTCCCGACAGGAAATATGCTTGGTAAGTGAACAGCCTAACACTGCACTTGGAAACCGCAGGTTGCAGCCTCTGCGGGATGCTTGCGTAACCTGACACATGCCGTGGTGAAAAACCCCGAGCGGGTGACTCGGGGTTTGGTGGGGGGGAAGGAGAATCAGGCGATGATGCGGCCGGCTTGGTGGGCTTCGCGGGCGTAGGCGCTCAAGGTCTTCGTCGCGAGGAAGCCGCGGTCGCGTTCCACGGAGAGCCCGAAGGGGCCGCGGACGGCCGCAAGTTCGGTGAGACTCACGTCACCGAGTTCGGGGAAACCAACTCCCAGGTCGCACAGGCCAAAGGCGATGTCGGGGTCGTCGGGGTACACCTCGGAGAGGAGCCAGGTCGCGCCGGCATCCGGCGTGAAGAGCTTTATGACCGGCTGGAAGTCGATGAACGTATCGCGCTCTTGTGCTTGCCGTTGCGCGATGCCGTTCTTTTCGAGTTGCCGACGTTGCGCCTTGGTCATGAGGTCGGCGTACATACCGATGCCTCCTCCAGCGAGATCCGGGTGCAGACGCCGTCGATGATGCGATGCAACCCTTGGGTGCTCTGCGGTTCTGTGAGGATGCGGCCATTCAAGACAAAGGTGACCGCATTGAAGAGGCGCCAGGCGGTGGGGCCGGATGCCTCCAGTTCCTCGAAGGAGGGGGTCTCCCATTCCTTCAAGACCTCGGGGATGCGAGTCACATTGAGGACGCCGGCACGGAACATGTCCAGGATGGCGTGGTCGGCGGGCTCGGGCGGCAGCAGGGTGGCGCGGTAGCGGTTGAAGGCGCGCTGTTGCCGGTCGCGGATATCGGCGAGGGGTTCCACCACCTCACTGATGAGGCCGGGCAGGTCGCGCTTGGCGTTTGCCGTGTGCTTGCGATGGATCACATGGTCGGCCATGAGCGACAGGTTGTCGCAGCAAAAGACATGGCCGCCGAAGGCGACGCCGATGGGGAAGCGCTTGTCGTGGGAGTTGCGGATCGCGACCGTGTCCTCGTATCCGCCGTAGGGGGACTTGAGCATCATCACGCCGAAGTAGCGCATGCCGTCCGGGGTGATACCGTGGCTTTCCGAGATCACCTCGTGGCCGTAGAAACCGAGGGTGTGGCGCACCATGTCGACGACCCGATGATGCGGGATGGGGACGTGCGAGTGGGTCGGTTCGGGAGTTTCGATGTCGCGCAGGGCGGGGTAGTCGATGGGGTTTGCCCCACAGTGAAGCATGAGCGTCATGGCTGTTCTCCTTTGTTAAAGAACATGCGGTCATTCACCGCGGGCGGGTTCGCCTTGGGGCGGACGCGCGCGCGGGGGACGACGCTCAGGGGCTCTCTTTAGAGCCTACCACC
>JAHDND010000217.1 GCA_018435665.1 Candidatus Thiosymbion sp. | reverse complement strand
CCCCTTCCAGGTGCTGGGCCAGGAGGTGTAAGGCCCCGATCGCGGGCCAGCGTGAGAGTCCGGTCGCCGCCACCAGGCGCGCCAGGCCCAGACCCCGGTAGAGCTGACCCGCCGCCCCGGTCAGGGCGGCCATGCCCGGACTGGCCAGAAGCAAGAGCCAGCCTTGGTGCAGGCCCCGGCGCCAGGCGGGCCGATGGCGCCAATGCGCTGCCCGGGCGCCATCCATCAGACTGGCGAAGGGCACCAGGGTTGGGCAGGCCCGCTCGCAGGCCAGGCACTCCAGGCAAGTATCCAAATGCCGCTGGAGGGCGGGGGAGTCTTGCAGTTCCCCCTCCGCCCAGGCCTGGATCAGGGCGATACGTCCACGGGGGGACTCGGCTTCCTGACGCGCCAGGCGGTAGGTCGGGCAGTGCGGCAGACAGAGGCCGCAGCGGACGCAACGGTCGGCGACCTTGGCCAGATCACTGGCGGAGGCGATGGCATTCAAGGCTGGGTGGGGGGAAGACGGGAGGTGAGGGTGTTGGGAGAAAAGTTTGTGAGGATGTAAAAAAGGATGAAGCAGTAGGTGCGTCTAGGGTGGGCGACTGGATGGATGGCGAATCCGTATCCTCGCCCTGGGGTTGGCCTGGCCCGAGCGTCGGCGGTTGCCGGTGCGGGAGGCAGGTTTCATTGTTGGCCGCTAATGGTAACCTGTCCCTCGATTTCGGGTTCATTCGGCGAGGGGAGGCTCCGTCATGTCCTACTATCGTTATCACGTCTTCATGTGCGCCAATCGGCGCGAGGATGGTAGCCAGTGCTGCGCCCAATATGGCGCCGATGAGCTGCGTCACCATCTCAAGGGGCGCACCAAGGAGCTAGGGATTGCCGGCGAGGGGGGCGTGCGCATCAACAGCGCGGGTTGCCTGGGGCGGTGCGATGAGGGCCCGGTCCTGGTCGTCTATCCCGAGGGCGTCTGGTACACCTATGTCGACCGTGAGGACCTGGAGGAAATCCTGCAACAACATCTGCTGGAAGGCCGGGTCGTCGAGCGATTGCGGCTGCCAGACTGACCCATGCAACTTCGGGCGGCGATTTTTGGGGGCCAGAGCCGCATCGCCCGCTCGGTGATGGCCATCCCCAACAATTTTCGGTTTCTCCGGATTGGTTAGCGTCTGGCGGAGGACAACCTGAATCCATCCCTGGAGGCTTGACGGCCGCTTTCCTGCGGTCGACAGCCCTGCCAGACGCCACCCGATCCTGCTCGTCGCTGCCAAGTTTACGAGTTGCCTCTTATATCGTCACGGCCATTGCCCCGGCCGATTACGCCAGTCGTGGCGAAACTATTGCCATCCGGAGTGCCCTCCTATAGAATCCGCCGTCTTTCCCAATTCGACACTTTTCCAGGCCCTGGAGCAACGGACATGACGACTGTGAGTGCCAAGCCCGCGGAGGTCCGCCGCGAGTGGTTTCTGATCGACGCCGAAGGCAAGACCCTCGGGCGTCTCGCCACCGAGCTGGCCCGCCGTTTG
>JAHDND010000098.1 GCA_018435665.1 Candidatus Thiosymbion sp. | reverse complement strand
CGGCAAGAAGCTGGACAACCTCTACAAACTGGCCTGGGTGCGGGGGCTCAAGACCACCTACTACCTGCGCTCCATGGGCGCCACCCATGTCGAGAAGTCGACCATGGCCGACCCCGGCAAGGGCCAGCGCCCCGGTCCCATCGCCGGTATTCAACTGGCCGGCAAGGCGGCCGCGCAACTGACTGCCCATCTCAATGGCCAGATCCATGGCCAGCTAAATGGCCAAAAGGTAAGTCAGACCGGCGAGCGGGATGAGGACCCTTACGCCAGCATCCCCGTCCCGCCCAAGGCCTGCTCCCTCCTCGACCCTGAGTGCGAGGCCTGCCAGTAAAGGACCGGTGGCCTAAAGAAACCGCACATTCATTTTCGGTTTTCCCGGGTCGGGTGGCGTCTGCCGGGGGACGCCGTGAATACGTCCCTGTTGGCTTGACGACCGCATCCCTGCGGTCGACACCCCCGGCAGACGCTCCCCGACCCTCCCCATTGCCGCCGAAAGCTGGATTGCGATGTTTACAACATCAGGGTCTCATTCGACGATATCGATCTGAAAGCCGGGCGCGTTCTGTACGTACTTTTTGACCGCGCACAGGTCGATGGCCTTAATGATGCTGGTCCGGTACTTGTCCGGGAAGCCCTCCGGCAGGCGCAGCAGATAGCGCACGCTGGCGTTGGCTGGATTGGTCGGATCCACCTCCCAGTCCATGCTCAGCCCCAGGCCCGCGGTCGGCAGGTCGCGGGAGGTGCAGAAGTTGAGGGCAAAGATACCGGCGCAGGCCGCCATGGAACTCAGGAAGAGATCGAAGGGCTCCGGGGCGCTGGCCTCCCCGCCGCGTTTGAGGGATTGATCGGTTTGAATGACAAAGTCCCCGACTCGGACGTCGACCCGCTTACCACCGGGGAACAGAACCTCATAACGCTCGCTCATAACACCTCCTATGGATGGCTGTTGAAAGGATGGGGGGCTTGGGTTTTAAAGTCATCGCACCTCAAATTTCGGTTTCCCGGGTCGTGTGGCGTCTGCCGGGGGACAACCTGAATACGTCCCTGTAGGTTTGACGACCGCCTCCTTGCGGTCGACACCCCCGCCAGACACCAACCGACCCTCCCTATCGATGCCGAAAACAAGGGCATATCAAGTTGGAATCAGGCTGATCAGCCCGACCACCGCGCCGGTGAAGGCGGTGGCCAGGGTACCGGCGACGATGGCCCGGGGACCCAGGGCGGTGATTTCGGCCCGGCGCTCGGGGGCCATGGCCCCCATGCCACCGATCAGGATGCCCAGGCTGCCGAGGTTGGCAAAACCGCAGAGGGCATAGGTCATAATGAGCCGCGACCGCTCGCTCAGGGCCTCCGACGGCAGGGCGGCCAGTTGTAGATAGGCCAGAAACTCGTTGAGGATGGTCTTGACGCCCATCAGGCTGCCCGCCGTCACTGCCTCGCTCACTGGGACGCCCATGAGCCAGGTCAGGGGTGCCATGACCCAGCCCAGCAGGCGCTCCAGGCTCAGGGCCGCGCCGCCCCAGGCGGGGAGCAGACCCAGGACCTGGTTGACCAGGGACACCAGGGCCACCAGCACCACCAGCATGGCGACGATGTTGACCAGCAGGGTCACCCCATCCCGGGTGCCGCGGGTGATGGCATCCAGGCTGCTGCTGGCCTGCCGGGGGGGCTCCCAGTGCCCATCCGGCTCGTCCGGCTCGGTCGCCGGGACCATGAGGCGCGCCACCATGACCGCCGCCGGGGCGCTGATCAGCGAGGCGGTCAGCAGTTGCCCCAGGGCATCGGGGATGACCGTCGCCAGGATGCTGGCGTAGATGACCATGACCGTGCCCGCCACGGTCGCCATGCCCGCCGTCATGGTGAGGAAGAGGTCACTGCGCGAGAGCCGCCCCAGATAGGGCCGGATCAGCAGGGGTGACTCGATATGGCCCAGGAAGACATTGGCCGCCACCCCGACCCCGGCGGGCCCGCCCAGGCCCAGGGTCTTGCGCAGCAGCCAGGCAAAGGCGCGCACCACCGCGGGCAGCACCCGCCAGTAAAAGAGCAGGGCGGAGAGGGCACTGATCACCAGGACCATGGGCAGGGCCTGGAGGGCGAAGACGAAGGTGCTGCCCTCGGGCTTGACGGTAAAGGGCAGGTCACCGCCCCCCAGATAGCCAAAGACGAAGCTGGTCCCCGCCCGAGTCGCCGTCTCCAGGCTGCTGACCATCTGGTTCAGCAGCGCGAAGAATTGCCGGAACAGGGGAACCTCCAGCAAGACCAGGGCGATCAGCAGTTGCAGGCCCAGGGCCACCAGGGCCGGCCCAGGTCGCACCGCCCGGCGGTTTTCACTGAACAGCCAGGTCAGCAGGAAGAGGCCCAGTAGACCGCTCAGGCTTTGCCACCACATCGCTTTCCACCATCCGGACGCTGGGCACCATGCGCCAGGAATGCGCCACAGCGGGAAAAAGCCTGGACATTCATTGTCCAGGCTTTTGTTTTTCCTTAGTTAATCTTTATTGCCCCCGAACATG
>JAHDND010000097.1 GCA_018435665.1 Candidatus Thiosymbion sp. | reverse complement strand
GGCGTCGGCCTGCGGGTGCGCGAGAACGCCATCCCGATTCGCGAGGAGGTGGCCGCCGCCTGCGAGCTGCTGGGCCTGGACCCCCTCTACGTCGCCAACGAGGGCAAGCTCATCGCCATCTGCCCGGCGGACCAGGCCGAACTCCTGCTGGCCACCATGCGCGCCCATCCCTTGGGGCGGGATGCCGCCATCGTCGGTGAGGTGGTGGCCGACCCCCACCAGTTTGTGCGCATGGAGACCGCCTTCGGCGGCGAGCGCGTCGTCGACTGGCTGACTGGGGAACCCCTGCCGCGGATCTGCTGAATGAAGCAACTTCTCCCAGGTGAGAACAACTCCCAGGTGGGTGAGGTTGGCATAAACCCTGAAGAACCCGTCGAAGGATAAGATCTCGATTCAGATGAACTTTGGGTTACCCCTACCCCAGAAATCATGGAGGTTCGATGTCCCTTTACATCAACAGCCCCGAGGCTGATCGCCTTGCCGAAGCCTTGACCAGGCTCACCGCCGAATCCAAAGCTGAAGCGGTGATCATCTCTCTGCGGGAACGTCTGGAACGAAAACGGCGGGAGATTGAACGCCAGACGTTGACGAATGACTTAATTGAGATTGGCAGACGCTGCGTGGCTCAGGCGGATAAGCCCCCCTCAGACCATGGCGATTTCCTGTATGACGACCGAGGTCTTCCGCAGTGATCATCGATACTTCGGCGGTATTGGCGATCCTCTTTGCTGAGGAAGACGCGGCACAATTCGCGGCCGCCATTGCAGGGGCGGAGCAACGGCTGATGTCTGCGGCAACCTATTTGGAAGCAGGCATTGTCGTCGACAATCAACTGGGGCCGGCAGCGGGAAGGCAACTTGATCTGCTGCTTGCAAGGGCTAGCATTCGGATAGAGCCGGTGACGAAAGAACAGGCAGAAATCGCTCGCCAGGCCTACCTCGACTTTGGTAAAGGCAACCACCCGGCCCGCTTGAACTTTGGCGACTGTTTCTCCTATGCCCTGTCGAAATCCTCCGGCCTGCCGCTTCTGTTCAAAGGCGGTGACTTCACTGCCACTGATATCGTAGCTGCCCTCAACAGCACTGATAATCACAGAAGTGGTGGCCGCCCTTGAGGTATCGTCCGGGCAAAAACTGCTTCCGCCGTGTCGTCCGTTAGCTGTCCCGCCTCGAAGGCATCGATACGGGACTCAGCTTCTTCTTGCCAAGCCCCGGACTGCCTCGATGCGGGGCAAGAGTCAAAGCTGTGCAGCAGGTCATCGATCAACTCCGCACGCTCCATGGGATCGAGGCGCAAGGCATCCCGCAGGATGCGAGCCATGGTTGCCGTCAAGGTTGATTCCTCCCATCAGGTTTAGTGGTCAGCAGTCGAATCCTCACGCCGCCCACCGCTCTGACAGGACCTCCGCCTGTTGCAGGACCGTCTGCACGGCGGCGTCTTGCAGGTCCGGGGGATAGCCGTATTTGCGCAGGATGCGCTTGACCAACACCCGGATGCGGGCGCGGGCGGGTTCGCGCTGGGCCCAGTCGATGCTGACGCTCTTCTTGAGGCTGCTCAGCAGCTCATGGGCGATGACGCGAAGCTGCTCATCCCCCATCACCTCGACCGCGCTCGCGTTCTCGGCGAGGGCGTCGTAGAAGGCGATCTCGTCCTCGGAGAGCCCCTGCTCCTCCCCCCGCCGGCGGGCGGCGCGGATGTCCTTGGCCAGGTCAATCAGCTCCTGGATCACCTGGGCGGTGGTGATGGCGTTGTTGTGATAGCGGGCGATGGCGGCGGCGAGCCGCTCCGAGAAGGCGCGGGTCTGCACCACGTTGGCCTGGCTGCGGGCGCGGATCTCCCCGTTCAGCAGCTTGCGCAGGGCCTCCAGGGCCAGGTTCTGCTTCTCCATCCCCTGGACCTCGGCGAGGAACTCTTCGGACAGGATCGAGATATCCGGCGCTTGCAGGCCGGCGGCGGCGAGGATGTCGACGATCTCCGTCGAGATGACCGCCCGGCTGACGATCTGCTGAATGGCCAACTCCCGTTCCCTGGCCGTCTTGCCGGCTCCGGGCACGGACTTGACCAGGGCGGCGCGGATGGTCTGGAAGAAGCCGACCTCCTCGCGGATGGCTCGCGCCGCGTCACTCGCCGCCGCCAGGGCGAAGGCTTTCGACAGGGCCAGCACCGCATCGGCGAAGCGGCGATGGGCGCGGGTCTTGCCTTCCGGGGTGGTCTCCCGGGCCGCGTCCCGCTGCTGCCGGTCCAGCACCCACTCGATGGCCCCGGCCAGGGTCACCAGGCGCTCCTGGGGCGTCCCGGCCAGGCCCGGCCGGTAATCGAAGCCATGGAACAGGTCCCGCACGATCTCGTGCTTCTCCAGCAGCACGGCCACCGCCTCCGCCTCGTCGATCCCGGCCTGGCGACGGTCGCTGTCGGAATACTGGCCGAGGGCGCGCTTCAGGTTCTGGGCGATGCCGATGTAGTCCACGATCAGACCGGCGGGCTTGTCGCGGAAGACCCGGTTCACCCGGGCGATGGCCTGCATCAGCCCGTGGCCCTGCATGGGCTTGTCGATGTACATGGTGTGCATGCAGGGCGCGTCGAAGCCCGTCAGCCACATGTCGCGCACGATCACCAGCTTCAGCGCATCCCTGGGGTCCCGCGCCCGTTTGGCCAGCAGGTCACGTCGGGCCTTGGCGCCCCCGGTGCTCTCCCCGGAGCCCCCCAGATGCGGTTGCCAGTCCGGGGGATCGGCGGCTGAGCCGGTCATCACGATCTTGATAACGCCGCCCTCGTCATCGGTGCTGTGCCAATCGGGGCGCAGCCGGACGATCTCGTCGTACAGGGCCACGCAGATGCGGCGGCTCATGCAGACGATCATCGCCTTGCCGTCCAGGGCCTGGACCCGGTCCTCGTAGTGGCGCACCAGGTCCGCCGCCACCCGCCGCAGGCGGCTCGGCGCCCCGACCACGGCCTCGATGCTCGCCCACTTGCGCTTGAGACGCTCCTGCTCGCCCAGGGCCTCGTCCTCGGTCAGGGCGGCGATCTCGTCGTCGATCCGGGGCCGCTCGTCCTCGTCCAGGGCGATGCGCGCCAGGCGGCTCTCGTAGTAGATCGGCACCGTCGCCCCGTCCTCGACGGCGCGGTTGATGTCGTACACGTCGATGTACTCGCCGAAGACGGCGGGGGTGTTGACATCGTCGCTCTCGATGGGCGTCCCGGTGAAGCCGATGAAGGAGGCATTGGGCAAGGCATCGCGCAGGTACTTGGCGAAGCCGTAGGCGATCTCGCCGGTCCGGCGCTCCACCCTGGCCCGGAAGCCGTACTGACTGCGGTGCGCCTCGTCGGCGATGACCACGACGTTGCGCCGGTCGGTCAGCACTGGGTAGGCGCTCTCCCCCTTGGCGGGGGCGAACTTCTGGATGGTGGTGAAGATCACCCCGCCGGAGGGGCGATTGAGCAGGCGTTGCAGGTCCTCGCGGCTGTCGGCCTGCCGAGGGGGCTGGCGCAACAGCTCCTGGCACAGGCTGAAGGTGCCGAAGAGCTGGTCGTCGAGATCGTTGCGGTCAGTGATGACCACGATGGTCGGGTTGGCCAGGGTCGGATCGGCGACGATGCGCCCGGTGTAGAAGGCCATCAGCAGGCTCTTGCCCGAGCCCTGGGTATGCCAGATGACGCCGATGCGCCGGTCCCCGCCCTGGCTGGCGGCCAGGCGGGTCTGGGCGACGGCATGCAGGACCGCATGGAACTGGTGATAGCCGGCGACGATCTTGACCGGCCCGGTGCTGGCGGTGGCAAAGACGGTGAAGTCGCGGACCAGGGACAACAAGCGCCTCTTGTTGAAGAGGCCCTCCAGCAGTGTGCCCAGCTCGGGGGCGCCCTTGGGCGCGATCGTCCGGCCGTCCACCGTCCGCCAGGGCATGAAGCGCTCGCGGTCGGCGGTCAGGGAGCCGACCCGCGCCTGGAGGCCATCGGAAATCACCAGCACGGCGTTGGTGCGAAAGAGC
>JAHDND010000246.1 GCA_018435665.1 Candidatus Thiosymbion sp. | reverse complement strand
TGATTTGTAATCAGTAGGTCGTCAGTTCGAATCTGTCTGCCGGCTCCATAAATTCAGAGGCTTAGGATCGAAAGACCTAAGCCTTTTGTTTTTATAATCTCTCCGTGTAACTGCTGGTGTAAGTAAATCTGCGCAATGCGGATGGATGCCAATCAGCCAGTTCTCTCCCCTCGTTCAGGCAACCCCCTTAATTTTCTGCTGGCAGCCTCCCAGCGATCGTGGGTTTTCATCCCGCACAAAGGTTTTTGTAACGATAGACAAAGGTGGCAATGGTTGCCTTGGGGTCACCCCAGCTGGTCGATACCCCTTCCGCCCTGAGGTAGCCAAGGGCAGGCATGGATGGACCCGCAGCATCCTCCACGCTTGAGCTGGTGCCGCTGAAACCACAGGGAGTTGGGAACCTCTGGAGATGAGGCGGGGTCCATGACGGTTAGGTACTTACTCAGCTTAGGGACCAAGCCCATGGAGCATCGCTGGTATCCCCGTCACGACATCGATCTGCCGGCCAAGCTGGTCACCACCGTGGGGTCCCGTCCTGTCCCCTGCCGCATCCAGGATTACAGCATGGGCGGCTTCTACCTGGCCTCCAACATCCCGCTGAGACGCCATCAACTGATCGCGGTCCATCCGCAGCGCGTGCATGACTCCCCTTGGGTTATCTACGGCCTAGTGATCCATGTCCAGGAGGACGGCGCAGGGATCGAGGCGGCGGACCCCTACTGGCCAAAGCAAGTCCCCTTCAGCGAATGGCTGGCCATGACCCAGCACCGTCCAGCGGCGGTGGATTGCGGTAACTGGAATAACTGACAAAACCACCATAAGCCCGGCAATGAGCACTGCCAAGGATCCCAGCGGCGGGTAACCGGCGGGTAACCCCCCTGGCTCATGCTATCGGTCAACGGGTTCCTAAAAAGGGGGGGAGCAGATTGGAGTCGGCGTTGAGCAGCCAAAGTCTGAAGTAGGCCCTAACTCACTGAAGTGGACCTATGATGGGAGTTTTCCCCAGCTTCTGTGGATAACTCTGTGGATAACTCTGTCGATAACCGTTGTTCATTGCCCCGCAGGGCGCATCCGCTAAGGGCTGGTGCGGTTCTTGCAAATCACTGGCCACTCTGATGAACTCAAACAATTACAGTGAATTAGGTAACAACCCAAAACTCTGCTAGCCCTCTCTTGACATCTCGGACGCCTTTTGGTGAACCCTGTGCGCAACTTGGGATTTCGGTTGTCTTGCCAGCTGGCCCTGGTGAATGATGGCGTTGAACTGGCGTTGGCTTCACGATGGGCTAGACTGAAGTTGAGGCGAAGACCTTGGCACACTTGGCCGCGTCTCCCGCCCAAAGGCCCGAGTCTCCCTAATCCTGCCAGGGAGCACCCCCTCGGGCCTTTTTCTTGTCAGGCACAGCGGAGTAATGCAGCCTCATGGTCGGCTGGTATCTGGACCCGTGGCCGTGTGGGGACGCGCCGCAGGTAGAGGGAACACGAAAGGCCAATTGCAACTATGACCTTCAGATGACCTGACCCCTTCATGACGAAGATGAAAATAAACGGTGAGTCCTATGGAAAGACGCGTGCTGTGTAATGACCTGCAGGAACCGGAGGGTCCGGTCTGTCTGCCTGATGGCCAAATCTATGTTGTGGAAATGGCTCATGCGCGCAACTGCGTGAGTCGGATCGATGCGCACGGACGGCGCCATCTGGTCGGGCATCCGGGGGGGCGTCCGAACGGTCTGGCGATTGATGGCGATGGCAATCTATGGGTAGCAGGCGGCGAGGGCGAACGGTTGGTGCGTATGGGAGCGGATGGAACAATTCTCAATGCTTACGGAGGCCCGGAGGGCCAGCCTTACCTTTGGCCGAACGATCTGGTATTTGGCGAGAACGGCTTGCTCTACATGACCGATTCCGGCATCGCTCCGGATGCGTTCGTCCATGGACAGGCGATCCGTGCTGACTTCCGCACCTGTGGGTACGATGGACGAGTGTTTGAAATCAACCCTCGCAACGGTTACGTGTTACGGCTCCTGGACTCTGGATTGCGTTTTCTCAATGGCATCGCGCTTGATGCCGATGGCCGCCTGTACGTGAACGAAACCATAA
This sequence comes from Candidatus Thiosymbion sp., assembly GCA_018435665.1. Taxonomy (GTDB): domain Bacteria; phylum Pseudomonadota; class Gammaproteobacteria; order Chromatiales; family Chromatiaceae; genus M0108. The sequence goes on along the minus strand of JAHDND010000246.1, from coordinate 1,612 downwards.
CAGGCAACATTTACCGCTATGATCTCACTTCGACGGCGCCCCCTGAGCGCGAGAGGTTTGGCAATGTCATTGCAGGATCACCGGAGGGCTTTGTTGGGCCGGACGGCATGGCTTTCGGCGATGACGGTCGGCTGTACTGTGCGGTATTCGGATCGGGCAATGTGACCGTGTTGGATCGCGATGGCAGCGTTGCCGAGCGCATACCGACCTGCGGATTGCGCCCAACCAATATCGCGTTTTGCGTGGACCGCATGGGTGGGGCGGTGGTGACAGTTTTGGATGCCGGCTGCCTGGAATGGCTGGATCTACCCTGTCGTGGCAGACCCCTAAACCGCCCCAAATTGCCGGCCTCACCCACGCAGCGCTGAGTACATGCGGGCGCGCAAAAGCACATTCCTATCAGTAGTAGGAGGACTCAGAAATGGCCACGACAGAAATCGAGAAGCGTTCGCTAGAGAATGTCAGAAAGGCAACAACCGACGAGGAGATTCTCCAGGCGATAATGGTGGAAACCGATGAGGAAGAAGAGCTAACGACGGACGAGGAAGACCCCGCCCGCATGGAGTTGGATCTGCTGCTGTCGAGCAATCCTGACAAATAAACACGGCTCAGGCCAGGCTGGTGGTGGTGATTCGGGTCAGAGCGTGGGCAAGACCACGCAACGGATGCCCATCTGACCGATGAGGCCCAGCGGAGTGCGGTGGAGACGGCGGCGGAGGCTTCGGGGCAGTGATGACATGGGAGGAGTGGAGTTCCGACCCTTGTCTTTTCTGATGTGAAACATAATCAAGGGGATGTGGCTCCACCGCTTGCAGCAATTCCGGGTGCTGGACCCCGCCTGTGGGTCGGGCAACTTCCTGCTCCTCTCCCTGCTGGGCCTGAAAGACCTGGAGCATCAGGTCTGAACCGAGGCCGAGGCCCTGGGCCTGCCCCGCCAGTTCCCGGCGGTTGGGCCGGAGAACGTCATCGGCATCGAGATCAACCCCTTTGCCGCCGAACTGGCGCGGGTGTCGCTCTGGATTGGCGAGATTCAGTGGATGCTCAACCACGGCTTCGCCCTGGCCAAGAACCCCATCCTGCGCAATCTGGACAATATCCACCTGCGGGATGCGATCCTCAACCCGGATGGGAGCGAACCGGAGTGGCCCGAGGCCGATGTCATCGTTGGCAATCCGCCGTTCCTGGGAGTCAGCAAACTCCTGAGTGTGCTTGGCCAAGAATACATGGACCGGCTGCGGGGGCTTTACCAAGGTCGGGTCCCGGGCGGGGCTGACCTGGTGACCTACTGGTTCGAGAAGGCTCGGGCGCTAATCGAAACAAGCAGGATTCAGCGGGCGGGACTGGTGGCGACCAATAGCATCCGCGGGGGTGCCAACCGTAAGGTTCTGGAGCGGATCGTGGAGAGTGGGACCATTTATGCAGCCTGGTCTGATGAGCCCTGGATCAACGAAGGGGCGGCGGTCAGGGTCTTGCTGATTGCCTTCGCCCCCCAGGACCATGAACGGGGGATTCGGCTTGATGGCGAGGAGGTAGGGACCATCCATGCCGACCTGACAGCCGGGAGCGGGGTGGGCAATGAACTGAACCTGACCCTGGCGAAGCCGCTCAGGGA
>JAHDND010000084.1 GCA_018435665.1 Candidatus Thiosymbion sp. | reverse complement strand
TCAGAAGTCCGGCGGTGGCGGCGTGCTGGGCAACCTGGCGGGGGTCTTCAAGGATCAGGAAGGCAAATCCCAACTGGGCAGCTTCCTGGCTGGCGCGGGGGGGGGCGCCCTGGCGGGCAGTGCCCTGAGTCTGCTGCTGGGTAATAAGCAGAGCCGGGAACTGGTCGGCAATGTCCTGACCTACGGTGGCATGGCCGCCGTGGGGGCGATCGCCTACAAGGCCTACAGCAACTGGCAGGCAGGCCAGGCAGTCCAGGCAGGACAGCCAGGCCAGGCAACGGGGGCGCCCCCGGTCGCGCCGCAAACCCTCGACCGCCTGCCCCCCGCGCAGGCGGAGGACCGCGGCCGGGCGCTCCTCCTGGCCATGGTCACGGCGGCCAAGGCGGATGGTCACATCGACTCGCGGGAGCGGGACTTGTTGACCCAGTCGATCGGTAAACTGGGGGGCGGCGCCGCCTTCGAGCAGTGGCTCGCCGGCGAGCTCGACAAACCCCTGGACCCGGGTGCCGTGGCGCGGACGGCCACCAGTCCGGAAATGGCCGCCGAGCTGTACATCGCCAGCGTGCTGGTCGTCGACGAGGAACACTTCCTGGAACGCGCCTACCTGGACGAACTGGCCCGGCAATTAGGGCTGGAGCCAGGGCTCAAGGCCGAGCTGGAGCGGCAGGTCAGGCTGGAATTGGCTCAGGGGCGGCAGATGGCGCTTCCACCGCGTTAGACACCGCCACAAGGGCGGTCGATGCCAGCCGGTCCTTCCGCCCGGCGTCGGTCTACCGGGGCCGGTCTGGAGTCATTGCACATCAATTTTCGCTTTCTCCGGATCCTCGTCGTCGATGACGTGAACCAAGATGTTTCGTCTATCCGTCTTTACCAACTTTACCAACCACACCTTATGATTAAGCGGACCCGAGGCCGATGAGCGACGAGGTTGAACGGGGAGAAGGACATCTCCCAGGCTGGCAGTTCTGGATCGACCGGGGCGGGACCTTCACCGACCTCGTGGCCCGCCGGCCCGATGGCCGGCTGCTGACCCATAAGCTGCTGTCGGACAATCCCGAGGTCTACGAGGATGCCGCCTTGCACGGTATCCGCCATCTGCTCGGCCTGGGGTTGGACGCGCCGATCCCACCCGGGACCATCACCGCGGTCAAGATGGGCACCACGGTCGCCACCAACGCCCTGCTGGAGCGCCGGGGGGACCGGACCCTGTTGCTGATCACCCAGGGCTTTCGTGATGCCCTGCGCATCGGCTACCAGAATCGCCCCCAGCTCTTCGCCCGCCACATCATCCTGCCGGAGCTGCTCTACGAACGGGTCGCCGAGGTGCCCGAGCGGGTTTCGGCCCAGGGCGAGGTCCTGGTGCCGCTGGATGGCGCGGCCACCCGCGCCGCCCTGGTGGCTGCCTTCGGCGCCGGCATCCGCTCCGTGGCCATCGTCTTTCTCCACGGCTACCGCTATCCGGACCACGAGGCCCAGGCCGCGGCCCTGGCCCGGGAGATCGGTTTCACTCAGGTATCGGTCTCGCACCGGGTCAGTCCCCTGCCCAAGCTGGTGGGGCGCGGCGACACCACGGTGGTGGATGCCTATCTCTCGCCCATCCTGCGTCGCTACATCGATCGGGTCACCGCCCAGTTGGACGAGGAAAGGACCGCCACGCTGGGTGGTGACAGGGCGCAAGGGGACTTAACCGCGCCTGGTGATGGAACGGTGGAAAGCCACGGCAGGGAGCCAGATAGATACCCAGCACTGGGTGACGATACTGTGCCGCGCGAAGGTGAAAATAGCGACGGTACGCTACCGCAAGCGGGCGACGTAGCATCGCCCCGAACCCGCCTCCTGTTCATGCAGTCCCATGGCGGTCTGGCGGATGCCCGGCACTTCCAGGGCAAGGACAGCATCCTCTCCGGCCCCGCCGGGGGGCTGGTCGGCGCCGCCCGCACCGCCGCCGCGGCCGGGTTTGACCACATCATCACCTTCGACATGGGCGGCACCTCCACCGATGTCGCTCACTATGCCGGCGACTTCGAGCGTGCCTTCGACACCCAGGTCGCCGGGGTGCGGCTGCGGGCGCCCATGCTGCACATCCATACCGTGGCGGCGGGGGGTGGCTCGATCTGCCGTTTCGACGGTACCCGGCTACGGGTCGGTCCCGCCTCCGCCGGCGCCAATCCGGGTCCGGCCTGCTACCGGCGTGGTGGTCCCCTGACCCTGACCGACTGCAACCTGCTGCTGGGGCGGATTCAGCAGGACTGCTTCCCCCAAGTCTTCGGCCCCGATCAACGTCAGCCCCTGGACCGGGAGATCGTCCGGCAGCGATTCACCGCCCTGGCGGCGGAGGTCGAGGCCGCCACCGGCCAGCCCCTGACCCCCATGGCCCTGGCAGAAGGCTTCCTGCGCATCGCCGTGGAGAACATGGCCAACGCCATCAAGCACATCTCCACCCAGCGGGGCTACGACGTCACCACCTATACCCTGTGCTGCTTCGGCGGCGCCGGCGGCCAGCATGCCTGCGCCGTCGCCGATGCCCTGGGGATGCCGGCCATCCTCATCCACCCCCTGGCGGGCATGCTGTCCGCTTACGGCATGGGCCTGGCGGAGGCACGGTTGCTCAAGGAACAGGCCCTGGAGCGGACCTTGACCCCGGACCTGATCCCGGACCTGGTGGCCGCCTGTACCGAACTGGAGGCGGCAGGTCGTATCGAGATGGTCGCCCAAGGCCTGCCCCCCGAGCGCCTGCGCGCCCAGGGCACCCTGCGGCTGCGTTATGCCGGCAGCGACACGGCCCTGAGCATCGCCGTGCCGGAATGGGCGACGGCCACCAGGGCCGATCCGTCGTCGGCAGCGTTTGTTCCGGCGAGATCGGTCGAGGTGACGGGACTGGCCGACCGCT
>JAHDND010000253.1 GCA_018435665.1 Candidatus Thiosymbion sp. | reverse complement strand
GTGCGGTGAGCGGAGGCGATGGTCATCTCACGGGGAACCCCGAGCTCATCAAGCACCTCGGCAGCCCCACGCATGACCCCCAGGTCCGAGTCGCTGCCCATGATGATGCCAACCAATACGTTGCTCATATTCGATATTCTCCCGTCGGTCTAGAAAACGTATCCCGTGAGGATGATAGAGCCTGCCGCGATCCTCGGCCAGTTCTCCTTGACCCGGTAATCCGCACGGGCCCACCGAGGGTCATTGTCATAATTATCCATTAAATTAACAGGTTGAGAGCCCACGCCAGAGAATGATGACACCAGCTAAGTAGATCGCGCTCCGCTTTCTATAAATTTTACTTTTCAGCCATCAATCATTTCTATGTGCCAAGCCGATCTTCAGGGGCTATTCTAGGATTCCTGACCGTGTATCAGCGGCACCGAAATCAGGTAAGTACTTCGAGCCTAAGGAAAATTATCGCTCGACGGTGATATCGCGAAAAATGGGGGCTGATTATGACGACGAGAGATGCGGGTAACAGCGCATGGCAAGCCGTCCAACTGGGCAAACCTTCGGGTTTGCTGGTAGTTTCTTTCCTTACGACCCTGCTGGCTACTGGGTGTGTCACCACCGGGACCACGGGTCAATCCGAGCAGGTGGCTACTCCCACTTCGGCAGGGATTGTGAATGCTTCTCCCCCCGAGCAGGTCGTGGCCAAGACAGAGTCGCCTTCAAGTTATGTCGTGAAGGGAAAGAGATACCACGTTAACCAACCGGCCCCGGGACATGTAGAGAACGGTACCGCCTCCTGGTACGGAAAACGTTTTCACGGGCGGCGTACCAGCAGCGGTGAGCGTTTTGACATGCATGCGATGACTGCCGCTCACAAGAAACTTCCCCTTGCCAGCCTGATCCAGGTCACGAATCTGGAGAATGGCCGAAGCACCGTGGTTCGTGTCAACGATCGCGGTCCTTTCCACGGCAATCGGGTGCTGGATCTTTCCTTCGCCGCCGCATCCCAACTGGATATGGTTGACAAAGGCATGGCCAAGGTAGAAATCCAGGTCCTGGATACGGCAACTACTGGTCTGAATGCAGGTTTGCAGCGTATGTTTGTCGCCGCGGCCGACAAGGCCAATGCGGACCTGCAAGGCAAGACAAGGCCAGCGGACACCCAGGCTAGCCCTTTCATCGCCAATGCTGATGCTCCGGTCAGTGGCGCTGCGACGGGTAACAACCAACCCAAGGTGGCCGCAAGCGCGGCAATCTATCTGCAGGTGGGCCATTTTGACAACCGGACCCATGCGGAAAGATTGCGACAAGAGTTGGTTGATGAACTGGAAGAATCGGTCATGGTTCGAACGGATACCGCTAACGACCGGACCCCCTACATGGTTCAGGTGGGCCCGCTGGATTCCAAGGTTGAAGCCGGGCTCCTCTCCCGGCGACTGGCCTCACTGGGGATCACCGACCCCACCGTTGTTATGCGTTAACGCTGTCCAACACCGGCAATTCGCGCCCCAAGCTCATATAAATTATTCATGAATTGAATGAGTAAAGTCCTCCACTGACAGACCTGATCATCCAGTATGTCAAGAGCACCCTCCCTTCTCCCAGTCGCGCGGAGGTTCCCACTCCAAGCGGCTGCAAATTCCCCTTCGCAACGCTTAGAATGAGTGATCAGGCTAGTAGGGTTAAGCTCCCTCGCCACTCTCTGCAACCAGACAAGCCAGCGCCACGCCCTCCCGCATGAAGCCTTACGCCAACATTCTGAGCCTCCTGGCCCTGCTCTTTCTCCTCCCCGCCCAAGCCCAGGACAAGGTCTCCAGTGCCCCTCAGGCCCCCATTCCGGAGCCGCCGGCCATTGCCAGCTCCGCCCACCTGCTGGTTGATCATCACACCGGCAAAGTCATTGCCGAACATAATCCGGACGAGCGCCTTGAACCCGCCAGCCTGACCAAAATCATGACGGCATACGTCGTCTTCCGGGAGTTAGCGGCGGGCAAGATCGCTTTGACGGATGAGGTCCTCATCAGCGAGAAGGCCTGGCGGACGGGTGGCTCCAAGACCTTTATCGAACTTGGCAAGCGTATTCCCTTGGAGGTCCTGCTGCATGGCATGATCATTCAGTCCGGCAACGATGCCAGCGTCGCTTTGGCCGAGCACGTCGCGGGTAGCGAAGATACCTTTGCCCACCTGATGAACAGTAATGCCCAGCGCTTGGGCATGGCGAACAGTCATTTTGTCAATGCCACTGGCCTGCCTGACCCGGAACATTATTCCAGCGCCCGCGACATGACCTTGGTTACGGCCGCGACCATCCGCGAGTTTCCCGAATACTATGCCTGGTACGCGGAAAAGGAATATGTTTACCACGGCATCAAACAAAACAATCGTAACCGGCTCCTGTGGCAGGACCCCAATGTCGACGGCGTAAAGACCGGCCATACCGAAGCCGCTGGCTATTGCCTGGTGGCCTCCGCCAAGCGGGAGAGCATGCGCCTGACCTCCGTGGTCATGGGCGCCAAGAGCGAAAAGGCCCGGGCTGAAGCCAGCCTGGCCTTGCTCAATTACGGTTTTCGGTTCTATGAATCGCCCCAGCTCTATCCGGGTGGCAAGCCCGTTGAGAACCTACGGGTGTGGATGGGGGAGGTAAAGGAGCTCCCAGTGGGACCCGCCGCGGACCTCCATGCCACCATTCCCCGGGGGCGCTACCCCCAACTCAGCGCACGTATCGAGAAAAACGCGGACCTTGTCGCCCCAGTCGTCAAAGGCGATCAGGTCGGTGAAATTGTTGTGGAGTTGGAGGCCAAGGAAATTGGTCGGGTCCCCCTGGTTGCCTTACAGGATGTCCCGAGGGGCGGCTGGTGGGAATGGCTGCGGGATACCATTCTGCGGTGGTTCCAATAAGCAGATTTCCATGAGCGAGCCACAGGCGCAGCTCCTGGATTTCCCCCGCACCTTCCCCATCAAGGCCATCGGCAAGGCCGAGGCCGATTTCCGGGAACTGGTGATGGAGATTGTCCGCCGTCATGCCCCAGAGCTGAGTATCAACCAGGTCAGCGTGCGGGAGAGTAGCGGCGGCAAATGGCTTTCGGTAACCCTCGTGATTCTGGCTAAAAACCAGATGCAACTCGATGCCATTTACCGGGATCTCAGCAGCCATGACCGGGTTGCCTGGACACTCTAATCCCCCTGTTCCTGGTGCGTTACCTCCGCCCCCGGCTGGAACGGAACCGCAAACCCTGCTTGTGAAGCGCTTGGGGATCTGTGATTACCAGGACACCTGGCAAGCCATGCGCGCCTTTACGGACCGCCGCTGTACCACCAGCTCGGACGAACTCTGGCTATTGGAACACCCGCCGATCTTTACCCTAGGTCAGGCAGGTCGCCGCGAACACATCCTTGACGCGGGTGATATTCCAGTACTCCAGGTGGATCGGGGCGGCCAGGTGACTTACCACGGTCCTGGCCAGCTCATCGCCTATGTACTGTTGGATCTCGACCGTGCCCGCTTGGGGATCAAGGCCTTGGTCAATCGCCTGGAGGCGGCGGTCATTGATTTGCTCACCGACTTGGGCATCACTGCCGAAGCCCGGCCTGGAGCGCCGGGGGTTTATGTTCAAGGGGCCAAGATCGCTTCACTCGGACTAAGGGTCCGCCACCATTGTAGCTACCATGGTCTCGCCTTGAATCTCGAT
>JAHDND010000019.1 GCA_018435665.1 Candidatus Thiosymbion sp. | reverse complement strand
TCCCTGAGCGGCTTCGCCAGGGTCAGGTTCAGTTCATTGCCCACCCCGCTCCCGGCTGTCAGGTCGGCATGGATGGTCCCTACCTCCTCGCCATCAAGCCGAATCCCCCGTTCATGGTCCTGGGGGGCGAAGGCAATCAGCGAGACCCTGACCGCTGCCCCTTCGTTGATCCATGGCTCATCGGACCAGGCTTCATAGATGGTCCCGCTCTCCACGATCCGCTCCAGCACCTTGCGATTGGCCCCGCCGCGTATGCTATTAGTGGTGACAAGTCCCGCCCGTATGATCTTCCCGCCTGCAATCTGCGCCCGTGCCTTCTCGAACCAGTAGCACACCAGATCAGCCCCACCAGGCAACCGACCTTGGTACAGCCCCCGCAGTCGGTCCATGTAGTCTTGGCCCAGGATACTCAGGAGCTTGCTCACCCCCAAAAAGGGCGGATTGCCGACAATGACATCCGCCTTGGGCCACTCCGGTTCGCTTCCATCCGGGTTGAGGATGGCATCCCGCAGGTGGATGTTGTCCAAGTTGCATAGGATGGGCGACTTGGACAATGCGAAGCCGTGGTTGAGCATCCACTGAATCTCGCCGATCCAGAGGGATACCCGCGCCAGTTCGGCGGCAAAGGGGTTGATCTCGATGCCGATGACGTTCTCGGGACCGACCATCGGGAATTGACGGGGCAGACCCAGCATTTCCGCTTCGGTGATGACCTGATGCTCCAGGTCCTTGAGCCCGAGCAGGGCCAGGAGGAGGAAGTTGCCCGAGCCACACGCCGGGTCCAGGACACGGAACTTTTGCAGCCGGTGGAGGAAACCCTGATACAACTCCAGGGCGGCGTTGCGGGCCTTGGTAGCGCCGGCGGCGGACCTGGCCGCCTGGGCCTTATCCAGGTGGCCCTGGATCTCCGCCTTGACCGCCATCCATTCCGCCCGGAGGGGATCGAGGACCACGGCGTTGACCAGGCGCATGATGGTGGGGGGATCGGTGTACTGCGCCCCCAACTGGGCGCGCAGGGCCGGGTCGAGACCGCGCACGAACAGGGTGCCGGAGATCGTCGGGTCGATGGCCTGCCAATCGAGGGCGGCCAGGGCCAGCAGGGCCTTGATATCCGCCAGTTCCAGGGGCAAGGCATCGGCGACGGTGAAGAGGCCGCCGTTGAACCAGTCGATCTCCTTGAAACCGACCATGCCGCCGGTGGCCATGGCGCCGAAGAGGGTTTCGAACTGACGTTGGGCCTTGTCGGGATGGGACTTGGCCGCCTCTAGGAGTTGGGTGAAGAGCTTGTCGGGCAGGAGGTCAATGTCCTCGGCGAAGAGGCAGAACAGGACCTGCTGACAGAAGTGGGCGACCCGGAAGGGGTCGTGGCCGCGCCCGCGCCAGGTTTGGGCCAGGGTCCCCAGCCTGGCGGCGGCTTGTTCGGTGAGTTGGGCGCGGGTGGCCGTGGGCCGCAGGCGTTGAGGGTCGGTGAAGGCCCATTTCAGCAGATTGAGCTGGGCCGGGTCCCGGAGGGCCTCGAGCCCAATCTCATGGGTCTTGGGCACCAGGCCGGTAAAGGCGGTATGGATGCGGATGACCTGGATGTCGGAGACGATCAGGAGCGGCGGATATTCCAGGGCGGGGGTGTAGTTCTGGAGTTGCTGAAAGGCCTTGTCCAGATTTTGGCCCGGCCCCTTGTACTCCCAGCCGAAGCAACCCCGGCGCCAGACGTCGGCAAACCCCTGGCCCCCGCCGGCCTTAGTGGCGCCCTTTTCGAAGGTGAACCATTCGCCCTTGGGGTCCGCCTCGATGGGCGTGGGCTCGCCCAATAGATGGCAGAGGTCGAGAAAATGCTCCTTGGTGGAGGCGCTTTCCTTGAGGGCCACGCCCTGCCATTCACGAATGAAGGCTTCCGGGGTCATCGCGCTGTCTCCTGATCTCTATTGCTCTGTTTCCTGATCTATTCGGGGGACATTATCGCGTTCCGGTTGCCATTGGCGAAACGGGTCGACGAAGCGGGTCCCGGCGCCCAGGACCTTTGTGGCGGGTCGCCGCTGCGGATCACGGATTTTGCACCTACCAGGAACATCTGGTCCCCAAGGTTTCCGGCCCCTTCCATGTTCCGCACCCAGTATTCATCGCGGCCATGCGTCGGGCACAGGACATCAACCCAGAGGCCCGATGACCTCAGCGCCGCGCAAGCGGCCAACGGGGCCGATCTCACCCTGGAGCCGGAACAGCCGTCGCCCTACAATAGGGCAACGGGCGCGATGCACCCCCGATCGATACTCCCCCCGCAAAGATTGACCAGGACCCTGCCGTGAATCCCCAACAAGACTTGAATCGGTTGGCCTGGTGGCACTGGGTCGCGCCCCTGGGTGGCGCCGTCCTCGTCGCCGCCAAGGCCTTGGCGCTCCTTGGGCTGGATAACGGTCCCTTGATTGCCCTGGCAGCCGCTCTGTTGGGTGGAGCGGTGTTCGCCGCCGTCCATCACGCGGAGGTGCTGGCCACGCGGATCGGCGAACCCTTTGGGTCGATTCTGTTGGCCCTGGCCATCACCGTCATCGAGGTCGGTCTGATCGTCGGCTTGCTGGTCTCCGGTGCCGCCGGCAGTGACGCGGTCGCGCGGGATACGGTGTTCTCGGTGATCATGATCGTGCTCAACGGGATCGTCGGACTCTGTCTGGTGGTCGGCGCCGCCCATCATCATGAACAGGAGTTTCGGGTCCAGGGGGCAACCGGCATTCTGAGCGTGATCGCAACCCTTGCCATCGTGGCATTGGTCTTCCCCAAATTCACCGTGACAACCGAAGGCCCAACCTTTGCGTCAAGCCAGTTGCTGTTCGTCGACATTGCCTCACTGGGTCTGTACGCCTTGTTCATCTACGTGCAGACGGTGCGCCACAGGGAACATTTCCTCATCGAGGACGGCCTCAGCCACCACGGGGAACCGCCAACCGAGCGCACTACACTGCTCAGCGGACTCCTGCTGGTCCTGAGTCTCGTGGTGGTGATCTTTCTGGCGAAGGGCTTGTCACCCACGGTGGAGACCACGGTCGCCTTGGCTGGCTTGCCGCCGACGGTGGTGGGCGTGGTGATCGCGATGGTCGTGCTGCTGCCGGAGGGTCTGACCGCCGTCAAGGCCGCCCGGCGCAACCGCCTGCAAACCAGTCTCAATGCCTCGCTGGGCTCGGCACTCGCGAGCATCGGACTCACCATCCCGATCGTCGGCGTCCTGTCTCTCTTTCTGGGTGTACCCCTCGTGCTAGGTCTCTCCCACGAAGCCACGGCATTACTCCTGCTTACCCTGTTCGTGAGCACTCTCACCTTCGCCACCGGCCGCACCACGATCTTGCAGGGAGGGGTACACCTGGTGATCTTTGGGCTCTTTCTGATGATCACTGCCGTGCCCTGATGGGCCATTCCGCACTCGGGACGGCGACAGCGATCAGGGACCGCCGGGCAGCCACCAAATGCATGGGTGACTGACCTCTGGCGGCGAGGGCATCCAGGACATCGCCCAAGGTCTGAGTATCCCCCTGATTATTTGAAGGCGATTACTTGAAGGTCAGTCCCCCAAAGGGGGCTAAAATGCCGCCCATGGACGACATCTCCCACATCCTCGCCCCCCTCAATGACGCCCAGCGCGAGGCCGTCACGGCCAGCGGCGGCAACCGCCTGGTGCTGGCCGGGGCTGGCAGCGGCAAAACCCGGGTGCTGGTGCATCGCATCGCCTGGCTGATCCAGGTGGAACATGCCGTGCCCTGGTCCCTGCTGGCCGTCACCTTCACCAACAAGGCGGCGCGGGAGATGCGGGGCCGCATCGAGGAGATCCTCCAGCAGCCCTTGGGGGGCATGTGGGTCGGTACCTTCCATGGTCTGGCCCACCGTTTCCTGCGCGCCCATTGGCAGGAGGCCAATCTGCCCCAGCATTTCCAGATCCTCGACAGCGAGGATCAGCAGCGCCTGGTCAAGCGCCTGCTCAAGGAGATGCAGCTCGATGAATCCCGTTTCCCCCCCCGCCAGGTCACGGGCTTCATCAACGCCCAGAAGGACGAGGGCCGCCGCCCCGAGCATCTGGATGATGGCGGTGACTTCTTCCAGCGCAAACTGATCGAGGTCTATTACGCCTACGAGGCCGCCTGCGCCCGCGGTGGCCAGGTCGATTTCGCCGAACTGCTGCTGCGCGCCCATGAATTGCTGCGCGACCGTCCTGACATCCGTCACCACTACCAGCAGCGCTTCGCCCACATTCTGGTGGACGAGTTTCAGGACACCAACGCCATCCAGTACGCCTGGCTGCGGATGCTGGCGGGGGAGCGGGACAATCTCTTCCTGGTGGGGGACGACGACCAATCCATCTATGGCTGGCGCGGGGCCAAGGTGGAGAACATGCAGCGCTTCCAGCGCGACTACCCCAATACCCAGGTGGTGCGCCTGGAGCAGAACTACCGCTCCACCGGCCACATCCTCAAGGCCGCCAACGCCCTCATCGCCAACAATCCCAGCCGTCTGGGCAAGAACCTCTGGACCTCGGGCGGCGAGGGTGAGCCGATCCTGCGCTATGCCGCCTTCAACGAGGTGGACGAGTCCCGCTTCGTCGTCGAGCGCATCCGCCGCTACATCACCGAGGAGGGCTATCGGCGTGACGAATGCGCCATTCTCTACCGCACCACCGCCCAGTCACGGCTGTTCGAGGAGGCACTGCTCAACGCCCAGATCCCCTACCGCGTCTACGGCGGCCTGCGCTTCTTCGAGCGCGCCGAGATCAAGGACGCCATGGCCTACCTGCGGCTGGTGGCCAATCCGGACGATGACATCGCCTTCGAGCGCGCTGTCAACAACCCGCCCCGGGGGATTGGCCTGCGCACCCTGGACAGCCTGCGCGAACAGGCGCGGGAGGCTCGGGGCTCCTTGTGGCGCGCGGCCCGCGACCTGACCGGCAGCGGCGCCCTCCCCCCTCGCGCCGCCGGTGCCGTCAACCAGTTCCTGGGCCTGATCCAAAAGCACCAGGCCTGCGCCCGGGACCTGAATCTGGAGGCACTGACCCGCGATCTGATCGCCGCCGCCGGCCTGGCGGAACACTACCGCAAGGAAAAGGACGGCAAGGGCCAGGACCGCATCGAAAACCTGGAGCAGTTGGTGGAAACCGCCCGGCGCTTTCGTCACGAGATGGGCTGGGATTATGAGGTGCCGGCGATCGACGGGGCAGACGGTACCCGCCCCGACCAGGCGGGCGGAGCGGTTGCGGGCGGGGTCCCAAGCGGGCCTGGCAATCCTACTGACATTCCTGCTGGCAACCCTGAAGGCGGATACACCCAAGGCAACAACACCGAGGGCAATGCCGACGACAACACAGAAGGCCCCGTGCCGCTGGATAAGAGCGACCTCAACGCCTTTCTCGCCCTTGCCGCCCTGGAGGCGGGCGATACCCAGGCCGATGACTCCGAGGACGCGGTTCAACTCATGACCCTGCACAGCGCCAAGGGGCTGGAGTTTCCCATCGTCTTCCTGGTCGGCGTCGAGGAGGGCCTCTTCCCCCACAGCCTATCGGCCCAGGACCCCAGTCGGCTGGAAGAGGAGCGGCGGCTCTGCTATGTCGGCCTGACCCGGGCGAAGCAGCGCCTTTTCATCTGCCACGCGGAGAAACGCCGCATCCATGGCTCGGAGGATTATTTCTTCCCATCACGATTCCTAAGCGAGATCCCTGCTGAGCTGTTGCAAGAAATCCGAGGTGGAGGAATCTCACGACCCTACTCTTACGGCCGGTCAGATAATTTCCTGACCGCCAGCACCATGCCAGCGCGTGTGGGTAGCAACCAGGGCAGGTCAGGCATCACGTCTGCGACCCCCACCGACACCGGGGGGTTTCGCCTGGGCCAGCGGGTGCGGCACCCCAAGTTCGGCGAGGGCGTGGTGCTCAGCAGCGAGGGTCTGGGCGCCGCGGCGCGCATTCAGATCAATTTTCACGACGCGGGCTCCAAGTGGCTGGTCCTGGCCTATGCCCGGTTGGAACCGCTGGGATGATTAGGTTCCTCACCTCCCTGGCTAGGTGGTTGTCGGAAACACGGCTGGCGGTGAGGCGAGGGGCCTGCCACGGCAGCCTCCCCTGGTTGGCCCTGCTCATGGTCCTGAGCCTGCCGACGGGTTGTCACTCCGAATCCGGCCCCGCGCCGATCAGTGACGAGGTACCGGAGGCCAAGGGCTGGACCCTGGAGGTGCTAGCCCGAAATCTGGAGCACCCCTGGGGCATCGCCTGGCTCCCGGACGGTTCGGCCCTGATCACGGAGCGGCCGGGGCGATTGCGCTGGTTCCGCGATGGCCAGCTCGAACCGGAGCCGGTCGCCGGTCTGCCACCGGCCCTGTCCTACGGCCAGGGTGGCCTGTTAGATATCGCCCCGCACCCGGATTTCGCCACCAACCGCCTGGTCTATTTGAGCCTGGCCATCGGCACCCCGGAGGCCAACCGCACCGCCCTGGCCCGCGGGCGCCTGGAGGGCTCCCGCCTGCAAGGGGTGGAGATCATCTTCCAGAACGCGGACGCCAAGTCAGGCGCGGAGCATTTTGGCTCCCGCCTGCTCTTTTTGCCCGATAAGAGCCTGCTGATGAGCATCGGCGACGGCGGTAATCCGCCCCTGTCCTTCGCCGGGGCCAACATCCGCAACCAGGCCCAGAACCTGGGCACCCATTTCGGCAAGATCCTGCGCCTGCGGGACGACGGCAGCCCCCACCCCGACAACCCCTTCAAAAGCCAGCCCGGCGCCCGACCCGAGATCTGGACCCTGGGCCACCGCAATGTCCAGGGTCTGGCCCTGGACCCCCAGGGCCGGGTCTGGGCCAACGAACATGGCTCCCGGGGCGGCGACGAGCTCAACCTCATCGCGGGCGGCGCCAACTATGGCTGGCCGGAGGTGAGCTACAGCAATGAATACTGGGGCCCCGCCGTCGCCCCGGAACAGAGCCGTCCCGGTATTCAGGACCCCATCCTGGTGTGGACACCGTCCAAGGCCCCCAGCGGACTGACCTTCTATACCGGCGACCGCTATCCCGGCTGGCACGGCAATCTGTTCAGCGGCGCCCTCAAGTTCCAGCAGATCCGTCGCCTGGTGGTCGACGGCAGCCGCGTGGTGGCGGAAGACAAACTCACCATCGGCCAGCGGGTACGGGATGTCCGCCAGGGCCCCGACGGCTATCTTTATGTGCTGACCGATCAGCATGAGGGTCAGTTGCTGCGCATCCTGCCCGCTACCCCCGAATGATCCTGCCTAAATGTCATCAAGGCTCTCGCTGCACCCACGACACGGGAAAACCGAAAGTTGATGAATGAACCAGGACCTGAGGCAGGGTCCTGCCGCCCACCCCTTGCCCTGTACGTCCATATCCCCTGGTGCGTCCGCAAGTGCCCCTACTGCGACTTCAATTCCCATGCCGTCCGGGACACCCTCCCCGAAAGGGCCTATGTGGACGCCTTGCTGCGCGACCTGGGCCTGGAATTGGACGCCCTGGGAGCCGGGGTCCAACCGCTGGTGTCCGTTTTCATTGGCGGCGGTACCCCCAGCCTGCTGTCCGGCGCCGGCATGACCCGGTTGCTAGCGGGTATCCGCCAGCGCCTGCCCCTGGATGACGCGACGGAGATCACCCTAGAAGCCAATCCCGGGACGGCGGATGCCGCCAACTTCGCGTTTTACCGGGAGGCCGGTATCAACCGGCTGTCCCTGGGGGTGCAAAGCCTCGACCCGGTCAAACTCCAGGCCCTGGGTCGCATCCATGGCCCCCAGGAGGTATACCAGGCCTTCTGGCTTGCCCGTCAGGCGGGCTTCGCCAATATCAACCTGGACTTGATGTACGGTCTCCCCGAGCAGGACTTGCGCCAGGCGCGAGATGACCTGCTCGGGGCCCTGGTCCTGGCCCCGGAACATCTCTCCTATTACCAACTGACGCCGGAGCCGCACACCCCCTTTCACGCCGCACCGCCGCCCCTGCCGGATGAGGACTTGATCGCGGAGATGCAGCTTCAGGGTCAGGAATTGTTGACCGCCGCGGGCTTCACCTCCTACGAGGTGGCCGCCCATGCCCGGCCGGGCCACCAATGCCAACACAACCTGAACTATTGGACCTTTGGGGATTACCTCGGCATCGGCGCTGGCGCCCATGGGAAGCTAACCGATCCGGCCAGCGGGCGGATCCAACGCGGGGCCAAGCCCAAGCAACCCGCCGCCTATCTGGCCGCGGTGGACAAAGCCGGCCCGGGCCTGCCCCCGCCCGGCTCGACCTGGACCCTGGCGGAGGACGAGGTGGTGCTGGAATTCGCCATGAACAGCCTGCGCCTGACGGCCGGCTTCCCCCTGCGACTGTTCGCGTTAAACACCGGGCGGTCGCCAGACCGCCTCGCCGCGCCCCTGGCCGCCGCCTGTCAGGCCGGCCTGCTGGAGGTCGCGGATGACTGGGTTTGCCCCACTGAACTCGGCCGTCGCTTTCTCAATGATCTCATCGCCCTATTCATGGATACCTGAAGTTGGTTGATCCGCCACCCTGACGGGTTGGTTGGACCGCGCCCCCTACCTAGCCTGCTCCCCCAGCCTCATGATCCGCTCTCGAGTTGCGGCGCCCTTGACGGACAGGCTAACAGACCCCTTCAGATATCCCCCCGGGGACGGATGACGGACGGAAAGCAATTTCATAAAATTAGCGGGCTTTAACAGGAGCGCGGGGAGCAGACATTGCCGCCCTGTTCCTGAATACGGCTTTCGCCCCCGCCGAGGCGTGATTCCGCCGCCATGCTAGCGGCACACAACCGAACAATTACACAGCGAAGAGGAGCATGACTATGGCCATTGAGGTCAACGGCAAGAGCATCGAGACCGACGATAACGGCAACCTGGTCAACTATCAGGACTGGGATCGGGACGTAGCCCTGGTCCTGGCGGCCAGTGAAGAGATCGAACTCACCCAGGAGCATTGGGATGTCCTGGAATACCTGCGGGAGGAGTTCACGAACAACAATGGCAATCAGCCGATGGAGCGGCAGATCAATAAGGACATGGGCAAACGCTGGGGCAAGACGGTCTCCAGCAAGGACCTTTACCGGCTCTTCCCCATGGCCCCCAGCAAGCAGGGCAACCGCATCGCCGGTCTACCCTTCGTTCTACGCAAGGGCGGCTACTAATCCCCTGCCTACCCGGTCCCCGCCTGGAGCAGGGGGACCGGGTCCTGGCCCTCAGGCGCCGCTGTCCTCCCCCGCCCCCTTGCGCATCACCTTGCCCGCCGCCGCCCGCTTTTTGCGTTGCTCGTTGGGATCGGCGATCAGGGGGCGATAAATCTCCACCCGGTCACCTTCCGCCAGGCCCTGATCCAGGCGGGCCAGCTTGCCATAGACCCCCACCTTATTGAGGCCCAGATCGATCTCCGGGAAGCGCGTCAGGACCCCGGAACGGTCGATGGCCTCCTGCACCGTCATGCCGGTTGGGCCACTGACCGTCAGCAGGGCCTGGTCATCCTGGCCGGCGTAGGCCACTTCCACCCGCATCGTCGTCTCAGCCACGATATACCTCGTCCGCGCGCTTACAGAAGGCATCCACCATCGAGTTGGCGATCTGGTGGAAGACGGCGCCAAAGGCCTTGTCGATCAGGGCCCCGGCAAACTCGAAATCCAGGGTCAGGCTGACCTTGCAGGCATCCTCACGCAGGGGCAGAAAGGTCCAGCGTCCCCGCAGATATTTGAAGGGACCATCGCGGAGTTCGAGTTCCATCCACTCATGCTCGACAAACCGATTACAGGTGGAGAAGGTCTGCTGGATGCCGAGCCGCGCCACGACCAGTTCGGCGCAGAGGCGATTGTCCTCGCGACTGAGGACGCGGGTGGCATGGCACCAGGGCAGAAAACCGGGATAGGCCTCCACGTCCCGCACCAGATGAAACATCTCGGCGGCGGAGTGATGGACCAGGGCGCTCTTGCTAACACGGGCCACTCAAATCACCCCCAGCCCGCTCATGAAGATCAACAGGACACCCAGGGGGGCCAGATAGCGGGCGGCAAAGCGCCAGGCCCGATAGAGGAGGCCCTCGCCAAGCTGGAGTTCATCCACGGTGGAACTACGCCCCATGAACCAGCTCGCGAAGACGGCCATCGCCAGGCCACCCAGGGGCAGCATGATGTTGGCCGTGAGAATGTCAAAGATATCGAAGAGACCATTCGACTTGGTCTCGCCATGGAAATCGAAACTGAAGGCCCAGTCACTGAAGGACATGATGGTGACGATCCCCAACAGCCAGGCGAGGGTCCCGACCACCGCGGCGGCCCGCACCCGGTTCATGCCGCGGTTTTCCACCAGCCAGGCCGCCGCGGGTTCCACCAGGGAGATGGCCGAGGTCCAGGCGGCAAAGACCAGCAGGATGAAAAAGAGGGTACCGAACAGCAGCCCCCCCGGCATCTGGCCAAAGGCGATGGGCAGGGTCATGAAGACCAGCCCCGGTCCCGCCCCGGGCTCCATGTCATTGGCGAAGACGATGGGAAAGATGGCCAAGCCCGCCAGCAAGGAGACCAGGGTGTCGAGACCGGCGATCAGCAGCGAAGAGTTCAGGATCGAGGCATTGCGGGGCAGATAGGAGCCGTACATCATGATGGCGCCCATGCCCAGGCTTAGGGTGAAAAAGGCCTGTCCCATGGCCTGGATGACGGAGCCCCGGGTCAAGGCGGAAAAGTCTGGCACCAGCAGAAATTCCAGACCGCGCTGGAATTCCCCGGTGGTCAGGGCATAGCCGACCAGGGCCAGCAGCAGCAGGAAGAGGGCCGGCATCATCACCTTGACCGCCTGTTCCAGGCCGGACTTGACCCCCCGCGAGACCACGATGGTGGTCATGACCATGAAGATGGTATGCCAGGCCAGCAACCGTTCCGGGTCACTGATCAGGGCGGTGAACAGCGCCCCCGCGCTCTGACCGTCGAGGCCCGTGAAGCCGCCTCCCAGGGCGCGGAAGACATAGGCCAGGGTCCAGCCGGCGATGACGCTGTAGTACGACAGGATGAGAAAGCCGGCGACCATCCCCCCCCAGCCCAGCAGCACCCAGAGGCCATGACGGCGTTCATCCGCGGCCAGACTGCGCATGGTGTTGATGGGGCTTTGCCGACCCCGGCGGCCGATGAGGATCTCCGCCATCATGATCGGAATGCCGATCAGCAACACGCAGAGGAGATAGACCAGGACGAAGGCCCCGCCGCCGTTATCCCCTGCCATGTAGGGAAACTTCCAGATATTACCGAGGCCCACGGCGGACCCCGTCGCGGCCAGGATAAAGGCCAGCCGCGAGGACCACATCCCATGGATCGAGTGAGTTACCGACATCTCCCCTCCCGGTCAGGATCCGGGACCCGGTTCCGGTCCCCAATAAACGGCTCCGGCGCTGACCCCCGCCGGCAAAGGCAGCATTGTCGGGTAAGCAGGGGCCTGGCTCAAGCCAGGCCAAGGCTCACAACTGGTCGCGGACCAGATCCGCCAGGCGCTGGGCAATGGTCTCCACCTTGCGCTTCTGCTCCCCTTCCACCATGACCCGGATCAGGGGTTCAGTGCCCGAGGGGCGCAACAGCACCCGCCCCTTGCCCGCCAATTCCTTCTCGGCGGCGGCCACTCCGGCCTGGATCGCTGGCAGACCGACGATGTCCCGTTGCCGGTCCAGAGGGACATTAAGCAGGATCTGGGGGTAGAGGTCGACCTCCGCCGCCTGTTCCTCGATCGTGCTGCCCGTTTCCACCAAGGCCTGCAAGACCTGGAGGGCGGCGACGATACCATCCCCCGTCGTGGTGCGATCGCGACAGATGATGTGGCCCGAGGGCTCACCGCCCAGGATGCCGTCATCCTGCTTCAGGCGCTCCATGATGTAGCGGTCGCCCACCTTGGTGCGGGCAAAGCCGATCCCCAGCTTGCCCAAGGCGTGCTCGAAACCCAGGTTGCTCATCAGGGTGCCCACCACGGGTCCGGTCAGGGTGCCCTGGGCGAGACGGTGTTTAGCGATGATATAGATGAGCTGATCGCCATCCACCAGGCGCCCCCGGGAATCGACCATCAGGACCCGGTCCCCGTCCCCGTCGAAGGCGATGCCCAGATGGGCCTTCTTTTTCTTGACCCGCTGGCTCAATTCCGTGGGGGAGGTGGAGCCAACCCCCCGATTGATATTGAAGCCGTCAGGTTCCACGCCGATCGTCGTCACCTGTGCCCCCAATTCCTCGAAGACATAGGGGGCGGTGTGATAGGTGGCGCCATGGGCGCAATCCACCACCAGCTTGAGTCCCTGGAGGGACATGGCGGAGGGCAGGGTTCCCTTGCAAAATTCGATGTACCGCCCGGCGGCGTCCTCGACCCGCTTGGCCTTGCCCAGGGAGGCGGAGTCGACCGTGGTCAGGGGTTGATCCAGGGCGGCCTCGATGGCCAGTTCCACCTCGTCCGGCAGTTTGTCGCCCGCGGCGGAGAAAAATTTGATGCCATTATCGTCATAGGGATTGTGCGAGGCGCTGATGACGATCCCCGCCGCGGCACGGAAGGTTCGGGTCAGATAGGCAATCGCGGGGGTGGGCATGGGGCCCAGCAGCCGGATATCGACCCCGGCCGCCACCAGACCCGCCTCCAGGGCGGACTCGAACATGTAGCCGGAAATCCGCGTGTCCTTGCCGATCAGCACCTTGCTACGACCGGCGTGCCCCAGGACACGCCCCGCCGCCCAGCCCAGCTTCACCATGAATTCCGGGGTGATATGCCCCTCGCCAACCCGGCCACGGATACCGTCGGTACCGAAATACTTACGCATAGCGCTTCCTTGACCTCAATTTTGCTAAAGCCGATTAAGATGAGATTGGCGGCCGAAAGCCGCACTTCATTGATGATAGAGACATCCGCCCCTGCCCACCACATCCCGCATCCCACCCGCTTGCAGCTTCCAGGCCCTGACCAGCCTCAGCCTGTGGGGGTGAAGGGGATCATGTCGCTGCCAACACCGCCCAGGCCACCCGGAGCGCATCCCGGGTGGCGGCGACGTCATGGACCCGGATCACCCTGGCCCCCCGCTCCACCGCCAGGACGGCCGCCGCCAGGCTGCCGGCCAGCCGGCCGTCCACCTCTCGCCCGGTAAGTGCGCCGATCATCGACTTGCGGGACAGACCCACCAGCAACGGCAGACCAAGGGCCGTCAGGGTGGGAAGCCCAGCCAGGAGGGCGAGATTGTGCTCCAGGGTCTTGCCAAATCCGAAGCCGGGGTCCAACAGGAGGCGTTGGTGGGGGATACCGGCGGCCGCGCAATCCGCCAGCCGCTCCTCCAGAAAGGCCCTGACCTCCGCGACGGGATCGCTATAACGGGGTTCCCGTTGCATGGTCTCGGGGGTACCCCGCATGTGCATGAGGCAGACGGGCACCGCCAGTTCCGCCGCGGCCGCCAGGGCCCCGGGACGCCGCAGGGCGTAGATGTCGTTGATCAGCCCGGCGCCGGCGGCCACGGCGGCGCGCATCACCTCGGGCTTGCTGGTATCGACCGAGAGCGGCAGGTCCAGACGACTGGCCAGGGCGGCGAGGACCGGGACCACCCGGTCGATCTCCTCCGCGACACTGACCTCCGCCGCGCCGGGGCGGGTGGATTCGCCGCCAATGTCGAGGATGTCAGCCCCTTCCGCCGCCAGCCGCTCGCCACACCGCAGGGCGGCATCCAGGGTGGCATGGCGGCCGCCATCTGAGAAGGAATCCGGGGTGACGTTGATCACCCCCATGATCCGGGGGCGACTTAGATCCAGCAGTCGGCCACCGCAATCGAGAAGGTTGGAGCCAGCCACGGCAGCGACAGCGGCAGCAGCGGGGGTATCTATGGCGCGTCCCCGGGCCGGGGACTCGGCGCCTGGCGAAGGGCATTGGGGTATTCGCTCGCCCTCAACCCCTCGGCGCGGCTGGAGAAAAAGGATGTATTCACCGCCTCTCAGTGCTCGCTGGCGGGACCGCCGATGGGTCCCTCGCTGGCGGTGCTCGCCGTCGGGCCCGAGGCCGAGCCACCCCGTGGCCGGCGGCCCTCGTCCTCGCTCCAGTCCTGTGGCGCGCGGGGGGTTATGCCGGCCATGATGTCGTCGATCTGATCATGGTCGATGGTCTCGAACTTCATCAGGGCGGCGGCCATGGCGTGGAGCTTATCCAGATTGTCCGTCAGCAGCCGCCGCGAGCGCTCGTAATTGCGGTCGATGATGTGTCGGATCTCCTCATCGATGACGTGGCTAGTCTCGTCGGAGACATTCTTGTGCTGGGTCACGGAGTGCCCGAGGAAGATCTCCTGTTCCTCCTCGCTGTAGGTCAGGGGACCCAGGCGTTCCGACAGGCCCCATTTGGTCACCATATTCCGGGCGATATCGGTGGCGCGATGGATATCGTTCTGCGCCCCGGTGGTAACGCTGTCGGCGCCGAAGATCAGTTCCTCGGCGATCCGGCCGCCGAAGAGGCTGGAGATCTGGGACTCTAGGCGCTGCTTGGTGTAGCTGTAGCGGTCCTCCTCCGGCAGGAAGAGGGTCACGCCCAGGGCCCGGCCGCGGGGGATAATGCTGACCTTGTGCACCGGGTCGTGCTCCGGCACCAGGCGGCCGACGATGGCATGCCCGGCCTCGTGGTAGGCGGTCAGGCGCTTCTCGTCCTCCGACATGACCAGGGAGCGGCGCTCGGCCCCCATCATGATCTTGTCCTTGGCCTTCTCCAGGTCGTCCATGTCGACCAGGCGCTTGTTGGCGCGGGCGGCGAAGAGGGCCGCCTCGTTGACCAGATTGGCCAGATCGGCCCCGGAAAAGCCCGGGGTGCCGCGGGCGATGACCGAGGCCTTGACGTCGTCGGCCACCGGGATCTTTCGCATGTGGACCTTGAGGATCTGCTCCCGGCCGCGCACGTCCGGCAGGGGCACCACCACCTGGCGGTCGAAGCGCCCCGGGCGCAGCAGGGCTGGATCGAGGACGTCCGGGCGGTTCGTGGCGGCGATGACGATGACGCCCTCGTTGCCCTCGAAGCCATCCATCTCCACCAGGAGCTGGTTCAGGGTCTGCTCGCGCTCGTCATGACCGCCGCCCAGACCGGCGCCGCGGTGGCGACCCACGGCGTCGATCTCGTCGATGAAGATGATGCAGGGGGCGTGCTTCTTGGCCTGCTCGAACATGTCGCGCACTCGGGAGGCGCCGACGCCGACGAACATCTCGACGAAGTCCGAGCCGGAGATGGTGAAGAAGGGGACCTTGGCCTCGCCGGCGATGGCCCGGGCGAGCAAGGTCTTGCCGGTTCCCGGGGGGCCGACCATGAGCACGCCTTTGGGGATCTTGCCCCCCAATTTCTGGAACTTGCTCGGGTCCTTGAGGAACTCGACCATCTCGGTGACCTCCTCCTTGGCCTCGTCGGCCCCGGCCACGTCCTGGAAGGTCACCTTGACCTGGTCCTCGGACAGCAACCGGGCGCGGCTCTTGCCGAAGGACATGGCCCCCCGCCCGCCCATGCCGCCCTGCATCTGGCGCATGAAGAAGATCCACAGGCCGACCAGGATCAGCAGCGGGAACCAGTTGATGAACAGGGACATCAGCACGCCGGGCTTCTCCGGGGGCTGGGCGTTGATGGCGACATCATGCCTGAGCAATTCGCCCACCAGGCCATCGTCGTCGGGGGCGAAGCTGGAGAAACGCTCCCCGGACTCCTTGACGCCCTCGATGGTGCGCCCGCTGATGGTCACCTCCCGCACCTCGCCCTGGCGAACCAGTTCGATGAAGGAGGAATAGGGCATGGTCTTGGGCGTCGCCCGGGTGGCCGTGAAGTTGTTGAACACGGACATCAGGACGATGGCGATGACCACCCAGAGCAACAGATTTTTCGCCATGTCATTCACGGCAGCAACCCTCTCGCGCCTCACCCGAGGCGAATTTGTCGGCGCAATTTACAGTCATCGACCCTTAATTTTCCGTTTTCTCGGGTCGGGTGACTGACCAATACCCGATCGGCTAGACCCCCATCATAACCGTAAAGTAGGGGTCAACCTAACCGGATACCAAGCCCGGAGGGGTCTCCCGGGCGATCAGGTCCCGCGCCACCAGATAAAGTTCCCGGCTCTCACTGCGGGAGGACTTGGGCTTGCGGCTCATCACCTGGCGGAAGTGGCGACGCAGGGTTTTGAGGTAGGCGTCGAAGCCCTCGCCCTGGAAGATCTTGACCACCAGGGTGCCGCCGGGGCGCAGGTGTTGCAGGGCGAAGTCAAGCGCGAGCTCGCACAGATAGATGAGCCGCGGCTGATCCGCCGCCGTGCCACTCATATTTGGGGCCATGTCCGACAGCACCAGGTCCAGGGCCTCATGACTCAAGGCCTCCCGCAACCGGTCGATGGGTTCGGCCTCCCGGAAATCCCCCTGGATGAAGGTCACTCCGGGGACCGGGTCCATGGGCAGGATATCCAAGGCCAGGACGCGTCCCTGGTCACCCACGAGACGGACGGCCACCTGACTCCAGCCTCCGGGGGCGGCCCCCAGGTCGGCAACCCGCAGGCCGGGCGCCAGGATCCGGTCCTTCTCCTGGATCTCCAGCAGCTTGAAGACGGCCCGGGAGCGGTAGCCTTCCTGCTGGGCGCGCTTGACGTATTCGTCGTTGAAGTGGCGTTCGAGCCAGCGCCGGCTGCTCTTGGACCGGGAGGCCGCCGTTCCGGGGCCGTGGGGCTTGGTCTTGGGCTGGGGCTGAGGTTTGGGCTTGGAAGGAGGGGCAGGCATGGCGGGATCAGGCTCGTGTCAGGAACTGGCCGCCAGGCGCGCCGCCTCTTCCACGTCCACCGCCACCAGCCGGGAGACCCCGGGCTCGTGCATGGTGACCCCCATGAGGTGATCGGCGATCTCCATGGTGACCTTGTTGTGGCTGATGAAGATGAACTGGACCTGGTCGGACAGGGATCGGACCAGTTCGCAGAAGCGCCCGACGTTGGCGTCGTCCAGGGGGGCGTCCACCTCGTCGAGCATGCAGAAGGGCGCCGGGTTGAGCTGGAAGATGGCGAAGACCAGGGCGACGGCGGTCAGGGCCTTCTCGCCGCCGGAGAGCAGGTGAATGCTGGAATTGCGCTTGCCCGGTGGACGGGCCATGACCGCGACGCCCGTCTCCAGCAGGTCCTCCCCGGTCAGCTCCAGATAGGCATGGCCACCGCCGAAGAGCCGCGGGAAGAGCTGCTGCAGGCCCTGGTTGACCTGGTCATAGGTATCCTTGAAGCGGCCCCGGGTCTCGCGGTCGATGCGCCGGATGACCTGCTCCAGGGTCTCCAAGGAGCGGGTGATGTCCTCGTGCTGGGCGTCAAGATACTGCTTGCGATCGGACTGGGCCTGGAATTCATCGATGGCGGCCAGGTTGATGTTCCCCAGGCGAGCGATGCGCTGGCTGAGCTGCTCCAGACGACCCTGCCAGGCCTCCACCTCCGCGGCGGGGTCGGAGAGGGCGGCCAGGACGGTGGCGGGGTCCAGGGCCAGCTCCTTGAGTTGCTCCTCCAGGGTGCGGCGCAGGACCAGGCACTCCTGGCGCGCCAGGCGCAGACCGTCGAGGGTGGCGGTCGCCGCCCGGAGGGCCTCCTCGACCTGATGGCGCTCTTGCTCCAGGTGGCGGACGGCCTGATCGAGGCCCTCCAGCCGGTCGCGGGCCTGACCCAGGGCCGCCTCGGCCTCCAGGCGCAGGCCGAGTTGCTCCTTCAGGGCCTCCTCCTGTTCCGCCAGGGGCTCGACCAGATCCTCCAGGGTCTGCTGGACCTCGCCGGCACGTGTGGTCAGGTGGGTGACCTGTTCCCGGGCGCGCTCCAGGCCTCGCTCCAGGACCTCGCAGCTGGCGCGGCGGGACTCGATGCCGATCCGCAGGCGATGCTCCAGGTCGCGCCAGTCACGTTCCTGGGCGCGGGCCTCGGCGACCTCAGCCCGCAGGCCTTCCCGCTGGCCGACCAGGACCTCGCGGCGCTCCACCTGGATCTCCACGGCCTCCAGGGCGGCGTGCAACCGCTCCCGGGCCTCGGCCATCTCCTCGAAGGCCGCCTCCAGGTCATCGCGCAGGTCGCTGCTTTCGGCGGTCAGGGCCTGGCGGCGTTCGTTCCGGTGCTCCAGGCGGGCGCGCCGGCCGCTGAGGTCGGCGCGAACCTGGGACAGGCCGCGCTCCACCGCCGCGATCCGGACTTGCAGGACCTCGCGCTTGCCCTCCAGGGCGCGACGCCGATCCCGGGCCCCTTCCAGGCCGGCCGCCAGGGTCGAGACCTGGCCTTCCAGTTCGAGCAGTTCCGCTTCCAGGGCCTTGAGGGCCTCGCCCCGGGCCAGGACGCCGTCCAGGGGGTTGTCCCGGGCCGGGGTGCGCAACCAGTTGGCGCCGACCAGGATACCCTCCGGGGTCACCAGGGCCTGGCCCGGGGCCAGCCCGGCGCGGTCGGTGAGGGCCTGGTCGAGGGTGGCGACCGGGTAGGAGGTGCCGAGCAGGCCCTGGAGGGGCCATGCACTGTCGACGTAGTCGAGCAGGGTACCGGTGCGGTTGACTGTGCCAGTGCCAATGCCGGTGTCATTGCCAATGCTGGTCCCGTAGTCGGTGCCAGGATCGGCATCGGAGCCAAAAACGGTATGGGTATCGCGCCATGCCCACGGCTGACCAACTAGGTCGGGGCCCCCCTGGCCCTGTCCATCCCCGGCACTGATCATCCTGGCGGCGGTCGGGGACGGCTGATCGAGGAGGGCCAGGGCCCCGCTGGCGCCCCTGATTGCCCCGGCGTGTCGCCCAAGATCAGGGGTACAGACTGCCCGGAGATGGGGACCCAGGACCGACTCCACCGCCAGTTCCCAGCCGGGGGCGACCTTGAGGGCATCCAGGAGCCGGGGGGCATCGGCCAGCCCCTGGTTCGCCAGCCAGCGGCGCGTCTCCCGGTCGGTATCCGCCCGCGCGGCCTCCTGGAGGGCGGTAAGGGAGGATTGCCGGCCCCGGGCCGCCTGCAACTGGGTGCGGGCGGCGTCCAGGCGCCCGGTGAGGTCGCGCCCGGCCGCCTCCTGTTCCTGCAAGGCGGACCTTATCCGGTCGCGCTCGGCGGCAAAGCCTTCAAATTCGGCGCCGAGGTCTGCCTCCCGGGACTCCAGATCACGGATCTGCTCTTCCAGCTCCCGGGTCTCCAGACGACCCAGTTCCTCTTCCAGTCGCGTCAGACGGGCCTGATCCTGTCCCAGGCGCTGTTCCAGGTGGTTGATCCGGGCCCGTTCCACCTGTGACTGTTGCGTGGGCCCCGCCGCCTCGCGGTTGAAGTCATCCCACCGCACCTCCCAGGCCTTGAGGGCGGCCTCCGCCGCCTCGACCCGAGCGGCAGCGGCCTCACGGCCCTCCTCCGCCTCCGCCAGGGCAGGCTCGTCCTCGCCCTGACGCGCCTCCAGCTCGGCCAGGCTGGCCTCGTCCCGCGCTAGCAACCGTTCGACCTCACCGAGTTCCTGCCGCAGGCGGGCCAGGTCCTGCTCCTGGCGGCGGCGGTGCTCGCGGGCGAATTGGATGCCCTGTTCGAGGCGGGTGATCTCCGCCCCCACGCTGTAGTAGTGGCCCTGGACCCGATTGAAATGCTCGGAGGCGTCCGCGAAGGCGGCACGCCGCTCCTCGATGTCCGCCTCCAGGTGCCGCTGACGGGTCATGTTGGCGACGAAGGCGCCTTCCTGTTCGCCGAGGACCTGGTCGCGCCGGGTCAGTTCCTGATCCAGGGCCTGCCAGCGGAGGGCCTTGACCTCGGCACTGAGGAGGCGCTCTTCCTCCTTGAGGCGTTTGTACTTTTCCGCCGTGGCGGCCTGGCGCTCCAGGTGCAGCAGTTGCTTGGCGACCTCGTCGCGCAGATCGTTGAGGCGATCCAGATTTTCCCGGGTATTGCGGATGCGGGTCTCGGTCTCGCGGCGGCGTTCCTTGTATTTGGAGATGCCCGCCGCCTCCTCCAGGAAGAGGCGCAGATCCTCGGGGCGCGCCTCGATGAGGCGGGAGATCATGCCCTGTTCGATGATGGCGTAGCTGCGCGGTCCCAGACCGGTGCCGAGAAACAGGTCCTGGATGTCCCGCCGCCGGCAGCGGGCGCCGTTGAGGAAATAATTGGACTGACCGTCGCGGCTGACCTGGCGCTTGACGGAGATCTGGGCATACTTGGCGTACTCGCCGCCGGCGGCCCCATCGCCATTGTCGAAGAGGAGTTCGATGCTGGCCAGGCCGACGGGCTGGCGGCTGGTGGAGCCGTTGAAGATGACGTCGGCCATGGACTCGCCGCGCAGCATCTTGGCCGAGGATTCACCCATGACCCAGCGCACGGCGTCGATGACATTTGACTTGCCGCAACCGTTCGGGCCGACGATACCGCACAGATTGCTCGGAAAGAGCACGGTGGTGGGGTCCACGAAGGACTTGAAACCGGCTAGTTTGATCTTCTCCAGGCGCATCGGAGAAAGATACAGGACCCCGGGGGTCAGGGCAAAGCAGGACCCTGCGCCGTCATGGCCTGGTATGGACTGCAACTCTCAAGGCGGCGGATTCCCGGTGTCTTTACTATCCCCCGGCGGTCAGGTGCGGACGGGGGCGATGCCGGGTCATGCTGGGGCCAGTTGAGAAGTCTGTTCATGGGCAGGCGTTCCGTCATACACAGCGCACGCGATATGGACCGTCCCCATTCCCAATGGAAATTCCTCATTAATTGACCCGGTTGGCCGAAAGACGGCTCTGGTAGACTGCGAGATGATCTATCCACCGAGTAGCAAGACATGCCGAGCGTCCCGCGTCGAGAATTGGACACCTTCCCCAACCCGGCCCCGGATCGCGATTACACCATTCGCATCCGGATCCCGGAATTTACTTGTCTCTGCCCCAAGACAGGGCAACCCGACTTTGCGGAACTGACCCTGGAATATATCCCGGACGCGCGCTGCGTGGAGCTCAAGGCCCTGAAGCAGTACATCTGGTCCTATCGCGACGAAGGCGCCTTTCACGAAGCCGTCACCAACCTGATCCTGGGTGATCTGGTACGGGCCACCAGCCCCCGTTTCATGCGCCTGACCGGCAATTTCAATGTCCGGGGGGGGATTTACACCACCGTGGTCGTAGAACACCGGGCGCCAGACTGGGTTGCCCCGAGCCCGGTGCATTTGCCCTGAGCCAGGGTCAGCCTTCAGACCCCGTACGCAAGAGAGGCAGCCTTTAGACCACAAGCCGCTGATTTCCTTGCCCCCCCTTGCGGGGAAGTGCTGGAAAAAGGGAATCTGAACGGTCACGAGCCAGGCAGGCCAAGCCCCGTGCGTCCAGGCAGAGCACGGGACCGGGCAACCGCCGACGATCCTACCTACCCAAGCCTCTAGCACCCAGCCAGGGGAGGCCGGGCAAGAAACTTGCTTTCCCTTTGCGCATCGGCCACCTTGACTAGGGTGGCGGGACATGATCCCCAAGGCCGGCGCAACACTTTGTCCCATCCCTTTCAGCCAACCTCGTTAAGGAGATTCCCATGGGTACCGTTGACTTGAGCTATCTGGGCGTCAGCCCGGACGTCACCTGCTTTCGCTGGCCCACCCCCCGCCTGGTGGAGGAGGCCATCAAAAATCGCGAGGGCCATCTGCTCCACCACCTGGCCTTCGCGGTCCGGACCGGCCACACCGGTCGCTCGCCCAAGGACCGGTTCATCGTCAATGACGGGACGACCCGGGACAGCGTCCAGTGGAACAACATTAACCAGTCCATCAGCGAGGAGGCCTTCGACGGCGTCTTCCAGCATGTTCGGCAGTATGTTCGCGCCTACAATCTGTATGTCCAGGATGTGTTCGCGGGTGCCGACCCACGCTACCGTATCCCGGTCCGGTTCATGGGCACCTCGGCCTGGCAGGCACTATTCGTCCGCAATATGTTCATCCTGCCCACGGACGAGGAACTGGCGGAATTCCGGCCGGCCTGGAACATCATCGGCCTGCCCAACTTGGGCCTCGACGAGCCGACGGCCCGGGCACTGGGCCTTCAGTCCAATGACTTCATCCTGATCAACTTCAGCCGCCGGCTGATCCTGATCGGTGGTACGGGGTATGCCGGGGAGATCAAAAAGTCCATCTTTACCGTCCTCAATTACCTGATGCCGGAACAGGGGGTTCTCCCCATGCACGCCTCGGTCAATGTCGCCGCCGAGGGCGCGGTCACCGTCTTCTTCGGGCTCTCCGGGACGGGTAAGACCACCCTGTCCATGGACCCGGACCGGCTCTTCCTCGGTGACGACGAGCACGGCTGGAGCGCGGACGGCGTCTACAACTTCGAGGGTGGCTGCTACGCCAAAACGATCCGGCTTTCGGCCAAGGACGAGCCGCTCATCTATGCCGCTACTGAGCGGCACGGCACGACGATTGAGAACGTTGCCTGGGATCCCCTGACGCGACATATCGACTACGATGATGGTGGCTACACCGAGAATGGCCGGGCCTCCTTCTCGATCGAGGCCATCCCGAACGCCATTGCCTCCGGAACCGCCGGTCACCCTTCCTGCATCATCTTCCTCACGGCCGATGCCTTTGGCGTCCTGCCCCCCGTGGCGCGCCTTTCACCCGAGCAGGCCGCCTATCATTACAGCATGGGCTACACCGCCAAGGTGGCCGGCACCGAGCGCGGGGTCAAGGAACCGGAACCGGTCTTCAGCGCCCTCTACGGAGAACCCTTTTTCCCGCGGTCCCATGCCACTTATATCAACCTTTTCATGGAGAAGCTGCGCCAGCATCAGGTCCCGGTCTGGCTGGTGAACACGGGCTGGACCGGGGGTAAATATGGCGTGGGCAAACGGATCGACATCCCCGTTACGCGGGCGATCATCCGTGCCATTCAGAGTGGCGAACTGAACCAGGCGGCCTTCGAGACCAACCCGGTCTTTGGGTTCGAGTTACCCAAGCAGTGTCCCGGGGTACCCGACGCCATCCTTGACCCGGCCTCCACCTGGAGCGATCCGGCGGCTTATGCTCAAGAACAGCAGGCTTTGGCCCGGTTCTTCATTGGACGTGCCGCCAAGCTCAATTTGCCAACGGCCGTCTTGGCCCAGAATCCGCGGATCTGAAGCTCACAAGCGCCCAGGATCGCCGCGCAATCAGGGTTGCCGTTGGCCCGCACCGCAAGGTGCGGGTTGACAACACCTAAATTCGACGATCTGCCGGGGAGCACTGGGTTAAACCGCTCCCCGGTAGATCGGTGCTGGTTACAGTTGGATACAGATCGCCATATCCAAGACCGTGAGGATCAGCCGAGTTGGGAGAGATCGCGGACCGCTCCGCGAGCGGCACTGGTGGTCAGGGCCGCATAGGCCTGCAAGGCAGTCGAGACGGCACGCTGCCGATCGATCGGGCGCCAGGCATGAGCGCCCCGTGCTTCCACGAGTCGGCGCCGGTCAGCGAGGGTGACGGGATCCACCAGCAACTCGATACGGCGCCCGGGAATATCGATTCTGATCCGGTCGCCTTCTTCCACTAGGGCGATAGTTCCACCCTCAGCGGCCTCTGGTGAGACATGGCCAATGGAGAGCCCAGATGTCCCTCCGGAAAACCGCCCATCGGTAATCAGGGCACAGGCC
Source organism: Candidatus Thiosymbion sp. (assembly GCA_018435665.1). GTDB lineage: Bacteria > Pseudomonadota > Gammaproteobacteria > Chromatiales > Chromatiaceae > M0108. Next base: position 2,344 of record JAHDND010000019.1, on the reverse strand, counting down.
TTGCCCAGCCCCTTTGATTTCAGATAGCTGGTGGGATAGAGCATCTCCTGCATGCCAGGGCCACCCTTAGGTCCCTCGTAGCGGATCAACACTACCTCCCCAGGGAGTATCAAATCCTCGAGGATCGCCTCCACCGCGGCCTCCTGACTTTCAAAGATACGGGCGGGACCCTCAAAGGTGAGAATGGATTCATCCACCCCCGCCGTCTTGACGATACAACCATGCTCCGCAAGATTGCCAAACAGCACGGCCAAGCCGCCATCCTGACTGTAAGCGTGGGCGCGGTCACGGATGCAGCCCGCCTGACGATCCAGATCCAGGCTGCCCCAACGCCGGGATTGACTAAAGGCTACTTGAGTTGGGACACCGCCGGGGGCGGCCAGGTAGCGTTCCCGAGCCTCGTCGCTAGCCGGGCCAGAAATATCCCAGACTTCCAGCGCCTCCGCCAAGGTCGGGCTGTGAACGGTCGGAACTCCACCGTGGATCAAGCCGGCTCGGTCCAGTGCGCCGAGAATACCGAAGACGCCACCAGCACGATGGACATCCTCCATGTGGTACTTTTGGGTAGCGGGGGCGACCTTACACAGATTCGGGATGCGTCGACTCAGTCGGTCGATGTCAACCATGCCAAACTGAACGCCAGCCTCGTGAGCCGCAGCCAGCAGGTGCAAGACCGTATTGGTCGAGCCCCCCATGGCAATATCCAGGGCCATGGCGTTTTCGAACGCCTGACGATTGGCGATCGCACGCGGCAGCACCTGTCCGTCATCTTCCTCATACCAGCGCCGCGCCAGGACGACGATGAGCCGGCCTGCCTCGAGGAACAGTTCCTTCCGTGCGGCATGCGTCGCCACCAGGGAACCGTTGCCCGGCAGACTGAGCCCGAGGGCCTCAGTCAGGCAATTCATGGAATTGGCGGTGAACATACCCGAGCAGGAGCCGCAAGTGGGGCAGGCGGAACGTTCATATTCCTGGACCTGGGCGTCGCTCGCGACCGGGTTGGCCGCGGTCACCATCGCATCGACCAGATCCAGATGGATTTCCGTACCTTGGGCAATGACCTTCCCTGCCTCCATGGGGCCGCCGGAGACGAAGATGGCAGGGATATTCAAACGCAAGGCGGCCATGAGCATCCCGGGCGTGATCTTGTCGCAATTGGAGATGCAGACCAGGGCGTCCGCACAATGGGCGTTGACCATGTACTCCACGGAGTCGGCAATGATGTCCCGCGACGGCAAGGAGTAGAGCATGCCGCCATGGCCCATGGCGATCCCGTCATCAATGGCGATGGTATTGAATTCCTTAGCGACTCCGCCAGCCTTCTCGATCTCGCGCGCGACCAATTGCCCCATGTCCTTCAGGTGCACATGCCCAGGGACGAATTGGGTGAAGGAATTAGCCACCGCGATGATGGGTTTTTTGAAATCATCGTCGGTCATGCCAGTAGCCCGCCATAGGGCCCGGGCGCCGGCCATGTTCCGACCCTCGGTCGTGGTACGGGAGCGGTATCGGGGCATTGGATTCTCCAGCTGGTTCAATTTCCAGGCGCAGACTAGTCCCTGGGATTGGGGGTAACCCCAGCGACACCAGAAATCATGAATTCTACTGGAAGAGGTCCCGCCTGGCTTGAGGAACAGGTAGCTATTCGCTGGAGGAGGAACTGAAGGTATCGAATCGAAAAGGGGCAGCCATGATGCCCGCATCCGTATGCAGCAGCACGCGCGCCTCCCAATTCATCCGACTTCGTACACAGACCGGAAGCGTAGCCTGCCCCTTCCAGCCCACTTCGCCTACAGGCTTTAAGGCGATGCGGTTGTAGCCCATGTTCATATCCGTCCCAGCAAAGTCTACTTCCACCGACCGGGGATTGAGACCCTCGATCCGGGCCGTCAGGTCCAGTGGTCGCAGTACGGGTATGGTTCTGGGTTCGATACTGAAGTGGACCCTGCCCCCCCCCGGCAGAATTGCCGGGCAAGCCCCAAGGCGTAAGTCACAGCCGGGGACCCAAGGGGCCACTGCGATCAACGGAGGAAACAGAATGGGCCAGACCGCCCATATCGCGAGGGAAGCACCACCCAGAAGCAGCACTGCACATCCCGCCGCAAGGTAGGGTCTGGAAAGAAAAGGCCGCGGCAACTGTGACACCCGCGTCAAATCTCCTGTAACAACCATCGGCCAACAAGCCAATGGCCAATGGCCGACGCAATAAAAAAACCCCGTCACGGGTAGTGACGGGGTTTAGGAAGAGGCCCTGGCAGTGACCTACTTTCACATGGGGAGGCCCCACACTATCATCGGCGATACACCGTTTCACTGCTGAGTTCGGGATGGGATCAGGTGGTTC
>JAHDND010000041.1 GCA_018435665.1 Candidatus Thiosymbion sp. | reverse complement strand
TGCGCCTGGGTCGAGGCCGGGCAGAGCCGCGAGGAGCGGGCGTCCCGGCTGGCGGAAGTTCCGGCGGCGTGGCGCGCGGCAGTCGAGGCGCATGTGCGCTGTTGCTTTCTGGTGCGCGGGGAGGCCCGGTATCGGCGGGAAGTGGCGGCGAAGCAGAAGGGACGTAATGCCTAAGCTTCCTTCCCGTCTCGTTTCTTGCTTGCCTGGGTCAAGATCCGGGCGGATAATTGAAGAGCGCCCCCGCTTTGTGTTGAGACCACGCGGCGGGGACTTGACACATGTACCTGTTCAGGAGGCCACATGCCCGCCTTAGATTCTAAGGGCGCAGTCCGTCTGCGTCACCCCCCTATCCCCTTTTTCCGCTCCGTCCGGTCTCAGGCTATCAGCCTGATCGCCCGCGCGCGCGCTATGGATGGCTAGCTTATGCCGCGCATCCGCACCATCAAGCCAGAGTTTTGGACTGACGAGAAGATCATCGAGCTGTCGCTCCCGGCGCGCTTGCTGTTCATCGGTCTGTGGAATTTTTGCGATGACCGCGGGGTGATTGAAGCATCACCCCGGTCGCTCAAGGCCAAGATCCTGCCGGCGGATGATTTCACCGTCGGCGATGTCGAGGGGCTGGTGCGGGAGCTGCTCACGCTGCGCCTCATCACCGCCTTCGAGGCCCAGGGACGGGAGTGGTGGTACGTCACCCACTGGCATCATCAAGTCATCAATCGTCCTTCTCCCTCCCGCTATCCCGAGCCGCCGCGTGCCACTGACACGCCGCTACCCTCGGCGGGTGCACTGGAGGAGGGCAAGGCGCCGCGCGGACCGTCGCGTTCGACGGCCGGCGCCCCCGCGCGCATGTCTCCGTCGCGTTCGACGGCCGCGGGTGACGATGACTGCCAAGGCGTTGATTTGCCATGCACTGAGGATGACTCACTGAGCACTCACGGAGCGCTCACGGAGGACTCATCACCGGAAAGGAAAGGAGAGGAAAGGAAAGGAGAGGATGAGTCTGTCTCAGAGAGAGAGGACAGAGTAGAGAGAGAGGGGGTGCAGGGGGAGAGTTCGCGACCACCGCCCAAGGCAACCTCATCGCGGCTGCAAGCGCACGGCACAGCCGCGCGGGGCGCGCGGCTCTCTACTCTGGGCCTGGCCTGTTTACCCGAAAACTGGAAAGCCTTCTGTCGCGCTGAGCGCCCGGACCTGGACCCGGAGCGCATCTACGCCCGCTTCACCGACCACTGGAACGCGCAGCCCGGGCAACGCGGGGTCAAGCTCGACTGGCTGGCCACCTGGCGCAATTGGGTACGCAACGAACGACGGGAGCACGGCAATGGGCGATCTGAGTCACAACTTGAGCGGCGAGCGGAGATCAATGCCGAGTGGAGACGCATCGGCCAACACGCGTTTGATGAGGTGGTCAGCGGCCATGCTTAGCCGCTTCTCGGTGATTTGGCCCAAAGCCTGGGCGGATGTCACCGCCTTGACGCCGCACGAGCTGCTGGTGGCGGAATGGGCCAAGGGCCTTGAGGGGCTGATTCCGCATCCCGCGCCAGGGGAGGACCCAGAGCGGACCCGGGCGACACGGGAGGAACAGGCGGGGGCGTTGATGCGCCGCGGCTTGGATCATTGCCGGGATCACCTGACCTGGCCGCCGTCCATCGCCGAATTTCTGGCCGCGTGTCGTGGCGGAGCCAATGCCGAGCAACGGGCCTTTGCCGCGCGGGCCGCACGCGAGGCTGAGGAGCGGCGGCCCGCCTTGACCAAGGGTACCTTTGGAGACGCGGCAGAGGCTGTAAGGGAGCATGTCCACCGCGCCCAGCAGAGAATCAACGAGCGTGCCGAGCGGTCGTTGGTCAACATCGCCAATGGCACCTGGACGCGCGAGTTGGAAGCGAATTTCCGTCAGCATGCTCAGATGCTGGCCATTAAGGTAAAGCCGATCGAATGGCCAGATGGGGAAATAGCATGACCCAACCCGCCACCCAACTCGACCTCCTCGACGGCCGCCGCAAGCGCCGCGCGCCCAAGGTCCGCACGCCCGAGCACCTGGAGCAGGTGGCCCTGATGCAGTGGGCCAGCCTGCCGACCAGCCTCAAGCGCTACCCCGAGCTTGAGCTGTTGCATGCCGTGCCCAATGGCGGGCACAGGTTTATATCCGTGGCCAAGGCGATGAAGGCGGAAGGCGTGAAAGCCGGCGTCCCGGATCTGGACCTGCCTGTCCCCCGCGGCACCTTCATCGGCCTGAGGATCGAGCTCAAGGCCAAGGGCGGCAAGGAGTCGCCACCCCAGCGCTGGTGGCGCGAGCGCCTCACCGCCAACGGCCACCGCGCCCTGGTGTGCGTCGGCTGGGAGGAGGCGCGGAGGGCGATTGAGACTTACCTCGCCCTGCCGCGGATGCCGGCGGGGTGGATGACGGAGGAGACCTGAGCCATGAGCGACACCCGCCTGAAGTCCATCCTGGCCATTCAGCTTCATGCCCTCGGCTTGCCGGTCCCGGAGCGGGATTACCACCCGGCCCGCCAATGGCGCGCCGATTTCGCCTGGCCGGATTACCACATTGCCCTGGTGGTAGTGAGCGACCGGCGGCGTTATGGCCGTCAGCAGGAAGTTGACTGTGAACGGCACAATGCCGCCTCCCTGGCCGGGTGGACGCTGTTGCTCGTCACCAATGCCATGATCCGCGACGGCCGCGCGCATCAGTGGGTCGAGGCGATCTTTCACCGGCGATGGGAGGCCAGCGCTTCAACCCCCGCCCAGGAGCCTGCATGAGCCAGGACCCCGCCGTCTACGCCGCCGACGACGACAACGCCACGCCGGCACGCTGGGAGCAGGGCATGGCGGAGATTGCCGACCTGCTGGCGGCGGAGCTGCAGGCCGCGGGGGTCAGTGGCGCCCACGGCCCCCTGGGGGCACGTCTGGCCTGCCGCCTGTGCGCCTACATGGGCGGGCGCATGTACTACATCCCCAAGGCCGCCAACCTGGACCGCGCCCGGCGCGACCTGGAGATCGCCTCCAGCCACGACGGCACGCGCACCGGCCCCCAAGGGGTCCTGGCCCTGGCCCAGCGACACAACCTGTCGGAGATCCACGTCTACCGCATCCTCGACCGCCAGCGGGAGCTGCGCCGCCGCCAGATGCAAGGGGAGTTGTTTGGCCAGGATGGGTGAGATCTTAACCGGGGTTAATCCCCTCCCTCGCGCGCGCGGGGTAGGCTGGGGTGAACCTCAGCACCCCGGCCTGATGCCTGACCGCCCATGACCCCTTCCGCCGACGCCTATGCCCTGATCAAGCGCCACGAGGGCCTGCGCCTGCATGCCTACCGTGACCCGGTGGGGACCTGGACCATCGGCTGGGGCCATACCGAGAGCGTGGTGCGCGGCCAGACCATCAGCCTGCACCAGGCGGAGGCCCTGCTCGCCCATGACGTCGGCCGTGCCGCCCAGGCGGTTAGCCGGCTGGTGACGGTGCCGCTCAACCAGGGGATGTTCGACGCCTTGACCTCGTTCGTCTTCAACCTTGGCGAGGGCCGGCTGGCGGACAGCACCCTGCTGATCCTGCTCAATGGCCAGAACTACGCCGGGGCGGCCCGGGAGTTTGGCCGCTGGGTCAAGGGCACGGTTGATGGCCGTAAGGTCACCCTGCCCGGGCTGGTCAAGCGCCGGACGGAGGAACGGGCACTGTTTGAGCGGTGGGTGAAATCATGACGCGGGATGAGATCATCGCCCTCCAGCAAGCCCTGGGCGTCACGCCCGACGGCATCTATGGCCCGATCACCCAGGCGGCCCACCGGGCGTACCTAGACCGGATCAATGATACCCCGTCAGTACCCAACATTACCCCGCCCCCGGCGAAACCCTGGTGGGCCAGCCGGGCGATCCTGGGGCTACTCGCCACCGTCCTGGCGAGCCTGGCCGGGCGCTTTGGCTTTGAGGTGGACGATGACGCGATCACGCCGCTCCTGCTTCACGCCGTCGAACTCGGCGGCCTGGCCGTCGCCGCCTGGGGCACGGTGCGCCGTAGTGCGCCGATTGATCCGACTTTGGTGGCCCGCGTGCGCGGTGCTGATGTGCGGTTGCCAGTGCGCCCCAACCGGACGCCTGACGACGATCCCCGTGGCGTTTTCCGGGATTCCTGATTTTATGGCCGGCATCGAATGCCAGGAGATTGTGAAGTGACTAACGACGAAATCGAACAAGAAATCCAAACCAAGGATTTGACCGCGCCACGTATAACGTTGGCGACTATTGAGGCTGAGATTGTTGATAAGTGCTTTTGGCAGCCACAGAACACTACCGTTACCGTGTGCCTTATCAAGCTCAAAAACGGCTATACCGTTGTCGAGCATTCAGCTTGCGTGCCTACAACCAACTTCAACACTGAGCTTGGCGAGAAGATCGCCTATCAGCATGCGATTGACCAGTGCTGGAACCTGTTCAGCTTTCAACTAGCTACCCAACTTATGACGGAGGCTCAATCATGAACTGGCTGACTTCTGTTACCACGGTATTGCAGTTGCTGCCGTCCATCATCACCGCCATCCGCGCTATTGAGGAAGCGATTCCGGGCAAGGGCCTGGGCGAGATGAAGTTGGCGGCGATCCGTGAAATCCTTGAATCGGCCTCCGGGCAAGTCAGCATGATCTGGCCTTTGATCGAGAAGGCCATCGGCGTCCTGATCGGGCTGTTCAACAAGACCGGCGTATTCACTAAGAGCTAATAGTCCGTGGCGCTGCGCCCATACTATTGGCTCTACGGCTGGGCGCTCGTCCCCTCCTTGGCGCTGGCGGTGGAGTCGGCGTTGCACCTGGAGTCGGCGGACAGCTTCGTGTCCCTCCTGGTGCAGTGGGGTCTGGGCGCCCTGGTCGGCGTCGTCGCGGTGAGGATGATGCTTGTGCTCTACAAAGACAAAGAAGAGTCGACCCACGACTACCACGCGCAACTCCTGGAGCTGACCCGGGAGCAAATCACGGCGATCCGCGACACCAAGGCCGCGCTGGAGAAAGTCGAAGGCGCCCTGGAAAACCACAACCGGGAGTTCCACCGCTTCATGGACGAAATGCAACGGTTAGTACGATGAACCACATGCGCGCCTACGCCTTTGCCATGCTGGTCTTGATCAACATCGGGCTGTTCGCCACGGTAATGCACCTGATGTTCTTCGCCGCCAAGGGGGCGCGGTACACCGCGGAGGACGGGGCGCGGGAGCGCCATGAGCGCACGCAAGCGGACCTGGCCCTGGGGGCGCGGCTTGATCTGTTGCACAACCTGCTGGCGGAGCGCGAGGCACCCTGATGCCACGGTTGACGGCGGATGTCTGGGAGACGGTACGGGCCGAGCGCGAGGCGGGGGCGAGCTTCCCCGAGCTGGCATCCAAGTGGGGTGTCTCCCACCAGGCCATCCAGAAGCGATCCGCATCTGAAGGCTGGGGCGATGGTCAGGATGTTGGCGCAGCCGTCCGGCGCAAAG
>JAHDND010000185.1 GCA_018435665.1 Candidatus Thiosymbion sp. | reverse complement strand
GCCTCTAGAAGGCGGTAGACGCTTCCTGAGCAGGGGGGATCAAAAACCAAATCCGGTCGACAGTGGCGTCCTGGACCCTCTCGACCGCTCAGAGAGAACATTAAACGCATCGCCTGGCTAACTGAACCGGACACCGTTGCACCAGAGATCATCACCAACCTGGGGATCTTGCACGAGGACCACCATCCCGAGCCGTGGATCATCGCCATGGACGCCGTGCCGACCCGGGCGAGCGTGCTTGACTATGGCGCGCGCGGGGCGATCGAGCCAATGTTCTCTGACTTCAAAGGCCGGGGCTTCAACCTGGAGGATTCACACCTCCGGCATGCCGACCGCCTGGAGCGACTGGTGCTCATCATGGCCTTGGCCATGTACTGGTGTGTCCGTGTTGGCCGAGACGAGGCGCGGCACCATCCGACACCCCTTGAAAAAAAGTCCATGCGCAATACGACCCCACGCATAGGCGCTTCAAGAAACTCTATCGCCGCCTGGTTTCGTGGTTCACCCGCGGGTTGCGTCGCCTCGTGCGGTGCCTTCAAAACGACCTCCCATTGCCTCCTTTCGTGGCCAGAGAGTAACTGATAGGTGGTGAGCCCGGAGGACAGACGGCCCCTTGGCGCACGATGGGGTCTGCCCCCTGGACACTGGTGGCGAGCAAGAACAAACACACCAACCGCTTCATCGTGAATCCCCTCTGAATACTTGAATTAACGGCGGAGTGCCAGCGGGATTATGGCTACGTATTTTTCATCACGATCTATCGCCGTTCTCAATAAACATAAAGTTGCGACTTGAGGCGATTGACCGTGTCAGAATCAATGGTAAAAGGATTTTCTGGAGTAGTGGGATAACTGAGCTTGTTGATCGGCAAGGGTATGGAATCTAATTTTTTATTGTAGGCCGTGATCATTAAATATTCGAGGTTCACCACATCCTCGATGTTATATGCCAGTAAGGTCTCCAACGATTTTATCTTGCGCTTTTTTTTGTAATCCTGCCATAACAAGACGGCAAAGAAGCCATCCACTTCTGCGAGACTCCCGGTTCTGCCAATACCAAGCTGAAGTTCGCAGGATTTCAGGCCACCCGAATAACCCAGGCTGGCAAGAATGTATCGTAGGTCCAGATGCGCGTGAGACAGACGGATGTTGAAATAGCTTTCGATGAAGGGTATATCAAAGGTTTTGCCGTTATAGGGAAACGCTGAAGAATGACCCGATTTCTCTCTTTCCGCCCTTGGAGAGCGTCATTTTTGACTTAGCAGCCCGTTTTAACCCGTTTTTGGGCTCATTTTGGGTATTCTGAGTGGCTCTTGTGGTCCATTACGCCCCTT
>JAHDND010000164.1 GCA_018435665.1 Candidatus Thiosymbion sp. | reverse complement strand
GCAAGGGGCGTAATGGACCACAAGAGCCACTCAGAATACCCAAAATGAGCCCAAAAACGGGTTAAAACGGGCTGCTAAGTCAAAAATGACGCTCTCCAAGGGCGGAAAGAGAGAAATCGGGTCATTCTTCAGCGTTTCCTGAGGAGAGCAGCCATGAAAACCAAGACGACCGAACTAACTCACCTGACACCGCATCGTGAGCTCGATGTCTTCGATAACCTTGATCGGATGTTCGACGCCATGCAGCGCCGGTGGATGCGTCCTTTCGGTGAGCTCTTACCGGATTGGGCGCCCTTCATGGGCCAAATGGAGTATGGCCTGCCGCATCTTGACCTGATCGAGCGCGATAAAGAGATTCTGGTCCGGGTGGAGCTCCCGGGCATGGACAAGAAGGACCTTAAACTTGACCTGCGAGGCGACCTGCTGACCATCGCCGGTGAACGTCGCCATGAGGAGGAGGAGAAAGAAGAGGGTAAGGTCTATCGCGCCGAGATCATGCGCGGGGCCTTTACGCGGACCGTCCGCCTGCCGGAGCCGATCGACGCCGAGAAGGTGGACGCCGTGTTCAAGGACGGTCTTCTCGAGATCCACCTCCCCAAGACCCACGCGACGGAGCGCCGTCAGATCGAGGTCAAGTGATTGTGATCACACGGGGGGCGAGATCCCGCCCGTGCCAGGTGGACAGCCGGGGCCGGCCAAGTGCCGGCCCCGGGCGTTACTCCCCCGCCAGTTGATGCAGCTTGGGGAGGTCGAGACGAAAGCGATTGGCGTTGAGATCCGTCAAGAGCCCCTGGCGCTTGAATTCGGCGATGGTGCGGCTGGTGGTCTCGGTGGTGATACCGAGCATGGCCCCCATGTCCTCGCGACTGAAGAGTTCGCACTCGGCGTTCTCCTGATCGCGTCCCAGCCGGAGCAGGAGACGGGCGACCCGCTGGCGCGCGGAGCCGGTGGAGAGTTCCGTCAGCCAGGCGTCGGCCTCGGTAAGGGCACGCTGCCAACGGTTCATGAGTTCAGTATGAAGCTGGGGGTTTTTCGCCCCCAGGGTCTTGACTAGCCGGGCCGGGTAACGGCACACCTCCGTGGGTTGCAGGACCACGGCCTCATGCTGATAAGGGGCATCGAGGATAGCCTCCAACCCCAGGACATCGCTGGGCCGGGCCAGGCGGACGATGCGCTGGCTGCCATCAGGCAGGTACTGGACCAGCTTGAGGGCGCCGCTGCGCACGGTGAACATGAACTCCCCCCGATCCCCGGCGTGGTAGAGCGAGGCGCCGGGTTTGAGGGTGAACTGGTCGATGGGGTCGTGAATCTTCTCGAAGTCCCGCTCCGTCAGGCCGGCGAACAGGACGGAATCCCGCAGGGCGCAGTTGATGCAATCCGCCTCGCCGGACCAGGCCTCACGCATTGTCACGTTCTTCACCATGGAGGGGGTAGGGCAGCCCTTGGCAATTGAGAAATATCAAGCGGCGCAAGTGTAACCGAAAGGGGCGGGCTTTAGGTGTAGCATTGGCCCCTCGACCCCCATCCCGCTCAATCTGGGACCGACCCGAGGAGGAAACCATGAGCCAGATCCATGCCTGGGCCGCGACGGCCGCCGGCGGCGTTTGCGAACCCTATGCCTATGACCCGGGGCCCATGGGCGCCGATGAGGTCGAGATCGCCGTGGAGCATTGCGGCATCTGCCATTCCGACCTGTCCATGCTCGACAACCACTGGGGCATGAGCCGTTATCCTTTCGTGCCCGGACACGAAGCCGTGGGGCGGATCGTCGCCCTGGGCGAGCGGGTGGCCGGGCTGCGCCAGGGGCAGCGCGTCGGTGTCGGCTGGATGGCGCACAGTTGCATGCACTGCCCAACCTGTCTGTCCGGCGAGCACCATCTCTGCGCCCAGTCCCAGGGGACCATCGTCGGCCGGCATGGCGGCTTCGCCGATCGCCTGCGTTGCCACTGGGCCTGGGCCCTGCCCTTGCCCGAGACCCTGGATGCCGGCGCCGCCGGGCCCCTGATGTGCGGCGGCATCACTGTCTTCTCCCCCCTGCTGATCCACCGCATCACCCCGACGGCGCGGGTGGGCGTGGTTGGCATTGGCGGCCTGGGGCACCTGGCACTGCAGTTCCTGCGCGCCTGGGGCTGCGAGGTCACGGCCTTCACCTCCAGTGAGTCCAAGCACGCGGAGGCCAAGGCCCTGGGCGCCCATCGCGTGGTGGCGAGCAACGATCGTCGCGCCCTGCGCGCGATCCGCGGTTCCCTGGACCTGATCATCACCACCGTCAATGTGTCCCTGGATTGGCAGGGCCTGCTTGGCACCCTGGCCCCCAAGGGCCGCCTCCATGTCGTCGGCGCCGTCCTGGAACCGATGATGATCAATGCCATGGACCTGATCGGCGGGCAGAAGGCGATCTCCGGCTCCCCGATCGGTTCCCCGACCGCCCTGGCGACCATGCTGGACTTTGCCGCCCGCCACCAGATCCTGCCCCAGGTGGAGCATTTCCCCATGAGTCAGGTGAACGCGGCCCTGGAGCATCTGCGCGCCGGCAAGGCCCGCTACCGGGTGGTGCTCGACGCCGATTTTGGCGTCTGAATCCGGGAAGGGTTTCTCGAATCTCGGAGAATCTCGGAGGTACCGCTCCTCTCTCCAGATGCTACCTCACCCGCTCTGGCGGGTATCTGGTTGCCTCAGGCGGCGGGAAAGCCGTAGGGGGGCTCCGACACCTGGATCAAGGGTCCGCCCTCCCCCAGGCTCAGGCGGCCATCGGCGGCGGCGGCGATTTCCGCCACCAGGCTGAGGGCCCAGCGGCCCTCGGCCATGGGGCTGGCCTCGACGATGGTGCCGGCGGTCTGGGCGGACTCGCTGATCGGGGAGAAGAGGGCGTCGCCGGGACGGGGGGGCTGGTCCGCGGTCACCTCGCCCAGGTAGAGGCGGCGCTTGAGCTTGCCCAGGTATTGCATGCGGGCGACGACCTCCTGGCCGGTGTAGCACCCCTTGGTGAAGCTGACGCCATCGACCAGTTGCAGGTTGGTCATCTGCGGCACGAAGGCCTCGCGGGTCTCCGGGTGGACGGTGGGCAGGCCGGCCTGGATGTCGAGCAGGGTCCAGTGCTCGGCATTGACCGGGGTGGCCTCGGCGGCCAGGCGGTCCCAGAGGGCGGTTAGGGCCGGGACGGGCCCCAGGACCAGGAAGCGGGGACAGGCCCCCGCCGGGCGGATGAGGGTCAGGTCCCCGATCTGGGTCTGGTCGTTGACCGCCGCGGGCAGGGCCGGCTGGGCGGGACTGGCGGATGCGGACGGGGTGGGTGACGCGGTTTTGGTGTCTGCGAGTGGGGTGGCTTGCCCTGGGTGGGGAGGTGTGGGCGGGGCAGGTGGCGCGGAATTGGCTGCCGCCTGTGGGGTGGATGGTTCCGGACAGACGGCCGCGAGCAGGGCCGCGGCCTGCTCGCCGCTCAGCCCCAGGGCGGCGAGCTCTTCCGAGGCGTCGGTCAGGACCACTTGGGACCGCAGAACGAACATCCGCAACCGTTTGAGCACTAGTTCCAACTGGGTGCGCGGCAGCAGCAGGTAATAGGTGTCGCCCCGCCGTAGGAGGCGAAAAGTCGCCAGCATGCGCCCCTGGTGGGTGCAGTAACCGGCCAGGAGCGAGCGGGTCGCGCTGACCTGACGCAGGTCGTTGCTCACCTGCCCTTGGAGAAAGGTTGCCGCATCCGCCCCGGTGACCGCGATCAGGCCCAGGTGGCTGAGGTCGCACAGGGCCGGATCGGCCTGCCGGGGGGCGGAGGCGAAGCGGGCCAGGCCGGCCTCGTCGTACTGGGCCCCTCGGGTCTGGAGGAAGTCGCGCCACTGGCTGTTCATCGTTTGCGGGTCTCCTGACGATTATGAAGGACAGCCTCCTTTCACCCCGGCGATGAAGGCGTCTGGCCTGCGTTGTTCATGTTGAGCGGTTGGGTCCGGGTCCGGACGCAACCGGTATAAACTATGGCGGTCACCCGTGGCAACGCCGGGTTGGGGTGACATCCCCCATCCAGACCGTCCAAGTGGTAACGTTTTGTCCATACATCAAGCCAATCTGCGCGTCGACAGCCTGGTCCTCTACAAGGGCCATCCCGCCCGGGTGCTGAGCCTGGGGGACAAGATCGAGATCGCCCTCGACAAGGGGGAGACCAAGCGGGTGCGCCTCAAGGATATCGACCTGCTTCACCCAGGGCCCCTGCGCGGCCTGCATGAATTGACCCTGGCGGCGGGGGATTTCGCGGAGGCCTGGGAGTTGCTGGAGGGCGGCACTACCCGGCTGCGTGAACTGGCCGAGCTCATCCATGGTGACTTCACCCCCGCCGCGGCCTGGGCGGCCTGGGGCCTGGTGGCGGAGGGGCTCTGGTTCAGCGGCACCCCGGAGGAGATCCACGCCCGGCCTCGGGCGGAGGTGGAGGCGGACCAGGCCCAGCGCCAGGCCCGGGAGCACGCGGCCCGGGACTGGGACGCCTTTCTGGCGCGGCTGGCGGCCAGTCAGCCCCTGCCCGAGGACGCCGAGCGCCTGGCGGAGGTGGAGCGCCTGGCCTGGGGGCGGTCCGAGCACAGCCGCATCCTCAAGGCGTTGGGGATCGAGGAGACCCCGGAGAAGGCCCACCGTGCCCTGATCCAGTTTGGCTACTGGGCGCCGGAGCACAATCCCCATCCCGCCCGTCAGGCCCTACCGGAGCGCGACCCGGACTTGCCGGTGGGCGATCTGCCGGACGAGGACCGCCTGGACCTGACCCACCTCCCGGCCTATGCCATCGACGACGAGGGCAACCAGGACCCGGACGATGCCCTGAGCCTGGATGGCGACCGTCTTTGGGTCCACGTCGCCGATGTCGCGGCTCTGGTGCCCCCGGATGGCGACCTGGACCGGGAGGCCCGTTCCCGGGGGGCCAATCAGTATCTCCCCGAGCGCATGGTCAACATGCTGCCCCCGGCGATCACCGCCCGCCTGGGCCTGGGGTTGCTGGAGGTCTCGCCGGCCCTCTCCTTCGGCTTCGGTTGCGACGCCCAGGGCGAGGTGGTCGACGTGAGTGTTCAGCGCACCTGGGTGCGGGTGCGGCGCCTGAGTTACGAAGCCGCCGAGGGCCGTCTGGACGAGGCGCCCTTCGCCGGCATGCGCGGCCTGGTGGAGCGCTTCCGCCGCCGACGCCAGGCCAACGACGCCGCCGGCATCGAGCTACCGGAGGTCAGCCTGCGAGTCCGGAACGGGGAGGTGATCATCCGCCCCTTGGCCCGGCTGGAGAGCCGCGCCCTGGTCATGGATGCCATGCTCATGGCCGGAGAGGCGGTCGCCGTCCTCTGCCGTGATCGGGGCATTCCCATCCCGTACGCCACCCAGGCCCCCCCGGACAAGATCGAGCAGCCGCTGGACCTGGCCGGTATGTACGCCTATCGCCGCCGCTTCAAACCCTCGCGGCTGGTGGGGGAGCCCGGGCCCCATTTCGGGCTGGGCCTGCCGCTTTATACCCGGGCCACCAGCCCCCTGCGGCGTTATTCCGACCTGCTGGTGCATCAGCAACTGCGCGCCTGGCTGCGGGGCGAGGACCCCATCGACGCCAAGACCCTGGTGGCGCGGGTGGGGGAGGCCGAGACCGCTGGCGCGGCGGTGCGTCGCGCCGAGCGTCTGTCCAACCAGCACTGGAAGCTGGTCTGGTTGCGCGCCCATCCGGAATGGTGGGGCGAGGCGGTGGTGGTGGATCGGGAGGAGCGCAGGCATGTGCTGCTGCTGCCGGCGCTGGCCCTGGAGACCCGTGCCCGTCTGCAGGGGGAGCCGGCCCTCAATACCCGCCTGCACGTCTCCCCCCGGGAGGTGGATCTGGTCGACCTGGATTGCCGGTTCCGGATTCGCGACTAGAATAATCCTGGATAACGGGGGCGTGCCATGGGCGGCGAAAAGCCTGACAATAGCCCT
The DNA here is from genome assembly GCA_018435665.1 of Candidatus Thiosymbion sp. Lineage (GTDB taxonomy): Bacteria > Pseudomonadota > Gammaproteobacteria > Chromatiales > Chromatiaceae > M0108. Next base: position 28,416 of record JAHDND010000164.1, on the reverse strand, counting down.
CATCGCCCGCCGGTCGGGCGCGGACCCAGGAGGCCTGCCCATGATCAAGCTCCCTTTCAGCCGCAAGGCCCCGGAAGAGGCCAGCATCAAACCCAGCGTCGCGTTCGCGGCCTATTGCGAGGCGGAGCGGGAACGCCGGCGCGACACGGCCGGTGGCCTGGACGAGCCACGCTTTCAGGCGGCCCTGGACCTGGCCCTGGAACGGCTCCGGGCCCATGAGGCCGCGGAGGAGACCCGCCCATGATCATTCTGCGACTCGAGGCCGAACGTCTGCACCGCTATCGGGTCCTGCGCCTGGCGGACCTGCCGGAGCGGGGCATCATCGGCCTCAGCGGCGACAACGAGAGCGGCAAGAGCGCCATTGGCGAGATCATCTGCTTCGCCCTCTTTGGCCGGACCTTTGCCCTGCCCGGGGAACGCATCGGCAAATTGGTGCATTGGGGCGCCGGGGAAGGGGCGGTCACCCTCCGCTTTCGCGTCAAGGGCAAGGGCTATGAAGTCAGCCGGAACCTGACCCGCGATGGCGCCCAGTCGGCGCGCCTGATCGCGTTGGAGGCCGCGGATGCACCCCTGGCCCGGGCCGATGGCGTGACCCCGGCCATCGCGCGGCTGGTTGGCTTCGGCTTCGATGATTATGTCGAGACCTGCTATCTCGCCCAGCGTGAGATCGCCTCCCCCCATCCCCATAGCCCCGCGGTACGGGCCATGGTTGGCGCCGCGCCCCTGCAGGCCTGCGCGACGGCCCTCGACGTGGAACTGGGCGAGGCCGAGGCGGCCCAGGCCGCCCGGCGCGAGCGTCGCCTGGCCCTGGCCGAGGAGCTGGCGCAACTGGCGCCGGAGGCGGGCCGGGGTCAGGCGCTGGAGCGGCAGTTGGCCGAGATCGGGGAACGGGAGGCGCAACTGGCCGAACGCATGCAGGCCCTGCAAGGGGCCAGCGACGCCTACAGCACCGCCTATCGCCGCCACGGCAGCCATGGCGCCCGTCGCGCCCTGGCCGGTCTCCTCGCCAACATCGCCTTGCTCGCCGTGCTGGCTGCGGGCGCCATCTGGGCCATGCTCCACTTCCAGCCCGCGACCTGGCCCATGCCGGTCCTGATCGCCTGGCTGGAGGGCTTGATCGCGGAGACGGGCCTGACGACGCATGCCGTCGTCACGGCGGTCATGGTCATCTTTGGCGGCTTCCTGCTGCTGACCTGGCTCTGGCTGGCCGTGCTGGCTTTGGGGTTACGGCGGCGGCGTGCCCGGGCCCGGCGCCTGGCGCGGGAACTGGACCGGCTGGACAGCCTGGAACCCCTGCCGGCGCGCCTCCGAGAGGCCCCGGGCGCGGGCAGTCTGGTCACCGCGGGCGACGGCGGAGAGGCCGTGGCCAGCACCGCCGCCGGTGTGGAAGGGGATCTTGGCCTGGTGATCGATCGGCCCGATGTGGAGCGACGCGCCCGCCTTCGTCAGCGCATCCTCTTCCTGGAGGCTGCGGTCGCGGAGGTCTGTAGCGCCCTGGAACACGAGGCGGTCTGGCTCAAGCGGGACCTGGAACGCCTGCATGCCTGGCAGGCGGCCACCCGTCAGGGCCTGGCGCGCTTGCGCAGCGAGGGGCAACGTCACCAGGCGGTCATCCAGGAACTGGCCAAGCTCGACCAGGAGATCCTGGCGGCGGAGGAGTGGATGGCCACCCGGCGGTTGGCGCGCGACCTCCTGGCGGGGGCGGCGCGGGACCTGTCCCGCCGGTTCAGCTCCGGCCTGCGCGACATGGTCTCCCGTGCCTTACCCCGCTTCACCGAAGGTCATTACGAATTCCTCGAGGTGGATGAGGACTTGCAGGTAAGGGTCTATTCCAGTGACAAGCGGAACCTGCTGGATCTGGACGAGATCTCCAGTGGCACCCAACGGCAGATCATGCTGGCCCTGCGTCTCGGTCTCGCCCAGGAGCTAGTGGCACGCCGGGTGCGGGACGATCAGTTCGTCTTCCTCGATGAGCCCTTCGCCTTCTTCGACAGTCGGCGCCTGCGGGGGGCCCTGAAGAATCTTTCGGAGTTGGGTGGCGAACTGACCCAGTATTGGGTCGTGGCCCAGCGCTTCCCCCAGGACGCACCCATCGGTCTGGAGATCGCCTGCGGGCAGCACCCGGATACCCTGACCCTGGGCTTTCCGGAAGTCTCCTGAGGGCAGGATAGGAAAGGGGAGGGCAGGCTAGGGGAGGCGAAGGAAGGCGAGGGGAGGCGAAGGAAGGCGAGGGGGATGGTGACAAGTCGGCATGTCCCCCGGGTGGAGCGATCGTCACCCGTTGCGGCCAGGACGATGAAGGGGATGCGGACCAGGGGAGACTGGAGTCGGAAGGACGCGGACAGCGAATGAGTCGCCGGCACCGGTAGCGGTGGAAACGGAAACGTATGTGGACCCGCGGGTCCGGAGAGGGGGAGGCGGCCGCCAGCGGGACCCGGCGGCCGCGGGATCAAGGCTTGGCCGTCAGGCGCGCCAGGTCCGTACCGGGCCCGTGTCCAGATGCACGAAGCTGGAGCGGCCATAGGTGCCGACACCCCCGCGACCGAGGGCGATGGCGGATTCGCGGAGCCGAGAGCTGGAGCAGTCCTCGAAGGTCACGTCGATGGCCATGCCGCTGATGTGGAAGCTGTTGCGGGCCACGCGTTTCGAGGCCCGGCGCAACTGGGCGTTGCTGTTGGGGGAGCGGTAGCCACTGAAGACCTCGATCTCGCACTCTTCGCCGTGGATGCGTTTCTGCAAGTCGTAGAGCAGGTCGAATAGCTTGGGGTCCATATAGGTGCTCTCACCATTGCGGTGATCGCGCAGGAAGTGGTTCAGTTTGGCGAGGGCATCCCGTTGGTAACTGTCGCCAATACGATAAGTGAGACGAAGGCGTTCGTCGGTATGGGCGTTGCGCAGTTGAAGGATGCGACTCTTGTCAGCGGTTCTCTTCGTGGCGAAGGCGGGGGCCGTAATAGCGGATAGGGCGAGGCCGAGGAAGTATCGCCGGTTCATTCAGTTATCCCGTAGTCGTCATTCAGATCAAGCGAGTGGCGGGATTATAGTCAGAAAAAAATGTCCCGCAACAATAATTTGCATGCATTTGCCACCAATTCGCGGCGTATCATTCAATGAAATTGTCGTCTGAGCGCGACGAACAAATGATTGATAAGGAGGCGATCGCGTGGTGTAAATGTTGGCATCGCGCGAATGATTCCAGAAAATTTAGCGCTCGCAGGAAGTTGATAATTACCCAGCAAATCGGTGCGCAGATTGTCGCAATCCTGCTACCAATGGTCATTCTGCAACACTGCGGGGGGGTGGACAGATGGAATCTCTCTCACGCCGCCCGCCCTTCCTGCCGCTCTGCCTGTCTCCCGCCCACTCTCCTTCCTCGTCACACCCGCAGGATCCGACCTTCACCATCCGGCCTGGCCCGCCCCGAAAGCAGCCTGTTGTGGTCATCCCAGTCGGTCCTGGCCGGGCCGGCCGGTTGGGCGGGCGTTGCCAGCCGAGGCGCAACTGACCACGAGGCCGTGGTCTCGGCGGTGGATTCACCGGCAGACTCGGGTTAACATGCTAACCCTCTTGGAAGTGACCCGACCCGGGAAGCGGTCAAAATAACTTTACAGGCAGAGTGTTAAGAAAGAGGGTGGTATGCGCGCACTCATCCCTCTCCTGCTGATCCTGCCGCTGACGGCGGGGGCGGACATCTACAAGTATGTCGATGCCGAGGGGAAGATCTATTTCACCGATGCCCCCTTGCAGGGTGGCGACCTCAAGCTGGAATGGAAGCGTGATGCCAACAAGGTCGCCAAGGAAAACACGGCGAAGGTCCTGGCCATCGGCCGCAGTCGCCCCTTTGTCGAGTCCGCTCCGGCGGATCTCAGTGCCCGCCGCGCCCGCTATGAACGGATCATCGAGCTCGTCGCCAGCCAGGAGAATCTGCGCCCGGAACTGCTGCACGCCGTGGTGCGGACCGAGTCGGCCTACAACCCGGTGGCGGTCTCGCCCGCGGGTGCGACCGGGCTCATGCAACTGATGCCAGCCACCGCGGCGCGCTACCGGGTGGCGGACATCGACGACCCGACGGAGAATCTGCGGGGCGGCGCCCGTTATCTGCGCGATCTGCTGGACATGTTCGGCAACGATCTGCAACTGGCCCTGGCAGCCTACAACGCCGGGGAGAACGCCGTCGCCCAATACGGCAATCGCATCCCGCCCTATCCCGAAACCCAGCGCTACGTGCGCAAGGTCTTGCAGTATCTCTGGGCCGAGCAAACCTCCGCCAACAAGGGCTGAGCCTCCGCCCGAGCCCTCGTCGTGGCGGGCTCATGCCTGATTCCGGAAACCCCTCAATCCTCACCGATGACGCGTTCATCCCGGGGCGTGGAGAGCAGCTTCTCTGCTTCCCCCATGCTCTTGGCGAAGATCATGCGATAGGCGGCATCCCCTGACAGCGGCTGCTCCTGGCGGAGGGCGCGCACCCGTTCCTTGGCCTCCTTATAGGCATCAAAGGTGGCGATGTAGCTCAAGGTCAGGGGGGATTCGGTCTTGGCGTAGACGAAGTAAGGCATGCGGTCTGCTCCTGGTCAGGGGTCGAGGCGGGCGATTCTAGCCCATCGGCCCCAAGGTGGGGGCGGTCCGACGGGAACCACGAACCGGCCGGTAGGCAACTTCAGGGAAGACGGGCGTTGCCACCCCCCCGCTAAGGAACGAACCCGCGCCCCTGGGGTCAGCGTCGCGTGGGGGGCGGCGTCAAGGCTTGGGGATGCCACCGTGCTGTGGTAACTTTGCCGATCGCGCCTGGCTTCCGCCGCTAGCGGTCCCAAGGCCATCGGGTGGCCCCTTGGCGCCACAATGACTGTTCAAAAATTAGCTCACCGGCTGATCGGGCACGGTTCCGGCACGCGGCGCGGGGGCCATCAGGAGAGACGCAAGATGATCAAACCAGTCGGTTCCGACCAGCTCAAGCCGCTCTTTGTCTATGACCCGGACACGCATCATCGCTTGATGCACGAGGCGGAATCCCTGCCTTCCGTGGTCATCAGTTCCCAGGCGGCCGGAAACGCGGTGATGATGGGGGGTGGCTATTTCACCCCCCTCCAGGGTTTCATGAACGTCGCCGATGCCATGGGTACCTGCGAAAGCATGCGGATGACCAATGGCGCCTTCTTCCCGGTGCCGGTCCTGTGCCTGCTGGAGGACGTGGCGGCGATCCGTGGCGCCAGCCGTATCGCTCTCCGCGACCCGAACGTGGATGGGCAGCCGGTCCTGGCGATCATGGACGTGGAGGCCATCGAGGAGGTCAGCGATGCGCAGATGGCCTTCATGACGGAGAAGGTCTACCGCACCAGCGACAGTGAGCACCCCGGCGTCGCCACCTTCAACAGCCAGGGTCGCTTCGCGGTGTCCGGACCCATCCAGGTCCTGCACTTCTCCTACTTCCAAGACGATTTCCCGGACACCTTCCGCACCGCGGTGGAGATCCGCAACGACATCGCCGAGCGCGGCTGGCAGCGCGTCGTTGCCTTCCAGACCCGCAACCCCATGCATCTGGCCCACGAAGAGCTGTGCCACATGGCCATGGAGCGCCTCAACTGCGACGGTCTGGTCATCCACATGTTGCTGGGCAAGCTCAAGCCGGGCGACATCCCCGCCCCGGTGCGCGATGCCGCCATCCGCAAGATGGTCGAGCTCTACTTCAAGCCCAACAGCGCCATGGTCACCGGCTATGGGTTCGACATGCTCTATGCCGGTCCGCGGGAGGCCGTGCTGCATGCCTATTTCCGCCAGAACATGGGCGCCACCCATTTCATCATCGGCCGTGATCATGCCGGGGTGGGTGACTACTATGGGGCCTTCGACGCCCAGACCATCTTCGACGAAGAGGTCCCGGCGGGCGCCCTCGACATCGAGATCTTCAAGGCCGACCACACCGCCTGGTCCAAGAAGCTGGGCCGGGTGGTGATGATGCGCGAGGCCCCGGATCACACCAAGGAGGACTTCGTGCTCCTGTCCGGCACCAAGGTGCGCGAGTTGCTAGGTTCCGGCATCGCCCCGCCCAAGGAGTTCTCCCGTCCCGAGGTCGCCCAGATCCTGATGGACTATTACCAGTCCCTGACCTGAACCATGGCTAACCCCGGCCGGGACCCCGGCCGGGGTTGCTTCTCTCCGGGGACGACCAGCCAGGGGCCGACGGTTGCCCTCAATCGGTCAGTGTCATCCCCATGGCCATGCCCATGCCCATGCCGGAACCCATGCCCAGTTCGGGCCCCCGTGAGGTGATGGGGCGCCAGAAACGGGGAAAGTCGGGGTTGGTGTACCCCGGCAGGGCGAGCATCTCCAGGGGGGGCTTCAGGCGCGAGGTGTAGTCCATGACCGCCTCGATGTCCCGGGGGGAAAAGGTCTGGATCTGCTTGACCATCTCCTTGTCGGCATTGAGCCGTTTGCCGTCGCGGATCAGCTCGAACTGACGGACCAGATAGCGGTAATGCTGACCCTGGAGTAGGGGGCTGTGCTTTTCCGGGACGCCCTGGCCACGCTCGCCGTGGCAGTCCGCGCAGTTCTCCTCGTAAAGTCGCTGACCCAGTTCCAGATCCGTGCCCGGACCCACGCCGTTGTTGGGATCCATGGGGAAATGCTCGATGTAGTAGCTGACATCGGCAATATCCTGGATGGTCAGGGAATTGGTCATGGCGAAGGGCAGCATGATAGGGTTGTCTCGATTGCGGGCGCGGATGTCGGCCAGCTGCTTGATGGTGACCTCGGCGTATTGACCAGCGATCTGCGGGTAGGTCCCATCGGCGGTTCCCCAGCCCTCGGGCTGATGGCAGACCGAGCAGACCAGATAGACCTTCCGGCCATTGGCGAGATCCGGCTTGAGATGCAGGGCCTGTTCGACCTCCCTGGCGGCGGCGAGGGGGTCGTCGGCAAGGAGCGGCGGGCTGGCGGTCAGGCCAAAGATCAGGGCGAGTCCCAGAATGGTGGATGGCTTCATGGGATCTTCTCCTCCTTCATGGTGATGTTATCTCCCCCCGCCCGGAGCATCCCGCTTACCTGTGGTCAGCGCTGCGCGGAACAGCTGGGCGCAGGGCAGGGGCAGGATAGCCGGCAGGGTCCCCCGCGATACTTGGCCGCGGGATGAATGGGGTTGTTACCGCTGCGCAGGCGGGTCATTGGCTTTCACGGCGCGAGAAACGTCCGGAAGGGACAGGCATTGTCACTTCCCGGTGAGCGTGCCGACTGCCTCCCAGGGTGCGCGCGCCCTTGGAAGCATCCCATTCTGACCTCCATGGTCAGGCTAAAAAACCAGGCTGCGTCGAGTTTAAGGCGACGATAAAGGGAGTTGGGCGACGATGCAAGGTATTTGCCCACCGGGGTCAGGAAGAAACCGTTCTCCTCCTAACTGATCCAGTAGCAGAGGGACTTACCCTTGATCCTGAAAAAGCCCGTTCGGCTGCATTACCCTGTGCCTCTTCTTGGCGTGGCGAGACCGCCATTGAACTTGCTGGACATCACCCTGCGACCGGTCGCGGTTGACGAAGAAGCACAAGCGCGCCTGTAGCCCGTCCAGGACGAGATCAACGTCTGGAACTTCGGTCACCGCAAGGCCGAGGCCGGCTCCTGGACCGTACCTATTACGACTCGCCTGAGTTAGTGTGCTCGTTCGAGCTGGCAGCCGGAGCGGAAGACTGGAGCAGCGCATCGATTGCGGCGGCGGTAGCGAGCATGTCGGCGCATCGCTCGAGATAGAACTGTCTGAAGTCATTGCCGGTCCGCGGCAAGACCCAGTAGAGCCTGCCTGCGTCGCGTGCGACCCAGCCACGGGTGCACAGTTGGGTCAATTTGCGCCGCGTCGTTTCGTAGGGGATGCCCAGATAGGCCGCCAACGAGAAGGCATTGAAGGCGCGCTGTGGATTGGTCATCAGGGGCTTAGCCGGCTGATTGAGCTTCAGGACTGTTGCAAGGTCCTCGCCAGGTTTAACGGCACCGGGTGTCAACGCTGCGATGTTGCGGCGGGCAAGCGCCCCGAGCAGTGACGCCTGCAGCAGATCGCCGTTGAAGTGGGGTGCGATCTGCACCAGGTGCCGCACGTTGTATCCACACAGATAAACCAGGGCCGTTGCGCGCCGTGCCCCGGTCAGGGTGGCCGGAACCTTCCAGTGGATGGACCGGGGCAATTCGTCACCGCGGCACGCGCGCATGGCGGCCAGGGCCTCGGTAACACTGGCGCCGATCGCCGCCGTCGCCGAGTTGGTCAGTTCGCGCACACGCGCCGCGGTCCAGCGGAAATCCGGCAGCAGCTCCGACGCGCCATCGGCCCAGAGTAAAGTCCGTGAACCGCCGGGCGACGCCCAGTTGGCCCTCGGTGTCGGGCATGATCCAACCGTCAGCCTCGATCTGCCGGGCGGCACGCCGCAGCGTTTCACGCGGGAAGCCGGTCGCGTCCGCGATCTTGCGTAGCGAATATCTTCTCGGGATGGGTCGCGTCTCCAGTCCCAGGCTTGCCAGCACCTCTGCGGCGGCGTTCGCGACCTCGGGATCGGGGTCGGTGAGCCGTCCGGCCACCCATAGCAAGAGCGAAAGCACCATCCGCTCGGCCTGGCCGTCGAAGCGTGCGCGCATCGCGTTGATCTGGCGCAGGTGGTAACCGCCGGCAAGCAGCATCTGAGGCAGTTCCAACCGCGACGCAGGGGCTTGCACCTTGTACATTCCGGCGGTTGAGGCGGACGTTGCCAGACCTGCTTCTCCTCCACGGCAATCGGCGGCGATTTTCATGGTGACTCCGTTGGACTGATTTTCAATCGGCGTGGCCTCTACAGCTTGCACGATCTACCGCGGTTTCAGGTCATTGCACCTTGGCGATCGAGGGGGGGCCTACATCAGGAACCTGACCCAGACCCAGGCAATGAGCAGGCTGATCAAGGCCACCGGCACCCCCGCCTTGGCAAACTCCCAGAAGGTAATCTTCAGCCCGTGCCGATTGACCGCGTCCACCACGATGATGTTGGCCAGACTGCCGATGACGATGAGATTGCTGAAGAGTCCGGACGCCAATGCCATCAATGGACCGGCCTCCGGCTCGCTGGCATAGGGCAATAGCAGCATGACGGTCGGAACGTTGGAGGTGATGTCGCTCAGAATGGCACTGACCACGAACAGCACGTCACTATCCTGGAGGTTGAATCCGGCCGAGCTTAGATCATCGACGAGACGCTGCGGCATCCCGGTATCCTGCATGGCACCGTTGACGATGAAGAGTCCGACAAACAGGATCAGCAGGTCCCAATCCACCCGTTCGAGCATGCTGCGGGACGCGAAGCGGGCGTTGAACAACATAACGGCACCGGCACTCGCCGCCACCAGGCCGCGGGTCCAGTCGGTGAAAATGAAGGCATAGAGGACCAGGCACAGGATCAGGAACCCCTTGAAGGCCTCCCAGTGGTCGAGCGGCGGCGCGCTGGCGGCCGGCTCCAGGGGCGCTTGGGGCGGCGCCCCACCCGGCGTTGCAAGTTGCCACCGCTCACGGTAAACCGCGATCAGGACGAGCCAGATGACGCCCAATGACAGCACCGCGGGGATGGCCGCATAGCCCAGGTAACCGACGAATGAAAGGTCGAGACGTTCGGCGATCAGGATGTTCTGCGGGCTGCCGATAATGGTTGCCACGGCGCCTGCATTGGCGGCAAAGGCGATGGCCAACAGGAATGGCACCGGATTCATGCCACGGTGTAGACAGATCGAGAGCACCACCGGGGTTACCGCCACCGCCACGACATCGTTGGTTAAAAAGGCGGATAGGGTCCCAACCAGGACGATGAGCAGGGCGAGCAGGATCGGCGGCTCAGTCCGGATGCGGGTGATGAATGCGGAGAGATACCCGTATACCCCCGCCATTTCGAGCTGGATCGAGATCAACATTAGCCCGAAGAGCATGCCGATGGTGCCGAAATCGACGCTGGCAATCGCCTGGGCCTCCGTCAGCAGGGAGGTGGCGAGCAGCGCGATGGCCCCGCCTAGGGCGATGGACGCACGGTCTACCCTGAGCCACGGCAGGTGGCCGAGGATCATGCCTAAATAGACGACGAGAAATATGATCAGGACAATGGACATGAGACATCCCCCAGGTAAGTCATTCGCAATCGTTCTCTTTAACTCATGGGTCGCCAAGCGGAGTCATGACCAATGACCAGGAGCGCGCCCGGCGCGAGCGCCCTTGGTAATGACAAAGGCTCCCCCCGACGCACGTGTTAAAGACATCCAGAGTTAATACGCCAGCGCCAAGGTATCAGCCATCCTTAGCCTGATCGGCCTATTACTATACCACCCTGTTTGGTTTCGAAATGGGTTGTGTCGCCTAATTCATCATAGGCGAGAGCCGGTTTGGCTGTGCTCAGGGACGGTGGGGCGAGGCATTGACCCATAATGGGTAGTACTTCGCTTGCCCATCATCTTATGCCCGTAGTACATTTTAACTACCCGCATCTAGAGCCCTGAAACGCTTGGGGAGATCTGATGATCGCGGGCTGAATGAGGCAATGCCTATTAAATGGCTTGATCATCATTCCGGCCGTTATCCACCGAATCTTTTACCGCCGTTGGTGAACGGCGTTGCGCTCGCGCACCTTCCATGCCGAGTGGTCGAAACGATGATCCAGGCCCGCCCGTCTTTACCGATTGAAATGCGACGATGCGATTGACAATACGGTTTTGAAGTCGATAGGCATCGGCTCACGGAATTAAGTAACCTAGAGGATCGCACCCATGACAGGCACTGACAATAGCGAAAAAATTGAGCTTGCGCGTTATCAGCGGGAAATTGTTGAGGATCTCCAGCATATGCTGAAAAAGTATGTGCGAATCATGGAGTGGGACGTGCCGGATATCAATGACGAGCAGCAAACGCGGGGCCTCGTGATGCAGGCGCTCAAGTCTGCGCTAGCCGAGGTTGAGGCGAACCAGAAATGACGGTCCACAAACCATTGATTGAGGAGGCACCATGACCACCCTCACCGTCATTGCCGATACCGCCCCCCCGGGCGCGGCCACTGCGGCACCGCCGCCGCCAGCCGTCACTCAACCCTCGTCCGGTACGGTGGCCCAGACCACCCTGGGACCGGCTGCCATCTCGGCGGAACTCGCCAAACTGGGAACCTCGTCCAAGGGCCTGAGCGTGGACGAGGCCAAGAGTAGGCTGGAGCAGGTCGGGCCGAACGCCATCGTCGCCCATGAGGAGAGCCGCTGGACCAAGCTCATCGGCTACTTCTGGGGACCCATCCCCTGGATGATCGAGGCTGCGGCACTCATCTCGCTTGCGCGCCGTGACTGGCCAGACTTCGCCGTGGTGACCGGTCTCTTGCTCTACAACGCCGCGGTTGGCTTCTGGCAGGACAACAAGGCGGCGAACGCCTTGGCGGCACTCAAGAAGGGTCTGGCGCTAAAGGCGCGGGCGCTGCGTGGCGGTCATTGGCTGTCAATCGATTCCGCCGATCTGGTCCCGGGGGATGTGATCTCGGTAGCCGCGGGAGAGATCCTGCCGGCCGATTGCCTGTTGATCGACGGCGATTACTTGAGCGTGGACCAGTCGGCCCTGACCGGCGAATCCCTGCCGGTCTCCAAGGGCGTTGGCGACAGCGCCTTCTCCGGCAGCATCGCCAAGCAAGGGACCATGACGGCGGTGGTGACCGCGACCGGTAACCAGACCTTCTTCGGGCGCACCGCCAAGCTGGTCGCCTCCGCTGGCTCCAAGTCACACTCCGAGCAGGCGGTCCTGCAGATCGGCGACTTCCTGATCATGCTCGCGGCGGCCCTGGCCGTGGTGCTGGTGGGCTTCCAGGTCTATAACGATGTCGTGGTCGCCGATACCTGGGGTTGGGACACCATGGGCGCGATCGCCCAGTTCGTGCTGGTGCTGCTGATCGCCTCGGTACCGGTGGCGATGCCGGCGGTGATGTCCGTCACCATGGCCCTAGGGGCCTTGGCACTGTCCAAGGAGAAGGCGATCGTCTCCCGGCTCTCGGCGATCGAGGAACTGGCCGGGGTTGACGTGCTGTGTAGCGACAAGACCGGTACCCTGACGATGAACCAGCTCAAGCTGGATTCGCCCATCCCTTATGGGGAGGCCCAACCTCAGGACGTGGTCTTTGCCGCCGCATTGGCGAGTCAACGCAGCAGTGAGGACGCCATTGATCAGGCGGTGCTGCTGGCCCTGGCGGACCCCAAGTCTCTGGATACCGTCACCCAGACCAAGTTCGTGCCCTTCGACCCGGTCAACAAGAAGACGGTGGCGACCGTCACCGACGCCCAGGGGCGGACCTTCCATTACGCCAAGGGGGCGCCGCAGGCGATCGCCGAACTCTGCAACCTCGATCCGGTCACCCGCGGTAAGTACGACGGCCAGGTCAACGAACTGGCCGGTCGCGGCTACCGGGCGCTCGGGGTCGCGAACTCTAGCGACGACGGCAAGACCTGGACCCTAATTGGCCTGCTGTCACTGATGGACCCGCCACGGCCCGATGCCAAGTCGACGATCGCGGAGACCCAGAAGCTCGGTCTGGCGGTGAAGATGGTCACCGGCGATGATGTGGCCATCGGCAGCGAGATCGCTAAGCAATTGGGCATGGGCGGACACCTGCTGGTGGCGGGGAATGTCTTCGAGGAGGGCAAGGACCCGGACCAGATCCCTAAGTCCGCCGCCCAGGCGGTCGAGCGTGCCGACGGCTTCGGCCGGGTCTTCCCGCAGCACAAGTACCAGATCGTTAAGGCCCTCCAGCAGTTGGGCCATCTGGTCGCCATGACCGGCGACGGCGTAAACGATGCCCCGGCCCTGAAGGAGGCCGATTGTGGTGTCGCGGTCAGCGGCGCTACCGACGCCGCCCGAAGCGCCGCGGCGTTGACTCTGACGGCGCCGGGACTCTCGACCATCGTCAATGCCATCGTGGAGGCGCGCAAGATCTTTGAACGCATCCGCTCCTATGTCTATTACCGCATCGCCATGACGCTCGACATCATGTTCGTCGTCGTGCTGGCCTATGCCTTCTTCGGCTTCCAGCCCCTGACCGCCATCATGATCGTCGTCCTGGCTCTGCTCGACGACATTCCCATCATGACCATCGCCTATGACAACGTCGAGACCTCGGCACGTCCGGTCCGCTGGCAAATGCATAGTATCCTGGTGTTTTCGTCGCTGATGGGGCTGCTCGCCATTGCGCAGAGCTTCGGTCTGGTCCTGGTGGGCATGGAATGGATGAGTGATCCGGCGCTGATGGCGCATTTTGCCCTCGACCACAACCACCTTCAGACCATGCTGTTCCTCCAACTCGCAGTTGGTGGCCACCTGCTGCTGTTCGTGGTGCGTACCAGGCACTCAATCTTCGCGCCGCCCTTCCCGAGCGCGCCACTCTTCGTGGCGATTGTGGCGACTAAGGCGGTAGCCGCCCTGATGTGCGCCTACGGCATCTTGGTGCCGCAACTGCCCTGGGACCTGATCGGGATCGTATTCCTCTATTGCCTGGTCTGGATGGTCGTGACCGATGTCGTGAAGCTGATCTACTATCACGTTCTTGATCAGCGCGCCTCGCAGCAGTCGCCATTGAACAAGTCGATTTCGGGAGTCTCGGCGATATGAACTACACCAATAAGTTAATCGTCAAACCAGGCACCAAGGTTCGCCTCAACCAATTCGATCCGGCCAGTCACGGTCACGGCGACGCCGCGCAGGAAGCGGGCCAGGAACTGGAGGCCGTCAAGGCTAAGATCGGTGCGCTCCAGCGCCAGATGTATGGTGACAACCAACACTCGCTCCTGATCGTGCTGCAAGGGTTGGACGCCGCCGGTAAGGATGGCGTGTGTTGGCATGTGATCAGCGGCATGGACCCCCAGGGCTGCAAGGTCCAGGGGTTCAAGGCGCCGACCGCCGCCGAGGCGGCGCACGATTTCCTGTGGCGCATTCACCCGCACGCCCCGGGCAAGGGCGAGGTGGCCGTCTTCAACCGCTCCCACTACGAGGACGTGCTGGTCACCCGCGTGCACAAGCTGATCCCGCGCAAGGTCTGGGAGCGGCGCTACGACCTGATCAATGAGTGGGAGCGGCTGCTAGCCTTCGAGAACGGCACGACCATCCTCAAATTCTGCTTGGTCGTGTCCAAAGAGGAGCAGCTCAAGCGCTTCGCTGAGCGATTGGATGATCCCAATCGGCAATGGAAGATCAGTGACTCCGATTACAAGGAGCGCGAGTTCTTCGACGACTACCTGGATGCCTTCGACGAGGCCTTGGAACGTACCTCCACCGCGCACGCCCCCTGGTTCACCATCCCCTGCGACCACAAGTGGTTTCGCAACCTGGCGGTCGCCAACATCGTCGCCGATGCGCTGGAGGCGATGAACCTTCAATACCCCAAGCCGACGGTGGACCTGGACCAGATCCGGCGGGAATATCATGCGGCGGCGACCCAGGAGGTGGAGCTGTCCGGTAAGCACAAGAAGAGCTAAATGCCGGTGAAGACAGCGCGACTTGGACGCGCTGCCGCCCGTAAATTTCAAAAGCGCCCATGGAACGCTGATGTCCACTATCACCGGAGACGTCTCTACGGTGCAGGGCTTCGCCTCCTCGTCAACGCTGGGCATCATCGTCGACCTGGTGACGATCCTCTTTATGGTCGGGCTGATGTTCTGGCTCGACTGGGATTTCACGCTGATTGCCATCGGCCTGACGCCATTTCTGCTGATGTTCGTGGTGCGCTTCAAAAAAGCGGTCAAGGAGGCTACGCGCGAGGTGCGCTTCAAGCAGAGCGAAGTGCTCGCGGTAGTGCAGGAGGGCCTGGGTTCCGTGCAGGCCGTAAAGGCCTTCGGGCGCGAGGACTTAGAGATCGGGCACATGGATAGGGTGGCGTTCAAGGCGATAAGACCTTGATGGACCCTTTCTAAGCTTTGGGTGTAAACGATGCTATGAAATTCCCGTCGGCTGATAATGACCGCCCTTGGCCCATATTGGGTATCTCCCGGCTTGCCCCCCGACTAAGGCAAGCGATACATTGAGCTACCCTCTTCTCGATTGCATCAATCCGAGTTCAAGCAAGTCGGTAAGAGGCTGTTGCGGGCACGCACTGGTATAGCGATTGATTCAATGCGCCCCGATGTCCTCCCAACTCAATGAACACCGAAGGCTGAAACAGGCAAGAGATCTGGAGTGGTTGGAGACAGAGCCCACACCCACCGGTAAGGCGTGAGCTGACGGGGCGCCACCGCAGGGCGGCGCCGCCATTCCAGAATCCGGAGCATGGTCATCGCGAGGTTAGACCAGTGGCGTTCGCCGAGGGCTGACGACGAAGCTGCGGACAGTAACTCCGATGGCGCGCCGAAGACTGTGTGCTACATGGCGATTCGCCGGTGACCGCCATGCTGGCGCAAGGTGTCGACAGTTGTTAACGAGAGACCAACTATGTCCAAAGAAGCTGCCCAGGTCGAAGTGCGCGGGAGGCACGGCATCCCATCACTGTCTGAACTGAAGTCGGGGGTTCGGCAAGCTGATTTTTGGGTCTTTCTCGTCATGCTGGTGCTTGCGCTTGTGGGTGCCGGCGTCTCGCAGGCCGAGGACCAGGGTGGGATTCTGCGGTTGTACTGGTTCGGTCTGATACTGGTCTATGCTGGGATCAGCATCATCAGGGCTTGGCTCAAGGCCAAACATCAGGCGCAGCCGGTGTGGCCGATGATTCGCTCCGAGGTCTTTCACTGGTTGGGGGCCCTTATTGCGATCAAGATCATTCTACTATTCGAGGCGACGGGTATCACCAACCGCGGGCCGGCCTCGGTTTACTCCCTCTTGGTTCTCGCCTTGAGCTGCTATCTGGCCGGGGTGCATTTCGACTGGACCTTCATGCTGCTCGGGGTCATCCTCGCAGTCATTGCTGTTGCGCTCGGTTACCTGGACCAACTATCGATCTTCATGGTCTTGCTGCCGTTGGCCGCCGTCGCGGTTATGGTCGTCTACAAGCGCAAGTTCGCTTGAATTTGTCGCTTGGGCCCGGTCTCGGGCCTGTGGGAAATCGGATGGTTCGTGACCATCGAGTTCCTTCTGAACGGCGTGGCGGCAGCCTTCCTCGCACTGGTTGCACGGCGAACGGGTAAGCCCCGCACAGCGTATGTCGGTCAAAGGAGCGCGGTTGGATCAGATTTGGCCGAGGGGGGCTGACGGCTTCGGCACCGCTGGCCGTAATGGGCTAGCACACCCATTTGCCAAACGTTTTCGCTCGGTACGTTACCAGATATGATATCGCCGCCCCTTGATCGAGGATATGCAGCATCCGTTCAGGGTCTTTGCCATGCATCCGCTTTTTCACCCCATGATCGAGGCTAAGGCGGGTATCTGGTGCGTTCGGCTGCGATGGGTTACAGGTCGGATGTTGAGCGCGGAATCGGTGACAACACCGGCGTCAAGACAGTCAGGAGATCTTCATGTGTACATCGCTCGTCTATCGTGACGCCGCCGGAAGGGCCTATTTCGGGCGGACCCTTGAGCTCACGGTCGATCTGCCCTATCGCATCGCCTGGTTCCCCGCGGGTTTCGCGATGAACTCCCGGATTGCGGATCATCCACCTGTGCGCTTCACGGCCCGCTACGGTGTGCTCGCCATTACCATGCCGGCGCGGATCCCGACGAAAGACGACCCCATCGGTCCGGCGGATCTCAAGGTTCTGGAGGGTCTGAACGATCAAGGCCTGACCTTCAGTCTGCTGTCCTATCCGATGGCTGCCGGGGCCGAGGCGCAGGTTCCGAACCAGGCTGCGGTCCTTTCGGCTTCCGATCTCGGACTCTGGGCACTGGGGCAGTTCGGCTCCGTTGCCGAAGTCAAAGCGGCGCTCGCCACCCAGCCGGTGAAGCTCGAGGCCCTTGCGATGCTGGGCGGCGTGGTGTCCCCCTTCCATTATCTGGTGAACGACGCCAGCGGCGCCTCTTTCGTCATTGAATTCCATCGGGGCGAAATGTCAGTCTACGACAATCCCGTGCGGGTGCTGACCAACGGCCCTCGCTTTGACTGGCATTTGACAAATCTCGACAACTACACGTTTCTCAGCAACGTGGATCGGCCGACCGCGACCTTCGGCGACTATGTGGCCACTCAGCCGGATTCGGGTATCGCGACCTCAGGTTTGCCGGCGTCCAACACATCGGTCGGGCGCTTCGTGCGAGCGGCTTTCTACGCCCAGTACGCCGAGAAGGCCGATACGCCGGACAGGGCAGTGACGACGCTCGCCCATATCATGAACAATTTCGACCGGCCGCGGGGGGTGACGATCGATCATCCCGAGGCCGGGACCAGCCATCTGGAGGTCAAGGGTCTCGACGGGCCGGGCGGTGGTGCTGCCACCGAGTTCACCTGTTGGACGAGCATCTCGGACTTGGACCGCAAGCTCTTCTTTCTGCGGGATTACGAGACCTACAACTACACGCGTTTCGACCTCACGGCACTGGCCGGAGCAGACAAGCCGCTGGTGTTGCCGTTTCAGCGGTTTAGGGGCGATGCGGCAGACGGTTCAGCAGCGCTGAAGTCGGCGTGAAGCCCAAGCGGGTCGGGGAGAACCTGATGCCTCGCCCAAGATTCGCTGCGCGCCCGATCATTGGGAACACAGCCGTGAGGTGGATCGCTCCGCTCGCGCACCTGTTGCTCGGGCTGCAAGGCTGCGGATTCGCGGCGAGCCCGTCGCTGCCATTCTATGGTGCCTATTTTCCCTACTGGTTGTTCTGCGCCGTTCTTGGCGTGCTTGGCTCCGTGCTCGTGCGGATGCTGCTGATTCGCTTGGGTATCGACGAAGGCATACCGATGCGCACGCTCGTCTATATCGCGCTCGCCTGCCTGATTGCCTTTGCCGTTGCGGCAGCCACATTCGGGCGCTAGTGCATGGCCAAGTCTGCCTATGCGCGAAAATACACAGTTGTCGGCATCATCGTAGCGCTGGTGATCGTCATCGGCACGGTGTTCTCAGGATGGTTGTACTTCCAACGCGCCGCGAACAATCCCATGTCCGAGGATGCCGTGCTGACGGCGAGTGTCGTCAACATTGCAGCCACTATCGCGGGTCGGGTCGTGACCATCGCCGTGGTGGACAACCAGCGTGTCGCCGAGGGCGATCTGCTGTTCGCGATCGATCCCGAGCCCTACAGGCTCGCCGTGGCGCAGGTCACGGCGGATCTGCGACTCGCCGAGGCAACGCGCGACGCGCAGCGTCGGACGATCTCCGCCGAGCAGTCGAACGCGGCCGTTGCCGCCGAGCAGGTTCAGCGGGCCCGCACCAACCTCGCGCTCGCCGAGGCGACGCTCGCCCGGCTCTTGCCGCTGGCACCTAAGGGTTATGTCACCGCTCAACAGGTCGACGATGCCCGTACCGCACGGGACGATGCCCAATCCAGCCTCGACCAGGCGCTGCGCCAGGCCGACGCGGCAGATGCACTGGTGACCACGCTCGAAGCTTCGGATGCCCTGGTCGCCGCCCGGCGGGCGGCGCTGGCCATCGCCGAGCGAGACCTGGCGGCGACGCAGGTGCGTGCGCCCCATGATGGACTGGTCGTCGGCCTAACCGTCTCGACCGGCGAGATCGTCGCACCCGGTCAGTCGCTCTTTACGCTGATCGACACCGAGCATTGGTATGCCTCGGCAACCTTCCCCGAGACGGAACTTCCCCGCATCGAGATCGGCGACTGCGCGACCGTCTATGTGCTCGCCGATCGTTCGCGCCCCGTCCTCGGGACGGTCGAAAGCATCGGTTGGGGCGTCATTTCCGAGGATTTGGTGAATCTGCCCCGCGGTGTGCCCTATGTTCCGAAGTCGCTCAACTGGGTGCGCATCGTCCAGCGCTTCCCGGTGCGGATTAGGCTCGACAACCCACCCGCGCCGCTGATGCGATTGGGCGCCTCGGCCGTTGCGGTGGTGCGGCATGGCGAAGACTGTGACAGCGGCGCACCCGATTGACGCTGTCGAGGTGCCGCCGTCGCCATGGCGCCAGGCGATCGAGGACCTGCGGCCGTTTCCCGGCCGGGCCGAGATGACCTGGCGGGTTGCGCTGCTGTGCGCGCTGGTGACCGGCACCGCAATGATGTTCGAAATCCCCGAGGCGGCGATCAGCTGCTACTTGATCATCTTTTTGATGAAACCCGACGCGGTGGTGAACATCGGTACCGGAATCGGCTTCCTGGTGCTGCTGCCTGGACTCATCGCCTTCCTCGTCTGGGTCGTGAACCTGACCAGCGGCTCGACGCTGCACATCATGGCGGCGATCGTCATCAACTCCTGTGTGCTGCTCTACCTCGGCGCGGCGACGCAATTGGGTGAGCAGGGCAGCGTGGCGGCGCTGATCATCGCCTTCGTGCTGACCTTGATCGTCCAGGCGCCGTTCGGCGACGCGGCGACCTTCGCCTTGCGCGAGGCCTGGGCGATGGCCGCGCTGCCGATGATCCTGATGGTCGGCTTCAATCTCGTCCTCGGCTTTTCGCCCGTGACGCTGTTGCGCGACACGCTCCGAGCCCGGCTGGCCGCCGCCGCGCAGGCACTGGAGACCGGCGATCCGGCGCGGTTGCGTGAGCTGCTGCGCGAAGGGAACGCACCCTTCGACCCGCAGGCGCTGGTTGCGCGGGTGCTGCGTTTTGTTCCGCTCGCGACCGCACGGCAAATCGCGGCAGATGTCCGAGCGGGCTTTGCACTGATGCTCGCGGTATCGGCGCTTCCCGTGGATCTCGCCCCGAGCCGTCGCGTCGCGCTCGCGGACCACATCCGTGCGGCCCAAGCCGCACTTGGCGAGGGCGAGGCCCCGCCGATGCCACCTAATCCTCCTGCAAACTCCGGCCCGGCCGAGTGGGCGGCCTGGGACGCACTGAGCGTGCTCGCCGGAGCACCCGAGCCCGAGGTCGTGCCGGCACCCAAGACGCCCTTCATTGCCCCGGACGCGCTGACCAATCCCGCCTACACCCGCTTTGCACTCAAGACCACGGCGGCGGCGGTGAGTTGCTTCCTCATCTATACGGCGATCGACTGGCAGGGGATCCATACGGCGATGATCACCTGCTATGTCGCCGCGCTCGCCACCACCGGCGAGACCGTGCATAAGCTCGCATTGCGCATCACCGGGTGCCTGATCGGGGCGGCGATCGGGGTCGCGGCGATCTTCTGGGTCATTCCCCGGATCGACGGGATCGGCGCGCTGATGGTCCTCGTGTTTCTCGGCTGCCTCGTCGGCGCATGGGTCTCGACAGGCCCCGAGCGCATCGCCTACGCCGGTGTACAGATTGCGCTCGCGTTCCTTCTGACGGTGCTGCAGGGCTTCGGTCCGAGTGTCAGTCTTGACACCGCACAAGGAAGGATCTTCGGCATTCTGCTCGGCAATCTCGTCGTCTATCTGATCTTTACGCGCATCTGGCCGGCACCCGTCGCGGGCGAGGTCCGCGCTTTTTTCGCGAGTGCCCTCGCGGGGCTGGCGCGGATGGCGCGGCTTGCTCCCGAACGTCGACCGAACGCCGTGGGCAGCGCCGCTGCGGTCGAAGCGCTGGCCGGCAAGGCCGAGGAGGCGCTGCGCCTGCTGCCCTTCGAGCCGCGCGGGTTGCGGCCGATGCCCGCACGCGAGAAGGCGCTCCATGGCGCGGTCACCGAGATCGAGGCGCTCAATCGCGCCATCTGGTTGAGCCGTGACGCAGACCTCGAGCACACCGCCGAGCGGCTCGACTTCCTCGCCGAACGGTTTCGCGGGCCCGCCGGAGAACCGGGACTCTGCCCCGGCTCCGGCACTTTGGCCTCGCTAACTCGGCGTGCCGGTCCAGCGCCGATGGCCGGCCCCTTCGGTCACCACCTCGACCAACTGCAGGAAGCCGCGGGATGACCGGCCGCCACCTCTTGCCGCGCGCCGCCGGTGCCGTGGTTCTCGCCCTAGCGCTGGCTGGCTGCGCCTCCAACGCAGCGAACATGACCTCGGCTTCTGCTGATCAGCCCTGGACGCCCCGGAGCGATGAGGGGACCGGCCTGTGGAGTTTCGCGCCCCCGGCTCCGCCCGCGCCTGAAACTGGGGCGGCGGATTTCCGCGTCCCCGCGGATTCCGTACGCGCTCGGCTCGCGCAGCCCGAGGGGATTGATCCAGGCCGCGTCTACAGCCTGCCCGAGCTCATTGATCTCGCGCAGCGAACGAACCCGGCGACCCGAGCGGCCTGGCAGCAGGCTCGGCAGGCGGCGCTGGCCGTCGGCATGGTGGAGGCCGCCTACCTGCCCGTGATTACTGCGAGTGTGATCGGTGGGTATCAGGACCTGACCACGCCGCTGCCGGAGGTGCTGGGCGAAAGTCTCAGCTTCGAGACCACCGAAGAGGGTACGGCGCAGATTCTCGCGCTGCAGTGGTTGATTTTCGACTTCGGGCAGCGCCAGGCACTCGCGGCCGCGGCCAAGCACTCGGCCATCGCGGCGAACATTCTCTTCAATGGCACACATCAAAAACTGATCTTCGACGTGTCCCAGGCCTATTACGTCTATGGTGCCGCGATCCAGCGACTCGGCTTTGCCGAAACGGCGTTGCGGAACGCCGAAGCGGTCCGGACCGCTGTCGAAGCACGCGCAGCCCAGGGTCTGGACACCAGCGTGGCGACGGCACAGGCGCGTCAAGCCGTGGCACAGGCCGAGTTACGTCGGGTCCAAGCGGTCGGGGCAGAGCGCGATGCGTATCAGAACCTGCTCGCCGCCGTGGGCGTGAACGCGGCTTTGAAAGTCGACGCGGTCAGCGCCGCCCGCCGGCCCCTTCCGGCCCCGGCCTCCGCACCGCTTGAGGAGACGATCCAACGGGCGCTTTCGCAGCGACCCGATGTAGCCGCGAGTTACGCGGCGCTGCAAGCCAGCAAGGCCGGTGTCAATGCCGCGCAGGCGAACTTTCTGCCCAAGGTCTATGTCGGCGGCAACCTCGCGTGGGGCTCGGGAAACTTCGATGTTTCCGGCCTACCCTCGATCGGCCAGCAGGGCTCGGGCACCGGCCTGCTGGTGGGGGTGACGGTGCCACTCTACGACTCCGGTTTGCGAGCGGCGCAGGTCAAAGAGGCTGAATCCCGGTCCGAGACGGCCGCGGATGAATTTCAGCGGGTGCAGACCGCTGCGGTGACCGAAATCGTTGCGGCCCACAACGCGTTGCGGACCGCCCTCGAATCGCACCGCGCTGCCACGGCGCTCGTCGGTGCCGCCGCGACCACCTATGATGCCGCCTTCGCGGCCTACCGCAGTGGCGTCGGCACGGTCGATGCCGCGATCGCCGCCGACACGGCGCTTCTCGACGCGCGCGGGGCCCAGGCAGAGGCGCATGCGGCCGCGCTGATCAGTGCGGTGAACCTCGCCTTCGTGGTCGGCTCGCTGACCTCGCGCGAAAGTCTGCTCTAAACCGCGTCCAGAGCGACATGCGTCGTTTTCCTTGTGCGTTTGGCTTCGGAGATATCCTCGATCCCGGTGAGACGCGGTTTAGAAATTAATATTTTAAATGCTTTGTCAAGTTTCTTGCGGATCCCTGGAAGGCCCTTTCATGACCGTCGCAACGCAGGTGATCGCCTAAGCATTCTGCGCAAGGTCCATCGCATGTTCAATATCCAACGCCGGAATCGAGCAACGAGCAGTTTCATGCGCGAATCCGCACCCGAAGAGCGCCCGCTCCGCTTCGCCATCCTGCTCTTCAGCCTGCTCGTTCTCGGTGCCAGCAGCGGCTTTGCGACCATCGGCATTGGGGAAGTACTGGGCAACATCGCTGCATCAGCGGTCCTGCTCGCCGGACTGGCCTCGATGTACCACAATCGGGTACTACTCGTTGTCGGCTGCGTGCTTTTGGTGCCGGCACTCGCCGCCCGCTGGATCTTTTTCTGGCTCCAAGCCTCGGCGCTGGCGCCGGTCTCGATCCTATTCTCGCTGCTGTTTACCGGATTCAATGCAGGCGCCCTTTTCCTCTACATCCAGCGCCGCGGATCACCCACCAACGATACGGTTTACGGTGGCATTTGCGTCTACATTCTGCTCGGCTACTGCTTTGCGCTCGTGTTCATCCTCCTGGAAATACTTGTACCGGGCTCGTTTTCTTTCGCCCATGAGGCCCCGGTTGGCATCCCCCAGACTGAGAGTCAGCTGATCTATTTCAGCTTCTCTACCTTGACCACCGTCGGCTTTGGTGACATCACTCCATTGACCCCGCCGGCAAAGTCATTCGCGATGATCGAGGCCGTTGTCGGCCCGATGTTCGTCGCCGTGTTTCTTGCACGCTTGGTCGGGGTACGTACATCGAGTCGCTAGGTGACAGACGCTAGAAAGCGTCCGATGCGGTCACCGCCGCATGGATCTGGCTGCCTTGATGTCAACGATATCTCGCGATCGCGGCACAGATTTCGTCTTCCGAGAACGGCATCACGATCAACGATGTGCGGGGTGTCTCGATCATGGATTAAGGAATTTTGTCATGCTAAGACACGCCTCCGGAATTCTGGTGATAATCGCCGCGGCACCCGCCCACGCGTGGGCCAATGACTGGCAAATCCCGGTGTTGGGAACGACCGACGTCTCCAAGGTCCAAAAGATCGGCCGTCTGCACGATCGCATCCAGCGAGCAACCTGGTGGGAAGTGCTGAACCGCGACCTCACCGTCGCCTATAGCGCCTATTCAGGCTTCAAGAGCACAATCAAGAAGGACACTGGCCTTTCATGGAGTATGCCGGTGAGCTATTTGCAGCAATGGGGCATGCCTGACGGCGGCTGGACGGCCGGGCAGATCCTGGCAACGCCCGGCCTGGATTGGAAGATGTTCGACAGTAAGACGTTTGGTGCGGGTTACTTGCAGGTGGCCTACACCTGGGTGCGATACCCGTGGCGCCAGACTGCGGCAGATATCGCCGACAATCTCGGGATCATTAAACCAATCAATGATTTTCCCGGAAACGGGGAGGATTCCTTCCCGCAACTGACCTATACTCATGCACTGCCCGGCAACAGGCTGCTGCTGTCGATCGGTCAGTATCCGTTCTACAACTTCGACGGCAACCCGTATCTGGCCGATCAGCAGCAGAACTTCAACAACTACGTGTTCGCTCAGAACGGCAGCTCGACCTACCCCACCGCCGGTCTTGGCGCCTACACGCAAGTCAACGTCACCACTACCGTTCAGCTTGCCGGCGGCTTCCAGAATGCGACCGACATCACCGGAGCGGACATCACAACCACTGGTTTTGGCGAAGAAAACCTCGCGTGGTTCGGATACGCACAATGGACACCAAATTTTTACGGGCTCGGCACCGCGCAATATGCGATCACCTACTACGATGTGCCCGAGGTTCCGGAGCAGCCCAACAGCAGCACCGGGTGGTCGTTCAACGCCGTCCAAAACCTGAATGACACCTGGGCAATCTTCGGTCGCGCAAACGGTGTTTGGGGCTACCCGACGCCGATACGGGCGTCCTACGCGATTGGCGGGGCAATGAATAATCCGCTCGGTCGCAGCACGTTGGACCAGATCGGCTTGGCAATCGGATATGCCGAAGCGGCAGGCTCAGCTGTGAACCCACCGGGCACAAGAGACGAACAGGTCGTGGAGGGATACTGGAACTGGGCGTTCTTAGGGGGAATTCTGTTGACGCCGGACGTACAGTATATCCACAATCCCGCTACTAACACCGGACGAGATAGCGTCTGGGCGTTGTCGCTGCGCGCAACGCTGATGTTCTGATTCACCCGTTCACCAAACGGCCGTGCTTACAGAACTCTCCGACTGAACAGAATTTCAGCACTGAAGCAGGAGATTGGCGGTCCACTTGATCGATTGTTCGGCAGAGCGGCCGATCGATTGACGGGGGTTCGAATTTCACCTTTTCCATTGTCGAGGAGTATTCAACGATGCCGAAACAGAACGTGAGCAAGCAAACGGGTCGCAGCGACCAGGATCCTCTGTATGACGAGGGAAAGAATAGCAACGACGAGACCTACGGTGCCAGCGAGTTCGTGATGGGCCTCCCGAAGTCGACCTTCCCTGATATCGAGCGCGATCCGCGACGGATTTATGCTGCGGTCCGCGACGAGCTGATGCTCGACGGGAATTCGCGTCAGAATCTCGCGACCTTCTGCCAGACTTGGGAAGAGCCCGAGATCCATCGGCTGATGGATGCCTGTATCGACAAGAACATGATCGACAAGGACGAATATCCCCAGACGGCCGAGATTGAATCGCGCTGTGTGAAGATGCTCGCCGATCTTTGGAATGCGCCTGCCGGCGAGCAGGCGGTAGGATGCTCAACCACGGGCTCCAGCGAGGCCGCAATGTTGGGTGGGCTGGCCATGAAGCGCCGCTGGGAGATGCGTCGCCGGGCCGAGGGCAAGCCCACCGAAAAGCCGAATCTCATTACCGGGCCCGTCCAGATCTGCTGGCACAAATTCACCCGCTACTGGGATATCGAACACCGCGAGATTCCGATGGACAAGGGGCGACTCTTGATGACGCCCGAAGAGGTCCTGAGCCGCTGCGACGAGAATACGATCGGCGTCGTGCCGACACTGGGCGTGACCTTCACCGGTGAGTACGAGCCGGTAAAGGCGATCAGCGACGCATTGGATGCCTTTCAGACCAAGAGCGGTCTCGACATCCCGATCCACGTCGACGGCGCCAGCGGCGGCTTCCTCGCCCCCTTCTGCGCACCTGACTTGGAGTGGGACTTTCGTTTGCCGAGGGTCCGTTCGATCAACGCTTCGGGGCATAAGTTCGGCCTCGCCCCCCTCGGTGTGGGTTGGGTGCTGTGGCGCGCAGAGCAGGACCTGCCCGAGAGTATGGTGTTCTGGGTGAACTATCTCGGCGGCAACATGCGCGACATCGCGCTGAACTTTTCTCGGCCCGGCGGGCAGATCGTCTGCCAGTACTATAACTTCCTTCGCCTCGGACGGGAGGGCTACCGTAAGGTCCATACCGCCTGCTATCGCAGCGCTGAATATCTGGCCGCGGAGATCGCGACGATGGGGCCGTTCGAGATCGTCTTCGGCGGCGACATGGCACGCGGCATCCCGGCGGTTGCTTGGAAGCTCGCGGAGGGCACCGATCCGGGCTTCACCTTGTACGATCTCGCCGATCGGCTCCGGGTCCGCGGCTGGCAGGTGCCGGCGTATACGTTGCCGTCGAATTGTCAAGACCAAGCGGTCCAGAGGATCTTGGTGCGCAACGGCGTGAGCCGCGACCTCTGTATGCTGCTCATCGATCACATGAAGGCGGCCTTGGATCATATCGAAGCGCATCCGATTCAGGAGTCGCTCACGAGCAAAGAGGCATCGGGCTTCCATCATTAGGACGCTGTATCATGTCTCAACTGCACGGTAACCGCCGGCACGGCGACCTGGGGCGGAGAGCACAGTCGGTGCGCGGCTTTCTCCTTCCCGCTGATTATAAAGAGGAAGGCATTGTCGAGATTGCAGATCGAAACAGGGCTTGCCACCGGATACGCGGCCGCAGAAGATGCCATGGGCGATGAGAAGCTCGGTTCCCCCGCACCAGTTCCGGCACCCGTCGTATGAGTACGACTGCTAATCGGCGCTCGATCCGCAACCCGTTTGTTTCTCGCGTTGTCGAAACTCGGGATGACGGTCATCAGCTGGTTTTCCTGTCAAGGCGTTACCGCAAGCAACTGCAACCGCTCCACCTGAGTCCCATTGGCGTGCGGCTGCGCCTGTCGCTGCCGCAAGCGTCCTGGTTCCGGCTCTGGGCACCTCGGCGCTTGGCCTGGTGGATTGCCCTGTTGTTTCTTATCGGGTCCGCCTGCTTCGCCTACGGCAGCTTTGCCACCAACTGGTCACAGTTGCTGGAGCCGGGAATGACCACGGCATCCGCAATCGGAATCGTATTCTTCATTGGTTCGTTTTTTTTTACGGCTGCTGCCGGTCTGCAACTGCTGGAGGCTTTCAACGGGGATATCGCCGACCTGGGAACGGGGCCGGACGGTCAACGCCTGGCTTGGCGCTGGTTCGCGTGGAAACCTCACAACGCCGGTTATCTTTCCAGTCTGATCCAGTTTGCGGGCACCTTGTTGTTCAACCTCAATACCGGAAATGCGCTCCTTGCGGGACTCGGTTGGGTGGAGAAGGATGTGTTGATCTGGACCCCCGATCTGGCTGGGAGCATCTGTTTTCTTGCGGCCAGTTACTTGGCATTGATGGAAATCTCGCACGGTTGGTGGTCGTTCGAACCGCGCCAAGTCGCTTGGTGGGTGGTCATGATCAACTTGGCCGGCTCCGTCGCTTTCCAGGTTTCGGCCATCTATGCGTTCTTCCCGCCACCACCCGACGCTGGTTGGAACTGGGATGCAAATCTATGGACCTTCGTCGGCGCCGTGTGCTTCTTTGTCGCGAGCTACCTGATGATCCCTGAGCTGTTCGATGCGGATGCAACAGCGCCCGACAAGTCGGTGCTGTCGCGCTGAAACAAGCGCTTCATTGCATCACCTTTAATCCAGGGTCAGATGCGATCCCGGATCCGAACAACGCACACTTGCGTTGTTCCAAAGCGCATTGCTTTCCGGTGGGGTATGCCTGCGGGATTTTTGGGTAGGGTTGCGCCGGACCACGTGGCCCTCAGTCCGCCTTCGCCTTCGTGATTAACCACTGAGGCACGATCAAATCCCAGCGAATCGCTGCCGCACGCAGCGCGAAGATGATAGCGACACAGCAGAGCGCACCGGCAGCTTGATGCTCCGGGACCCAGGTCAGTAGCGCAACGTAGAGCGTGCATCCGATCAGCACCGGCGTGGCATAGAGTTCGCGCGTCATCAAGAGCGTCTGGCGACCTGACAATACATCTCGAAGTAGGCCTCCACCGATGGCCGTGACGATGCCCAGGATGATCGGGGCGAGCGGGCGACCGAAGTCCATAGCCCATGCCTTGTCGATGGTCTGTATCGCAAACAAGGCGGCACCGAGGCCATCGATATACAGCATGAGTTGGTAGATCTCTCTTCGCGTGAACAACGACTCAGCAAAGAAGGTGACCAGGCTCGCACCGATGGCGACCCACAGGTAATTCAGATCGGCAGCCCAGAAGACCGGAACATCCAAGACCATATCCCTGATGGTACCGCCGCCGACCGCCGTGATAATGCCAAGCACGATGGCGCTGAAGAGATCGATCCCTTTCGGCGCCAAAACGAGCACTGCCGTCACAGCAAAGGCGGTGATTCCCGCTATGCCGATCCAATAGCTGAAAAACTGCATCTGAGGCCACCGCCAAGGGGATTTGGCAAGTCCAAGAGCGTCCGGTCGACCCGGTATACTGCATGGCAGAAGCAACGGTGTCCGGTTAACGTCATAGGTAAGCCTTCAACATTGGCCCTAGCTCGCGTTCGTAGAGCCCTGGCGAGGCAGGTTTGAGAAAGCAATGTTTGAAGAAGCGCAGGACCTGGCGGCTCACCTTAGCGCTATAGCG
>JAHDND010000146.1 GCA_018435665.1 Candidatus Thiosymbion sp. | reverse complement strand
TACCTGTGCGTAATGGACCGTGCAGGTAAAGTGCTCGTCCACGAGAACATCCGCAACAATGACCTCGAACACCTCAAGGGCCTGATCAAGCCCTATCGCCATGATCTGACGCTGGCCTTCGAAAGCTGCTTCATGGGCGCCTGGTTCGCTGACTTCTGCGAGGATGAGGGGCTGCCCCACATCATGGCCCACGCCTTCTACCTCCGTAGCATCCAAGGCCAGAAGCACAAAAACGACAAGCGCGACAGCAAGGAACTCGCCGACTGCCTCCGGACCAACCGCATCCCCCCCGCCTACGTGTGCCCCCGGAACATCCGCCCCATTCGCGCCCTCTTGCGACGCCGGACAGCCTTTGTACGCAACCGAAGTCGCCTGCTTGGCTTCAGCATGATCGACCTGATGGCCCACGGCCTGCCCACCCCCAACATCCACTCCCGATCCCGAAAGAAGTGGTGCGCAGCCGTTCGCGACGCCTACGACGACCCGTTCGAGCAAGCCATCGCCGAGGCCAACGTAGCCACCGTCGAGCACTATAACCGTCAGATCGCCCTGATGGAGCAACGACTGGTCGGCCATGCCTCCACCAAGGATACCCTCGACTTCAGCATCTTGCGCACCGTCCCCGGTATCGGCGAGGTGCTGGCCATGACCATCCTCTACGAGACTATTGACGTGCAACGCTTCACGGGTGTGCGCAACTATGTCAGCTACGCCCGCCTCGCCAAGGGCATGGAGGAAAGCGGCGGCAAGACCCTTGGCTCGCGTGGATCCAAGATGGGCAACCCCTATCTGAAGTGGGCCTTCATCGAGGCCGCCATCCTCGCCAAACGGTCTCATCCGGACATAGCCCGATTCGCCGCGCGTCTCGAAAAGCGAAAAGGCAACAAGCGTCTGGTCAACGGCATACTCGCCGCCAAGATCGCCCGCTCTGTCTACTTCATGATGCTCCAAAAAACCGCGTTTGATCCAAAGCGCATCACCGGAGAATCATAACCCATGTCAGGGGACGTCCATAGACCGCAGAGGCCAACTGGGAGCTATTTCGCAGCCCGTTCTGCTCCGCCGTCCGCATGGCTCAACCGCCAAGGCGGCGCTGGGCGCTTGCGCATCCCGCGCGCTTTGACTGGTCGGGACGTCCCCGCAATTTACAGAGCTCAATCCGATCCGCGATCCGCCCCTGTCACAAGCCCGTTGCCAACTGGCGCCGGCCCCGAGCCGGCACGCCGCACGTTTTGTCTGGGAAGCGCACAGGGTAAACCCGATTCGTTTCTGGTGCCTTCCCGATACCCGCCTCGCGGCGTGATCGGGATCGGC
>JAHDND010000140.1 GCA_018435665.1 Candidatus Thiosymbion sp. | reverse complement strand
GTGATCTTGCGCTTGGCGTCATACTCGGCTTGGGCAAAGGAGATCTGCTTGGACATGGGGCGACTCGCGGTCGGAGATAGCATGGGCAATATTTTATCACATACAATCCATGAGGTTGGAATAAATCAGTGTCTCCCTAGCACAATAGCGCTAAACCAGCCAATCCCCAAAAGGAAGAACAACAAGCCAACCCATGATGCAAGCCTGAGAGGAAGGTCAGAAAACGTAACGAAGATATTGATAGTATGAGTCAGTAATTTACGAAAATTGTAGTTACTTGTGCCGTGCGCTCTTTCGCCATGATCCACATCAACGGTGGCGTAGCGGTTAGTAAGCCAAGACAAGTAGCCATCAACAAATGGATATGGCGAATCAAATTTCGTCAGGCCACGGGCAATTCCACCCCGAATAAGACGATAACTTGTATATGCATGGTTCAATGAGGGAATGGCTTTATTGAACAACCAACGTGCGACTTCAGAAGTCACATTACGCCATGACTTATGGGTGCGCGCAGGATATATACCATAGACGAGATCGTAACCTTCCTGTGCTTTACTGTAGAGATCAGATAAATATTCCGGTGGCTGCTCAAGATCATCGTCGAGTGTAGCGACCCAATCACCCCGCGCATGTTCGAATCCGCAGATCGTGGCCGCATGCTGGCCAAAATTACGACTTAGACGTATTCCGCGTACTCTTTTATCTTTTGCCGCGATTTCACTAATTAATTCCCATGAGTTATCACCACCATTATCTTCGACAAAAATGATCTCGAAACTGGGGGCGATTTCACTCAAGGACTGAACTAGCCTTTGATAGAGTTCCCGCAGAGTATGTTGGGCGCGATAGACCGGAATAACGACAGATATATCAACAGCCATTATTTCCCCTGGCCACTTATTTTCGGGACATTCAACACCAATCACAATATCTTGGGTTCCACAGGCAGAGAAATGTGTACAGGCATTCGCAGCCACGTCACAGGTATTATTTCCGAAACACCCCGAGCAAGGATGTGCCCCAGGGAAAGCGCAGCCAATGTCCCAAGGGCGTCTCGGCCGCGAAGATCACGGTCAAGGGCAGATTGATCAGCACGGGTGGGACCTGGTGGGTCTTGTGCACGAGCGCCAGTTTCTGTGATTCGGTCATGCCCTCGATCCCTTTCCCCTGCCGCGCCAGCCAGTAGAGCGGGCTAAGCAGGAACATGAAGTAGCGTGCGTCACAGAGTTGCAGGCCGGCCTGCTCGCCGAGGCGCGCGAAGTCGGCGCGGGTGTAGCGGCGCAGGTGATGCGCCAGCTCATCGTTGTAGCTCCAGAACTGTTGGAAGGCCGGGGTGGTGACGAACAGCAGCCCGCCGGGCTTGAGCGCGGCGCGCGCCTGACGCAGGGCCTCCAAGTCGTCGGGCAGGTGCTCGATCACGTCCAGCAGGAAGGCGACATCCCAGTGATCGCGCCAGCCCAGGTTCATCAGGTCGATCTGGTAGCGCTCGACGCCCGCGGGCAGCACGCCGCCGGCCATGCGCAGCGCCGTGCGCGAGGAGTCGGCCAGGGCCAGTGGCTGGTACGGCCCGGGCCTCCGGTCGGCGAGGTAGCGCACCCATCCGCCTACCCCCCCCCGAGGTCCACGGCCGCCACAGGTCCGCTGCGGCGCGGGCGATGGCGGTCGAGGGCATGGAGCAGAAACCGGTGCCGGCCGCGATACCAGAAGTGACGCTCCTGCATGGCCCAGAGGGTGGTGAAGCCATCCTCGGGGTATTCGTCATCGCGGTGGTGGACGGGGGTGGTGGGCTCATGGATGCCGTCGTTGGCGAGGGTGTAGAACTTGTCCATGTGGCTGAATCCTTAGCGCGGCACGAAGATCTCGAAGAAGTCGTTGGCCCAGACCTGCTTGTAGGGCTGATGCTGGACAAATTGGTCGAAGGTCTGCCAGGCGGCTTCGCGGTCCGGGCTTTCGTCGCGCGGTGAGTCAATCGGCCAAGTGAAGCTATGGGTGACGCCGATGGAGCGTACCACGATGGGCAGCGCTGCTGGGCTGACGCTGCCGCTGCTGAGCTGGGCCGTGAGTGTCGGACCGCGTTGCAGAATGGGCCAAGGATTCTGCATCCAGGTCGTGGTCTTGGTGAGGTAATGCACCGTGGGCAGGTCCGGATAGGCCAGGATGGTGTCGCCCGGCTGAACCCATTTGGGTAGCTCGGCGAGCAATGCCGCGACCACCCGCGCGCGTGCCTCGGTGGTGTAAGTGCCTTTCAGCAGAGGGTGGTTGACCGGGTGTGTCAATTCCAACCGGTTGGGACTGTCGCGGTAGGTGTAGAACCAGGCCGTGACCAGGCTGAACCCGGTAAGCGCAATCGCGAGCGTGCCGGCCGCGAGCCGGCCTGCCGCTGGGCTTGATACCAGAGGCAAGGCCGGCAGCACGTCCGCCGTGCGCTGCCAGAGCCAGGTCAGCAGAAGCGGCAAGGCCAGCCAGTAGCCGTAGGTTGCATTACGCATGCCGTTATTGGAGCCCAGGGGGGCGACGACGAGGATTGCCAGGGCGATGAAGGCCAGGACGACCAGCGCGGGGCGTTCGCGCCATTCCTGCCAGGCGACCCACAGCAGGCCGATGTAAAGCAGTCCGGGGACGGCCCATTTCCAGCTTTCCAGCGGCTGAAAGGCAAGGGCCAGGATGAGCGCCGAGACAAGGACGACGGCCACTCGCACTGGGCGCGAGCGCGCCGCGGTGAAACGCAGGATGAGGATGCCGGCCACAACGACCAGGGCGGCGAGCGCAAAGGCGTAGACGTGATCGCGTAGGAAGAGTTTGATCAGCATGGCGCCCGAGTGCGTCGAGCCCTCGTCGACGGCCTTGCCAAAGATACCGCTGAGGCTCTGGAGGTAATAGTCGACATGGCCATGCGCGACGATGAGCAGCGCGATGGCGGCGATACCGAGGACCCAGCCGAGCAGAAAGTGGGCGGACCAACCGAGGGTCTTGGCCGGACTCCAGTGTTGCAGTATGCCGTGCAGGACGACGGCGAGCACCAAGCCGATGCCAAGCAAATTCGGAAAGCGGATAAAGAGGTTGGCGCCCAGGATGACGCCGGCGAGCAGGACCCAGGCGCGGCGATTGCGGCGCAAGCCCGTAAAGAGCAGCACGCCGCCAAGGACGTAGAACAGGGCGGTTAGGTTGTTGTAGCTGATCCAGTTAGCGCTGGTCTTGGTGGCGAAGAGGAAGGTGACGAAGATGAAAACGGCCAGCATCCAGCGTCGGCCCAGCTCGGCGGAGAGACCGAGGTAGGCGACCATGCCGGTCACCGCCAGGATGACGGACGCGCCGAACTTGTAGATGACGACACTGCCACCGCAGGATTCACCCATCCAGTGGCCGATGAAGGCGGTGAGCCAATTGAGCAGGAAATGTACGTTGGTCTCGGGCGCGCTGTAGAACTGCTGATAGGTTACCAGCAGGAAACCCATGTCGGTGAAGTCGAGCCCCTGCCAGACGAAGAGGGCGCTCCAGGCAAAGATCGCCAGGCCGAGCGTGCCGGTGACGAGGGCCACATTAGGTTGTGCGGAGGTCGCCATCGCGTTTATGGGGGTATAGGGGTGCGCCACGGATGGGTACAGATTATTGGATGCCAAGAAGCGTATGCTGGGTTAAATGGGGACCGCAGTGATGGCAGTGACGATGCGGTCCTGGTCGGCCGCGCTCAGGTCCGGGTGCATGGGCAAGCTCATCACCTCGCGGGCCATTTGCCGGGCGACCGGGGTACAGTCCGGGCAGCAGAGGTGGGCGTAGGCTGGCTGTTCGTTGAGGGGCACCGGGTAGTGGACGGCGGTGGGGATGCCGGCGGCGTGCAGCCGGGCCTGGAGGGCGGCGCGGTCCGGGACGCGCAGGGTGTATTGGGCGAAGACGCTGGTGCGGTCGGGTTGGGGCCAGGGGAGGAGTTGGAAGGTTTCGCGCAAAGGCGCCAAGGCGCAAAGAGAGTTTTGAGTAGGGGGGTCTGCTTGGCGGCTTGGCGGCTTGGCGCGGGACGCTTCCTGGGGGGCCAAGAGCGCATGGTAGCGGCGGGCGACGGTTTGGCGCTGGGCGATCTCGTGGTCGAAGCGGTCGAGTTTGGCGAGGACGATGGCGCATTGCAGGGTGTCCATGCGCCCGCCGACGCCGATGCGGGTGTGGACGTAGCGTTGGCTTTGGCCGTGGACGCGGATTTCGCGGCAGGCTTGGGCCAGGGCGTCGTCACTGGTGAAGATGGCGCCGCCGTCGCCATAGCAGCCCAGGGGTTTGCTGGGGAAGAAGCTGGTGCAGCCGAGGGTGCTGAGGTTGCCGCTCTGGCGGCCCTTATAGGTGGCGCCGAAGCTCTGGGCGGCGTCTTCGATCACCGGCAGGCCGTGGCGGGCGGCGATGGCGTTGATGGCGTCCAGGTCCGCCGGCTGGCCGTAGAGGCTGACAGGCATGATGGCCTTGGTGCGGGGGCTGAGCTTGGCTTCGATGAGGCGGGCGTCAAGGTTGCAGGTGTCGGGCTCGATGTCGACGAATACCGGGGTGGCGCCGACCAGGCAGATGACCTCGGCGGTGGCGACGAAGGTGAAGGGGGTGGTGATGACCTCGTCCCCGGGGCCGATGCCGAGGGCCATCAGGCTGATGAGCAGGGCCTCGGTGCCGCTGGCGACGGTGATGCAGTGACGGGCGCCGGTGTAGGCGGCCAGGCGCGCTTCCAGTTCCCGCACCTCGGGGCCGAGGATGTAGTGGCCGTGGTGGAGGACGCGGTGGATCTGCTGCTCAAGCGCGGGGCGGATGGCGTCTTGCTGGGTCTTGAGGTCGATGAAGTCGAGCCTCTGATCGGGTTGACCGAGCTTGCAATAGGCATCGGGGCTGATGGTTTGGTCGGGGTATTCGGTCAGCAGGCGTTCGTCGCGGGTCAGCAGCCTGATGTGACCAAGAGGAAAGCGCTCGATGGCGCGGATGAGTTGCGCGTCCTCAGGGTCTTGGGTGTCGAAAACCGGACCTTCCGCGGCTAGGGCGGCGAGCCACTGTTTGTCTTTGACGAATTCGCTCAGCAGGCGTCTGGCGTTTGCCAGGACAGCCGCGTTCGTCAGCGGTCTGCCTGCCTCCAGGTTCTCTTGCCGCAGGTGGCGGTAGAGGTTGTACTCCAGCGTTTGCGTCGATCCAGCGTACAGCCATAGGCGCACGTGATTGAGCTTGGCGATCTCAAGGGCGATGGCGCTGGGTTCGGCGTGGGGTTTTCGCTGTGTGCAGATGTCGATGACAACGTTGACGTCAATGAGCAAATTCATGATGACCGCAGCCCTTTGATTTCGTCGCGCAGACTCAAGGCTTCGATTCGCTCTCGTTGTTTTGCCGTCAATTCCGGCAGATCGTCATCCGGTGGCAGGGGCGCATTTTTGATGTCTGCCATCCGCGCCAGCAGGGCCTTGGCGCGGTCGAGCACCGCTGGCGGTAGGTTGTAGGCCGTGTCGATCTCGATTTCATTGTCCGGCACGGTGACCACAACCTTGAGCCTTTCCGCTTTCAGGCGGACAGGCGCGATGAATTCCAACTTGCCGTGGTCATAGATGGCTTCGACTTGCATGGAGTTAGTCTCCGGTTCTGACCTGTTCGCCGTGCAGGATATAGGTTATGCCGGTGTGGGGACAGCGGGCGCTGCCCTGCCCGGTCAGTGGCAGGTCTAGGCGTTCGCCATGCTGGCTCATCCAGCCGATCTGGCGGGCGGGGACGCCGGCCATGAGGGCGTAGGGTTTGACGTCCTTGGTGATGACGGCGCCAGCGGCGATGAAGGCGTATTCGCCGAGGGTGACGCCGCAGACGAGGGTGGCGTTGGCGCCGATGGTGGCGCCGCGCTTGACCAGCGTGCGGCGGTACTCGTCCTTGCGGATGACGGCGGCGCGGGGGTTGTGGACGTTGGTGAAGACCATGCTCGGGCCGCAGAAGACGTCGTCTTCCAGGGTGACGGCGTCGTAAAGGCTGACGTTGTTCTGCACCTTGCAGTTGTCACCGATGACTACGTCGTTGCCGACGAAGACGTTTTGGCCAAAGGAGCAGCGTTCGCCGATGCGGGCGCCGGAGCAGATGTGGACCCAGTGCCAGATGCGGGTGCCCTGCCCGATTTGGGCGCCTTCGTCGACGATGGCGGTGGGGTGGATGGTGGTGGTCATGGGTTGGGTGTCAGGCAAGCGCTGAGGCTGAGCCCCTCTTCCTCCCCTCCCCCCCGGTGGGGGAGGGGCCGGGGGAGAGGGGGCGGCCGATTAGTATTCCAGGGGCAGGGACACGGTGCGGCCGTCGCGGGCGGAGAGGTAGGCGGCGATGAGCAGTTCGAGGGA
The DNA here is from genome assembly GCA_018435665.1 of Candidatus Thiosymbion sp. Classification (GTDB taxonomy): domain Bacteria; phylum Pseudomonadota; class Gammaproteobacteria; order Chromatiales; family Chromatiaceae; genus M0108. The sequence goes on along the minus strand of JAHDND010000140.1, from coordinate 3,349 downwards.
TTTGAGGCCCTCGCGGCCGTCGGTCTCGGGCTCGGCCAGGCCGCGCAGGCTGTCGATGACGTTCTTATAGTAAAGCGGATGGCCGAAGCCATAGACGCTGGTGGTTTCGTAGTTGGCGGCCTTGACCTGGGCGTCGTAGTCGCGGGGCTCGGCGAAGTCCCAAAGCTGGATGTCGTTGACGGCGACGCCACCGACGCGGACGCTGCCGGTCTCGCCGAGGATGGTGATGCTGCCTTCCAGGTTCTTGGGGTAGGTGAGCATGGTGACGCTCATGGAGCCGAGGGCGCCGTTGCGCCAGCGGACGTTGAGGACGCCGGTGTCCTCGACCTCGATGTCGCGGGTGGTGCTGACCATGGCCTGGACCTTATCCACCGGGCCGATGAGCCAGTCGAGCAGGTCGACGTAGTGGCTGGCCTGGTTCATGAAGGCGCCGCCGTCGAACTCCCAGGTGCCGCGCCAGCGGGCTTGGTCGTAGTAGGCCTGGGGGCGGGTCCAGAAGACGTTGAGATGCACCAGGTGGATGCGGCCGAAGCGCTTTTCCTCGACCGCGCGTTTGAGGAGCTGGAGGGTGGCGTTGCGGCGGTTTTGTTTGACGACGAAGAGGTGGACGCCGGCCTCGTCGCAGGCCTTGACCATGCGCACGCCATCCTGCCAGCGGGTGGCCATGGGCTTTTCGGTCATGACGTGGACGCCGTGGCGGGCGGCGCAGATAGTTTGCTCCGGGTGCAGCCCGCTGGGGGTGCAGAGGGCGACCAGGTCGGGCTGGACGGTGGTCAGCAGTTCCGGCAGGTGGGTATAGCCGGGGACGCTGTGGGTGTCGGCGTGCTGCTTGAGGACCGCCGGGTTGGTGTCGCAGACCGCCACCAGTTCGATGTCTTCCGCGTGCTTGGCGATGGCGCCAAAGTGGTTGGCGGCGATGCGCCCGCAACCGATGAGGGCCAGACGGATTTTGCGGTGGGTGATGGGGGTCATGCTTTCAAGCCACGGATGGGCACGGATGAACAGGGATGATGACGATTGAAGCTGTCATCGGTCCGCAGGGTCATTGACGGGTGCTACGCTCGAATGGGTTGCTGCCAGCGGTTGGATGGGTGTGTGGCTTCTGGTGCGATCAGAGCCGCCCATCCACCTGGTCCGCGGGCAGGACGGCCTTAACGTCGTAGAGGACGGATTTTGGTTTGCCCAGGGCGCGCAGCCCGGCGGCGCCCATGTCGATGAACTCGCGGTGGGCGACGGCGAGAATGAGGGCGTCGTAGGGGCCGGTGCTCACGTTCTCCCCCGGCGCAGCCTCTGGCCCGCTTGCCTGGCTGGGCGACGCTGCCTCTTGCCCCCTCCCCCCTGGTGGGGGAGGGTTGGGGAGAGGGGGAGCGACCCGCGGCAGCGCCGCCAGGCAGTGCAGCCCATATTCGTGCTGGGCCTCGGCGCGGTCGATCCAGGGATCGTATACATCGACGCGGATGCTGTATTCGCGCAGGGCGTCGATGATGTCCACCACCCGGGTGTTGCGCAGGTCGGGGCAGTTTTCCTTGAAGGCCAGGCCGAGGATCAGGACCCGGCTGTTGCACACGCCGATGCCGCTTTGCAGCATGAGCTTGACCACCGTCTCCGCCACATGGGCGCCCATGCGGTCGTTGATGCGCCGGCCGGCGAGGATGACCTCGGGGTGGTAGCCAATGGCGATGGCCTTGTGGGTGAGGTAGTAGGGGTCGACGCCAATGCAGTGGCCGCCGACCAGGCCGGGGCGGAAGGGCAGGAAGTTCCATTTGCTGCCGGCGGCTTCCAGCACTTCCAGGGTGTCGATGCCGAGCTTGCCGAAGATCAGCGCCAGTTCGTTCATCAGGGCGATGTTGAGGTCGCGCTGGGTGTTCTCGATGACCTTGGCCGCCTCGGCGACGCGGATGCTGCTGGCGCGGTGGGTGCCGGCGGTAATGATCTGGCGGTAGAGGGCGTCGACGATGGCGGCGATTTCCGGGCTGGAGCCGCTGGTGACCTTTTTAATGGTGGTGAGGCGGTGGTGCGGGTCGCCGGGGTTGATGCGCTCGGGGCTGTAGCCGAGGTGGAAGACCCCCCTCTCCCCCGGCCCCTCCCCCGCGAGGGGGGAGGGGAGCAATACTCCCTCCCCCCGGGTGGGGGAGGGCTGGGGAGAGGGGGAGGCAAAGTACCTCAACCCCGACATCTTCTCCAGGACGGGGGCACAGTCTTCCTCGGTGCAGCCGGGATAGACGGTGGATTCGTAAATCACCAGATCGCCAGGCTTGAGGACCTGGCCGACGGTGGCGGAGGCCTTGAGCAGGGGGGTGAGGTCGGGGCGCTTGTATTCATCCACCGGGGTGGGGACGGTGACGATGAAGATGCGGCAGGGGCGCAGGGCCTCCGGGTCGCTGGTGACGGTCAGGTGCCGGGCGGCGGCCAGTTCCGCGGGGGTGGTCTCGCGGGTGCTGTCGCGGCCGGCCTGGAGCTCGGCGATGCGCTCGGGCTTGATGTCGAAGCCGATCACCGGGCGATGTTTGCCAAATTCGACGGCCAGGGGCAGGCCGACGTAGCCGAGGCCAATGATGGCCAGCGGGGCGTCCGGGGCGGTGAGGTGGCTGAGATCCAAGGGGTGGTCCATGGGGAAGTTTGAGGGGTGGTCCGTCAGTGACTCCCTCCCCCCTCGTGGGGGAGGGTTGGGGAGAGGGGGTTAGGCCAGCGGGTGGCCAGCCGGGTGGCCCGCTTCCAGGCAATGGGTGCCCGTCTGGTGGGGGCTGGTCGGCTGGACGCGGCCGTCGCCCTCTCTCAGCTCGGCGTGCAGGCTGGCGAGCTCGGCGTGCAGGGCTTCATATTCCTTGGTTTTGAGCTCCAGGTAGTCCCGGGTCAGGGCCAGGCGGTGCTGGATGCCTGCCGGGGTCAGTGGGTAGGCGCACTTTTTGCCCATGCGTTCAGGATTCGTGGTGTCAACCGGCTGGAGGTGCCGATTGTCCACCAGGGTCTTGAGCAGCTTGTTGACCGTCCCGACGCTGACGCCCAGCTCCTCCGCCAGCTCGCGCTGCGTGCGGACCGGGTTCACCTCCAGCAGCCGCAAGACCCGAAAGTACGCGCTGGTGTTACGCTCGAAGCGCAGTGAGGTGCCTTGGGTGCTCATGCTACGGGTACTACTGATGCTCATGATGCCGCTTCTAACGCCCTCCCCCCGGCAGGCACGCTACCGCCCTGCCGTGTCATCTCAGGCATCAACGGTGTCCGGTTAACGTCATAGGTAAGCCTTCAACATTGGCCCTAGCTCGCGTTCGTAGAGCCCTGGCGAGGCAGGTTTGAGAAAGCAATGTTTGAAGAAGCGCAGGACCTGGCGGCTCACCTTAGCGCTATAGCG
>JAHDND010000166.1 GCA_018435665.1 Candidatus Thiosymbion sp. | reverse complement strand
GGTGCCCATCGCCTTGGCGGTGGGCATGGACCGCTTCCGTCAGCTGCTGGAGGGGGCCCATGCCATGGACGACCACTTCCAGTCCGCGCCCCTCAAGGACAATGTGCCGGTCATCCTCGCCCTGCTTGGCGTCTGGTACGCCAACTTCGCCGGGGCTAGGACCCATGCGGTCCTGCCCTACGATCAGTATCTCAAGTACCTGCCGGCCTATCTCCAGCAGGCAGACATGGAGAGCAACGGCAAGGGGGTGACCCGCGAGGGGTCGCCGGTCAGTTACACCACCGGCCCCGTGGTGTGGGGCGAGCCGGGGACCGATGGTCAGCATGCCTTCTTCCAGCTCATCCACCAGGGCACCCAACTGATCCCGGCGGACTTCATCGCCGCCGTCCGCAGCCACAACCCCATCGGCGATCATCAGGCCAAGCTGATGGCCAACTTCTTTGCCCAGACCGAGGCCCTGATGCGCGGGCGCACCGCGGCGGAGGCCCGCGAGGAGATGGAAGTGGCGGGGCTGCCCCCGGAGCGGATCGCGGCCCTGGTGCCCCATCGCACCTTCCCCGGCAACCGGCCCACGACCACCATCCTGGCGGAGCAGTTCGACCCCCGCGCCCTGGGGGCACTGATCGCCCTCTACGAGCACCGCATCTTCGTCCAGGGCGTCATCTGGGGCCTAAACTCCTTCGACCAGTGGGGGGTCGAGCTGGGCAAACAGCTTGCCGGCGTCATCCTGGGCGAGATGGAAGCGGGCGAGGTCGGGGAGGGGCACGATGCCTCCACCACGGCCCTGCTGGACTATTTCCTGCGCCATCGGGCCTGAGGCCGGCATGGGCGAGAGGGAGGGCGGCCCTGTCAGTGGCCGCGGGGCGGGGGGCAAGGCCACGGAGGCGGAGGAACTCCGGCGCGCCAAGCTCCTCGGCGAGACCGCAACCGCCCCCTGGCGGGAACTGCAACGCTTCTTCGCCCAAGGGGTGGTGGTGTGGGTGGCCCCGGGCCTGGACCTGCTCGAAGTCGGCCTGGCCATGTCCGGGGATCGGGCCGATCTGTTCCGCGCCTGGCTGGACAGCGGCCAGGCGGCCCTGGCTACCGATGAGCAGGCGCGGGCCTGGCTGGAGGCCGACGCCCACCTCTGGACCCTGGTCATCCGGCCCTGGATACTGGTGCAGGAGATGGCGCCCGGCACCGCCCAGTCTTGATCTTCCCACGGGGCCGCCCCATCTGCCAACGACGCCCGATGAGCCCGAGCCCCGACCCATGGAATCCCACCCCCTCCCGACCGATATTCAACTCCACCAGCAATCCCGGGTGCTGGAGATCGCCTTTGACGACGGCGCCCGCTTCAACCTGCCCACCGAGTACCTGCGGGTCTATTCCCCCTCGGCGGAGGTGCG